>NZ_JBTHJE010000005.1:0-646887 GCF_054353345.1 Pseudoroseicyclus sp. H15
CAACCTGAAGCTGTCGGCCGAGCTGATCTACCCGATCGCCATGGAAGAGGGCCTGCGCTTCGCCATCCGTGAAGGCGGCCGCACCGTCGGCTCCGGCGTGGTCTCGAAGATCCTCGCCTAAGCCTCTCGCAAAGAGGGACAGGTCCGGCCTGCCACAACCCGGGTAACGGGGGCAGGCCGGGCATCAAGAACAAGCACCGATGTGGGCCGCACAATCCCGTGCCGTCCACCTCTCGGGTAGACCAAGCCGCGAAGGGCAAGCAAAATGGCCGCTCAAAGCCAAAACATTCGCATCCGGCTCAAGGCGTTCGACTATCGCGTGCTCGATGCCTCGACGCATGAGATCGTGCAGACCGCCAAGCGCACCGGTGCTTCCGTGCGGGGCCCGATCCCGCTGCCGAACAAGATCGAGAAGTTCACGGTTCTCCGTGGCCCGCATATCGACAAGAAGAGCCGCGACCAGTTCGAGATCCGCACCCACAAGCGGCTGCTCGATATCGTGGACCCGACCCCGCAGACGGTGGACGCGCTGATGAAGCTCGACCTCGCCGCCGGCGTGGACGTCGAGATCAAGGTTTAAGGAGGGTACCCCGATGTTGCGTTCAGGCGTGATCGCAAAGAAGGTCGGCATGACCCGGCTCTTCCTTGAAGATGGCAAGCAGGTGCCCGTCACCGTGCTTCAACTTGATAACCTGCAGGTCGTGGCGACCCGCACGCTCGAGCGCGACGGCTATGCCGCCGTTCAGCTCGGCGCCGGCACCGCCAAGGCCAAGAACACCACGCGCGCCATGCGCGGCCATTTCTCGGCCGCCAAGGTCGAGCCGAAGCGCAAGGTGGCTGAATTCCGTGTTGCCCCCGAGAACCTCATCGAGGTGGGCGAGGAAATCATTGCCGACCATTACTTCGCCGGCCAGTTCGTCGACGTGTGCGGCACCTCCACCGGTAAGGGCTTTGCCGGTGCGATGAAGCGCCACAACTTCGGCGGTCTGCGTGCCACGCACGGTGTGTCGATCTCGCACCGCTCGCACGGTTCGACTGGCCAGTGCCAGGACCCGGGCAAGGTGTTCAAGGGCAAGAAGATGGCCGGTCACATGGGCGCTGCCCGCGTGACGACGCAGAACCTGCAGGTCGTGAAGACCGACAGCGACCGCGGGCTCATCATGGTGAAAGGCGCCGTTCCCGGCGTCAAAGGCAGCTGGGTGACGGTGAAGGACGCGGTGAAAAAGCCGCTGCCGGAAAACCTGATCTACCCCGCCGCCCTGAAGAGCGCCAAGGCCGAAGCCGAGCGTGTGGCTGCTGAAGCCGCCGAGCAGGCTGCTGCCGAGGAGGCCGCCGAAACCGAACGTCTCGCCGCCGAGCAGGCCGCTGCCGAAGAAGCAGCGCTGAAGGAGGCCGAGGCCGACATCAAGTCGGAAGGAGACGAGTCCAATGAAAGCTGATGCCATCAATCTCGACGGCAAGAGCGCCGGCTCCGTCGATCTCGCCGACGAGATCTTCGGGCTGGAGCCGCGGGCCGACATCCTGCACCGCGTTGTGCGCTGGCAGCGTGCCCGCGCCCAGCAGGGCACCCACGCGACGCTGGGGCGCTCCGATGTGAGCTACTCGACGAAGAAGATCTATCGCCAGAAGGGCACGGGCGGCGCTCGCCACGGCTCGAAGAAGGCGCCGATCTTCCGTCACGGTGGTACCTACAAGGGCCCGACGCCGCGCAGCCACGAGCACGAGCTGACCAAGAAGTTCCGCAAGCTGGGCCTGCGCCATGCGCTGTCGTCCAAGCTGAAAGCGGGCGAGCTGGTGATCATCGACACCGCCGAACTGGCTGACGCCAAGACGAGCATCCTGGCCAAATCGGTCAAGCAGCTCGGCTGGAACAAGCCGCTGGTGATCGACGGCGCCGACGTCAACGAGGGCTTCGCCCGCGCTGCGGCCAACATCGCAAACCTGGACGTGCTGCCCTCGATGGGCGCCAACGTCTATGACATCCTGCGTTCGGGCACCCTGGTGCTGACGAAGGCGGGGGTCGAAGCTCTGGAGGCTCGCCTGAAATGAGTGCCAAGGCAGACCATTACGACGTGATCCGTTCGCCGATCATCACCGAGAAAGCGACGATGGCTTCTGAAGCCAACGCCGTTGTCTTCGAGGTGGATATCGCCGCGACGAAGCCGATGATCAAAGAAGCTGTCGAAGAGCTCTTTGGCGTGAAGGTGACCGGGGTGAACACTTCGATCACCAAAGGCAAGGTCAAGCGTTTCCGCGGCCAGCTCGGCACGCGCAAAGACGTGAAAAAGGCCTATGTCACCCTCGCTGAGGGCAACACGATCGACGTCTCGACCGGCCTCTGAGCCAGTCACAAGCCAAACGAAAGGCCCCCGCGAGAGCGGGGGCCTTTTGCGTTTGCGGTTTGCTGACCTCACAGAGAGGCGACATGCGCCTTGTAATTGTCGAGGATCGCCTGCCAGCCGGCCCGCTGCATCTCGGCGGAGTTCTCGCTCTCTGCTTCGAAGGCGACTGTCACCCGCGTGCCGGTCCCCTCGGGGCGGAAGTGCGTCTCCATCTTGCGGCCGTCGCTCATCGTCATGACGTAGCCATTGCCGGGCGTGACGGAATCGTAGGTCCCCTCGAAGTCGAAGCCCATGGAGCCGTCCTTGGCCTCCATCCGGGCGACATAGCGCCCGCCGGGGCGAAGCTCGTTGCTGGCAGAGGGGCAGCACCACTCGTCGTTGGCGAAGTTCCACTGGGTGATGTGCTCCGGCTCGACATAGGCCTCCCAGGCCGTCTCGGGCGGGGCGGGGACGAGGGTGTCGATGGTGATGGTCGGGGCTGTCATTGCGCGTCCTTCTCGGTGAGCGTGGCGAGCAGCTCGTCGAGCCGCTCGAGGGTCGAGGCCATGCCGGCCTCCATGCCCATGTCGATGACCTTTTGAAGGTCGTCCTTTGACGGATAGCGGGTGACAGAGGTCACCACGCACCCGTCCTCTGCCGGGGCGAAGTGCATCTCCACCGTGGCACGGGGCAGGTCGGGGTCGATGCTGGCCTCGGCATCGCTGAAGGCGTCGAGCAGGGTGATGCTCTCGGTCGGCTGGATGGCCTGGTAGTCCTGCCGGCTCCAGTATTCCTGCCCCTCAGGCGTGATCATGGCGAAGAGCCAGTAGCCGCCCTCCCGGAAGTCCATGTGCTTCGTGCGGGCAGTGAGGGGTTTCGGGGCGTACCAGCGGTCGAGCAGGTCGGCGGTCGTGTAGCACTCCCAGACCAGCGAGCGCGGGGCGTTGAACTCACGCACCATAATGATGGTGGCGTTCTCCAGGTCGGGGGTGATTTCGTAGCGCAGCGAGGGGCTCATCTTTTCTTCCTTGCCTTGAGGGTGTCCAGCAGCGCGTCGAGCTGCTCGTAGCGGGCTTTCCATTGCTCTCGCTGGTGCTGAAACCATCCCTCCGCCGCTGCCAGCTTGGCTTCCTCCAGCGTGCAGGTGCGCACGCGGCCGACCTTGATCGAGGTGACGAGCCCGGCGGCCTCGAGAACAGCGATGTGCTTGAGGAAGGCGGGCAGGCCCATCTGGAAGGGCGCGGCGAGGTCGCTGACCGTGGCCGAGCCTTCCCCCAGCCGCTGTACCACGGCCCGCCGGGTCGGATCGGCGAGGGCCTGGAAGATGGTGTCGAGGTCGGTCTGATTGTTTTCCATGTGGTGAACTAATACCGAGACGGATAGTTCTGTCAATGGTGAACTATTCGGCGGCCGCACGGGGCTGATTCAGGGCAGGCGGGGCGCCGCTTGACCAGATGGTGCATCTCCCTTAAGGGAGGCCATCCGCGAGGCCCCGGATTCGTCCGGGGCTTCGTTTTTGCTCAGCCGAGCAATGGCATCGGGGACCTTCGGGGCCCTAAACTTGGGACCTTCGGGGCCCTTCATCACAGACAGGCCCCGGTCACCTGCCGGACAACGGCCTGCACAGCAACGGAAGACAGAAAGCATGGCACTCAAGTCGTATAAGCCGACGACGCCGGGCCAGCGCGGGCTGGTGCTGATCGACCGTTCAGAGCTTTGGAAAGGGCGCCCCGTCAAGGCGCTGACCGAAGGTCTGACGAAGAACGGCGGCCGGAACAACACCGGCCGGATCACGATGCGCCGCAAAGGCGGCGGGGCAAAGCGCCTCTATCGCATCGTCGATTTCAAACGCACCAAGCATGACATGGCGGCCGTCGTGGCCCGGATCGAATACGACCCGAACCGCACCGCCTTCATCGCGCTGATCCAGTACGAAGACGGCGAACGCGCCTACATCCTGGCCCCTCAGCGGCTGGCGGTGGGCGACAAGATCTACGCTGGCGCGAAGGTCGACATCAAGCCGGGCAACGCGATGCCCTTCTCGGGCCTGCCGATCGGCACGATCGTCCACAATGTCGAGCTGAAGCCCGGTAAAGGCGGCCAGATCGCCCGCGCCGCCGGCACCTACGCCCAGTTCGTGGGCCGTCAGGGCGGCTACGCTCAGCTGCGCCTCTCGTCGGGTGAACTTCGCCTGGTGCGTCAGGAATGCATGGCCACCGTCGGTGCCGTGTCGAACCCCGACAATTCCAACCAGGATCTCGGCAAGGCCGGCCGCGTGCGCCACATGGGCGTGCGTCCCTCCGTCCGCGGTGTCGCGATGAACCCGATCGACCACCCGCACGGTGGTGGTGAAGGCCGCACCTCCGGTGGCCGCCACCCGGTTACTCCGTGGGGCAAGGGCACCAAAGGCAACCGCACGCGCAACCGCAAGAAGGCGTCGTCGAAGCTCATCGTACGCTCGCGTCACGCCAGGAAAGGCCGCTAATCCATGGCACGTTCTGTTTGGAAAGGCCCGTTCGTCGACTCCTACGTCCTGAAGAAGGCCGAGAAGTCGCGCGAAGGCGGGCGCAACGAAGTCATCAAGATCTGGTCGCGCCGTTCGACCATCCTGCCCCAGTTCGTGGGCCTCACCTTCGGTGTCTACAATGGCCACAAGCATATCCCGGTGAACGTCTCCGAGGACATGATCGGCCAGAAGTTCGGTGAATACGCGCCGACGCGGACCTATTACGGTCACGCCGCCGACAAAAAAGCGAAGCGGAAATAAGTCATGGGCAAGGAAAAGAACCCCCGCCGCGTGGCCGATAACGAAGCAATGGCGAAACTGCGCATGCTTCGGACCTCGCCGCAGAAGCTGAATCTCGTTGCCGGTCTGATCCGCGGCAAGAAGGTTGAAACGGCTCTGGCCGATCTCACCTTCTCGAAGCGGCGCGTCGCGCAGGACGTCAAGAAGTGCCTGCAGTCGGCTATCGCCAACGCTGAAAACAACCACAACCTGGATGTCGACGATCTCGTCGTCGCCGAGGCCTATGTGGGCAAGAACCTGGTCATGAAGCGCGGCCGTCCGCGGGCCCGTGGCCGGTACGGCAAGATCATGAAGCCGTTCTCTGAGCTCACCATCAAGGTCCGTCAGGTCGAGGAGCAAGCATAATGGGTAACAAGGTCAATCCCGTCGGCATGCGTCTTCAGGTCAACCGGACCTGGGACAGCCGCTGGTATGCGAATACCAAGGATTTCGGCGACCTCCTTCTTGAAGACATCCGCATCAAGGAGTTCATCAAGAAGGAAGCCAAGCAGGCCGGCATCTCCCGCGTGATCATCGAGCGTCCGCACCGCAAGTGCCGCGTCACGATCCACGCCGCCCGCCCGGGTGTGATCATCGGCAAGAAAGGCGCCGATATCGAGGTGCTGCGCAAGAAGCTGGCCAATCTGACGGACAGTGAACTGCACCTGAACATCGTCGAAGTCCGCAAGCCGGAACTCGACGCCGCGCTGGTTGGCGAGAGCATCGCCCAGCAGCTCGAGCGCCGGGTCGGCTTCCGCCGCGCCATGAAGCGTGCGGTGCAGAACGCGATGCGCATGGGCGCCCTCGGCATCCGGATCAACCTCGCGGGCCGTCTTGGCGGTGCCGAGATTGCCCGGACGGAATGGTACCGCGAGGGCCGCGTGCCCCTGCACACCCTTCGCGCCGACATCGACTACGCCCTGTCCGAAGCGATGACGCCCTACGGCATCATCGGCATCAAGGTGTGGATCTTCAAAGGCGAGATCATGGAGCACGACCCGCAGGCCCGCGACCGCAAGGCGCAGGAACTGCAGGACAGCTCCGTTCCGCGCGGTGCCCGGCCTCACGGCCGCGGCGACCGGTAAGGGGGATAAGAGATGCTGCAACCGAAGCGCACAAAATTCCGCAAGCAATTCAAGGGCCGTATCCACGGCGAAGCCAAGGGCGGCAGCGCCCTGAACTTCGGCACCTTCGGCCTGAAAGCGCTTGAGCCCGAGCGGGTCACCGCCCGGCAGATCGAAGCCGCCCGCCGTGCCCTGACGCGCCACATGAAGCGCCAGGGCCGTGTCTGGATCCGGATCTTCCCGGATGTCGCCGTGTCGTCCAAGCCCACCGAAGTTCGGATGGGTAAAGGTAAAGGCTCGGTGGACTTCTGGGCTGCCAAAGTGAAGCCCGGCCGGATCATGTTCGAGATCGACGGCGTCGCCGAGGACATCGCCCGCGAGGCGCTGCGCCTGGCCGCGATGAAGCTGCCGATCAAGACCAAGACGGTGATGCGCGAAGACTGGTAATTCCGGTTCGATCGCCTGAAATTTGAGGGCCCCGCCGGAAACGGCGGGGTTTTCGTTTGCGCGGCGTAGACTTGGCGGCAACTGCCATCTTTAAGTCGCCGAGTGCCAGTGCCCAAACCCATGAGATGCCGATGGACTCCCGCAAGCTAGAGATGACCGAGCTGATGACGCCCGACATGGCGAATTTCTCGGGCAAGGTGCATGGCGGCGCGCTGCTCAACCTGCTCGACAGGGTGGCCTTCTCCTGCGCCTCGCGCTTCTCGCAGCGCTATGCGGTGACGCTCTCGGTCGACCAGGTGGTGTTCAAGGAGCCCATCAACGTTGGCGAGCTCGTCACCTTCAAGGCGAGCATCAACCATGCCGGCCGCACCTCGATGGAGGTTGGCATCCGCGTTGAGGCGGAAGACATCCGCTCCGGCCGCAGCCGGCACACCAACTCGTGCTACTTCACCATGGTCGCCGTCGATGACGATGGCCGCCCGGTGGAGGTGCCTGAACTGAAGGTGCTGACAGATGGCGAGGCAAGGCGGCAGCGGGCGGCGCTGCTGCGGAAAGATCTGCGCAAGCAATTCTCCAAGGAGATGGCCAAAGCCTCGGAAGGGTAGGGCCTCGCCAAGCGCAACGGCCCCGGCTAGAGAGACGCCATGGCAAACATCCGCAATCTCTTCGTGACCCCGCTCTACCGCTCCACCCTCTCTGAGCATGGCGCGCCTATCGACGCTGCCGAGCTGGAGGCGTCGTGCCTGTCCATCGCCGACGATGACGAGGCGGGCCAGGAATGGTGCGAGGCGAACGGCTACCCCGGTTACACCTCCTATGCGTCGCTGACCGATCTGCCCTGGCGGTTCGACATCTTCGGCCAGCTCGTCACGTCGCTCGATGCGCATGTGGCGGCATTTGCCGAGCATCTGGGCTTCGATCTGGAAGAGAAGCCGCTGGTACTGGAAGATCTATGGATCAACATCCTGCCCGAGGGCGGCACGCATGGCAGCCACATCCACCCGCATTCGGTGATATCTGGCACCACTTACGTAGCCATGCCGGGCGGCACGAGCGCGCTGAAGCTGGAAGACCCGCGCCTGCCGATGATGATGGCGGCCCCTTCGCGCAAGAAGGGCGTGGCCGAAGAGTTGCGCCAGTTCATCTACGAGAAGCCCGAGGTGGGCGAGGTGCTGCTGTGGGAAAGCTGGCTGCGCCACGAGGTGCCCATGAACATGGCCGAGGAAGAGCGCATCTCGGTGAGCTTCAACTACCGCTGGGGCTGACAGGCGGCGGGGCAGCGGCGCGCATGAAAAATGCGGCCCCGAGGGGCCGCATTAGAGGTGTTGGAATTAACCCTGCGGGTTAGTCCCACCAGCCTTCGTCGACGTCTTCGAGCTCTTCGAGTTGCTCTTCGTTATAACGCGTCACGTAGGCATATTCACGGTCGTCGACCGCCACGAGGCTGACGTCACCCAGCGGGATCACGACATGCTTGTCAGCGATGTCGAGGAAACCGCCGACTTCGGCCACGATGCCGATAAGCTGGCCGTCACGGGAAAGGATGAGGTCTTCGATCTCACCGATCTCGTTCCAGTCGGCGCCGACGCCGTCATAGACGGTGGTCGCGTCCCAGCCTTCGTCGTTGGCTTCGTTGAAGGTGTAGATGTCGCCGCCCGTGATATCACGGGTGCGGATCAGGTTGTCGCGGTCAGCCAGCATGGCCGACTGATCTTCCAGGCTCATCATGTCCTGGGCGAAAGCGCCGGTGGCGGCGACGGTAAGGGCGAGGGTGCTTGCGAAAAGACGTTTCATTTCGTTCAGCTCCTTTGTTGCTCGTTTGACCAACCAACGGGCAGATCACGGGGCCGTTCCATAATTTTCCGAATTTCTGGCCTTCCCCGACGGCCACCTGTCGCCACTCAGGGCGCCAAACCCTTAAGGGGCTTGCCAAGTGGGGGGCTCTCACGTATTTGCGCCCCTCATCCACGTACTCCACCGGGAATCAGGGTGACCCTCGTACGAACGATGGGGGGCTCTCCGGTGATGTTGAAAGGAATAGGCGATGAACGCCAGCGAACTGCGTGACAAGACGCCGGACGAGCTCCGCACGTCTCTTGTCGATCTCAAGAAGGAGGCCTTCAACCTCCGCTTCCAGCAGGCCACCGGCCAGCTCGAGAACACCGCGCGCATGCGCCAGGTCAAGCGTGACGTGGCCCGTGTGAAGACGATCCTGAACCAGAAGGCGGCTGCCGCCGCGACCGAGGAGTAACCACATGCCCAAGCGTATCCTGCAAGGCACCGTGACCTCCACGGCCAACGCCCAGACCGTTACCGTGACTGTCGAGCGCCGCTACAAGCACCCGCTGCTGCACAAGACTGTCCGTTCCACCAAGAAATACCGCGCTCATGACGAGATCGGCACCTTCAACGTGGGCGACACCGTGCGCATCCAGGAATGTGCGCCGAAGTCCAAGACGAAACGCTGGGAGGTGGTCGCCTCCTAAGGCCCACCCCCCTGTTTGAACGAAACCCTGAGGGCGAAAACAGAACACCCCTCAAAGGTCGGGAGACACCTACATGATCCAGATGCAGACCAATCTGGACGTTGCCGACAATTCCGGCGCGCGGAAGGTGCAGTGCATCAAGGTTCTCGGCGGTTCGCACCGCCGTTATGCCTCGGTGGGCGACATCATCGTCGTTTCCGTCAAGGAAGCGATCCCGCGTGGCCGAGTCAAGAAAGGCGACGTTCGCAAAGCCGTGGTGGTTCGCACCGCCAAGGAAGTGCGCCGCGAAGATGGCACCGCCATCCGCTTCGACCGCAATGCCGCCGTCATTCTGAACAACCAGAATGAGCCGGTCGGCACCCGTATCTTCGGGCCGGTCGTGCGTGAGCTGCGTGCGAAGAACTTCATGAAGATCATTTCGCTTGCTCCGGAGGTGCTGTAATGGCTGCCAAACTCCGCAAAGGTGACAAGGTCGTCGTGCTTGCCGGCAAGGACAAGGGCACGACCGGCGAGATCGAAAGCGTTGACCCGAAGGCCGGCAAGGCCGTGGTCGGCGGCGTGAACATCGCCATTCGCCACACCAAACAAAGCCAGTCTGCCCAAGGCGGCCGCATCCCCAAGGCGATGCCGATCGACCTGAGCAACCTTGCCCTCGTCGATGGCAATGGCAAAGCCAGCCGCGTCGGCTTCCGTGAGGAAGACGGCAAGAAGGTTCGGTTCTTCAAGACCACCGGGGAGGCGATCTGATGCTCGATACCGCCAATTACACCCCGCGCCTGAAAGCGGCGTACCGGGAAAACATCAAGCCGGCGCTCAAAGAGCAGTTCGGCTATAAGAACGACATGATGATCCCGGCGCTGGACAAGATTGTCCTCAACATCGGCGCCGGCTCTGAAAGCGTTCGTGACACCAAGAAGGTCAAATCCGCTCAGGACGACCTGACGACCATTGCCGGCCAGCGCGCCGTGGTGACCAAGGCGAAGAAATCCATCGCCGGTTTCCGCGTTCGTGAAGGCATGCCGCTGGGCGCCAAGGTCACGCTGCGCGGCGACCGGATGTACGAATTCCTCGATCGCCTGATCACCGTGGCCATGCCCCGCGTTCGCGACTTCCGCGGCGTGTCCGGCAAGAGCTTCGACGGTCGCGGCAACTACGCCTGCGGGATCAAGGAGCACATCGTGTTCCCCGAGATCAACTTCGACAAGGTCGATGAGGTCTGGGGCATCGACGTTGTGATCTGCACGACCGCAAAGACCGACGAAGAAGCGAAGGCTCTTCTGAAAGCCTTCAACATGCCGTTCAACAGCTGAATCGCGGAGGAAAGATAAATGGCTAAGAAATCCATGATCGAACGCGAGAAGAAGCGTGAGCGTCTCGTGAAGCAATATGCCCCGAAGCGCGCTGCGCTGAAGGCCATCATCGAGGACAAGGACAAGCCGGTGGAAGAGCGTTTCAAAGCGTCGCTCGACCTCGCCAAGCTGCCCCGCAATTCCTCGCCCACCCGTCTGCACAACCGTTGCCAGCTCACCGGGCGTCCGCACGCCTACTACCGGAAGCTCAAGGTGAGCCGGATCATGCTGCGCGAGCTCGGCTCGAACGGCGAGATCCCCGGCCTCGTGAAATCGAGCTGGTAAGGAGAAGCATGAGATGAACGATCCCATCGGTGATATGCTGACCCGGATCCGCAACGCGCAGATGCGCGGGAAATCCACGGTCATCACCCCGGCCTCCAAGATCCGCGCCCACGTCCTCGATGTGCTGCGCGATGAAGGCTACATCCGCGGCTACGAAGAGACGGCGGGGGCCGACGGCCACCCGGCGCTGGAAATCTCCCTCAAGTACTACGAGGGCATTCCGGTCATTCGCGAACTCAAGCGCGTCTCGAAGCCCGGCCGCCGGGTTTACTCGGGCGCCATGAACCTGCCGCAAGTGCGCCAGGGCCTTGGTGTCTCCATTGTCTCCACGCCCAAGGGCGTGATGTCGGACGCACATGCCCGCGCTGCCAATGTTGGTGGCGAGGTCCTGTGCACCGTGTTCTGAGGAGGGAAACATGTCTCGAATCGGAAAAAAACCTATCGACCTCCCCGACGGCGTTACCGCCGAGGTGAAGGGCCAGCATGTCGACGTGAAGGGGCCGAAAGGCACCCGCAGCTTCACGGCGACGGACGACGTGACGATCGCGCTGGAAGACGGTGCGCTCACCGTCACCCCGCGCGGCAAGTCGAAGCGCGCTCTGCAGCAGTGGGGCATGTCCCGCACGATGCTGCAGAACTGCGTGACCGGCGTCACCACCGGCTTCACGAAGAGCCTCGAGATCCAGGGCGTTGGTTACCGCGCCCAGATGCAGGGCAATGTTCTGAAGCTGGCGCTCGGTTATTCGCATGACGTCGACTTCCAGGTGCCGGAGGGCGTGACTGTCACGGCCCCGAAGCAGACGGAAATCGTCGTCGAAGGGTCTGATCAGCAGCTCGTCGGCCAGGTCGCGGCCAACATCCGCGAATGGCGCGCGCCGGAGCCCTATAAGGGCAAGGGCATCCGCTACAAGGACGAGTATATCTTCCGCAAGGAAGGCAAGAAGAAGTAAGGACGCGCAATCATGGCACTGACGAAAAGGGATCTGTTCCAGAAGCGCCGCCAGCGCGTCCGGAGCAAGCTTCGCAAGGTGAATGCCGGGCGCGCGCGCCTGTCGGTTCATCGCAGCAACAAGAACATCAGCGTTCAGCTGATCGACGATGTGAACGGCGTCACCGTCGCCTCCGCCTCCTCGCTGGAGAAGGACCTCGGTGTTGTCGGCAAGAACAACGTCGACGCAGCTTCCAAGGTGGGTGCGGCACTTGCCGAGCGCGCCAAGAAAGCCGGTGTGACCGAGGCTTATTTCGACCGTGGGGGGTTCCTCTTCCACGGCCGCATCAAGGCCCTGGCCGAAGCTGCCCGCGAGGGTGGCCTGAAGATCTGATGGTGCGGGTGCGGGCCTGAAAGCCCGCGCCCCGCCATCGCACCGTAGGGTGCGTGCTTGCCACGCACAGCTACACCCCAGCGCAGGCGATCCGTCGCCTCGATGATCCGGGGGCACAGACCCACCTGGATTGGACAAACCCAAGGGCTGCGGCCCTGACCGAAGTGAGGGCCCATGGCCAGAGATTCGAACCAACGAGGCGGCAACCGCCGCGACCGCGACGAGAACCCCGAGTTTCAGGATCGCCTTGTCGCGATCAACCGCGTCTCCAAGACCGTCAAGGGTGGTAAGCGCTTCGGCTTCGCCGCGCTCGTCGTCGTTGGCGACCAGAAGGGCCGTGTCGGCTTCGGCAAGGGCAAGGCCAAGGAAGTGCCGGAGGCCATCCGCAAGGCCACCGAGCAAGCCAAGCGCAACATGATCCGCGTTCCGCTGCGCGATGGCCGCACGCTGCACCACGACGTCAACGGCCGCCACGGCGCCGGCAAGGTCACGCTGCGCACCGCCGTTCCCGGTACCGGGATCATCGCCGGTGGTCCGATGCGTGCCGTCTTCGAAATGCTCGGCGTTCAGGACGTCGTGTCGAAGTCGATGGGCTCGCAGAACCCCTACAACATGATCCGCGCCACGCTCGACGGTCTGCAGAAGCAGTACTCGCCCCGCTCGGTCGCTCAACGCCGCGGCAAGAAGGTCGCCGACATTCTGCCGAAGCGTGAAGACGCCCCGGCCGAGTCGAGCCTCGTCGCCGAAGAAAACTGAAGGATCTGACGCATGGCCAAGACAATCGTCGTCAAGCAGATCGGCTCGCCGATCCGCCGCCCCGCCGTCCAGCGCCAGACGCTGGTGGGCCTGGGCCTGAACAAGATGCACCGCACGCGCGAGCTGGAGGATACGCCCTCCGTCCGCGGCATGGTCGAATCGATCCCGCATCTGGTTGAGATCATCGAAGAGCGCGGCTGAGCCGTTTCTCTCTTCGAACGAGCGGGCGCCTTCGGGCGCCCGTTTGCGTTTGGGCTGGCGCATCTTCGGGATTGAGCCGGATGAGTGGAGCTCATGAGCCGCTGGATGATGCACCGCGGCGATGCGGTCTGCTGGCATGTCTTTGGCTGAGCCAGGCGGCGTTGCCATTCCCGGCCTCTGGGTGAAGGATGCGCCCTCGAAGAACGGGAGCGCGCAATGCCTGACCTCGAATCCAACAAGGCCAATGTGCAGGCCTTCTACGACATGATGTTCAACCAGTGCCGGCCCGCCGAGGCGATCGAGCGCTATGCGGGTGACGATTACATCCAGCACAACCCTCATGTCGCGACGGGCAAGGATGGCTTCATTGCGTATTTCGAGAAGATGGCGGCGGAGTATCCGGGCAAGCGGGTGGAGTTCAAACGCGTGATCGCCGAGGGCGACAAGGTCGTGCTGCATTGCCACCAGATCTGGCCCGAGGGGCTGGAATATGCCGGCATCGACATCTTCCGCCTCGACGAGGCCGGCAAGATCGTCGAGCACTGGGATGTGCTGCAGGTGCTGCCCGAGGGCTCTGCCAACGACAACGGGATGTTCTGATGGACGACGCCGCCTTCCGCCATCACCCGGAGCTGAAGGGTCGCATCAAGGACCCGCAGACCTCGTTCTTTCGCGATGTGGATTACGAAGCGCTCGAAGAGATGGTGCGCGCCAATGGCGGCGATGTCTCGTGGCGCTATCCCGATGCGCAGCGCGAAGGCTTCCGCCGCGCGGCGCTGGCCGGGCGCGAGGGGCAGGATGTCTGGGTCTTCGCCTATGGCTCGCTCATGTGGGACCCGGGCATCGAGTTCAGCGAGATCCGCCGCGCACGGATCGAAGGCTACACGCGGCAGCTCTGCCTGGTGGACAGGATGGGCGGGCGCGGCACGGCAGAGGCGCCGGGGCTGATGGCGGGCCTGGTGCCCCGCGGCCAGTGCGACGGGCTGGTCTTCCGCATTCCCGCCGCCATCGCCGAGGAGGAGACCAACCAGCTCTTCCGCCGCGAGATGGTGGCCCCCGGTTATCATGCCGTCTTCACGCCGGCGGATACGGCCGAGGGCCGGGTCGAAGCGCTGTGCTTCGTGGCCGACCCGGCGGCGGACATGATCGAGATCGACCTGCCGCGCGAGACGCAGATTCGCTACGTCGCCACGGGGAAGGGCATGCTGGGCACCAGCCTTGAGTATGTTGAGAGCGTCGTCGCCCATTTCAGGGCCTTCGGCATCCGCGATGACGAGCTGGAGAGCCTGCTGGAGGATGTGCGAACGCTAACATCGTGAGGGATGAGCGCTTTCCTGCACGCGGCGGTTGAAAGGCACCCTCTACCGGGCCACCTTTCCTTCACCAGAGGAGGAAACCCATATGAAACATTCACGACGCACATTCCTGATCGGCGCCGCGGCCACTGCCGGCGCGACCAGCTTTCTGCCCTATGCCGCCATGGCCCAGGACGGGATGTCCGACACATTCTCGACCGATGCGGGCGACGTCACCGTCCACCCTGTCAGCCACGCGTCCTTCGTGATGGAGACGCCGGCCGGCGTGATCTACTCCGACCCGGTCGGCGACCCCGCGATGTATGCCGACTACCCGGCGCCGGATCTCATTTTGCTGACGCATGAGCATGGCGACCATTTCAACGTGAACACGCTGCAGGGCCTCGTTGGCGACAACACCCAGCTCATCTCCAACCCGGCGGTCTACGGCATGCTGCCCGAAGAGCTTCAGGCCCGCACCACGCGGATCGGCAATGGCGAATTGGCCGAATGGGCAGGTGTGACGATCGACGCGATCCCGGCCTACAACACCACCGAAGACCGGCTGATGTTCCACCCCGAGGGGCGCGACAACGGCTACGTGCTCCATCTGGACGGCTTCACCGTCTATATCTCCGGCGACACCGAAGACACGCCCGAGATGCGGGCGCTGGAGGGGATCGACCTGGCGTTCATCTGCATGAACCTGCCCTACACGATGACGGCCGAGCAGGCCGCGTCTGCCGTGCAGGAGTTCCAGCCGACCTACGTGTACCCCTATCACTACGGCGGCGACGGCGAGGGCTCACAAGACCCGGCGAAGTTCGCCGAGCTGGCGGGCGATGCGACCGAAACGAAGATGGGCGCCTGGTACTGACCCAGGCCTCAAATGGGCGGCGGTTCCTCCGCCGCTCCACCCCTATGCGGGCGGCCGGGTCAGGCCAGCCCCTCAGGGTCTACCGGCGCGGGAGCCGCGCGCCGCTTTGCGAACCGTTTCAGCCGGCGGCCGAGGCTCACCAGCGGGTGCAGAGCATTCATCCCATCGAGCCGAAGGCTGTGGGGCGCCTGATCCTCAACCCCGCCGACGACGGCCCGTTCAGACGCCTGTGCCGCGGCCTCGGCCACAGCCACCAGTTGCCGCGACAGGCGCCATTCCGGCCAGGCCGCGAAGAGCTCGGCCCGCAGCTGGGTGGGCAGGCCAGGCCGGATGGGCTGGTCCCAAGGGGTGATGGTGTAGCCGCAGCGCTGCAGCCGGTTCACCAGCAGATCGACGAGAGAGCAGCGGGCGCCGAGGCAGCGCTCTTTCAGCGGCCCAGCGCGATTGGGGATGTCGAGCGCTTCCAGCATCTGCAGCACCATCCCCAACCCGCATTCCGGCCGCTCGGCCAGCGCGCGCAGGATGGGCAGGTCATCGTCTTCGCCGCCGATCTCTTCGCCGCGGTAGAATTCCAGCAGATCGCCCCAGTCGGCGTGGTCCATCACCGCCAGAACCGTCTCGATCCCCTGAGCGCGGGCGCAGACCAATAAACCGTAAACCGTGTAAATCTCGCGCTCTGTGACCAGGGCGCGAATGCGGGGCGGAATACGGTCAATCTCAGTCATCTCAATCTCTCGCTGCAATAGAGCGAAGCGTCACCTCGAGTTGTGTTGAGGATGGGGCAGAGAAATGGCATTCGCTGCAAGACTGGCAGGCGCCGCCGCTGGCCGCATCGGCCAGAACCCGGCCCACCAGAGCGGGCTTGATCCGGGCGCGGTGGAACTCTATACGCCCCCGGTGGCCCGGTCGGGCCCGAGACTCACACATTATGCCGTGTCCGGTCCATCTCGCTTCGGGGCCGTTTCCGGCGAAGGAGAAGCGACATGAAACTGCACGAACTTTCCGACAATCCGGGCGCCACCAAGAAGCGCATGCGCGTTGCTCGCGGCCCGGGCTCTGGCAAGGGCAAGACCGCCGGCCGCGGTATCAAGGGCCAGAAGTCCCGCTCGGGCGTGGCGATCAAAGGGTATGAAGGCGGCCAGATGCCGCTCTACCAGCGCCTGCCGAAGCGCGGCTTCAACAAGCCGAACCGCAAGGAATACACGGTCATCAACCTGGGCCTGATCCAGACGTTCATCGACGCCGGCAAGATCGACGTGAAGAATGAGATCACCGAAGATGCGCTGGTCGCCTCGGGCCTCGTGCGCCGCAAGCGCGACGGTGTGCGCGTGCTGGCCAAGGGCGAGATCACCTCGAAGGTCACGCTGTCGGTCACCGGCGCCTCTGCCGGTGCTGTCGAGGCCGTGAAAGCGGCGGGCGGTACGCTCAACGTGACGGCGGCGGCGGCCCAGGCTTCGGAATAAGCGGCTTGTGAGCCGCCGGGCGGGCACTTAAGTGTGACCCGCGCTAACAGCGCCGCCGTCCGGACCTCCGGGTGGCGGCGTTTGCGTAAGAACAAAGGGGCCCCTGATGGCGTCAGCAGCAGAACAGATGGCCGCGAACCTCTCGTGGGGAACGCTCGGCAAGGCGACAGAGCTTCGCCAGCGCATCTTCTTCACGATCGGTCTTCTGGTGGTCTACCGGATCGGCACCTACATCCCCGTCCCGGGGATCGACGCCGGCGCCCTGCGCGACTTCATGGACGATGCGGCAGCCGGTATCGGCGGCATCCTGTCGATGTTCACCGGCGGCGCGCTGGGGCGGATGGGCCTCTTCAGCCTCGGCATCATGCCCTATATCTCGGCCTCGATCATCATCCAGCTCGTCGCCTCGATGTACGAGCCCTGGAAGAACCTTCGCAAAGAGGGTGAGGCGGGCCGCAAGAAGATCAACCAGTACACGCGGTATTTCACCGTCATTCTGGCGACCTTCCAGGCCTATGCGCTCGCCGTTTCCATCGAGTCCGGCGGTCTGGCCCATGACCCGGGCATCTTCTTCCGCGCGGGCTGCGTCGTCAGCCTCGTGGGGGCGACGATGTTCCTGATGTGGATGGGCGAGCAGATCACTGCCCGCGGCATCGGCAACGGCATCTCGCTGATCATCTTCGTCGGCATCATCGCCGAAATCCCGGCCGCGCTCGGCCAGTTCCTCAGCCAGGGCCGCGCCGGCGCCATCTCGGTGCCCGTGATCCTTGGTGTCATCGTCATGGTGCTGGTCGTGCTGGCCTTCGTGGTCTTCATGGAGCGTAGCCTGCGGAAGGTTCACATTCAGTATCCGCGCCGCCAGGTGGGGATGAAGATGTACGACGGCGGCTCCAGCCACCTGCCGATCAAGGTGAACCCGGCGGGCGTGATCCCGGCGATCTTCGCCAGCGCCCTTCTGCTGCTGCCGACGACGCTGTCGACCTTCTCGGGCGGCGGCACGGCGGGGCCGATCATGTCGACTGTTCTCGCCTATTTCGGGCCCGGCCAGCCGCTCTACCTGCTGTTCTTCACGGCCATGATCGTGTTCTTCGCCTACTTCTACACCAAGGAAGTCGCCTTCAAGACCGACGAGGTCGCCGACAATCTGAAGAACCAGAACGGCTTCGTGCCGGGCATCCGCCCCGGCAAGCGCACCGCCGAGTATTTCGACTACGTCGTGAACCGCATCCTTGTGCTCGGCTCGGCCTATCTGGCGCTCGTTTGCCTGCTGCCCGAGATCCTGCGCAGCCAGCTGTCGATCCCGTTCTACTTCGGTGGCACCTCAGTGCTGATTATCGTGTCCGTGGGGATGGACACGATCCAGCAGGTACAGTCTCATCTGCTCGCCCATCAGTATGAGGGCCTGATCGAGAAATCTCAGCTGCGCGGCCGGCGCGGCAACAAACCGAAGGCCAAGGGGGGGCCTGCTCGTCGATGAACATCATTCTTCTGGGGCCGCCCGGCGCGGGCAAGGGAACTCAAGCGCGGCGGCTCGTGGAAGAGCGCGGCATGGTGCAGCTGTCGACCGGTGACATGCTGCGCGACGCCCGCACCTCTGGCACCGAGATGGGCAAGCAGGTTGCCGCGGTGATGGATGCCGGCAATCTCGTCACCGACGAGATCGTCATCGGCCTGATCCGCGAGAAGCTGCAGGACGGCGCCGCTGGCGGTTATATCTTCGACGGCTTCCCCCGCACGCTGCCGCAGGCCGATGCCTTGGGTGCGCTTCTGGAAGAAGAGGGCGAGACGCTCGACCACGTCATCGAGATGCGCGTGAACGATGAGGCGCTCGTAAGCCGCATCATCGCCCGCTCGACCTGCGCGAGCTGCGGTGAGGTCTATAACGACGAGACCAAGCCGATCCCGGCGGACGGCAAGTGCAGCAATTGCGGCGGCACCGAGTTCAAGCGCCGGGCCGACGACAACGAAGAAAGCCTGAAGACGCGGCTGCTGGCCTATTACAAGCAGACCTCGCCGCTGGTTGGCTATTACTACGCCAAGGGTCAGCTCGAAGGGGTCGACGGCCTCGGCGAGATCGAAGCGGTGGCGAAAGAGATCAAGGGCGTGCTGGGCTGAGCTGCCCCAGAGCCCGACAGAAGAGCGCCGGTCCCGAGGGGCCGGCGCTTTGCTTTGGGGCAGGGCGGTTGCAAAGTGTACACGATTTGCGTACATCATGCGGATAGGCCTGCTCCGAAATTTACGAAGTGTTAGCCCGGCTGCCCCGAGACCTCAGCGATGGAGTTCGAATGGGACGAAGAGAAGAGGCGAGCGGTCTTTCTAAAGCGCGGCGTCGATCTCGCGGAAGCCGCCCTGATCTTTGAGGGGCCATTCCTGAGCCAGGTCGATAGACGTGCGGATTACGGAGAGGTCAGGTTCGTCTCGGTCGGTCGCGTTGGGGCCGATATCTATACGGTGGTTCATACAGGCCGCGGGCCGGTCATCCGGCTCATCACCGCCTGGAAAGGAGGGGTCTATGACCTCGAAGAACTTGAGAAGCGCCACGCTCGAAGAATTACGGGAGATGAAGGATCGCGGTGAGATCGGCAGCTCGCCCGATGCGGCAATCGATGACGGCAAGTTGCCGGACGGTTTCTGGGAGGAGGCGGAGTGGTACGAGGCGGCCGCCCGAAAGTCCGTCCACCTCAAGCTTGAGCCGGAGGTCTTCGAGTTCTTCAAGGCCGGCGGGAAGGGCCATCTGACGCGGATGCAGAACGTTCTGGCCGCCTATGTGCGTGCTCAGAAGTCTCGCGCCTGAGGCGCCCAGCCGCGACCCACGCCGTCTGGATGCAACAAACCTCTTGACAGGGGGTTGACGCTCCGGGCGCATCTCCATAGATAGCGCCATCCCGCATAAGGGAATCATGGCCGGTCTGGCCGCGCGCCCGCGCCTCAAGCTGCGGGTGCGAAGTTGTGAAAAAAGGGCCTGGTATTACGGGCCCGCGACGTAAAGGAATATGCCCTTGGCCCGTATCGCCGGTGTCAACATCCCGACAGCGAAGAGGGTTCCCGTAGCCCTCACCTATATCCACGGAATCGGCCCCTCCAAAGCTCGCGAAATCTGCGAAGCTGCGGGCATCGCTTTCGAGCGCCGTGTCAACGAACTCTCCGACGCCGAAGTGCTCGCCATCCGCGAACATATCGACGCGAACCTCACCGTCGAAGGTGACCTGCGCCGCGAAGTGCAGATGAACGTGAAGCGTCTGATGGACCTCGGCTGCTACCGCGGCCTGCGCCATCGTCGCAACCTTCCTGTGCGCGGTCAGCGCACGCACACCAACGCTCGCACGCGCAAAGGCCCCGCGAAGGCCATTGCCGGCAAGAAGAAGTAAGGGAGGCTTAGCACATGGCACGAGATACCCGCCGCGCTGGCACCAAGCGCAAGGTCTCCAAGAACATCGCCGCTGGCGTTGCTCACGTGAACTCTTCGTTCAACAACACCAAGATCCTCATCTCCGACGTGCAGGGCAACGCCATTGCTTGGTCGTCCGCTGGCACGATGGGCTTCAAGGGCTCCCGCAAGTCCACGCCTTACGCCGCCCAGATGGCTGCGGAAGACGCGGGCAAGAAAGCGCAAGAGCACGGCGTGAAAACGCTGGAAGTTGAGGTTCAGGGCCCCGGCTCCGGTCGCGAATCGGCGCTTCGTGCGCTGGCCGCTGTCGGCTTCAACATCACGTCGATCCGTGATGTCACGCCGATCGCCCACAACGGCTGCCGCCCGCCGAAGCGCCGCCGCGTCTAATCACTACAAGAATTGCTCCGGGTCGCGCCTCGTTTGCGCGGCCCGGATACGTCATTAGGAACCTCGGGCGCTTGCCCATCTGGTCATGGAGGGCAAGCAGGAATGGAGGGCAACATGATCCATAAGAACTGGGCCGAACTCATCAAGCCGACGGCGCTTGACGTGCGCCCCGGCGCCGACCCCAGCCGGTCGGCCACGGTCGTCGCCGAGCCGCTGGAGCGGGGCTTCGGCCTGACGCTGGGCAACGCCCTGCGCCGTGTGCTGATGTCGAGCCTTCAGGGCGCGGCCATCACCTCTGTGCAGATCGACAACGTCCTGCACGAATTCTCCTCGGTTTCGGGTGTGCGCGAGGATGTCACCGACATCGTGCTCAACCTCAAGGGCATCGACATCCGCATGGATGTGGAAGGCCCCAAGCGCCTGACCATTCAGGCCAAAGGCCCTGGCGCCGTCACCGGCGCCGACATCTCGGAATCCTCGGGCATCGAGATCCTCAACAAGGATCACGTGATCTGCCATCTCGATGACGGCGCGAGCCTGTACATGGAGCTGACGGTCAACAGCGGCAAAGGCTATGTCGCTGCCGACAAGAACAAGCCGGAAGATGCGCCGATCGGCATGATTGCCATCGACGCCATCTATTCCCCCGTCAAGCGCGTTAGCTACGACGTGCAGCCCACGCGGGAAGGTCAGGTTCTCGATTACGACAAGCTGGTCATGAAGATCGAGACCGATGGCTCGCTGACGCCGGATGACGCCGTGGCCTATGCCGCCCGCATCCTGCAGGATCAGCTGTCGATCTTCGTCAACTTCGACGAGCCGGAATCGGCCACGGCCGGCTCCTCCGACGACGGGCTCGAGTTCAACCCGCTCCTCCTCAAGAAGGTGGACGAGCTGGAGCTCTCGGTGCGTTCGGCGAACTGCCTGAAGAACGACAACATCGTCTACATCGGCGATCTCATCCAGAAGACCGAAGCCGAGATGCTCCGCACCCCGAACTTCGGCCGCAAGTCGCTGAACGAGATCAAGGAAGTGCTCTCGGGCATGGGCCTGCACCTCGGCATGGATGTCGAAGACTGGCCGCCGGAGAACATCGAGGATCTGGCCAAGAAGTTCGAAGACCAGTTTTAAGGTGCGTGACGAGCACGCACCCTACGTAGGGTGCGTGCTTGCACGCACCGCTTCGACCCCGGGCATCCCGCCCCACCAAAGGAGCCGCCGTCACGCAAGCGGTGGCCCACATAAAACGTAACGGAGATACATCATGCGTCATGGTTCCGGCTACCGCCGCCTCAACCGCACCCACGAGCACCGCAAGGCGCTCTTTGCCAACATGGCTGGCTCGCTGATCGAGCACGAGCAGATCAAGACGACCCTGCCCAAGGCGAAAGAGCTCAAGCGTATCGTCGACAAGCTCATCACCCTCGGCAAGCGCGGCGACGTTCACGCTCGCCGCCAGGCCGCCGCTGCCCTCAAGCAAGACATCCACGTCGCCAAGCTGTTCGACGTGCTGGGCCCCCGCTACGCCCAGCGTCCCGGCGGCTACACCCGCGTGCTGAAAGCCGGCTTCCGCTACGGTGACATGGCTCCCATGGCCATCATCGAACTGGTCGACCGTGACCCGGCCGCCAAGGGCGCCGCCGACAAGGCGCGCATCGAGGCCGAAGCCGCTTACGAAGAAGATTGAGCCTCGCCCCCCGGCCTTGTTGCCGGGGCTGAGCGCACGTTCCAAAGGGCCCGCTTCACCGCGGGCCCTTTTTCTATGCAGCGGCCGCGACGTAAACGCATGTTTGCATTGGCAAACTGTGGCGAAAAAACATGATTATTGATAGTTGGTTAAACTACACTTCAAAGTTGACCTATCCTGCGGCAATACACCTGTAGTTAGGGATCATGCGGTCCGTGATCGATCAGAGAACCGAGAGTTTGGGCAGGCTGGCGCCCAGCGGCTTCTTCTACGGTCTTCACATCCGCTACGCCCTGCCACTGCTTCACCACCAGACCTACCCGCAGGACTGGATCGATCACTACACCGAGGAAGCCTATGCCCTTCGTGACCCGATCATCGCCTGGGGGTTCAGCGTTGAAGGTACGGCGCGGTGGAGCGAGATCGGCATCCCCGATCCCTTCGACATCCTCGGGCAGGCGGCCCGCCACGGCATGGTTTACGGGTTAGCCGTGGCCCTCGGCCCCAAGCAGAGCCGCAGTATTGCGTCGGCCGCGCGGGGCGACAGGGAATTCACCGACGGTGAAATTTCAGGCTTTTCTAGTGTCGTTCATGAGTTGCACGTTCTCACGGAGCCCCCGAAAGCCCTGACCGGCGCGGAGGTCGAAGCCCTGCGGTGTATCGCCGAAGGGGATCGCAATGCAGCGGCCGCCGCGCGGCTGGATATCTCGGAATCTGCCCTTAAGGCGCGGCTGGCTTCGGCCCGCAGCCGCCTTCTGGCCCGCACGACCACCGAGGCTGTCCAGCGCGCGCGCGACCACCGGCTGCTATGAGCGTTCCCTTCGACGATCACCCGCGCCTCGACGATCGGGTTCGCCACTCTTCCGGAGGCACCATGGAAGCCACGACCCTCTCATTCGCGAATTTCCACAACCATGGCGAGCTTTTCGCAAACCTGTTTCGCGCGCGGCGGGAATCGTTCATCCTGAAGAAGGGCTGGGACCTGCCGGAGACCATGGGAATGGAGTTCGACCAGTACGATACGCCCGTGTCGCGCTGGGTGGCCGTGCATAATGGCGACCGCCGGGTGCTCGCTGGCCTGCGGCTGACGCCGACGCTCGCGAAATGCGGCATCTACACCTACATGATCCGCGATGCGCAGCGCGGCCTGCTGGATTCGATCCCCGCTGACCTGCTCTACGAAGAGGCCCCGGTCGAAGAGGGCATCTGGGAGGTCACCCGCGGCTTCATCCTGCAAGACATCCCAGCCGCCATGCGCCTGCGCGTGCGGCTGCAGCTCATCAGTCAGCTCACCTCGGCGGCGCGCGAGAACAACGTGCGCACCGGTCTGGCGCTGCTGCCGTCGAACTGGGGCCGCTGGGCCAAGCGCGCCAATCTCAATCTCAGCCCCGCCGGCCGCACCATGAACATGGGCGGCATCGAATATCAGGCGGTCTGGATGGATTTTACCGGCACGATGAATTGAAGCGGGCGCGCCGGGGCTTTCTTGCGGCGCCCGCCCGGCCTATCTGAGGCGCATGGCCGATCTCTTTTCCAACGACGACGATGCGCCCGAGGCGGCGGCGAAGGCCCCCGCCGGCAATGCGCCGCGCCCCCTGGCCGACCGCCTGCGCCCGGCGACCATCGCCGAGGTCATCGGCCAGCCGCAGGTGCTGGGGCCGGAAGCCCCCCTCGGCGCCATGCTCGCCTCAGGCCATCTCTCCAGCCTGATCTTCTGGGGCCCGCCCGGCGTGGGCAAAACCACCATCGCCCGGCTTCTCGCCCGCGAGACCGATCTGGCCTTCGTGCAGATCTCGGCCATCTTCTCGGGCGTGCCCGAGCTGCGGAAGGTCTTCGAGGCGGCCAAGATGCGCCGGCAGAACGGGCAGGGCACGCTGCTGTTCGTCGACGAGATCCACCGCTTCAACAAGGCTCAGCAGGACGGCTTCCTGCCGCATATGGAAGACGGCACCATCCTGCTCGTCGGCGCCACGACCGAGAACCCCAGCTTCGAGCTCAACGCCGCTCTCCTCTCGCGCTCGCAGGTGCTGGTGCTCACCCGCCTCGGCCCCGAAGAGCTGGAGGCGCTGGCCGCCCGCGCCGAGGCTGAACTCGGCCGCCCCCTGCCGCTCGACCCCGCCGCGCGCGAGGCGCTGCTCGCGATGGCCGATGGCGACGGGCGCGCGCTCTTGAACCTCATCGAGCAGGTCATGGGTTGGCCCGTTACCAAGCCGCTGGCGCCCGATGCGCTGGCCAAGCGGCTCACCCGCCGGGCCGCGCTCTTCGATAAATCGGGCGACGAGCATTACAACCTCATTTCCGCCCTGCACAAATCCGTTCGCGGCAGCGACCCCGATGCCGCGCTTTACTGGTTCGCCCGGATGCTGGAAGGCGGCGAAGACCCGCGCTTTCTCGCCCGCCGCATCACCCGCATGAGCGTGGAAGACATCGGCCTCGCCGACCCCGACGCGCAGGCGCATTGCCTCTCGGCATGGCAAACATACGAACGGCTCGGCTCGCCCGAGGGCGAGCTGGCGCTGGCCAATGCGCTGGTCTACCTCGCGCTCGCCCCCAAATCGAACGCCGCGTATGCCGCCTACAAGGGCGCGCGCAGCCTCGCCAAATCCACCGGCTCGGCGCCGCCGCCCAAACATATCCTCAACGCGCCGACCAAGCTGATGAAAGAGCAGGGCTACGGAACCGGCTATGCCTACGACCATGACGCGGAAGACGCCTTCTCCGGCCAGAACTACTTCCCCGACGGCCTCGCCCGCCCCGAGCTCTACGCCCCGGTCGAGCGCGGTTTCGAGCGCGACCTGAAGAAGCGCCTAGACTACTTCGCCCAGCTCCGCGCCAAACGTCAGTCGTCCTAGGCCCCGCGCCCCCATTCATCTGGCCCAAAATACCTCGGGGTCCGGGGCAGAGCCCCGGGTCTCTCAACCCAGTCCCCCGGCCCGCAGTTGACAAGCCCCGCCCCCGGCGCGAGGGAAGCGCGATGTTGAACACACTCGGACAAGTCGCGATCGGCGGCGCGCTCGGCGCGTCCTGCCGCTATCTGGTCGGCCTCGGCACGCTGCGGCTGATGGGGCCGGGCTTTCCCTATGGCACGCTCGCGGTGAACATACTCGGCTCGTTCATCATGGGTGGTCTGATCGTGGTGCTGGCCGAATTGTCGGCCAACCGCTTCGCGCCCTTCCTGATGACCGGCCTCCTCGGTGGCTTCACCACCTTCTCGGCCTTCTCGCTCGACGCGATCACCCTCTTCGAGCGTGGCCAGCCCGGCACGGCTGGGCTCTATGTGGTGCTCTCGCTGGTCCTCTCGGTCTCGGCCTGCGTGGGCGGCCTACTTCTGGCAAGGAGCCTGACATGAGCGGTGCCGAGCAGCGTATCGTCCCGGCCGGCGAGGGCGACCAGCGGCTCGATCGCTGGCTGAAGAAGCAATTCCCCGGCCTCGGCCAGGGCAGGATCGAGAAGGCCTGCCGCAAGGGCGAGATCCGCATCGACGGCGCCCGCGCCAAGGCGTCCGACCGGGTGGAGGATGGCCAGACCATCCGCATCCCGCCGCTCGGGCCTCTGGAGAAGACGGCTCCCGCCACCCCGAAGCCGCCCGTCAGGGCGGATGAGGAGATGATCCGCAATGCCGTTTTGTGGAAGGACGAGCACATCATCGCCCTCAACAAGCCTCCGGGCCTGCCCAGCCAGGGCGGCTCGGGGCAGGGCGAGCGCCATGTCGACGGGCTGAGCTCTGCGCTCATGTTCGGCTACAAGGAAAAGCCCAAGCTGGTGCACCGGCTCGACAAGGATACCTCCGGCATCCTGCTGCTCGCCCGCACCGATCGCGTCGCTCGTCGGCTGAGTGAAGGCTTCCGCCACCGCAACACCCGCAAGATCTACTGGGCCGTCGTCGGCGGCGCGCCGCTGCCGCGCAAGGCCTCGATCAAGTTCGCGCTCGCCAAGATGCCGGGCCGTGGCCGGGGCGGCGAGGGCGAGAAGATGCGTGCCATCCACCCGGGCCAGATCAACGAGGTCGAGGGCGCCAAACGCGCGCAGACCGATTACGTCGTCATCGAGAATGCGGGCCAGCGCCTCTCGTGGGTCGGGCTCGCGCCCATCACCGGCCGCACGCACCAGTTGCGCGCCCATATGGCCGAGATCGGCCATCCGATTCTGGGCGACGGCAAATACGGCGGCTCGGGGCAGGAGAACCTCGGCGACGGCTGGGGGGCCTCCGCGGGCGGCGCGCTCAGCCGCAAGCTGCATCTGCATGCCCGCTCGATCACGCTCGAGCATCCCGTCACCGGCGCCATGCTCACCCTCACGGCCCCCTTGCCTGAGCATATGCAGCGCACCTGGGATTTCTTCGGCTGGGACCCGCGCGACGCGGCGACCGATCCCTTCGAGGACGAGGAATGATGCGCCTCGTGGTGTTCGACGTCGACGGCACGCTGGTCGACAGCGAGGGCCATATCCACGCGGCGATGACGCGCGCCTTCGAAAGCGTTGGCCTCGCCCCGCCGCCGCGCGCCCAGGTGCGGGCCATCGTCGGACTGTCGCTGGAGGTGGCGATGGCGCGGCTCACCGGCCATGAGGATGCCGCAACGCATCTGCGCCTCGCCGAGGGCTACCGCGCCGCCTATCACGAGTTGCGCCGCGAGGCCGGCACCCTGGCCTCCTCGCCGCTCTATCCCGGCGCGCGCGACGCGCTGCAGGCGCTGCAGGATGAGCCAGAGACGCTGCTGGCCGTCGCCACCGGCAAGTCGCGCCGCGGGCTCGATGCGCTGATCGAGGGGCACGGGCTGCAGGGCCTCTTCATCAGCCGCCAGACGGCCGACACCCACCCCTCCAAACCGCATCCCTCCATGTTGCAGGCCTGCCTCGCAGATGCCGGCGTGCCCGCGGAGCGGGCGGTGATGGTGGGCGACACGACCTTCGACATGGAGATGGCGGCCGCCGCTGGCCTGGGCCGCATCGGGGTGACTTGGGGCTATCACGAGCCGCACACGCTGGGCGCAGACGCCCTGATCGAGGATTTCGCCGCGCTGCCGGGTGCGGTGGATGCGTTGTTGGGAGTGCCGGCATGACCGAATGGGCCGCGAAGGTGTTCTGGAGCGAGGTCGCCATCGAGGTGGGCGAGGGCGGCTGGCATGTGATGCTCGATGGGCGGCCGGTGCGCACGCCGGGCCGCAAGCCGCTGGCGCTGCCCACTCAGGCGCTGGCCGAGCGGGTGGCGGAGGATTGGCGCGCGCAGGAGGGCATCATCCGGCCCGAGACGATGCACGCCACCCGCACCGCCAATTCCGCCATCGAGAAGGTGGAGCCCCAACGGGACGGCGTGGCCGAGCTGCTGGCCGGCTACGGCAGTACCGATCTGCTCTGCTACCGCGCCGAATCCCCCGCCGAGCTTGTCGCCCGCGAATCCGCGGCGTGGGACCCGCTGCTCGCCTGGGCCGCCGAAAGCCTCGGCGCGCCGCTTGAAGTGACGCAAGGTGTCATGGCGGTCGATCAGCCCGAAAGCTCGCTCGCCCGACTGCGCGCCCATGTCGATGCGCTCAGCGATTTCGAACTCGCCGGCTTTCACGACCTCGTCGATCTCTCCGGCTCGCTCATCCTGGCGCTCGCCGTGCTGCAGGGCCGGTTGGAGCCGGAGGCCGCCTGGTCGATGAGCCGGATCGACGAGAATTGGCAGCGCGATCAATGGGGCGCCGATGAAGAGGCTGATGCGCGGGCCGAGGTGAAGCGCACAGCCTTTCTTGATGCCGCAGCGTTTCTGGCAGCCGCCCGGCAGGGGTGAATCGCCCAAGGAGCGGGCGGCGTTTCTTGACTGACCAATCAAGCAACAGCGCCAAACCGCTATTTTACGGCGCTGCCTTCCCGGTCACCCAGCACCCAAATCGCTTTGAATCGCCACTTTATTGGGCGTCAACCCCGCCCCGGGGGTGACCGAAGCCTTGACCGCGGCTTGGGAATTCGCCCAAGCTTAACGCATCGACAGGGGGGCGACCCTCAAACGCTCGAAGCCGACTCGTTGCAGAGCCGGGACAAAAAACCTTCGCCGGCGACGGTGGAAGGACATCAGGAAGAGGTTGATATGAAAACATCCGTTCTTTTCGGCGCGCTGACCGTTGCTGGTCTTGCTGCCGGCGCGGCCAGTGCCGCCACGCTCGATGACGTCAAAGAAGCTGGCGTTCTCAATTGCGGCGTGACCACGGGCCTCGTTGGCTTCGCGGCGCCCGATGCCAACGGTGAATGGGAAGGCTTCGACGTCGGCATCTGCCGCGCTGTTGCCGCCGCCGTGCTCGGCGACCCGACGGCCGTGAACTTCGTGCCCACCACGGGCCAGACGCGCTTCACCGCCCTTGCCTCTGGCGAGATCGACCTGCTGGCCCGGAACACCACCTGGACCTTCAGCCGCGACGTCGACCTGAAGTTCGAATTTGTCGGCATCAACTACTACGACGGTCAGGGCTTCATGGTCCCGAAGGCGCTTGGCGTTTCTTCGGCCAAGGAACTCGACGGCGCGACGGTCTGCATCCAGACCGGCACCACGACGGAGCTGAACCTCGCGGACTACTTCCGCGTCAACAACATCAGCTACGAGCCGGTGCCGATCGAAACCAACGCCGAGGCCCAGCAGCAGTACCTTGCCGGCGCCTGTGACGTGTATACGACGGACGCCTCCGGCCTCGCCGCCACGCGTGCCACCTTCGAGAACCCCGGCGATCACGTGATCCTGCCGGAAATCACCTCGAAAGAGCCGCTCGGCCCGCTCGTTCGCCACGGCGACAACGACTGGGGCGACATCGCGCGCTGGACGCTCAATGCGCTGATCGCTGCCGAAGAATACGGTGTCACCTCTGCCAACGTGGAAGAGCTGAGCCAGGGCACCGACAACCCTGAGATCAATCGTCTGCTGGGCACCGAAGGTGACCTGGGCGGCATGCTCGGCCTCGACGCTGACTGGGCCAAAAACGCCATCATGGCGGTCGGCAACTACGGTGAGCTGTTCGAGCAGAACATCGGTGAAAGCACCCCGATCGGTCTGGCGCGCGGCCTGAACGCGCAATGGACCAACGGTGGCCTGCTCTACGCACCGCCGTTCCGGTAAGACAACAGGAGGGGGCGCCGCGCAAAGCGGCGCCCCTTTCCAATAATGAAGCCGGGGCCTGTCCGCCTCCGTGCTTGAACCACATTGGACAGTATCGGGCCGCCCTGATCGAGAAGCCGGGATAAACCGGCACCGGGAAGGAGGGCGTCTCGCCGGGGAGACAACATGTCCACGACGACAGACGCGTCCGCGCCGGACGGGGGATTCCGGCTAAGCCAACTGATCTACGACACGCGCTATCGCTCGATGACGATCCAGATCGTCGCGCTGATCGTGCTGCTGACGTTCTTTGGCTGGCTCATCAACAACACCATCGAAAACCTCGCCGCGCTCGGTAAGGATTTCGACTTTGGCTTCCTCGGCCAGCGTGCCGGGTACGACATCAACCAGACCCTGATCCCTTATGACAGCGGCTACACGCATGCCCGTGCAGCGCTCGTCGGCATCCTCAACACGCTGCTGGTTGCCTTCCTCGGCTGCGTTACCGCCACGGTGATCGGCGTGATCGCCGGCGTGCTCCGCTTGTCGAAGAACTGGGTCATCGGGCGGCTGATGACGGTATATGTCGAAGCCTTCCGCAACATTCCGCTGCTGCTGTGGATCATCCTGATCTTCGCGCTGATGACGGAAGCCACCCCGCAGCCCCGCGACTTCCGCCTCGATGAGAACGGCATGGCAGACGCGTCGATGCTGCTGTGGGACTCCGTTGCCATCACCAACCGCGGTGTCTTCATCCCGGCCCCCATCTGGGGCGCGGGCGCGTGGATCGTCGGCCTGGTCTTCCTTCTCTCCATCGCCGCCATCGTCTGGTGGCGCCGCCGCGCGGTGAAGAAGCTCTTTGACGAGGGCAAGGTCGTGCCGGTGCTCTGGCCGTCGATCGCCATCCTCATCGTGCCGGTGGTGCTGGCGTTCTTCATCCTCGGCCGGCCGATCAGCCTGGCCTATCCCGAGCTTGGGGGCTTTAACTTCTCCGGCGGCATCCAGGTGCGCAACTCGCTGATCGCCCTCTGGCTGGCGCTGTCGCTCTATACCGGCGCCTTCATCGCCGAGATCGTGCGCGGCGGTATCCTCGCCATCTCTAAAGGCCAGACAGAGGCCGCGTATGCGCTGGGCCTGCGGGGCGGCACGACGATGCGCCTCGTCATCCTGCCGCAGGCGCTGCGGGTCATCATCCCGCCGCTGATCTCGCAATACCTGAACCTGACGAAGAACTCCTCGCTCGCCATTGCCGTTGGGTACATGGATGTCCGCTCCACGCTGGGCGGCATCACGATCAACCAGACCGGCAAGGAGCTGGAGGGGATGCTGCTGCTTGGCCTCTTCTACCTGGTGATCTCGCTGATCATCTCGGGCGTGATGAATATCTACAACAACCGCGTCAAACTAAGGGAGCGGTGAGATGGCCGATACTCAATCCGAAGCCGATCTCGCCTATGTGCGCGAGACCATGCTTGCCCAGAAAGAGCCGCCCATCACCGAGCAGGGCGCGCTCAAATGGCTGCGCGAGAATCTGTTCTCCGGCTGGCTGAACGGGCTGCTGACCATCGCGGCGCTGGCGCTGATCTATTATGTGCTGGCGCATACCCTGCCCTGGATGTTCCGTGGCATCTGGCAGGCGGATTCGCTGGCCCAGTGCCGCGAGATCCGCGACGCCCGCTACGGGCCGGGGGTGGATGCAGCCTGCTTCGCCGTCATCACCGACCGCTGGCAGCAGCTGCTCTTCGGCTTCTATCCGCGCCATCTCTACTGGCGCCCGATCCTGGCGCTGGTGGTGTTCTTCGGGGCCATCGCCCCGGTGCTCTTCGACAAGCTGCCGCGCCAGATGCTGTGGTTCACCGCCGTCGCGCCCTTCCTGATGTTCATGCTCCTTTGGGGCGGGGCCATCTGGGGGCCGCTGTTCGTGGCGCTGGGCTTCGTCATTGGCTGGGCCTGCGTGCGGTTCCTGACGCCGGTGATCGGCACGCTGGGCGCTACCCTCGCGGCCATCTTCGTGCCGGTGCTCTACTGGTTCTTCCTTGTCGGTCCGCTGACCGCCGCCTTCACCAGCTTCGCGCCCATCGGCCTTGAACAGGTGAACTCGAAGGATTTCGGGGGCTTCCTGCTCTCCTTCGTCATCGGGGTCACCGGCATCATCCTTTCGCTGCCGCTCGGCATCCTTCTGGCGCTGGGCCGGCAGTCGGACCTCTTCCTGATCAACAAGATCTCGGTCGGCTTCATCGAGCTGATCCGCGGCGTGCCGCTGATCGTGTGGCTGTTCACCGCCTCGCTGCTGCTCAACTATTTCCTGCCGCCGGGCACGAACTTCGACATTATGCTGCGCGTCATCATCATGGTGACGCTCTTCTCGGCGGCCTATATCGCCGAGGTGGTGCGCGGCGGCCTCGCGGCCCTGCCGAAGGGCCAATACGAGGCGGCTGATGCACTGGGGCTCGATTACTGGCAATCCATGCGGCTCATCATCCTGCCGCAGGGCCTGAAGATCGCCATTCCCGGCATCGTTTCTACCTTCATCGGCCTATTCAAGGATACGACGCTGGTGGTGTTCATCGGCCTGCTCGACCCGATCGGCCTGAGCAACTCCATCCGTGCCACGACCGATTGGAACGGCATCTACTGGGAGCTCTTTCTGTTCATCGGCATCCTCTTCTGGGTCTTCTGCTTCGGCATGTCCCAATATTCCCAATATCTGGAACGCAAGCTCACCCGCGAGCACCGTTAAGGAGACCTTCCATGTCTGCACTCGATACAGACCTGACGATCGACCGCTCGAAGCTGAAGGTGAGCGACGAGGTCGCCGTACAGATCGCCGGGATGAACAAGTGGTTCGGCACCTTTCACGTGCTGCGCGACATCGACCTCACCGTCTATCGCGGCGAGCGCATCGTCATCGCCGGGCCCTCGGGCTCGGGGAAATCCACGCTGATCCGCTGCATCAACCGGCTGGAAGAGCACCAGTCGGGCAAGATCGTCGTCGATGGCACCGAGCTGTCGTCTGACCTGAAGAATATCGACAAGGTGCGCTCCGAGGTTGGCATGTGCTTCCAGCACTTCAACCTCTTCCCGCATCTGACGATCCTTGAGAACTGCACGCTGGCGCCGATCTGGGTGCGCAAGACGCCGAAGAAGGAAGCCGAAGAGACGGCGATGCACTTCCTGGAAAAGGTGAAGATCCCCGAGCAGGCCGACAAGTATCCCGGCCAGCTCTCGGGCGGCCAGCAGCAGCGGGTGGCCATCGCGCGCTCGCTCTGCATGCGGCCCCGCATCATGCTCTTCGACGAGCCGACCTCGGCGCTCGACCCCGAGATGATCAAGGAAGTGCTCGATACCATGATCGAGCTGGCGCAGGAGGGCATGACCATGCTCTGCGTCACGCACGAGATGGGCTTCGCCCGGCAGGTCGCCAATAGGGTGATCTTCATGGATCAAGGCCAGATAGTCGAGCAGAACGAGCCCGAGGAGTTCTTCAACAACCCCAAGAGCGAGCGCACCAAGCTGTTCCTCAGCCAGATCCTCGGGCACTGATCCGAGGCGCGCCCGCAAGGGGGCGACGAGGGGGCGGCTCGGGCCGCCCTTTTTCGTGCCTCATGCCCCGGCTACCGGATGCGTCGTAGCCACCCTATCAATCGACGCCGTCGTCGGCTTGATGCGCGTGACGATGTCGAGAAATCCCGGCGAGCGCAGCGCGGTGGAATGCGCCTCGGCGCTCTCCCAGATCTCGGTGATCCAGAGCACGTCGATCTCATCGATATCTTCGGCCACCACATAGCTCGTGCAGCCCGGCAGCACGATGCAACCTTCCGCCAGCAGCCCGCGCAGCTCGTCCCGCTTACCGGGCAATGCGACGATCTTGCCAATAATCCCGTGCATCGCCGTGCCTCAGCCCAGATCCGCCGGAATGGTGAAATCCACCAGCCGTCCGCAACCCTTCGAGAGCCGCGCCCAATCTTCGATCTCCAGATCGATCACGCTGGTGGCGCCCGTCGGGTAATCCTCGAACCGCTCGTGGCTGGGCGCCTCGGCCAGCAGGTCGCCGGCCAGCGCGCCGATGCCAGGGTTATGCGCGATGATGAGGATGGCCTTCGCCGTGGTCTCGCCCTGCACGATCTCGCGGATACGCGCCGCCGAGGCGTTATAGAGCGACTTGCGCTGCCGCACCGGCGGCCAGCTCTCCCATTCCGCCAGGATCAGCGCCAGCGTCTCGCGCGTGCGCTTGGAATCGGAACACAGCACCAGATCGGGCAGATATCCACCCGCCTCCAGCCATTGGCCGATCAGCGGCGCCGCCCGACGACCGCGCTTGTTGAGCGGGCGCGCGTGATCCGGGGCCTCCTGGTCCCAGTCGGACTTGGCATGACGGGTGAGGATCAGTCGCTTCACGGGTGAAAGGCCTTCATGTGATATGCAGATTGCGCCTCGGCGCGGCGGTCTGCTCCCACGGGGCAGGCACGTCGCACCAGGCAACCCCCATCCATGCACATGGCGCCGGCCTTTCTGTCAAGCCAGCCGTGACAGGCCGGCACATCATAGCCCTCTTCGGTGAGCGCCCGTGGCGGGCAGGCAGGAAGGCAGGGCGCGGCGCAGTCGTTGCATGGGCGCGTGGCGGGGGAGGCGGGTTCCAGCGGCTCGCTCAGCGCCAGCGCGCCGCGCACCGAGAAGAAGAGCCCGGCCCTCTCATGCACCAGTAGCGTCACGGGTGAGGCCCAAGCGCGGCCCGTGCGCAGGGCCCAGCCGATGAACGGGTGCCAGGGTGGCCCGCCGAAGGGGAAGAGCGGGGTTGCCCCCATCTCCACCGCCAGGGCGGTGACGATGCGCGTTGACCAGCGGTCCATGGCGTCAGGCAGGCCGTCCTGCGCTTCGGGAGAGGTCTGGAAGAGTGGCCAGAAGCCCGGCTCGGCGGGGGAGAGGAGCACGATGCTCCGCGCCTCTCCCAGCCCGTCGTTCGGCTCTGCCGCGCAATGGCCGGCCACCTCCAGCCCCAGCGGGGCGGCGGCGCCGGCAATGGCGGCGAGCCGGCTCATTCGCCGCTGGCAGGCACCCGCGGTTCGGTCGCGCGGATGATCGAGCCGGCGCCATGCTCGGTGAATAGCTCCAGCAGGGCCGCGTTCGGCAGCTTGCCATTGATGATGACGGCGGCGCGCACGCCCTCGTCCACCGCCTTCAGCGCCGTCTCCACCTTGGGGATCATCCCGCCCGAGATCGTGCCGTCAGCGATCATCGCGCGCACCTGCTCGGGGCTGAGCTGGGTCACGACATTGCCGTCCTTGTCCTTCACGCCGGGCACATCGGTCAGCAGCAGCAGGCGGTCGGCTTTCAGAGCGCCGGCGATGGCGCCGGCGGCGGTGTCGCCGTTGACGTTGAAGGTCTCGTTGGGGTCCATGCCCGTCGCCACGGGGGCGATGACCGGGATGATGCCGGCCTTGAAGAGGTCGCGCAGCACCTGAACGTTCATCTCTATAGGCCGGCCCACGAAGCCCAGCTCGGGGTCGTCGGCCTCGCAGACCATCAGGTCATCGTCCTTGCCCGACAAGCCCACGGCGCGGCCGCCTTCATCCATGATCGCCTGCACGATGCGCTTGTTGACGAGGCCGGTCAGCACCATCTCGACGACCTCGACGGTCGCCTTGTCGGTCACGCGCTTGCCGTTGACGAAGGTCGATTCGATGCCGAGCTTGCCCAGCATCTCGTTGATCATCGGCCCGCCGCCATGCACCACGATGGGATTCACCCCCACCTGACGCATCAACACGATGTCGCGGGCGAAATCGGCCATCTCCTCGACACCGCCCATGGCGTTGCCGCCGAATTTCACCACGACCACGGCGCCGGAATAGCGCTGCATATAGGGCAGGGCCTTCTGAAGCGTGCGGGCGGTTGTCAGCCAGTCGCGATCCATGTCCTGTGTCTTCATCTCCGGGTCCACGTTCAGGGGGTGGTAACCATTCCCACCCTCGACGCCAAGGGTAGCGCGGGGCGGCTCATGTCAAGCGCGATGGCTGTGACCGCCGCCCTCAAAGCGGCAATCCGGCGCCGGTCAGCCGATCTGCGAGATGATCGCGCGCAGCGTGGCGATGCCATCGCCCTTTTCCGACGACGTCTGCACGATCTGCGGAAAGGCCGCGGGGTGGCGGGCGAGCGCGGTGCGCGTGGCGTTCAGCGCGCGCTCGCGATCGGCGGCTTTCACCTTGTCGGCCTTGGTCATCACGACCTGAAAGGTCACGGCGGCGCTGTCGAGCAGCGACATGATCTCTTCATCCACCGGCTTGGCGCCGTGGCGGCTGTCGATCAGCACGAAGGCCCGACGCAGGTTGGGCCGGCCCGAGAGATAGGCCTTCAATAGCCGCTGCCACGCCTGCACCTTGGGCAGGGGCGCCTCGGCAAAGCCGTAGCCGGGCAGGTCGACCAGGTAATGGCTCTCTGCCAGCGTGAAGAAGTTGATCTCCTGCGTGCGGCCCGGCGTGTTCGAGGCGCGGGCGAGCGCCTTGCGGCCCGTCAGAGCGTTGATCAGCGTCGACTTGCCCACGTTGGAGCGCCCGGCAAAGCAGATCTCGGGCCGGTCAGAAGGCGGCAGGCCGTCCATCGCGACGACGCCCTTGAGGAACTCGACCTCGCCGGCAAAGAGCTTGCGGCCGGCTTCGGCCTCTTCAGGCTCAGGTGCATCGACAAGCGGGAAGGGCAGGGTGGTCATGGCAGCCGTACCTCGTCGCCCAGGGTGATGTCGCCGGAGGAGATGACCCGGCAGTAGACGCCGAAATCGCGGTGGCCCCAGCCGGCCTCGAGCGCGCCCAGCGTGTCGAGATCCTTCTCGCCCGTCACCGGGTTGCCGGTGGTCGCCTCGCAGCGGGTGATCCGCTCTTCGACGCGCAGCATGGTGTCGCCGATGGCGATGTGGCGGCCGAGCAGGTCAAACTCCGCGAAGGGCTCCCAAGCGTCGACCCAAAGGTTGCCGCGCCAGCGGTGCATCGACAACTCGGCCCCGAGCTGCTCGCCCACCGCCCGGTTGGTGCTGGTGCTGAGGAGCGAGACGAAGGGCTGCGGCACGTCGGTGAGGGCCTTGTCGCCCGCTACTTCGACAGACCGGGGGGCAGGGCGGCTGTCGGGCCAGAGCGGGGCGAGCCAGGCGATCAGCTCGTCGGCCTGGTTGGCGGGGTCGATGGTGATCTCTTCGCGGTTCGGGTGCGAGAGCGTGACCTTGCCTTCCGCCATCCGCGCCTTCACCGCCATCAGCGGGGCGGCGGCGACGCCGCGCACGAAGTTCAGTTTGGCGGCCCAGCCCTGCAGCTCGTGCAGGGGGAACTTCGCAGCCTCATGCGCCACGGCCCAATGCCTGTCGAAAGGCAGCGCGCGCCCCTCTGTCAGAGAGACGCGCTTCAGCTCTTCATAGCCGATCGACTTGATCGGGTGCCGGACGATGCCGGCAAGAACACCTGTCATTTGCTCCTCGACTTGGCGTTGCTGTTCGCCGCCGCTTCATCCTGCCGCCGCTTGAACGACGAGCGGATGTTGCCGAAAACGTCGGGCTTATGCCCGTGCAGCCGCATGATCGTGTACTGCTGGATGAAGGTCACCGTGTTGTTGGTGATCCAGTAGAGCACGAGGCCGCTGGCGAAGCTGCCCAGCATGAACATGAAGACCCAGGGCATCCAGGCGAAGATCATCTTCTGCGTGGCGTCGGCGGGGGCCGGGTTCAGCTTCTGCTGCAGCCACATCGAGATGCCGAGGAAGATCGGCAGCACGCCGAGCGACAGGATGAACAGGATCGAGCCCTGGTCCGGCGGCGCATAGGGCAGCAGGCCGAAGAGGTTGAGGATCGACGACGGGTCGGGCGCCGAGAGGTCGCGAATCCAGCCGATCCACGGGGCGTGCCGCAGCTCGATCGTGTTGATGATCACCTTGTAGAGCGAGAAGAAGATGGGGATCTGGAAGAGCACGGGCACACAGCCAGAGGCCGGGTTCACCTTGTTCTTCTTGTAGAGCTCCATCATGCCCTTCTGCATCTTCTCACGGTCGTCGCCGGCCGATTCCTTCAGCTTCTCCATCTCGGGCTGCAGCTCGCGCATGCGGGCCATCGAGACGTAGGATTTGTAGGCAAGCGGGAAGACGAGCGCCTTGAGGAAGAGCGTGAGGATGATGATCGACCAGCCCATGTTCCCGATGAGGGCATGGATGTGGTGCAGCACCCAGAAGATCGGCTTGGTCAGGAAGAAGAACCAGCCCCAGTCGATCGAGTCGAGGAAGCGGTCGATGCCCCCGAAGTTCTGGTAGTCGCGCAGGACCTCCCATTCCTTGGCGCCGGCGAAGAAGCGGCCATCGGCCTCTTCGGTCGCGCCGGGCTGGACGGTGATGGTGGGGTGCAGAACCTCGACCTGGTAGATGCCCGTCGCCTCGTTGTAGCGGGCGGTCGAAGTGAAGGGCGACCCGGAATCGGGGATGAGGTTGGTCATCCAGTAGGTGTCGGAGAATCCGATCCAGCCGCTCTCGGTTGCCTGAACTGTCTCGGCCACGCCGCCGTTGGCGGCCGGGTCGAGATCTTCGAACTTGGCGTATTTCACCTCTTCGAGCGCGCCATCCGTCATCCGCACGAGGCCTTCGTGCTGGATCCAGAGCACCCGGTGATCGGGCGTGCCATGGCGGGCGACGAAACCGTAGGGGGCGAGCGAGACGGCACTGTCGCCGGTGTTCTCCACCGTCTGGGCGATGTTGAACATGAATTCTTCATCGACCGAGATCGTGCGGTGGAAGATCAGGCCGGCGCCATTGTCCCACACCAGCTCGATGGGGCTGTCGGGGGTGAGCACCTCGCCCGCTTCCAGCTCCCACAGGGTGTTGGGGCCGGGCACGGCATCGGCGGGAAGGCCGCCGGCAGGGGCCCAGCCGTAAACGGCGTAATAGGAAAACTCGTCGCCGCGGGGCGTGAGCAGGCGCACGAGGTCGGAGTCGGGGTCGAGCGTTTCGCGGTAATTGGCGAGGCGCAGATCGTCGAACCGGCCGCCGAGCAGCGACAGCGAGCCCACGAGGTTGGGCGTGTCGATCTCGATGCGGGGTGCTTCGGCAGCGCTGTCGACCGGGTCTCCGGCTGTGGCGGTGCCGGCGGCACCGTTCGCCTGCGGCGTCGTGGCAGCGGAGGGGTCGGTCTCGACACTGGTCGCCGTCGCGTCTTCGGGCAGCGGGGTGTCTTCGGCCGGTTGCGGTGGGAACAGGAAAAGCCACACCAGCATAACCGCCATTGAGAGGCCGGTCGCGATGATGAGGTTCCGGTTGTTTTCGTCCATGATCGCCCCGTTGCCTGCCCTGTGCGATAATCAGCAGGGTTCAATAGGTGCCGGGTTCAAAGGTCAAGCGGATTGTGCCGCAGCTTTTTCACCTTGCAGAGACGGGCCCGATGCCGGGGGCTTCGGCGGCCAGCCCGCACGCAGCCCGGCCCCGCCGTGCCCCTAGACGGCCCGCGAAGGCAGGGGAATCGGCGCGCTGCCGACACTCATGCGCTGGCGCATCCACTCTTCCACCTCGGCCCGCGGCATGGGCCGGCCGATGCCGAAGCCCTGCAGATGCGCGCAGCCGAGCCGGGCGAGCATCTCGATCTCTTCGGGGGTCTCGACGCCTTCTGCCAGCGTGTCGAGGTTGAGCTTTTCGGCGATGGTGAGGATGGCGCCCACCATGTTCTGCTGATCGACATCCTCGTTGATGCGCGTGATGAACGACCGGTCGATCTTGATGCGCTGGATCGAGAAACGGCGGATCGTGGTGATCGAGGCATGGCCCGTGCCGAAATCATCGAGATCCACCCAGCAGCCCAGCCGGGTGAGGCCCGAGAGGTTGCGCAGCACATTGTCTTCAGCGGTGCCGGCGACGACGGTTTCCAGCACCTCGATCACCAGCCGGCGCGGCGACACGCCTCGGCGATCCAGCTCGAAACCGATCTTGTCGACCAGTTGCGGGTCGCCCAGCTCGGCGCCGGAGAAGTTGACGGCGATCTGCGGCACGTCGAAGCCGGCCTTGTCCCAGTCGCTGAGGGTGATGAGGGCCTGGCGCAGCATGTGCTCACCCAGCCGGTCCATCATACCCGATTGCTCCAGCGCCGGCAGAAACTCCGCCGGGGGGATCAGGCCGCGCACGGGGTGATACCAGCGGGCCAGTGTTTCCATGCCGGAAATGGCGCGCGTCTCTGACGAGATCTGCGGCTGGAAGAAGGGCACAATCTCGCCCTTGTCGAGCGCGCTCGACACCTCCCACGCCAGCCCGTTGCGGCTGGCGATGCGATTGCGCATGGATTCCGAGTAAGAGCGGATGGCGCCAGAGCCGGAACGCTGCGCCTCGATCAGGGCGGTGTTGGCAGCCTGCAGCATCCCTTCGGCGCCGGGGCAAAGGGTGCGGCTGCCAAGGGCGATGCCGACGCAGGCGGTGAGATAGACGTTCATTTCGCCCACCTGCATGCCGCGACCGAGGGCGTGCTGCAGCCGGCCGGCCAGTGTCATGGCGCCCTCGAGCGTGTAGCCAAGCTCAGGCGCCGGGGCGACGCCGAAAGCCGGCCCGTCGAGTCGGACGAGCATGTCGCGGTCGCCCAGAGTTTCCCGCAGGCGGGCGGCGGTGCGGCGCAGGATATCTTCCACCGAGGCGCGGGTATGCCCCTCTTCGATCGTCTTGAAGCCGTCGATCTCGATGAAGATCGTGGCCGCGCCCCGGGCCCCGCGAGACGCCTCCTCAGCCAGAAAGTGCAGCAAATCCTCGCGCCCTGGCAGCCCCGTCACCCTGTCGATACGCGAGGAGGCGCGGCTGGCACTGTCGAGCAGGTGCAGGCCAATCGCGGCTGGAACGAGGAAGACGACCACGCCGATGATCGCGGCATTCATCGGCTGGTCAATACCGGCGCCGTCGGCCACGGCGGCGAATAGCAGTGAAAGTCCAATCCCGACGGCAAAGCAGGCGAGGGCCACACGGCGTTTGCGCGCCGGGCCGAATTGCCCCTTCAGGCCATCTATACGCAGTTTTCCTGCGCGGATTGTCATGCCGATCACCCTTTCCGGTGCGCACGTTATGCGCGAGCACCGTCAAGGAAAGGATACCGCATGCCAATGGTATGACAGTTACGACGGTCCGATTGTTTCGTTCAAATTGTTACTATCGCCGGCAGTTCGCGCTAACGCGGCGAAATCAAACAGCTCCGGGTCGAGCAGATGGCTCGGCCGCGTGTTCATCAGGGCCGAAAACATCTTCTGCCGCCGGCCCGGCGCGCGCTTTTCCCAATCGTCGAGCATGCCCTTGATCTGCTGGCGCTGCAGCCCGTCCTGGCTGCCGCACAGATCGCAGGGGATGATCGGATAGTTCAGCGCGCGGGCGAAGCGCTCGCAATCGGCCTCGGCGACATGGGCGAGGGGGCGATAGACGAAGAGATCGCCCTCGTCATTCAGCAGCTTCGGCGGCATGGTCGCCAGCTTGCCGCCGTGGAAGAGGTTCAGAAAGAACGTCTCCAGAATATCGTCGCGGTGATGGCCAAGGACGACGGCGGTGCAGCCTTCCTCGCGCGCGATACGGTAGAGGTTGCCGCGCCGCAGCCGCGAGCAGAGCGCGCAATAGGTGCGCCCGGCGGGCACCTTGTCCTTCACGATGGAATAGGTGTCCTGATACTCGATGCGGTGCGGCACGCCCATCCGCTCAAGAAACTCCGGCAGCACGGTCGCGGGGAAGTTTGGCTGCCCCTGATCGAGGTTGCAGGCGAGAATCTCCACCGGCAGCAGGCCCCGCCATTGCAGCTCTGTCAGCGCGGCGAGCAGGGTGTAGCTGTCCTTGCCGCCGGAGAGGCAGACGAGCCATTTGCCGCCCGGCTCGATCATCCCGTAGCGGTCGATCGCCTCGCGGGTGGAGCGGATGATGCGCTTGCGCAGCTTGCGGAACTCGCCCGAGCTCGGCGCGCCGGCGAAGAGCACATGGATGTCTCCGCCGGTCTCGGTGGCGTCGTCCACGGAATCGTCGATGTCTGTCATGTCGTTCATAGGATCGGCGGTCCCTTGATCTCGAGCCTGTTGCCCCAGGGATCGTGAATATAGGTGCTCTCGCCCATGCCCCGCGCGCCGGAATGCAGCGCCTCGGTTTCGATGGCGACGCCATGGGCGGCGAAATGGGCGCGAAGAGTCTCGCGCGAGCAAGCAGTGATGTTCAGGCAGACATGATCGACATTGCGCCCGCCGGTGACGGGGGGAACCATGCCAGCGGCCTTCTCGTCAGAGATGTCGACAAGCACGATCAGTTGCGGGCCGCACCAGAGCTGCTCCATCGCCAGATGCGGGAAGGAATAGCCCGGCCGGCAGCTCAGCACGTCGCAGTAGAATCGCAGCGCCTCGCCCATGTCGCCGACCAGCAGCACCACGTGATCGAGCCCGATCATGCGGAAGGGCGTCGGGGGCTCGCCGGCGTCGAAGATGGCCTGCGCGGCGGGGGAAAGCTCTCCGGTCATCGGGCGCTCCCTTTCAGGTGGCGTGGTGGGGCTTGGCGGCGGGGAAGACCCCCATGACGTGCAGATAATCGGTGAAATAGTCCAGCTCTTCGAGCGCGCGCTGCACGGCGGCGTCATCGGGGTGCCCCTCGATCTCGGCGTAGAACTGCGTGGCGGTGAAGTTGCCGCCCACCATGTAGCTCTCCAGCTTGGTCATGTTGACGCCGTTCGTCGCGAAGCCCCCCATCGCCTTGTAGAGCGCGGCGGGAATGTTGCGCACGCGGAAGACGAAGGAGGTGATCATGCCGGTATCGCCCCGGCGCGAGTGATCGGCCTCGCGCGCCATGATGTAGAAGCGCGTGGTGTTGTTGGCCTCGTCCTCGATTCCATCCGCAAGCACGTTCAGCCCGTAGACATCGGCGGCCAGCGCCGAGGCAAGCGCGCCTTCGGCGGGGTCGTTCAGTTCGGCCACCGCGCGGGCGGCGGCGGCATTGTCCGACCAGCCTAGGGGGGCGAGGTCATGCGCGCGCAGAAAGCCGCGGGCCTGGCCGAGCAGGATGGTCATGGCGCGCACGCGTTTGAGGCTCTCCAGCGTCGCGCCTTTCGGGGCCATCACCGCGATGCGCACGCGCACGAAGGCCTCCTCGATGATATGCAGCCCGCTTTCGGGCAGAAGCTGGTGCACGTCGGCGACGCGGCCATAGGTGGAATTGTCCACCGGAATCATCCCCAGCTCGGCCTCGCCGGAGCGCACGGCATCGAGCGCCGCTTCGAAGGTTGGGCAGGGGAGCGGTTCGTATTCGGGCTTAGCATCTTGGCAAGCCTGGTGGCCGTAAGCTCCAAGCTCGCCTTGAAAGGCGATTTTCGGCGTCGTCATGGGCATGTCCTTCCGCCCGTACGGGGCGGGCAATTGGCCGCGCCACTACACCTTGCACTGGGCAGGGCGAAAGGGCTACACGGTCGCAAAATTCGGCAAAGGGGCGTCACGCGGCATGTTCGACACAATGACCTTTACCAAGGTGCTCGGTGGATTTGCCGGCACGTTCCTCGTCTTCCTGCTCGGCAAGTGGGTGGCGGAAGAGGTGTACCACGTGGGTTCGCACGACGGTGACGTGCAGGCCTATGTCGTCGAAGTGCCCGAAGAGGGCGCCGATACGGGCGAGGTGGCCGATGAAGGCCCGACGTTCGAAGAGGTCTACGCCAATGCCGACCCGGCCGCCGGCGAAGGCGTCTTCCGCAACTGCCGCTCGTGCCACTCCATCGAGCCCGACACCAACATGACGGGCCCCACGCTGTATGGCGTCGTCGGCCGTGGCGTCGATACGGTCGCCGGCTATTCCTATTCCGGCGCGCTCGAAGAGCATGCCGATGTCTGGACGCCGGAAGTTCTGAACGCCTTCCTGACCGATCCGCAGGGCTTCGCCCCCGGCACGAAGATGAGCTACGCCGGCCTGCGCTCGATCCAGGACCGCGCCAACATCATCGCCTGGCTCGACACGCTCGACGGCTGAGGCCGGCGAACCTGATCAGCTTGCAACGCCCGGCCCGCAAGGTGCCGGGCGTTCTGCTATGCGGGGAATGCGGGCGTGCCGAGAAAGCCGTGCAGCCCGGCGTGCGATCACGGAAGGTTAACGCAATCTCAACTTGAATATCGTCGGTTCGGCCCATTAGCCTGATCGCAAGGTTTATCACCCGTTCATGACAGGAGTGAGTCATGCCACATCGCCCTGGCCAGCCGTCGACCCGATCTCCGCGCGCCCTGGCGCGCGCCGTTCCCGCCGAGGCCCCCTGGCGCTTCGTGCTGGCCACCGGCATCGGCATCGCGGCCCTGCTGGCCTCTGGCGCGCTGCACGCGCAGGACGATGCCGCAGCGGGCGACGCTCCGGCCTCCGAGTTTCGCATTCCCGAGGGCGCCACGCTGGGCGAGCGCGACGGCGAGCAGACGATCATCTCGCACGGCTATTCCAACTTCGGCGAACTCGCCCTGCCGGCGGATTTCGAGCATCTGGCCTATGTGAACCCGGATGCGCCGAAGGGCGGCGAGATATCGATCTGGGCGCAGGGCACGTTCGACAACATGAACCCCTATGCCACCAAAGAGGGCACGCCCGGCGCGCTGTCGAGCATCGGCTTCGAAAGCATCGTGCAGGGCACGGCTGACGAGGTGGGCGCCGTCTACTGCTACCTCTGCACCACGATGGAATACCCGGCCGACCCCGATGAGCGCGACTGGATCATCTTCAACCTGCGCGACGATGTCACCTTCTCTGACGGCGAGCCGATGACGGCGGAAGACATCGTCTTCAGCCACAACATCTCCATCGAGCAGGGCACCGCGAGCTTCGCCTCTGTCGTCAGCGAGATGCTGCCCGAGGTCGAGGCGCTCGACGATTACACTGTGCGTTTCGCGCTGGGCGAGGGCTTTGCCTCGAACGACGCGATCATCCAGGCCGGCGCCGTCTCTGCCCGCCCGAAGCACTGGTTCGAGGAAACGGGCTTCCGGCTGGACGAGTCGAGCTTCGAGATCCCGCCGGGCACGGGCGCCTACATGCTCGACAGCTACGACATCAACAGCCAGATCATCTACAAGAAGGTCCCCGACTGGTGGGGGGAAGACATCCCCTTCAATCGCGGCCGCGACAATTTCGATACCATCCGCGTGGAGTATTTCGCTGACACCACGGCCGCTTTCGAGGCGTTCAAGGCCGGCGAATTCACCTTCCGCCAGGAAAATTCCTCGCTCAACTGGGCGACGGCCTATGACTTTCCCGCGCTCGACAACGGCTGGGTGGTGACGGAAGAGCTGCCGGATGGCGACCTGCCGAATGCGACCGGCTTCATCTTCAACATGCAGAAAGACAAGTTTTCTGACCTGCGTGTGCGCGAAGCGCTGGCGCTGATGTACAACTTCACCTGGACGAACAACACGCTGCAATACGGGCTCTTCCAGCAGCGCGAGAGCTTCTGGGAGAACAGCGATCTCGAAGCCACCGGCGTGCCCGAGGGCCGCGAGCTGGAGCTGCTGGAAAGCGTCTCCGACATGCTCGACCCCTCGATCCTGACGGACGAGGCGCGCATGCCGCACACCTCCGGCGAAAGCCAGCTCGACCGCAGCAATCTGCGCCAGGCGCTCGGCCTGCTCGAGGAGGCTGGCTACGAGGTGGTCAACGGCGTGATGCAGAAAGATGGCGAGCCGCTGAGCGTGGAGTTCCTGTTCTACTCCCCCAGCTTCGACCGCATCCTCATCCCCTACATCGACAACCTCAAGGCGCTGGGCATCGACGCCGTCTACAACCGGATCGACCCCAGCCAGTACACCGAGCGGCTGAACACCTTCGACTACGACATGACCTTCGCGGGCTATTCGGTGGGTCTCGAAGAGGGCGAGAGCCTGGGCCAGCGCTTCGGCTCTGACGGGTTGGGCGACGTGTTCAACCCGGCGTATTACTCCAACCCCGCCGTCGATGCGCTGATCCCCTCGGTTGCCAACGCGAAGAGCCGCGACGAGATGGCCGCCGGCGTGCGCGCCATCGACCGGATCATGCGGCACGATCTGTGGATGGTGCCGGTGTGGTATCTCGGCAAGTACTGGGTGGCCTATTACGATTACTATCGCCACCCCGACGAGCTGCCGCCCTATGCACTCGGCCAGCTCGATTTCTGGTGGGCCGACCAGGACGCCGCCGAGCAGCTTCGCACCGAAGGGGCGTTCCGGTAACGGAACGTCTCGCCGGGCCTGACGCATAACCACCAGCTTCCCAAAGGGAGAGCATGGGCGCTTATATCATCCGCAGATTGCTGCTCGTGATCCCGACATTGTTCGGCATCATGGTCATCAACTTCGTGCTCGTGCAATTCGTGCCTGGCGGCCCGATCGAGCAGGTCATTGCCCAGATGCAGGGCCGGGGCGACGTCTTCGAGACGATCTCCGGAGGCTCGGGCGACATCAGTCTCGGCGACCAGAGCGACAGTGCCGGGCGGGGCAGCGGCGGCAGTTCGCCCAACGACCGCTACATCGGCGCCCGCGGCCTGCCGCCGGCCTTCATCGAGCAGCTCGAGCGCGAATTTGGCTTCGACAAGCCGCCGCTGGAGCGCTTCCTCGACATGATGTGGAACTACATCCGCTTCGATTTCGGCGAGAGCTACTTCCGCTCGATCTCCGTCGTCGAGCTGGTGAAAGAAAAGCTGCCCGTCTCGCTGACACTGGGCCTGTGGTCCACGCTGGTGGCCTATATCGTCTCGATCCCGCTCGGCATCCGCAAGGCGGTGAAAGACGGCACGCCTTTCGACACCTGGACATCCGGCGCCATCATCGTGGGCTACGCGATCCCCGGCTTCCTCTTCGCCATCCTGCTGATCGTGCTGTTCGCGGGCGGCAGTTACTGGCGAATATTCCCGCTCAGGGGGCTGACCAGCAGCGATTTCGAGACGCTCAGCCTCGGCGGCAAGATCCTCGATTACCTCTGGCACATCACGCTGCCGGTCTTCGCGGGGCTGATCGGCGCCTTCGCGGGCCTGACGATGCTGACCAAGAATTCCTTCCTCGACGAGATCAAGAAGCAGTACGTCATGACCGCCCGCGCCAAGGGCCTGACGGAGCGGCGGGTGCTCTACGGCCATGTCTTCCGCAATGCGATGCTCATCGTCATCTCCGGTTTCCCCGCGCTCTTTATCGGCGTGTTCTTCGGCGGCTCCCTCATCATCGAAACGCTGTTCTCGCTCGACGGCCTCGGCCGGCTGGGCTTCGAGGCGACGGTCGCGCGCGATTACCCGGTGGTGTTCGGCACGCTCTTCGCCTTCTCGTTGCTCGGCCTCGTCGTCGGCATCATCACGGACCTGACTTACATGTTCATCGACCCCCGCATTGATTTCGGGACGCGCCGATGAGCCCGGCAGACGACAAGCGCGGGCCGAACGACGCCCGCATTTCGGACGACATGCCGATGCGCCAGGCCGCAGCCGGGCCGTTTGCCATTGGCGACCACCTGCCGCCGCCGGCCGCATCGGAGACCATCCGCCGTGCCGAGCCGCCCGTGCCGCCGCCGCAGCGCCGCGCCCGCCTGTCGCCGCTCAACCAGCGGCGCTGGCGCAACTTCCGCCGCAACCGGCGGGCGCTGTGGTCACTGGCGATCTTCTCGGTGCTCTTCACGATCAGCCTCTTCGCGGAGTTCATCGCCAACGATCACCCCATCGCCGTGCAGTATCGTGGCGAATGGCGCATGCCGATCTTCTCGTTCTATTCCGAGCAGGATTTCGGCGGCGATTTCCCGACCGAGGCGAATTATTCCAGCCCCGAGGTGCAATGCCTCATCCGCACCGGCGGATTGGTGGAGTGCTTCGACGACCCCGTCGGCCTGCGCGATGCCGCCATTGCCGGCGATGTCGATATCGAAGGCTTCGAGCGTGGCCGCATGATCTGGCCCATCATCCCCTACAAATACGACACCATCGTCGATGTGCGCGGCGTCGCCCCCGCGCCGCCCTCTGCCGACAACTGGCTGGGCACAGATGACACAAAACGCGACGTGGTGGCCCGGGTGATCTACGGCTTCCGCCTGTCGATCTTCTACGCGATCATCGTCACCGCCCTGACCTCGATCATCGGCATCATCGCCGGCGCGGTGCAGGGCTTCTTCGGCGGCTGGACCGACCTGATCTTCCAGCGGATCATCGAGATCTGGACGGGCACGCCATCGATCTACGTGATCATCATCGTCTTCGCGATATTGGGGCGAAGTTTCTGGCTGCTGGTCTTCCTCTCCGTCCTCTTCGGCTGGCCGGGGCTGGTGGGCGTGGTGCGGGCCGAGTTCCTGCGGGCACGCAACTTCGAATATGTGCGTGCCGCCAAGGCGCTGGGCGTGAGCAACTGGACGGTGATGTTCCGCCACATGCTTCCCAATGCCATGGTCGCCACCGTCACCATGCTGCCCTTCATCATCACCGGCGCCATCGGCTCGCTGGCGGCGCTCGATTTTCTTGGCTTCGGCCTGCCAAGCTCGGCCCCGTCGCTGGGCGAGCTGACGTTGCAGGCCAAGCAGAACCTGCAGGCGCCCTGGCTGGGCTTCACCGCCTTCTTCACCTTCGCGATCATGCTGACCCTACTGGTCTTCATCTTCGAGGGGGTGCGTGACGCCTTCGACCCGCGGAAGACCTTTGCATGAGTGAGACGACAGGCGCGGTTCTGGAGGTCGACAACCTCACGGTCGATTTCCGCCAGGATGGTCAGCGTATCCCGGCGGTCAAGGGCGTGAGCTTTGCCATCGGGCGGGGCGAGACAGTGGCGCTGGTGGGCGAAAGCGGCTCGGGCAAATCCGTCACCGCCCTCTCGACCGTCGAGCTGCTCGGCGACAATGCCGTCGTCGGCGGGCATGTGCGCTTTGAGGGGCGCGACATGGTGGGGGCGAAGGATGCCATGCTGCGCGATGTGCGCGGCAACGGCATCTCGTTCATCTTTCAAGAGCCGATGACCTCGCTCAACCCGCTGCACACGCTGGAGAAGCAGCTGCGCGAGGCCATCGAGCTGCACCAGAACCTGCGCGGCGACGCCGTGCGCGCCCGCATCATCCACCTGCTGGAGAGGGTGGGCATCCGCGATGCCGAAGAGCGGCTCGGCGCCTTCCCCCATCAGCTGTCCGGCGGGCAGCGCCAGCGGGTGATGATCGCCATGGCGCTCGCCAACGGCCCGCGCCTGCTGATCGCCGACGAGCCGACGACGGCGCTCGACGTGACCATTCAGGCGCAGATCCTCGACCTTCTTGCGGATGTGAAGCGCGATGAGGGCATGTCGATGCTCTTCATCACCCACGACCTCGGCATCGTGCGCCGCATCGCCGACCGCGTCTGTGTGATGAAAGACGGCGAGATCGTCGAGACGGGGCCGGTGGAGGAGATCTTCACCAACCCTCAGCACGATTACACCAAGATGCTACTGGCGGCCGAGACGGCGGGTCGCCCGCTGCCGGTGCCCGAGGGCGCCAAAGAGATCCTGCGCACCGAGCATCTGAAGATCTGGTTCCCCATCCAGCGCGGCCTGCTCAAGCGCACCGTCGGCCATGTGAAGGCGGTGAACGACGCCAACCTCTCCATCCGCTCCGGCGAGACGCTGGGCGTGGTCGGCGAGAGCGGCTCGGGCAAGACGACGCTGGCCCTGGCGATCCTGCGGCTGATCGACTGCGAGGGCCGTATCGTCTTTCTCGGCAATGACATCGCCGATCTCAGCCCCCGGCAGATGCGCCCGCATCGCAAAGAGATGCAGATCGTCTTCCAGGACCCGTTCGGCTCTCTCAGCCCGCGGATGACCGTGGCGCAGATCATCGCCGAGGGGCTGGGCGTGCATGGCGTCGACCGTGGGCAGGACGAGCGCCAGATGGTCGCCGAGATCATGGCCGAGGTGGGCCTGAACCCCGCGACGATGGACCGCTACCCCCACGAATTCTCCGGCGGCCAGCGCCAGCGCATCGCCGTGGCCCGGGCGCTGATCCTGCGCCCGCAGCTCATGGTGCTGGATGAGCCGACGTCCGCGCTCGACATGTCGGTGCAGGCGCAGATCGTGGAACTCCTGCGCGAGCTGCAGCAGCGGCACGGGCTGGCCTATCTTTTCATCAGCCATGATCTGAAGGTCGTGCGCGCCCTCAGCCACCGCATCATGGTGATGAAGCAGGGCGACGTGGTGGAGGAAGGCACGGCGGATGCCATCTTCGACGCGCCCCAGCACGAGTACACCAAGGCTCTGATGTCGGCCGCCTTCGTGCGCTAGTCGCCCGCTTGCGGCAGCCCCAGCTCCTGCTCCAGAAACCGCTCGAAAGCGTCGAAGTCGACGCCCTCCATCTGGCCGAAGCCCGCCATCCAGCTGCTGGCCTCGCGCAGCGCGTCGGGCTCGAGTTTGCACCAGTTGATGCGGCCGCGCTTCTCCTGGCTGATCAGGCCGGCCCCGGCGAGCACGGCGAGGTGCTTGGAGATGGCGGCGAGCGACATCTCGAAGGGGGCGGCCACGTCGGAGACGGCCATGTCGTCTTCCAGCAGCATCGACAGGATCGCCCGCCGTGTCGGGTCGGCGAGAGCGGCGAAGACGATGTCGAGCGGGGCGGCCATGGCGCCATTAGTGCAGGGCGGCGGGAAACCTCAACCCAGAGGTTGAATGTGGCCGGGGCGGCTGTCGGGGCCATGTGTGCCTTCGCGAAATTAGTAAATCATTTCTATTCAATGCATTAGCGCCCGGCACCCGCCGCTTGACTCACCCCCTTTCACAAACTAGCAACCAAGCTCGAAAACCGGATGCGGACCCTGAATTGGCCGACCCCAACCCAAGCGATGCCGACCGCCTCAAGGCTCTTGAGGATCGTCTGGCGCGCGTGACGGGCAAGGCGCCAGAGAAGGCCCATCAGGAAGAGCATTATTCGCAAGGCCAGGTGGCCTGGCGCATGGTGATCGAACTTGTTGCCGGTCTGTCGATCGGCTTCGGCATCGGATACGGGCTCGACCGCTTGTTCGGGACAATGCCCATCTTTCTGGTGCTGTTTGTATTGCTTGGCCTAGCCGCGGGCGTGAACGTCATGCTGCGGACGGCCAAAGAGATCGGGAACGGCGGGCAGACGCCCGCATCGAAGGGGGATGATCATGGCTGAGCCTTCGGCAGACGGGGAACTCGTCTTTCACCCGCTTGACCAGTTCATCGTCGAGCCGCTGTTCGGCGACGGCCCCGTGCGCTGGTTCACGCTGACCAACGTGACGCTGTGGATGGCGCTGACGGTTCTGGCCATTGTGCTGCTGCTCGTCGTCGGCACCCGCGGCCGCGCCATGGTGCCCAGCCGCGTGCAATCGGCCGCCGAGATGCTCTACGGCTTCACCTACAAGATGGTCGAGGATGTCGCCGGCAAGGATGGTCTTCGCTACTTCCCCTACATCATGACGCTCTTCGTCTTCATCCTGTTCGCCAACCTGCTTGGCCTGATCCCCACCAGCTTCGCCACCACCAGCCATATCGCCGTCACCGGCGTGCTGGCGCTGGCCGTGTTCCTGACCGTGACGATCCTCGGCTTCGTCAAGAACGGCGCGGGCTTCCTGGGGCTGTTCTGGGTGAGCTCGGCGCCGCTGGCGCTGCGCCCGATCTTGGCCGTGATCGAGCTGATCTCGTATTTCGTGCGCCCGGTCAGCCACTCCATTCGTCTTGGCGGCAACATCATGGCCGGCCACGCGGTGATGAAGGTCTTCGCCGGTTTCGCCGCCATCGCGCTGATCTCGCCGCTCTCGGTTCTGGCGATCACCGCCATCTACGGCCTCGAGGTGCTGGTCGCCGCGATCCAGGCCTATGTCTTCGCCATTCTCACGTGCGTCTATCTGAAAGACGCCCTGCATCCTGGCCACTAAGGGCCGGAGCAGTTCTCTCGACCGAACACATCCATTCCATCCTCAAGGAGTAAGATCATGGAAGGCAATATCGCAGAAATGGGCCAGCTCATCGGTGCCGGCCTCGCTGCCATCGGTTCCGGTACGGCCGCCATCGGTGTGGGCCACGTTGCTGGCAACTTCCTCGCCGGCGCCCTGCGCAACCCCTCGGCTGCCGCGTCGCAGACCGCCACGCTCTTCATCGGCATCGCCTTCGCCGAAGCGCTTGGCATCTTCGCCTTCCTCGTCGCCCTGCTGCTGATGTTCGCCGTCTAAGACCGTTTGGTCACTCCTTGACGGGGCCGGGCGCCTGAAGGGCACCCGGCCCGAACATCCTTTCGGAGGCGGACATGGAAGAAGACATCATCGACGAGGCGATCGACCACGAGCCCGGCGAACATGTCGAGGGCGGTCTGAACGAACTCGGCGACCCTGGCCATCTTGAAGGCGAGACCGTCGCGCATGCGGCCGAGGCGGGTATGCCTCAGCTCGATTTCGCGACCTTCCCGAACCAGATCTTCTGGCTGGCGATCACGCTGCTCGTCATCTACTTCGTTCTGTCGCGCATTGCCCTGCCGCGCATCGGCTCGGTGCTGGCGGAACGGGCCGGGACGATCACCAAGGATCTCGCCTCCGCCGAAGAGCTGAAAGCCAAGGCCAAGGAGGCGGAAGCCTCCTACGAGAAGGCTCTGGCCGATGCCCGCGCCGAGGCGAACCGCATCGCCGAAGAGACGCGCGCTGAGATCCAGGCCGAGCTCGACGCCGAGCTGGCCAAGGCCGATGCCGAGATCTCCGCCCGCGCCGCCGAAGGCGCCAAGGAGATTGAAGCGATCCGTGCCGAGGCCAAGACGGCCGCGGCCGAGGTGGCCCGCGACACGGCGCGCGAGATCGTCGCCGCCTTCGGTGTAGGCGCGGACCCGGCCAAAGCCGATGCCGCCGTCGACGCCCGTGTGAAAGGGTAAGCCATGCGCAAGCTGAGTATCGCTCTCGCCTCGCTCGTCACCGCCGCGCCTGCCTTCGCGCAGGAGGTGATCGAAGAGTCCGAAGTCACCGACGGCGGGCACGACACATTCCTGTCGCTCTACAACACCGACTTCATCGTGCTGCTGGCGTTCATCGTCTTCATCGGGATCCTGCTCTACTTCCGCGTGCCGCGGATGCTCACCAAGATGCTCGACGCCCGGTCCGAGAGCATCAAGGGCGAGCTGGAAGAGGCCCGCGCCCTGCGCGAAGAGGCCCAGGCGCTGCTGGCCTCCTACGAGCGCAAGCACAAGGAAGTCGAGGCGCAGGCCGAGCGCATCGTCGCCAATGCCCGCAAAGAGGCGACCGATGCCGCCGATGCCTCGAAGAGTCAGATCTCCGAGTCGGTGAGCCGCAAGCTCGCCAGCGCCCAGGAGCAGATCGAAGGCGCCCGCGCCGCTGCCATCCGCGACGTGCGCAACAGCGCCGTCACCCTGGCCGTGGCGGCTGCGCGCGACGTGATCGCCGATCATGTCGGCCACAGCGAAGGCAGCAAGCTGATCGACGATTCGATCGGCACGGTGGAGCAGAAGCTGCACTGAGGCCTCTCCTCCGACTGACATAGAGAAGGGCGCGCCTTAGCCGGTGCGCCCTTTTTGCTATCTGGTGTCCAGCCCGGCCGCCGCATGGGCCAGCTGTGCCACGTCTTCGCTGAGGTCCAGCGTCTCCAGCCGGTCCAGCGGCACCCAGGCTGCCTCGAGCGCATCATCTGCGGCGACCGGTGTGCCGGCGACGTAAGTGCAGCGCAGCGCCACCATCACATAGTGGCGCCGAAGCGCGCCGCCCTCCCTGTCCCAGGCCTCCAAAGCCGTCAGCACTTCGCCGGCGCGGCCGGTAACTCCGGTTTCTTCCATCAGCTCCCGCTCGGCGGCGGCACGCAAGGTCTCACCGAACTCAACCTTCCCGCCAGCGAATCCCCACATCCCCGCGTCGGGCGGGTTGGCCCGGCGGACGAGCAGCACCTCGGCCTCGCGAACCACCAAGGCCAGCACGGCAACAATCGGCGCGTCCATCCTGTCCCTCGCTTTCTTCAAAATACTCCGGGGGTGTGGGGGCAGCGCCCCCACCGCACCAAAGGAAATGCGCCTCCGGCGCTCCGCTTCGTTGCGGTCAGCGCCGCCCCTCACGGATCCAGGCGGCGAGGATGAGCGCGGCGGCCAGCAGCAGGAAGGTCCAGGCCGGCAGCAGCGGGGCGATGGTGATATCGGTCGCGCGGTAGGCGCCGCGCGGGGTGATGCCGATCCAGCCGCGCCCGGCGGCGGGGCGGCCTTCGCGCACCTCGCGCAGGCTGGGCAGCCCCTCCGAGATCGGCACCACGGCGCCGCCGGTGGACGCCAGAGTCGGCTCCAGCAGATCGCCCGAAGCGATGGTCTCCTCGAATTCGCGCGGCGCGGCCGGGCCGACCGCGATGACGGTTTCTTCCTCGCCATCGGTCAGGCGATAGAGGCCCATCTCGGGCGCCTGCCACAGCGCCTCGAACCGACCGGGGGAGACCTCCTCCAGCGCCACCACGCTCTCCGACCCGTCCGGGCCGGTCACGGTGACAGGCTGTGTCTCTTCGTCCATGGTGCGGCGGATGATGCGCATGGTCTGGCCCTGGGGCTCGGCCCAGAGGCTCTCCTCCTCCAGCTCGGGCTCCTTCATCAGCCAGTGGGCGAGGCGGCGCAGCAGCTCCTGCTGCGGGCCGCCGCCCTCGTAGCCGCGGTCCCATAGCCAGGCCTGGTCAGAGGCGAGCAGCGCCACGCGGCCCTCGCCCACGCGGTTGAGCACCAGCAGCGGCAGCCCGTCGGCGCCTTCCATCACCACCTCGGCCTCGGGCACCGGGTCGACCTCGACCTGGCGGAACCAGCGGCCCCAGTCCGGCGCGGTCTCCACATCCGGGTTGGCGCCGTCGAGCGCGGCGGTGACGGGGTGGCGCAGGCCAGGCGCGGTGAGCGTCGGCGCGAAGGGCGCCTCCACCAGACGCGCTGTGGGGTTACCGGGCAGTGCGAAGCCGAGCGGCGAGCGGTAGATCGAGGCGACCCCGGCATATTCAGGGCCGGATGCGACCAGCACCGCGCCACCGCCGCGCACATAGCGGGCGATGTTCTCGAAATAGTCAGAAGGCAGGATGCCCCGGCGCGAGTAGCGGTCGAAGACGATCAGGTCGAAATCGTCGATCTTCTCCAGGAACAGCTCTCGCGTGGGGAAGGCGATCAGCGACAGCTCGTCGACCGGCACGCCGTCCTGTTTTTCCGGCGGGCGGAGGATGGTGAAATGCACCAGATCCACCGCAGCGTCGGCCTTCAGCAGGTTCCGCCAGGTGCGCTCGCCGGCATGCGGCTCGCCAGAGACGAGCAGCACCCGCAGCCGGTCACGCACGCCGTTGATCTGCACGACGGCGGCGTTGTTGCGGCCCGTCAGCTCTCCATCGACCACGGGGGTGGAGAATTGCAGCACGTTCATCCCGCCATGGGGCAGGGTGATCGGCAGCTCGACATCCTGCCCCGCGGGCACCTCGAATTCCAGCGGCGCGCCGCCGTCGATGGCGATGGAGAGCGGAATGGCCTCGCCGGGGTTGGGCGCGTCGCCCTGATCTTCCAGACGTAGGGTGAGCGAGACTTGTTCGCCGAGGATGGCAAAGTCGGGCGCATTCTTCACCACCAGCCGCCTGTCCCAATCGCCCGGCTCGCCGGTCAGCAGCAGGTGCGAGGGCGCGGGCAGGGTGGCGGGGGCGTTGGCCAGGTCGTGCAGCCGCCCGTCGGAGAGCAGGACGATGCCGGCGATGCGGCCCATCGGCTCTTCGGCGATGGCCTCGGTGAGTCCCGTCATCAGCAGTGTGCCGGAATCCTCGGCCCCGTCGCCCACGGTCACTACGCGCAGCTCCGTGTTCGCCCGCGCCTCGACGGCCCGGCGGAGATGCTCCAGCGCCTCCTCTGTCTGATCTGGGCGCGTGGCGATGCGCTGGCTGGCGCTCTCATCCACCACCGCGATGACGATGTCGGAGAGGGCCTGCCGCTCCTCCTCCTGCAGCGAAGGGCCGGAGAGGGCGAGCACCAGTACAGCTGCCGCGAGGCCGCGCATCCAGGCGCCGCGCTGGCGCCGCCAGAGCGAGATGGCAAAGGTCAGCAGGCCCAGGCCGGCGGCGATCCAGACGAAGAGCCACGGCAGGAGGGGGTCAAAGATGATCTCTCCGGTCAATCGCCAAGCCTTTCAAGCAGTGCCGGCACATGCACCTGGTCGGATTTGTAGTTGCCGGTCAGCACATGCATCACCAGATTCACGCCGAAGCGCAGCGCCAGCTCACGCTGGCGGTCGCCGCTCATCCCCCGCCCGATGGGCAGAAGCGGGCCGCCGTTCTGATCCACCGCCCAGGCCGCCGCCCAGTCGTTGCCGCCGATCACCACCGGCGTCACCCCATCGTTGAGGTTGCGGAAGGGCATCCCCTCCAGCTGCTCGGCGCCGGGCGGACTGGCCTCGACCCAGATGTCGTGGCTGGCGAAGCGGCCTGGGAAATCCTGCAGCAGGTAGAAGCTGCGGGTGAGCACATGGTCCGCCGGCAGCGGCTCCAGCGGCGGGATGTCGAGCGGGCGGGCCAGCGCCTGCAGCATCCGCCCCTCGGGCGTGCCGCCGCCGAAGGTGCCGAGATCGGCGTCGCGCGTATCGAAGACGATCATGCCGCCGCCGCGCAGGTAGCGGTTGAGCTTGTCGTAGGCGGCGGGGGAGGGCAGCGCCATGTCGGCGGTCACCGGCCAGTAGAGCAGCGGGAAGAAGGCGAGTTCGTCGCGCTCGATATTTACGCCCATGGGCGGGCCGGGCTCGATGGAGGTGCGGGCGAAAAGCGTGGTGGAGAGGCCGAGCAGGCCGGCCTCGGCCAGCTCGTCGACCGTCTCGTCTCCGGTCAGCACATGCGCCAGCACCACTTCAGAGGTTGCGGCCTCGGCGAAGGCATCGCCCTCGCTGAGCGGGGCGGAGCTGTCGTCCTGCGCGCGGGCGGCGCCGGGCTGCACCGCCGCGGCGAGAACGATCCCCAGAGCCAGCACCGCCGCCGCGGCGCCGCGCCCGCTGCGCAGCCGCCCGGTGAGGGAAAGTGAGGCGAGCAGGTCGAGGAGCAGCAAGCCGAGCGCAACTGCGAGAAGCAGGCCCTGCAGCGGCATCTCTTCGCGGGTCGCCAGCCCCTCTACCGGAACGTCAGCTGGCCAGGTCGCCGGGGCGAGACTGGTGTCGTCGCGGCCCACATTGATCGCCATCGCCCGGTCACCGGAGGTGTAGAGGCCGGGCAGAAGTTGCGGGCCGGGCAAACCGGCGGCGAGGCGGGCGCCGGGGACGCCCGGCATGTCATCCGCCGGCTCCAGGCGACCGAAAGCGTCGATCAGCTGCTCGGGCTGCCAGATGGTGCCTTCCAGCGCCTCGGCTTGCTCGCCGGGGGCGCCGGCGGTCAGCGCCAGCCGCTCCAGCATCTGCACGAAAAGGCCCGAGAGGGGCAGGGTGGACCATTCAGCATTGGCGGTGACGTGGAACAGGATCACCTGCCCCGCCCCCAGCTCTTTGCGGGTGACGAGGGGGGTGCCGTCGGTCAGCTCGGCGATGACGCGGGGGGTGAGGTCCGGCCCGGGCTGGGCCAGCACCTGGGCGCGGACCTGCACATCCTCGGGCACCGGCAGGCCGAAGAAGGGCGAGCCCGGCTCGAAGGCGGCGAGCGTTTTCGGCTCGCCCCAGCTCATCGCGCCGCCGACTGAGCGGCCACCGGCGCGCAGGCGCACGGGCATCAGCGGGTCGTCCTCGCCGATGGGTGTGTCGGCAGCGGCCACGCGGGGACCGGCGAAGCGCAGCAGCAGGCCGCCGTTTTCCACCCACTCCACGAGCGCGGTGCTTTCTTCGGGCGAGATCTCGGCGACGTCGGCGAGGACAATGGCATCGGGATTGGCGAGCACGATGTCGCCGAGCGTGCCCTCGATGAGGTCGGCTGAAGGCTCGAGCGCCTCGTGCAGGTAATGCAGCGGCGACAGCAGCTCGGGCAGCTCGCCGGAGGAGCCACCGTCGAGCAGGGCGATCTCGCGGCGGCGGAGGGCATCGCCCGTCAGCTGCACGGCGCCGGCGGAGCGGCGGCCCGGCAGCTCGGCGCGGGTCAGGCGGTTGCGCAGCTCTGGCGGCAGATCTAGCCGCACCTCGGAATCGGCCTCGCCGGGGGCAAAGTCGAGCGTGGTCTCCTGCAGCGGGCGCTCCAGCCCGGCCGGGTCGAGCCCGATGGCAGCGGCGGCGACCTGCAGCTCGGGCCCCACCGGCGTGCGTGTGGCGCGCAGCACCACCTCGCCATTCTCCGCCGCCAGCGGGCGGAGCGCGACGATGGAGCGCGGCGTCTGGAACACCGTGACGGGGCCGTGGCTTTGCAAGGCGGCGAGGAGGGGGGCACGGCTGGTGCGATCCAGCCCGTCGGAGAGCCAGTAGGTCTCGAAGCTGCCTTCCAGCGTATCGGCAAAGGCGACCAGGGCGTCGTCCTGCGGCTCCCACGGGCGAGGCTGCACGCCGGGCAGCGATTGCTGGATCGCCTCGGCCGGCGAGAAGACCGGCGCCTCTGCGGGCGGCTCGGTGAGGGGAACCAGCGCCACGGGCCGGCCGAGGCGGCCGGCCTCGTCGATCAGCGCCTCGATGCGGTCGCTGCGCGCCGGCCAGTCGGGCGCATCCGCCCAGCTCGCGTCGGCGAGGATCAGCAGCGGGCCGTCGCCGGCGACCCGCTCGGAGGGGTTCAGCACCGGGCCGGCGAAACCGAGAATGACAAGGCCGAGGGCCAGAAGGCGCAGGAGCAGCAGCCACCACGGTGTCCGGTCGGACTGGCTTTCGTCATCGCCGAGGCCGAGGAGCAGCGCCACCGCCGGGAAGCGCCGGCGCACCGGCGCGGGCGGGATGGCGCGCAGGATCAGCCAGAGCACCGGCAGCAGGACCAGGGCGAGCAGGAGCCAGGGGGCCGTGAAGCCCAAGGGGCCGAGAAGGGTCATCGAGCAGACCGGGCGGCGCTAGGGGTGGAGAGACCCGGGGCCCTGCCCCGGACCCCGGGATATTTGCAGAAAAGCGAGGGGAGGGGGGCAGCGCGCCGGGGGCGGCGGCAGGCGCGGGCGAGGGGGCGGCTCATCTCAGGACCTCTGGTCGAGCGCGGTGTAGAGCCAGAGGAGGGCGGGCGCCGCCGGCTCGGAGGTGACATGCGTGGTGAAAAGCCAGCCGGAGAGGCGGGCGAGCTCGGCGATACGGTCTTTCCGCTCGGCGAGACGGTCGAGGTAGCGCTGGCGGAGCGCATCGGCCTTGAGCGTCTCATGGCGGAGCGAGCCGGCGCCGCTTTCGAAGATGGTGCGGCCGCGGAAGGGGAAGCTCTCTTCCTCGGGGTCGAGCACCTGCAGCACGGCGCCGCGGATGCCCTGATCGGCGGCGCGGGAGAGCGCGGCCTCGAACGGGGCGGGATCGCCGAGGAAATCGGAGAGGAAGACGGCGCGCGAATGGGCGGGCAGGCCCTCGCGGCCGGGCAGGCCGTAATCGGCGGCATCCTCGCCCGTCAGCGCTGCAGCGAGGCGGGTGAGCTGCGTCTCGCCGGGGCGGGGCGGCAGGCCCTGGCCCTCGGCCCCCGTGCCGGTGAGGCCAACGCGCTCGCCGCCGCGGATGAGCAGGGCGGAGAGGGCGAGGGCCAGCAGGCGGGCGCGCTCGGCCTTTTGCGGCAGCTTCTCGGAGGAGGCGTGGCGCATCGCGGCGGAGCGGTCGACCCAGAGAGCGACCGATTGCGCGATCTGCCATTCCTTGTCCTGCACGAAGGTCTGGTCGGTCTTGCCGGAGCGGCGCCAGTCGATGCGGTGGCTGGCGTCGCTTTGATGGCTCGGGCGGTATTGCCAGAACGTGTCGCCGATCCCCGCCCGGCGCCGCCCGTGCTGGCCGAGCGCCACCGAAGCCGCAAGCTGCTCGGCGCTGGCAAGCAGCGGCGGCAGCGGCGCGGCCAGAGCCTCTGCCGCGCTGCGCAGGCCGGCGGCATTCTGGCTGGAGGCGGGGGCGGGGCTCACGCGGCGCGGCCGATCCGCGTGACGTCTTCGGTGACGCGGGTGATGATGGCGTCGAGGCTCTCGCCGCGGGCGCGGGCGGCGAAGCCCAGCGCCATGCGGTGCTTCAGGATCGGCGGCGCGAGGCGGGCGACATCCTCGGCCGAGGGAGCGAGGCGGCCATTGATGAGCGCCTCGGCGCGCACGGCCAGCATCAGCGCCTGCGCGGCGCGCGGGCCGGGGCCCCAGGAGAGCGACTGGGTGATGTAATCGGGCGCCTCGGGCTCGCCGGGGCGGCAGGCGCGCACCAGATCGAGGATCATCTCGACGATGCCCTCGCCCACCGGCATCCGCCGCAGCAGCTTCTGCGCGTCGATCAGCTCGGCGGCGGAGAAGACCTCATGCGTCTCGCCTTCGGCGGCGCCGGTGGTGGCGAGCAGGATGTCGGCCTCGGTTGCCCGCGTCGGATAGGGCACGTCGATCTGCATGAGGAACCGGTCGAGCTGGGCCTCGGGGAGCGGATAGGTGCCCTCCTGCTCGATCGGGTTCTGCGTGGCGAGCACGTGGAAGGGCTTGCCCAGCGCGTGGTGCGCGCCGGCGATGGTGACCTCGCGCTCCTGCATGGCCTGCAGAAGGGCGGATTGTGTGCGGGGGCTGGCGCGGTTGATCTCGTCGGCCATCAGCAGCTGGCAGAAGATCGGCCCTTCGATGAAGCGGAAGCTGCGGGCGCCGTCGGCCCCCGTCTCCAGCACTTCGGAACCGAGGATGTCTGCCGGCATCAGGTCGGGCGTGAACTGGATGCGGCCGGGCTGCAGACCCATGACGGTGGCGAGCGTATCGACCAGCCGCGTCTTGCCGAGGCCGGGCAGGCCGACGAGCAGCGCATGGCCGCCGCAGACGAGCGCGGCGAGCGAGAGGTCGACCACCCGCTCCTGCCCAATGAAGCGCCGGGCAATGGCCGTGCGGGCCTCGCCCAGGCGCGACCCGAGGCTCTCGATCGCACTCACCAGATCTTCGTCGCCCGACATATCATTCTCCCTTGGCCCTGCCTGTCACGCTGCTACCCTGCCAGCAATCCGATAAGAGGCGCAAATCCCATGGCCAACACAATAGAGCGAGATGGGGGTGACGGCGGCGGTTTGACTGGCGGCGCCGAGCGTCTGGCGGGCGCGGCACGCGCCGCGGCCCAGCGCGGATTGCCGCCGGTGCACAAGTGGAACCCGCCGTTCTGCGGCGATCTCGACATGCGCATCGCCCGCGACGGCACGTGGTTCTACCTCGGCACGCCCATCGGCCGGCCGGAACTGGTGCGTCTGTTTTCCACCATCCTGCGCAAGGACGGCGAGGAGTATTTCCTCGTCACCCCGGTGGAGAAGGTGCGTATCCAGGTCGATGACGCGCCCTTCGTCGCCGTCGATTTCGAGAAGGGCCCCGAGGGGCTGACCTTCGTCACCAACGTGGGTGACCGGGCGCTGGCGGGGCCGGAGCACGAGATCCGCGTTCTGCGCGACGCCGAATCGGGCGAGCCGAGCCCTTACGTGCATATCCGCGCCGATCTCTGGGCGCTGATCGACCGCAAGAGCTTCTACCGGCTGGTCGACATCGGCGAGCGGCGTGAAGAGGGCGGGGTGCTGTGGTTCGGCCTGGCCTCTGGCGGCAAGTTCTTTCCCATCATCGAGGCCTCCGAACTCGACGTGTGAAAACCCGCCGACATCGGGGGGTGCGGCTTTGCGAGCGTTGCCGGGCGTAAAATATTCGTATAGCCACCAATGGTCTGGCGGGGTGTCGCAGGCGGATCGCCAGGCAGACCGGCCCGATGAAAGGCGCCTTTGATGCTAAGCTTCGCTGCCAGCCTTCCGGCACTTTGGCCGGGACTGAGCCTCGTTGAGGGCGCCGCCCGCGCCGCCGAGGCCGGCTTTTCCGCCGTTGAAATCGCCGACCCCTACGAAACCTCCGTGCCTGAGCTGGCCGAGGCGTTGCACGAGCACAGCCTGACCGTGAGCGCGATCACCTGCCCGCCGCCGAACTACACCGGCGGCAATCGGGGCTTTGCCGCGGTGCCGGACCTCGAGGTGCGCTTTCGCGGCGATCTGCGCCGCTCGCTGCGCTACGTGAAGGCGCTGGGCGCCCGCAACCTGATCCTGATGGCCGGCGATGCCGAGGGGCCGGCGGCGCTGGCGACGCTGAAGAGCAATCTCGCCCATGCGGCCGGCGCGCCTAGCGAGGCGCGGCTGCTGCTCCGCCCCGTCTCGGCCAAGGCCCATCCCGGCGCCTTTCTCACCGATCTCGGCCTTGCGGCGGAAATCGTGGAAGAGGCGGGGACAGAGCGGTTCGGCCTCGTCTTCGACGCCTGGCATGTGCACGAGATGACCGGCGATGTGGCGGGCGCCTGGGAGCGCTTCGGCCATCTCGTCGGCCATGTGCGGGTGGCGAGCTACCCCGACTGGACGGAACCGTCGGGCGGCGAGATCGACTATCCCGCCTTCTTCGCCCAGCTGGCAGAGAGCGGCTTTTCCGGTTGGGTCACGGGCAATTACCGCCCCTCTGGCAAGGCCGAGGCTGGCCTCGGCTGGCGCGCCGCCTGAGGGCGACCAGCCAGTCTGCCGCATTGTGAAACCGAAATTATAGCGGTCTAGTACAGCTTTCGCAGGATCTCCCTCGCATCTAGAAAGCGAATGATGCCAAAAATTACTTTCGCAGCCCCGGTCGATCCAGACGCGAATGGCGTAGGATATTTTGAAAGCGCCTTGGAAAGCGTTGACCGCGAGAAACGCCTTCTAGAATTCTTCGGTTTTCTTGAGTTGCCCCTCGTAGGAGTCCATACTTTTATTTCTGATTATCTAATTCATTTTAAGCGTGGCAGCCTCGTGGTTGATGTCATGAATGACGATTGTGGATACGAAGAATTCGGGCCCTACCCCGAAGAAACCGTCTACTTCGTTGTTGAGTCTGACTCTGAGGTTGAGCTGATGGAAGTACAAAAGAAGCTGGAAAAGAACATAAGAGTAGTAAAGCTGTCTTAGAGCGGAACGATTTTGCAACGTTTTCTGTAGGGGCAAGAGGCCAAATCTGTGCGTCGCCCAACACCCGGCCGGGGAGACTGGCCCGGACGCATAAGCCCCGCCCGTAACTAGCCCGCCAGATGGAGCTGCCTTTGATCCCTGTCCGCTACGCGCCGATCCTTTTCGGCTTCTTCCTGTCGGTCTTCATGTCCTGCCTCGTGGCGGGCATCGCGACATTGCGGAACGTGGGCTTCGTGCCTGATTTATTCGGGCTCTGGGGCGGGGCGTGGTTTTCGTCGTGGATCATTTCCTTCCCCGTCGTGCTGGTGGTGGCGCCGATCGTGCGGCGGCTCGTGGCACGGCTGACGGCCTGAGACGGGCTGGGGAGTGAGGCTCCGCGAGCCCTTTGCGCAGTGGAATGGCCGCGAGGCGCACATGTGATGGAGAAGGATAAACCATGAAAATCTGGGGCCGCGACAATTCAACCAATGTGCGCAAGGTGCTGTGGTGCGCCGAAGAGCTTGGCCTGACCTACGAGCATGTCCCTGCCGGGGGCAGTTTCGGGCTGGTGTCGACGCCCGAGTTTCTGGCGCTCAACCCCAATGGCCGGGTGCCCTGTCTGCAGGACGGCGAACTGGTGCTTTGGGAATCCAACGCCATCGTTCGATATCTGGCCCGGCAATATGGGGCCGACGGGTTTGCCCCGGCGGATGAGCGGCTTTGGGCGGCGGCCGACAAGTGGATGGATTGGGCGTCGATCTCACTCGGCGGGCCGTTCCGCGATCTGTTCTGGAACATGGTGCGGTGCACGCCAGAGACGCGCGACGAGGCGGCGATGCTGCGCGGGCACGAGCAATGCGCCGACTTGCTGAAGCTCGCCGACGCGGCCCTGGCCGAGCAACCTTGGTTCTCGGGCGAGAGCCTCGGGATCGGGGATATCCCGCTGGGGAGCATCGCATACGGCTGGTTCAACCTGCCCATCGAGCGCCCAGCCATGCCCGCACTCGAAGCTTGGTACGAACGCCTGACGCAGCGCGAGGCCTATCGCAAGGCGGTCATGACACCGTTGACCTGAGCGGAGGCGTCGGGCGGCCCGTGTTCGCATGGCCGGCTGACGGGCAGACGGCTCCCGGAGTTATCCCCGGAAGCCGTCGTTTGACTTCAAGATGCAGCCCGGCCGGACCACATCACTCGCTCAGCGCCTCGGCCAGCCGCATCAGTTCCACCGCCTCGGCACGGTAGCCATAGGCATCCTCGCCCCGGTTCGCGACGGCGACGGCGATGGCGTCTTCATAGCCCCAGTCACCCAGCCACTGGCCGCCCTTGAGCAGCTGCCCGAAGCCGGCGATGGCGGCGGCGAAGGCGGCGTCTTGGTCTGGCGTGGTGGCGCTGCCCGCGGGGATGGGGGTTTCCATCAGCTGCGAGGCGTCCTCTCCCGGGGCCTTCCAGCGCAGGCTGAGAAAGCCGAGTTCGCCCTCGTGCCCGTCAGGGGCGGCGGGGGTGTCGGCAGCGTAGCGCAGATCGTCCGTCATCCGCGCCGGTGAGCCGACCGGTGTGACCTCGTAGAGCGCCGTCACCTGGTGACCGGCGCCAAGCTCGCCGGCATCGACGCGGTCATTGGCGAAATCTTCGCGGTTCAGGGCGCGCGTCTCGTAGCCGATCAGTCGGTACTCGGCGATCTCGGCCGGGTTCCATTCCACCTGCGCCTTCACATCGCCGGCGATGGGGAAGAGCGCGCCGGTCAGCTGGTCGACCAGCACCTTCCGCGCCTCGCTGAGCGTGTCGATATAGGCCGCCGTGCCGTTACCGGTCTGCGCCAGCGCCTGCATCGTGGCATCGTCGAGATTGCCGCGCCCGAAGCCGAGGACGGAGAGATAGGTCCCGCTCTCGCGTTGGCGGGCGATGTAATCTTCCAGCGCCGTAGGGTCCGACAGGCCGACGTTGAAATCGCCATCCGTCGCCAGCAGCACGCGGCTGACCTCTCCGTCATCGCTCATCTCGGCGGCGAGGCGGTAGGCGGCCTCCAGCCCGCCCTGGCCATTGGTGCCGCCGCCGGCGCCAAGGCCATCGAGGGCGGCGAGGATGGCGCTGCGCTCGCCGGCGGCGGTGGTCGGCAGGGCCACACCGGCCTCGCCGGCATAGGCGACGATCGCCACCTGATCCTCGGGCCGCAGCTCCGAGAGCATCAGGCGGAAGCTCTGCTTGAGCAGCGGCAGCTTGTCCGGCTCGGCCATCGAGCCGGAGGTATCGACGAGGAAGACGAGGTTGAGCGGCGGCCGGTCGGCCAGCGCCGGCATCTCGCCCTGCAGGGCGATGCGCACCAGTTCGGTGCCGTCGTTCCACGGCGTGGGGAAGATGCTGATGGCGGGGCGGAAGGGGGCCTCGCCGGCCTCGGGTGCGGCGTAATCGTAGGGAAAGTAGTTCACCATCTCCTCGATGCGCACTGCTTCTGCCGGCGGCAGGGTGCCGCGTTGAAGAGAGGAGCGGATGATCGACCACGAGGCCGTGTCGACATCGATGGAGAAGGTCGAGACGGGCTCTTCAGCCGTCACCCGAAGCGGGTTTTCGGGCGCGTTGGCGAAGGTCTCGGTGTTCGGGCCGGGCAGGGGCATCGGCTCGGCGAGCGGTGCCGCCATCTCGGCCATGGGGGCGGTGCGGGTGCGGGCCTGAGGGGCGATACTCAGCGATTGCTCCGCCGGGGCGATGCGTGTGGCAGCCTGCGGTGCGTCTGCCGCGCCGCCTGCGGCATCGCCCAGCACCGGCGCCGGCGGGGCATAGCCGTAGAGGTCGGCTTCCATCTCATCCCAGTCGGCGGCGGGCTCCGGCGCGGCGAGGGGCGCTGTCTGCAGCGCCTGCTCGGTGGCCTCTTCAATGGCCTCATCACGGGCCGGAGCCGGTGCGGTCTCCTTGCCGAGGCCGGGCGCGCGGCGCAGCAGATCCTCCCCCACGGGGCTGACGAGCACGAGGCCGCAGGCGACGATGGCGGTGGTCAGGCCAAGGCCGGCCCGGCTGGTGATGGCATTGAGCATCCGTCTCACTCCTTTGATCGGGCCCCGGCCATCGGGGCTGTCAGGGGTGAGACGGGCGGCATCGCGCGCGCCTTGGAGCGCGGCGAAATTTTCCTGCGCCAGCCGCAGATGCGCGGCCTTGGCGCCGGCCTCGGGGGCGGGCGTCGCAGCGCTGGCGGCGCGTTGCAGTGCTTCCAGCTCGAACAGCTCGTCATCGCGGGAGGTCATAGGCCCTCCTCCTCTTGCATCATGGCGCGCAGGCGCGTTTTCGCCGCGCTCACCCGCCAGGAAATCGTGCCCTCGCTGACGCCCAGCACGGCGCCGGCGTCGGCATGGCTGGTCTCGTCGAGCACCAAAGCCAGCGTGTCGCGCAGATCGTCGGGCAGGCGGGTCATGGCGGCCATCAGCCATTCGCCGCGCGCCTTCGCCTCGGCGATATCCTCCTGCCGGGCCATCTCCCAATCGCCCCAGCCATCGGCGGCCCTGGCATGGGTGGCGCGGCGGCGGCGCCTGTCATGTGCGGCGTTCACCGCGACACGGTAGAGCCAGGTGGTGAACTTCGCCTCACCCCGGAAGCGGCCGAGCTTGGCGGGCAGGGCGGCGCAGATGTCCTGCGTCAGATCCTCCGCCTCGGCCCGCTGGCCGGTGAGGCGGAAGGCGAGCGCGAACAGACGGTCGTAGTGACGGGCGAGCAGCGCCGCGAAGGCCTCGCCATCGCCCGCTGCCGCCTCGCTCGCCAGGGTCTCGTCACTGCGTTCCATCAGCATCACGGATGGGTAGACGCGCGCGGGCCGTCAATCCTTGGCGGTGGTGTGAGAATTTTCTGGGGCGGCGGATGCCGGGGACGCCGGAGTGCGTGCCAACGGCGCTCGACCTGCGCCTTTGGCGCGCATCGGGCGGTGGAAGGAGCGGCCACGGGCGAGCCAAAAGAAACCGGGCCGCGGATTGCTCCGCGGCCCGGCCAGTCTCTCATCCGGCGGGCCGGATCATTCCATCGGCAGAATGTCCGCCTCGGCGATGGGCGCGATCCAGATGGGGTTGGTGAAGGCCATCTTCTCGGCGCTGTCCGCCACCTGCAGCGCCACCCAGTCGTTGGCCGTGCCGGCCTCGGGCGTGAAGGTGAACTCGGCCGTCGCTTCGGTCTCGCCGTCGAAGGTCACGGTCTCGATCTCGCCTTCGGGGCCGACGAGCGTGGCAGAGGCCAGGCCGGCAACGGAGGTCAGCTCGAACGAGAGCGTCTGCTCTTCGCCCGCGGCGCTGCGCATCTGCGTGCCGAACATGACCGAGGGCTCGATGAGCGGGCCGCGCGTCATGTAGGCGTGGCCGTCCTTCAGGTTCGCCACGAACGCATCGGCGCTCAGCTCGCCCGGCACATGCACATAGGCGCGGGCAGAACCGGTGCCGTCGTTCCACACATCGTGCGCGTCAGAGCCGGCGGAGAGGTAGATGTCGCGGCCCTGGCTCCACAGCTGGCCGGCGATGGCGAAGACGCGGGCGTCATCGCCGGGGCCGTTCAGCTCCAGCAGGTCGAAGTCGGGGGCAAAGCCGCCCGGCACCACGCCCGCCTCCAGGCTCGCGAGGTAGCCATAGGGGATGTAGGGGTGGTTCGACTGGATAGCATCGGCCCCCATGCGGCGCGCCTCGGCAAAGACCTCGGCGGCGGTCGCGGTGGAGGTGTCGATGGTCAGCTCGGCGTCGAGATCCATCGGGTAGGCGTTGAAATGCCCCCAGGACGACGAGAACTCGATCGACGGGATGAACGGCACGTCGCGCCCCTCGGCAAAACCGTCGAGGGCGGCATAGTTCACCACGCTGTCATGGTCGGAGACGAAGATCAGGTCGAGCCCCGCGGCCAGCTCGCTGCGGGCGAGGAATTCCGGCGGCGTCGTGCCTTCCAGCTGGTCGGCGTGGTGGTGCATGTCAGAGGCATACCAGCCGTTCTCATAGGGCCGGGCCAGCAGATCGACGGTGACATCGACATCCTGCTCGGCGCCCGAGCCGACGGTGATCGCCACCTCTTCGCCCGCGCCAAGGAAACCGGCGCCATGGCCGACGGTGAACACGTAATCGCCCGGGGCGAGCACGGCCTCGGCCTGGCCGACATCGTCCAGCGTGGTGAAGAAGGTCTGGCGGCCGAGGAATTCCACCAGCGGCGCCTGGCCTTCGGTGATGGTGATGCGCGCATCGACCGGCTCGCCCTCATCGTCGGTGACCACGAAGGAGAGCGTGCCCGGCGCTTCGAGATCGGCGAAGTCGAGCTCTGTCGCGCCGTCGGCGCTGACGGTGATCGTCTGCGCTTCGCTGTCGGAATAGCCCTCGGCGGTGGCATAGACGCTGTACTCGCCGGCGGGCAGCGCGATGTCGTAGGTGCCGTCGGGCGTCTGCGTCCATGCATAGGGCTGGCCATCCTTCTCGACGACGAGCACGGCGTTCTCGATGGCGCCGTCGGCGCCCGAGATGGCGCCGGTCAGCTCACCGGCGGGGCCGTCCATGCGCGAGATCTCGTTGGCCACGACGGGGGCGAGGTCGCCCGAGCCGCCAACCTGCAGCCAGCCTTCGAAGCTGCGCGTCTCGCCGGGGGCGAGATCATGCGTCTGGTAGAGGTCCTTGGTGTCGTATTCGACATGGTCGAAATAGGGCGCGTGCAGCGCGATGGACCAGTCGCTGTCATAGGCGACAACGCGGTCGGAGAGGGCCCCCTCGACGTTGCCGTCCTCGACGCCGGGCACCGGGAAGAGATAGCCGCTGTCGGGCCAGAGCGTGAAGCCGGAGAGCAGGCCGCTCAGCGCCTCGTCGCCATTGTTCGTCATCTCGGTGACGAGGTGGATGGCGTCGGAGCCGTCCTCCAGCGTGTAGGTCGTGGCAATGTCGGCCTCGCCGAAGTTGCGGGTGATCTTGATCACCGCCTCTTCGGGCGTGTCGGTGACGATTTCGACGTTCAGCCCGTCATTCGGCCAGGCCGACCAGTTGTTCGGGATGAAATCAGCAAAGGCGATGCGGTCGAGGTCGGCGCTGCCGTCCTTCACCGCGGCGAGGTCGACGATGGCGCCCCGCGGCACGCCCCAGGGGGCCTGGCTGTCGATGGCGAGGGTGAAGGCGAGCTTGTCGTTCATCACCGTGATGTCGCCGGCAGAGAGCGCCTCGCCATCGGGGATGGCCGAGGGGCCTTCAGTGATCGAGACGTCGGCAAGGGCCGGGGCGGCGGCGAAGCCGGCGGCGGCGGTGGTCATCAGCAGGGCTGTGCGGAATGTCATATCGAACCTTTCGTGGTGTCGCGATTGGTTGCGGATTTTTTGATTGATTGGTCAGACAATGACAGCCGCAGCCCGAGTTGCCAACCGGGTTTCCGGAAAGCGGCGCCTTGTCGCCGGTTTGCGACCTGCTCTCGGGGTGGTAGGCCCGGGGCAGGGCCGGTCAGCGCGGCGCGCGATGGCTGGTTAGAACCGCCGAGTCGGGCGTTTCGCGGCCACTTCGCGGCCCCGGCGGCGCTCGCGCAGATAGACGAAGATGCCCGAGCCAAGGATCAGCGCGATGCCGACCCAGGTGATGGGCGCGGGCAGCGTTCCGAAAACCGTCCAGCCCCAGAAGATCGCCAGCGGCAGGCCGGCGTATTCGAAGGGCGCGATGGTGGCCGCATCCGCCGCCCGGTAGGCGCCGGCCAGGCAATAACCGACGAGGCCGGAACAGAGGCCGAGCGCCATGAACAGCCACAGGTCTCGCCCCTCTGGCCAGACCCAGGCACGCAGCAGGAAAATCAGGCTCTCGTTCGTCGCCCCCTCGGCGAAGCGCCCGTCACCGGCGGCCAGAAAGAAGGCGACGGCGACCACGAGAAAGATGCCCTGCGTATAGATGGCCATCCCGGCGGGCGGCATGTCGGTGCCGAGGCGGCGGGTCAGCACCATGGTGGCCGCATAGGTGAAGGCGGCCAGCACCGGCAGGGCCAGCACGAGGCGGCTGGCATGCAGCTCTTCCCCGCCCGCCCAGGGGCGCTGCATGAGCAGCACGCCGATGAAGCCCACCGTCACCGCCGACAGGCGCAGCGGGCCCACCTTCTCGCCCAGCACCGGGATCGAGAGCAGGGTGATGAAGAGCGGCGCCACGAAGAACAGCGCCGTCGCCTCCGCCAGCGGCAGCGCGGCAATGCCGGCGAAGAAGCACATGTTGGAAATGACGAGGCAGGTGCCCCGCAGCAGGTGCAGGCCGGGCCGCTTGGTGAGGAGGGCCGGAAAACCGCCCTCGAACTGCAGCATCGGAACGGTGAAGGCGAGGCCCAGGATCGAACGGGCGAAGACCATCTGGTGCAGCGGGTAGCCGCCCGAGAGCGCCTTGATCAGCATGTCGTTTACCGAGATCGCGGCAGTGGCAACCAGGATGAGTATGATGCCGAGCGCCGGTCGGTCGATCTTTGTGGCAGTGGTCATAGCACCGCGCTATCCCCGGGCCGTCGCCCGCGCAAGAGCAGTGCGAGGGCCGTGAAACGGGCCCCTGACCCTCACGCCCGATGACGGTTGCGTGAGAGATGTGGCGGATCAACCTCACGTAAACGATTACGCTGGCCGGGAGCGCATCGAGGCGACGAAATCTTGCCTTTATAGTGCCTTAGTAGACGTTAAGGTTTTATTTGCTGGAATGACTCTACCGGTCTGTGCCGGGTGCCGAGCGATACATCTGGCAGTTGATCCGCTCTTCGCGTGAAGGGCGCCAAGGTGAAGAGTTCGGGATGTTGTGCTCCCGTTGATCGTAGAGGCGAAGACAGAAGATGCGTTTTTCGAAGCTGCCCGTCCAGCTTGACCCCGCGCAGTCGGAGATGTCCGGCGAGCGAACAGACATTCTGGACATCACGCTAGAGACGATGCGCAGCCATCTGGGGATGGAGGTCGCGTATCTGTCGGAATTCGTCGATGGACGCTCGGTTTTCCGTGCCGTCAGCGCGCCCGGGCTGGAGGAGCTTGCCTTTCCCGGCATGGAAGTGGACCTGCAGGAGGTCTATTGCCAGCATATCCTCAACGGCGATCTGCCCAATGTGATGAACGACACGAGCGACTACGCGCTCGCCCGCTCGCTTGCCATCACCAATGATCTGCCCATCGGCAGCCATGTCAGCGTGCCCATCTACCGCGACGATGGCAGCGTCTACGGCATGTTCTGCTGCCTCAGCCCGCGGCCCAACCCCTCGCTCAATCCGCGCGATCTGAGCGTAATGGAAACCTTCGCCGGCATCGCCGCCCGCGAGGTGAATGCCGAGATTCGCCGCCGCGCCGAAACGAGCGAGGTGCACGGCCGCATCGAGCATCTGCTGGAGACGGGAGAGTTCGAGATCGTGCTGCAGCCGATCATCGAACTCGAGACCAACCTGCTGACGGGGTTCGAGGCGCTCAGCCGCTTCCATTGCGAGCCGCGCCGCGGCCCCGACGAATGGTTCGACGAGGCCCTGTCGGTCGGCCGGCAGATCGACCTTGAAACGCTGGCCATCTCGAAGGCGCTCGACCTGATGCGCCTGCTGCCGGATGGGCTGACGATGTCGGTCAACGCCTCGCCAGAGACTGTCGCCTCCGGCCTGTTGCCGGGGCTGCTGGCCAATGTCTCGGCTTCCTGTGTGGTTGTCGAGCTGACCGAGCATACTTTCGTGCAGAACTTCGACCGGGTCTGCGAGGAGCTCGACATCCTGAGGAGCCTCGGCGTGCGCATCGCCGCCGATGACGTGGGCGCCGGGCATTCGGGCCTGACTCAGCTGCTCTGGTTGCAGCCCGAGGTGATGAAGCTCGACAGGCAGCTCGTCAGCGGCCTCGACACCAATTCCGCCAAGCGCTCGCTGGTGACCGGCATGATGCATTTCGCGCAGGATATCGGCGCGCGTATCGTGGCCGAGGGCGTCGAGACAGCCGCCGAGGACGAGGTGCTGCGCGGGCTCGGGGTGCATAAGGGGCAGGGCTATTACTATGGCCGGCCCGCCAGCCTGGCGAAGACGCTGGACTGGATCGTGGCCCGGGAAGAGGCGGCTTAGGGGGGCCGTGCCCTGACACACTGTCCGCAGGGCCAATGAAAACGGGCGGAGGCTCGCGCCCCCGCCCGCATGGTGCAGCCCTGCTCAAGCCTTACATCGGCAGCTCGACGCTCCAGAACAGCGTCTCGCCCGAGTGGTCATCGACGCCGTCATTGTCGGTGGAGATCCACATCCGGCCATCCTCGGTGAAGGCGAGGCCTTCGACCTTGTCCTGCGCGTAGCCGTTGAGCTGCAGCAGGTCGGGCGCGATGTCGTAGATGACCTCTTTCGTCACCACCGGGTAGTCTTCGCCCAGCGGCACCGGCTGCATCTCGGAGAGGGCAACGCGGGTCACCTGCTTCACGGCGACATTCTCGCCGATCTGGTTGTCGCGCTCGATGAGATAGACGTAATCGCCATGGGCGACGATTTCGCTGAGGCCGATCCAGCCGGTCTCGGCGACCTCCAGCGGGTAGGCGACGGCGCCCCATTCGCCGGTGGCGGTGTCGTAGGAGATTAGCTTCACGGTGTTCTCCGCGTCATCCTCCCACGGGCGCTGCTGGGCGCCCCAGAGCACGCCGTCGATCAGGGTCACCCCCTCGAAGCCGGAGTTGGTCTGCACCGCCTCCAGCTCCTCGGGCAGGCGCACCTCTTCGAGGATCTCGCCGGTGGCGGAGACGTGGTAGAAGGCGTTGTAGAAGCCCTTCTCCAGCTTGCCCTCGGAGGCGACCCAGAAGCCGCCCTCACCGTCGAGCGTGATGCCTTCCTGGTCGAGCATAATGTCGCCGAACTGGATGGGCAGCGCATCCGTGATCGTGGCCGGGGTGGTCGTCGTGTCGATCGTGTAGATCGTCGGGCTGCCCGCGTAGAAGCTGTCGTTCACCGCGTAGATCGTGGAGCCGTCGCCGACCATGCCGGAGATGGCGCCCCAGCCGATCAGCTCGTCGGCGCCGGCGGAGGTGAGCATCGGGTAGGCGGCAGGCGCCTCCTGATATTCGTAGAGCATCACATGGGCGCGGATGCCGCCATCGGGGCCGAGGTCGGTCTCGTTGGCCGAGATCAGCAGGTTCCGCTCGGGGATCACCACGTAGCCTTCCGGCCCGATGCCGGAGGGCAGCAGCTGGGTCAGCTCGGGGGTCGCCGGGTCGGTCACGTTATAGACGCCCACGACAGAGCCACGCTCGGAGCCGACGAAGACCATCGGCGTGCCACCGAAGGAGCCGAACTCGATGCTCTCGGGCTCGACGCCTTTGTTCTCGGAGCGGTCCTCGGGGTAGTGGCCGATCTCGATCAGCGCATGCTCGAAGCTGTTGCCGCTGTCGTAGACGAGCGTGCCGTCCTTGTGGAAGATCGACCAACCGCGACTGCCGCCGTCCATGTCGCCCTCGTTGGCGATGGCGAAGTGGTCATTGTCGATCCAGTTCACCGCGTCGGGCTCGCGGGGGATGCCGGTGAGGCTCTCGGTGAAGCTGAGCGCGTCATCCTCGGTGGCGTCGATCCCGGTCAGGTCGACCGTGCCGGCGGAGAAGGAGTTCAGCACCTCGCCACCCGCGGAGACGATGACGAGCCAGTTGTTCTCCTGCATCGTCATGACGATCTCGCCCGCGTCGTTGATGTCGACGAACTCGGGCTCGGGGTCTTCGGGGGCGATGTCGGAGAGGCCGGTGACATCCACGCGCGAGAGGCTGTCGCAGTCGAGGCCATCCTCGGCGGTGTTCACCAGTACGAGGTCGCCGGCGGGCATCTGGCCGACGCGGCCGTCGCCGAGGTCTTCGTCGCGCTCGTTCTCGATGGCGACGGCGATGAAGGCGCCGTCCTTGGCAGCGGCGATGCTGTCGGGCTGGCCACCGAGATCGCAGCGGGCGAGCTCTTCCTCGGTCTCCATGTCGAGCGCCATGAGGAAGCCGGAGGGGGCGGTGTAGCTCTCGGACGTGTTCACGCCGATATAGGCGATGCCGCCGAAGACGGCGACCGAGGTGGGCTCGCCGCCATCCATCTCCACCTGGCCAAGCGGGGCCGGGTTTGCCGCGTCGGTGATGTCGATCAGGCCGACGACGCCGGCGGGGCTGTCGGTGTAGATCAGCGTCATGCCGTCTTCCGAGGCGGCGATGATCTCGGCCGAGGTCTCTTCCGCCTGCGGGCTGTTGCCGGTGGTGGCGAAGCTGGCGATGCGGTTGAAGTTCATCTCCTGCGCCGAGGCGCTGCCGGCGGTGAGCGCCAGGGCCAGGGCGGCGAGCGAGGTGCTCGTGCGGGTGGGGAAGGTCATGTCTCGTCCTCTTTGTCGGGCGATCGGGGCATGAGCCGGCGACGTAACGCCGCGGTGACAGAATCGTGACGCGTGGGTGAAAGCCGCCGGCTTGGCGCGGGTGTCGCAGGACAGGTCGGGCCCCCAAAACCGTGCCAAATCTTTCACACTCTGCCCACGCGCTGGGCAAAACCCCGGCGGCCGCACAATTTCTGCGCTGCAGCAAGTGGTCAACAAAGCGGCAAACTGAACGGACGTTGCGTGAACTGCGGGGCGCGGCGGAACATTCATGCGCGCCTTTGGCGTGGCGCTCATTCACCGCGCCGAACGGTTCACAGGGGGAGACGGGCGTCAGACCCGCCCGCGTGTGCAACGGAATAATCGGCCGGGCGGATTGGGCCTGGCCACTCAACGGGGGAAGCTCCAAGATGAAGATATTCAAGCTCGCCGCTGCTGCGGCGTTCGCGATGATGGCTGCGCTGTTCGCCAGCACAGCCTCTGCGCAAGATGTGTCCTGCCCGATCAAGGTGGGCGTTCTGCACTCCACCTCGGGGACGATGGCGATCTCCGAGACGACGCTGAAAGACACGATGCTGATGCTCATCGAGCAGCAGAACGAAGCCGGCGGCCTGCTGGGCTGCGATCTCGAAGCCGTCGTCGTCGACCCGGCCTCCGACTGGCCGCTCTTCGCCGAAAAGGCCCGCGAGCTGCTGACCGTCGACATGGTCGACGTGATCTTCTGCTGCTGGACGTCGGTCAGCCGCAAATCGGTTCTGCCCGTCGTGGAAGAGCTGAACGGGCTCGTCTTCTACCCGGTGCAGTACGAGGGCGAGGAAAGCTCCTACAACGTCTTCTACACCGGCGCCGCGCCCAACCAGCAGGCCATTCCCGCGGTGGATTACTTCCTCGAAGAGCTCGGGGTGGAGAAGTTCGCGCTGCTCGGCACCGACTACGTGTACCCGCGCACGACGAACAACATCCTCGAAGCCTACCTTCTCGATCACGGCATCGCCGAAGAAGACATCTTCGTGAACTACACGCCCTTCGGTCAGTCCGACTGGTCGACCATCATCTCCGACGTGCAGGAGCTCGCCGCCGATGGCAGCCAGGTCGGCGTGATCTCCACCATCAACGGTGACGCCAACGTGGGCTTCTACAAAGAGCTCGCCGCTGCCGGCATCGACGCCGCCGACATCCCGGTCGTCGCCTTCTCCGTCGGTGAAGAGGAGCTCTCCGGCTTCGACACCTCCGACCTCGTCGGCCACCTCGCCGCCTGGAACTACTTCATGTCCGCCGACACGCCGGAGAATGAAGAATTCATCGCCGCCTGGCACGACTACATCGGCGACGATGCCCGCGTGACCAACGACCCGATGGAAGCCCATTACATCGGCTTTAACATGTGGGTGCAGGCTGTCGAAGAAGCCGGCACGACCGATGTCGATACCGTCATTGCCGCGATGGTCGGCCAGACCTATCCGAACCTGACGGGCGGCACGGCCGAGATGCTGCCGAACCACCACCTGACCAAGCCGGTGCTCATCGGCGAGATCCAGGCCGATGGTCAGTTCGACATCATCAGCCAGACCGAGCCGGTCGCCGGCGACGCCTGGACGGACTTCCTGCCCGAGAGCGCGGTGCTGGAATCCGATTGGGCCGAGCTCGACTGCGGTATGTACAACACCGAGACCGAGACCTGCGTGCAGCGCACGTCCAACTACTGAGCCCAAGCGTCCTGCTAGCAGGCTCCTGAAGGGGGGCGGTCTTCGCCCCCCTTTCCACCCAAACAAAGACCCGGGGCAGCGAAATCCTGATGCGCGCATTCCTTCTTGCCTGCGCCCTGTGCCTTGCGGCCGGCGCCTCACTCGCTCAGGACCTGCAATCCCTGCTGCAGCTCAATGCCGAAGAGATCGGCGACCCCTCCCGCCGTACCATCGCTGAAGCGCTGGAGCCGGTGGTCGAGAGCGGCCTGCCGCAGGTGACGAATTTTCTGGAGAAATACGCCGCCCGCGAGGTCTGGCAGCGGCCGGGCGACGGGTTGTTCTTCTATGCCGAAGAGGGCGACAACGCGCTCACCCTCATCGATATCGACACCGGGGAGCCGGTCGGTACCGCCACCAGCCGCGAGATGAACAACATCCGCGTCAATGCCGGGGTGCGCGGCGTGATCAACGCCGCCCTCGTGCAGTTCCAGCTTTCCGATCCCGACGAAAGCCGCCGCATCGCTGCGCTCGATGCGATCAGCCGCTCGCCCGACCCAGACCAGCTCGGCCCGCTGCTCAATTCCATCGAGGAGGAGCCCAGCCCCGACATTCGCATCCGCAAGCAGCGCCTCGCCCAGCTGCTCACCGCCCGCTTCGGCGAAGACAGCGCGGCCCGCATCGAGGCCATCGAGGCGCTGGCGGGCGACACCTCCATCGAGGTGCGCGCGACGCTGAACCAGATCCTCTCGACCAGCTACGAGGTGGCCGAGGAGCTGCCCGAGGGGCAGAACGTCGCCCGTACCCGCGACCTGACGCGCGAGGAATATTACGACATTCTAGTCGGCGACGATCTCGCCCCGCCCCGTGTGTCGGATGCCGATGTCGCGGCGGCGCTTATCGCGAACATCGAGAATGGCGAGGTCGGCGGCCAGTCCGTTAGCGCGCTGGGCGACCCCGCCTTGCGCATCACCGCCTATCAGGCTCTGGCCGACGAGGGCCTCGTGCCGCCCTTCGTGACGGAGGAAGAGGTCGACGCCGCCATCGACTCCCATGTCTTCTACACCGCCTATGCCGAGCCCGACCCGGCCATCACCGAAGCTGCCGACGGGGCGCTGAGGGCCATCGAGGCACGCGTGGCGCTCTACCAGTTCGCCGACATCGCGCTCGACGCGCTGTCGCTGGCCTCGATCTACTTCCTCGCCGCCATCGGTCTGGCCATCACCTTCGGCGTCATGGGGGTGATCAACATGGCGCATGGCGAGTTCATCATGATGGGCGCCTACACGGGCTATGTCGTTCAGCAGATCGTGCCGAACTACACCGCGAGCCTCATCATTGCCCTGCCGCTGGCCTTCGCCGTCACCTTCGCGGCCGGCGTGCTGTTGGAGCGGCTGGTGATCCGCCATCTCTATCATCGCCCGCTGGAGACGCTGCTGGCGACCTTCGGCATTTCCATCGCGCTGCAGCAGCTGGCCAAGAACATCTTCGGCACCCAGGCCCGACCGCTGACCAGCCCTGCCTGGCTCGGCGGGCAGACGGTCATCAACGACATCATCTCGATCTCGAACATCCGCATCGCGATCTTCGTGCTGGCGCTGATCTTCCTGGTGCTGATCCTGCTGCTGCTCAACCGCACCCGGCTGGGGCTGGAGGTGCGGGCCGTGACGCAGAACCCGGGCATGGCCGCCTCGATGGGCATCAATCCCGGGCGCATCAACATGCTGACCTTTGGCCTCGGCTCCGGCATCGCCGGCATCGCGGGGGTGGCCATCGGGCTTTATGCGCAGGTGACCTCGGAGATGGGGGCCAATTACATCGTGCAGAGCTTCATGACCGTCGTCGTCGGCGGGGTGGGGAATGTCTGGGGCACGCTGGCGGGGGCCGGGATGATCGGCATCCTCCAGAAGGGCATCGAGTGGTTCAACCCGTCCAACACGCTGGCGGCACAGACCTACATGATCCTCTTCATCATCCTGTTCATCCAGTTCCGGCCGAAGGGCATCGTCGCCCTCAAGGGCCGCGCGGCGGGGGATTGAGAATGACGTCTGTCACACGCGGCGATTTCCATATGGAAATCGCAGGCGGAAACCATATGGTTTCCGCTATCCCTTCGCAGCGGCGGGCCACCGATTTTCGCGCGAAAATCGTGCACGGAAATCGCGCGATTTCCGCGCGCCCGGTGGGAAAGGAGCGCCCCGATGCAGCGTAGCTTCTTCTTCCGCAACCCCAGCATCCTCGTCTTCATCGGCCTGCTCGCGCTGTTCACCCTGGGAGCGACGATGCTCAGCACCGGCGCCGGCTCGGGCGCCATCTCGACCTCTTTCGTGAAGACGCTGGGCCGGACGCTCTGCCTCTGCCTCGTCGCCATCGCGATGGATGTCGTCTGGGGCTATTGCGGCATCCTCAGCCTCGGCCATTTCGCCTTCTTCGGCATCGGTGGCTACGCCATCGGCATGTGGCTGATGTATGCCCGCACCGAAGAGATCGTGGTCTCCTCCCTCGCCGGCGCCCCCCTGCCGCCGACCCCGGAGGAGGTGTCGGACGCCATCGGCAGTCAGATCTTCGGCGTCGTCGGCTCGTCGGACTTCCCGCCCATCTGGGCGTTCGCCCATTCGCTGCCGCTGCAATTGCTGGCGGTGGTGCTGGTGCCGGGGCTGCTGGCGCTGGTCTTCGGCTGGCTGGCCTTCCGCAGCCGCGTGACGGGCGTCTACCTCTCGATCCTCACGCAGGCGATGACGCTCGCGCTGTCGCTCTACCTCTTTCAGAACGACAGTGGGCTCCGCGGCAACAACGGCCTCTCCGGCCTGCAGAACATGCCGGGGCAGGAGGTGGGGCAGGATGTTCTGTCGATCCGCTTCCTCTGGGCTTCTGCCGCTGCGCTGGGCCTTGGCTACGTGCTCTTCGCCTGGGTCGTCTCGGGCAAGATGGGCTCGGTGATCCGGGCGATCCGCGATGACGAGGCGCGGGTGCGCTTCCTTGGCTATCATGTGGAGAGCTACAAGCTTTTCGTCTTCGTCATCACCGCCGTGGTCGCCGGCATCGCCGGGGCGCTCTATTACCCCCAAGCCGGCATCATCAACCCGGCGGAGATCGCGCCCATCGCCTCGATCTACCTCGCCGTCTGGGTGGCCATCGGCGGGCGCGGGCGGCTCTATGGCGCCGTCATCGGGGCAGCGGTCGTCTCGCTGGCCTCGACGTGGTTCACCGGGGGCGGGGCGCCGCCCATCGACCTTGGCGTCTACCGCGTGGTCTGGACGGATTGGTGGCTGGTGCTGCTGGGCCTCGTCTTCGTGCTCGTCACGCTGTTCTTCCCCAAGGGCCTTGGCGGGCTGGTGGACATGCTGGTCATCAACCGCCCCGTCCGGGAAGAGCGCGTCGGCGATTACGGGCCGGATGCGGGCGCCTGGCGGAAGCGGGAAGGGGAGGAGGAATAGATGGCGACGCTGCTCGAAGTCTCTGGCGTCTCCGTCACCTTCGACGGGTTCAAGGCGATCAACAATCTCTCCCTCTCCATCGGCGAGCCGGAGATGCGGGCGATCATCGGCCCGAACGGCGCCGGCAAGACGACGATGATGGATATCATCACCGGCAAGACCAAGCCCGACGAAGGGCGCGTCCTCTGGGGCGAGATGAGCCGCAACCTGCTGGGGATGAGCGAGAGCCGCATCGCGCAGGAGGGGATAGGGCGGAAGTTTCAGCGCCCGACGGTGTTCGAGGCGCAGAGCGTGCGCGAGAACCTGCAGCTGGCACTGAAGAACCGGCGGGGGCCCTTCGATGTGTGGCTGCGCCCGCGCGGCCCCAGCGATGACGAGCGCATTGCCGAGCTGGCCGCCGAGATCGGCCTGACGGATGAGCTGGAGCGGGTCTCCGGCGAGCTGAGCCACGGGCAGAAGCAATGGCTGGAGATCGGCATGCTGCTGGCGCAGGAGCCGCGGTTGCTCTTGGTCGACGAGCCGGCGGCGGGCATGACCCCGGCGGAACGGCAGCACACGACCGATCTGCTCAAGCGCGCCGCGCAGACCCGCGCGGTGATCGTGGTGGAGCACGACATGGAATTCGTGCGCCGGCTGGAGTGCAAGGTGACGGTGCTGCACGAGGGGCGGGTGCTGGCCGAGGGCTCGATCGACCACGTCACCTCCAACAAGGACGTCATCGACGTCTATCTGGGGAGGTAGAGAAATGGCGATGCTCGAGGTCAAAGGCCTGACGCTGAAATACGGCCAGAGCCAGATCCTCTACGATGTTGATTTGAGCGCCGAGGCCGGCAAGGTGACGGCGGTGATGGGCACCAATGGGGTGGGCAAGACCTCGCTGCTCAAGGCGATCTCAGGGCGCCACCCCTACGATCGGGGTAAGATTACGTTGGACGGGCAGCCGCTGGTGCATGCCAGTGCCACGGCTTGCGCGCAGGCCGGCATCGCGCTGGTGCCGCAGGGCCGGCAGATCTTCCCGCTGCTGAGCGTGACGGAGAATATGGAGACAGCCTTTGCCTGCCTGCCGCGCGGCGAGCGGGGCATCCCGGCGCGGATCTACGAGCTGTTTCCGGTGCTGAAGGAGATGGCGAACCGCCGCGGCGGCGATCTCTCCGGCGGGCAGCAGCAGCAGCTCGCGATTGCGAGGGCGCTGATCACGCGGCCAAAGGTGCTGCTGCTCGACGAGCCGACCGAGGGCATCCAGCCCAACATCATCAAGCAGATCGGCCATGTCATCAGCCAGCTGCGCGACGAGGGTGAGATGGCCGTGGTGCTGGTGGAGCAATTCTTCGACTTCGCCTACGAGCTGGCGGACAGCTTCGTCGCCATCCGCCGCGGCGCGGTGGAGATGAGCGAGCCCCGCAGCGAGGTGGACCGCGAGCGGCTGCTGGCCTGCGTGACGATCTGAGGGACGGGAGCGGCGCTCGCCTGCGGCAATCGCCCCGCCCGCCGTCCCATGGGGGCATCTCGCCGCCGCTTTGCACTAAGCCCGATCCGCGCCGACGGCGCCGAGGCGAGGGGCGCGCCGGGGCAGTCGCTCGCCCGGCGCGGCGATGTGGCGCAAGGCTTCTTGAGGGAGGCGGTACGGCCTCCCCCATTCGGCACCCTTACGAGACGTCCATGCAGATGTACTTCATCTCCAGGTAATCCTCGATCCCGTGGCGGCTGCCCTCGCGGCCGAGGCCGGATTGCTTCACGCCCCCAAACGGCGCGACCTCTGTCGAGATGATCCCCGTGTTCACACCCACGATCCCGTATTCCAGCGCCTCGGCGACCTTGGTCACGCGGCTGAGGTCCTTGGCGTAGAAGTAGCTCGCGAGGCCGAAGATCGTGTCGTTGGCCATCTGGATGACATGCTCCTCATCGGCGAAGCGGAAGAGCGGCGCGAAGGGGCCGAAGGTCTCTTCCTTGGCGACGGCCATCTCCTGCGTCGCGTTTTTCACGATGGTCGGCTCGTAGAACTGGCCGCCGAGGTCGCTGGGCTTGCCGCCGGTCAGCAGCTCGCCGCCCTTGTCCTGCGCGTCCTTCAGATGCGCCTCGACCTTCTCGATGGCCTTGGGCTCGATGAGGGGGCCAAGCTCGGTACCCTCCTCCAGCCCGTCGCCGACCTTCAGGGCCTTCACGGCCGCCGTCAGCTTTTCGGCGAAGGCATCGTAGACGCCCTCCTGCACATAGATGCGGTTGGCGCAGACGCAGGTCTGCCCGTTATTGCGGAACTTGCAGGCGATGGCGCCTTTGACCGCCTCGTCGAGATCGGCGTCGTCGAAGACGATGAAGGGCGCGTTGCCACCGAGCTCCATCGAACATTTCATCACTTGGTCGGCGGCCTGTTTGAGGAGCGTGCGGCCCACCTCCGTGGACCCCGTGAAGGTGAGCTTGCGCACCTTGGGGTTCTCGCAGAATTCCTTGCCGGCCTCCGACGAGCTGGTCGTCGGCACGACGGAGAACACGCCCGCCGGCACGCCGGCCTCTTCCGCAAGCACGGCCATGGCGAGGGCGGAGAGCGGGGTCAGCGAGGCGGGGCGCGAGACGAAGGAGCAGCCGGCGGCCAGGGCCGGGGCGACCTTGCGGGCGATCATGGCGGTGGGGAAGTTCCAGGGCGTGATGCCGGCGGCCACGCCGATGGGCTGTTTGATAACCTGGATGCGCAGGTTGGGCTGATGGGCCGGGATGGTCTCGCCGTACACGCGCTTGGCCTCCTCGGCGAACCATTCAACGAAGCCGGCGCCATAGGCGATCTCGGTGCGGCTTTCCGTTAGCGGCTTGCCCTGCTCGGCGGTCATCAGGATGGCCAGATCCTCCTGGTTCTCCATCATCAGCTCGTACCAGCGGTGCAGGATCTTCGCCCGCTCCTTGCCGGTCTTGGCGGCCCATGCGGGCTGGGCGGCATGGGCGGCGTCGATGGCCTGGGCAATCTCTTCGCGCGAGAGGTCGGCGACTTCGGCGATGACATCGCCGCGGGCCGGGTTGGTGACGTCGAAGCGCTTGCCGGATTTGGCGGCGCGCCATTCGCCGTCGACGAAGGCGTCCTGCAGCAGCAGCGACTTGTTCTTGAGAAGCGTTGAGAGATCGGTGGCGGAATCGAGCATGGGAGCCTCCTGAGGTTCGCGCCAATTGACGCGCTTGTGGCGGCGAGGTCCAGCCAGACCCGCCGCGCCTTTGCGGTGACAAGATTGCGGGGCGGGGCCTTGTTCCAGCCTGCCGCCGATTGCCGTGGCGGCGGGCTGGAACCGCGCGGCGCCGGCCGGGGTTACAGCAGCGAGTGACAGACGGAAGGAGAGCTCCGATGCCGGATATCTATGAGGCCATCAAGGCAGACCATGACGACCACCGCGCCCTGCTCGACACCATCGCCGATACGAGCGGCGACAGCGAAGAGCGCAAGAAGGCGTGGAAGAGCTTCTACACCGACGTGAAGAGCCACGCGGCGGCAGAGGAGGAAACCTTCTATTCCAAGCTGATCTCGAAGACCTGGGGGCAGGATGCGGCGCGCCATTCGGTGAGCGAGCACAAGGAGCTCGACGATCTGATGGAAGAGCTGAACGAGATGGACATGTCTTCTCCCGGCTGGCTGCAGAAGTTCAAGTCGCTGGATCACGACTACCGGCACCATATCGACGAGGAGGAAGAGGATGTCTTTGCCCGCGCCCGCGAAGAGATCTCCGCCGACGAGATCGAGGGCTATGGTGAGCGGTTCCTGGCGCGGAAGAAGGAAGAGCGCGGCCTGATCGACGAGAAGCGGGAGGATTCGCTGGAGGATTGAGCGACGGCTCTGCTCCTCCTCCCTGCCCGATGCGCACCAAAGGCGCCGGGCGGGCGCCGGCCCGTCCCGCGGGCTGGCGCTACGGTTGGGGCGGCGCAGAGCCATCCGCTGTGTGGGACTTGGCTAGCATAACGTGCGATAGCGGAACCGGAGGAGCGCCACCCCAAGGGCCGACGCTCGCCCTGCGCCGGCAAATGTTGTGCAGGGTGGGGAACTTGAACCCGCTCTAGCCGAACCGCTCCTGAAAGCTCGGCTGCAAGCCGCCCGGCTCGGCCTCATAGACCGCGCGTGCAATGGCGCGGGCGAGGCAGGTGGCGGCGCCGTGGCAGAGCTGCATGAGACCCACCGCGTCGACCTCGTGCTCGCCGGCGGAGACGGCGAAGACCAGATCGCCGTCGAAGGGCGTGTGCGAGGGCACGATGGCGCGGGCCATGCCGTCATGCGCGGCCATGGCGAGGCGCTGGCAGCCGGCTTTGTCGAGCTTGGCATCCGTCGCGACGATGGCAATCGTGGTGTTCTCTCCGGGCGTCACCTTGGTCGGGACCGGCCCTTCCGGGTAGTTCTGCGCCACGCCGCGCCCGCCGAACTCCTCGCCCAGCTCCCAGGGCGCGGCCCAGAACTGGCCGGAGCCGGGTACGAGCGTGCTGCCCACAGGGTTCACCGCCACGAGCGCGCCGACCGTCCGTCTGCCGGGCAGCACAGCAGAGGCGCTGCCCAGCCCGCCGCGCAGATCGGCCGTGGTGGCGCCGAAGCCCGCGCCGGTGGAGCCGAGGGCGAAATCCTCGCCCGCCGCGTCATAGGCGGCGGAGCCGAGGGCGGGGTAGGGGTTCTCGGCCCAGTCTTTCCGGCCGCCGTTCATCAGGTCGAAGAGGATCGCCCCCGGCACGATCGGCACCGTCACGCCGCCGAAGGCCATGCCGCGCCCCGCGGCCCGCAGCCTTGCCGCCACGCCATCCACCGCCGCCAGCCCGAAGGCGCTGCCGCCCGAGAGCACCAGCGCGTCCACCCCGCCAGCCAGCTTGTCGGGCGCCAGCAGATCGGTGTCGCGCGTGCCGGGCGCGCCGCCAATCACCGAATAGGAGGCGGTGAGCGGCGCATCCGCGGTCAGCACCGTGGTGCCCGAGGCGAGGCGCGCGTTATGGGCGTTGCCGACGCGCAGGCCGGGGACATCGGTGATGAGGTTACGGGGGCCGGGTTGCATGGGGCGAGGCTAGATCAGCCGGGCAGGGCTGTCACCGGCCATCCCGGGCGCTCACGCGCGACGCGCTGGCGCAGGCCGCCCCTGCCGTTCGTATTTGCGCTGAACGCCTTATCTGCTTAACGTCGCAGGAAATTCGTGATTTCAAGGCTGCCACATGTTTCAACTCACCCCCGCCCGGTCGGGCCGGTCCCTGCTCGGGCCGTGCCTTGCCGTTTTGGCGCTGCTCTCGGCCTGCGCGCCGGCCCCCCTCTCCAACCCCACCGGCGAGATGGAGGTGATCAATGGCGTCCCCTCCAACCAGATCGTCACTGATTACGGCCTGCTGAACGACGGCGAATACACGCTGCCGCCCGTGCCGCCGCAATACCTGGAAGGCGTGAACCGCCGCGCCTTCGTCAGTTATCCCGGCAGTCAGCCGGCAGGGACGATCGAGATCGATCCCTATGCCAAGTTCCTCTACTGGGTGATGCCCGATGGCATGGCCATGCGGTATCCCATCGCCGTGGGCCGCGAGGGGCGCACTCTTTCCGGCACCGTCACCGTGAACCGCAAGGCCGAATGGCCGGGCTGGACGCCGACGGCCAACATGCTGCGGCGCGAGCCCGAGATCTACGAACCCTTCCGCGGCGGCGTGCCCGGCGGGTTGTCGAGCCCTCTCGGCGCGCGTGCGCTCTACCTCTACCGGGGCGGGCGCGACACCTACTATCGCATCCATGGCACCAACGATCTGACGAGCATCGGCAATTCCGGCTCCGCCGGCTGCATCCGCATGTTCAACCACGATGTGATCGACCTGTTCGAGCGGGTGCCCAACGGCACGCGCGTGGTGATCCGCAGCTATCAGCAATCGGTCGCCATCGAGGGCGCACCGCTGGCGAACCGCGGTGTCGAGCTGCCGCCGCTCTACATCCCGCCGGAAGAGCTGCTGCACACCAACGATCAGGGCCCTGCTTCTGCCGGCTATTCGGTGGAAAGCGAAGGCTGACGCGTCAAAGCCGGACCACGTATTCCTTCAGCGTGGTCCGGACGACCTCCCACGTTCCGGTAAAGCCGGGGCGCAGGATCAAGCTGTCGCCGGGGCCCATCTGCAATGGCTCGCCGCCCTCTTCGGTGACGATGGACAGCCCTTCCAGCACGCGGAAATATTCCCACTCGTCATAGACGATGCGCCACTTGCCTGGCGTGCATTGCCAGAGGCCGGCATAAAGATCGCCCGCCTCCTCCAGGCTCCATGTCGTGACGACGGGATCGCCCGCGATCAGCCGGTCTGGCGCAGGCCGCTCTGTCACGGGCGCGGCGCCCTCGCGCGCAAGTCTGAGAAAACGCTCGCTCAATTCCCCCTCCTCCAGAGGCCGAAACGGCCTGATTCCGCATACACCGAGATTGCAAGCTGGGGTATCATCGCCCAGATGATACTGAACCGAATTCAATTTTGAGGTGTCCCCATGGCCGATTTCGACGCCCAGATCCGCCAAAGCCAATCCCAGGTTGCCGAATCCCAAGCCAAGATCGCCGAGCTGACCGGCCGGATCGAAAGTGCCCGCCAGAAGATGGCCGAGGGCACCGACGCCTCGATCGACATCGAGAACGCCTCGCTGGAAGACGTGCACGCCCATACCGAGGTGATGAACGCCAATATCGCCGAGCTCATCATGGGGCTCGATGACGTCACCGCCGCCTTCTCGAAGGATTTCGACGAGATGCGCAACAAGACGGGCTGGGAAAGCTTCGTCGGCGTCTTCTCGCGTCACAAGGCGGAATCGCTGCGGCAGGAGCGGATGCGCACCGCCAGCATCGACGACAAGCTGCAGGATCTCATCGCCAAGTCCGATGTCATCGTGAAGCTGCTCGAAGGCCAGCTTTCCATGCTCAACGAGCAGAAGGCGCGGGTGGAGAAGAACCTCACCGGCACGCTGGAAGAGCGCGAGCAGACGGTCGCGACGCTGGAGGCTGTGCGCGCCGAGGTGGCGGGGATGGACCCGGACATCATCGCGCTGGAGAACAAGATCGCCGTCGAGCAGGACGCCGCCGCCCGCACGCGGCTGGAGAGTGAGCTGGCCGAGCTCAACAAGCGCCACAACGAGCTGGTGCAGCAGGAGCAGGTGCAGCTCGCCAAGAGCCAGACGCTGGAGCGCTACATCGAGAAGGGCAAGACCTGGGTCGATTCGCTGCAGAACCAGGCGGCGACGCAGATGGTGCTGATCAACAAGCTGCAGACGGACACCAAGCAGCGCGTCGTGCTCTACGATGCGCTCTCCTCCTCGCTGAAGACGGCGCAGCAGCAGGACGTCGCGCACCGCATCAACGAGATCGGCGTGAAGACGGACCAGGAGGCGCAGACGGCCATGGCCGCCATTGGCGCCGCCACCAACAACAAGATGGCCGACATGCTGGAAAAGCACGAGGACCACATGGTCTTCGCCCGCGAGGTGCTGGAGCAGAAAGCCAAGGCCGACGAGCGCTTCATCCGCCGCTTCAACAAGATCGTCGAGAAGCACGACAAGAACCTCTACGGGGCCGAATGATCCGCCTGCGCTGCTGGCTTTGTGTCGTGGCCGGCGTGGCGCTGGCCCTCCTTGCCCACCAGATCGAGCCCACGACCTGGGCGATGTCCGGCGATGTCACCGTGCTGGGCCGGGCGCTCTCCTTCGCCGCCCTCGCGCTGGTGCTCGCCGGGGGCATCCCGCTCTTCCAGCGGGGCGTCTGGCGCCTGATGGACGGCGCCCGAAGCGCGGCGATGATGGAGCGCTGGCAGCGCCGCTGTGACGGCCGCGCCGGGCCGGTGCTCACCCGGCTCTACGGGATCGACCGCAACGGGCAGATCGCCCCATGACCGAAACGCCGCTCGACCATTTCCAGCTGGAAGACACCCGCGTCACCCGGCGCTACTTCGGCAAGTTCGCCGGCATCACCGGCCATCTCGCCCGCGTCGCCGCGCAGATGGAGGCCGAGGGCCGCCTCTCCCGCCGCGAGGTGGAGGCGCTGGCCCGCTACCTCGTCGGGCTCACCCTCACCTTCAAGGCGCTGGGGCTGAAGTACCGCTTCGCCGGGCGCCTGCCCACGGCGGGCAAGCTCACCATCGACCGGGTGGAAAGCGGCTTCCCCGTGCTTGCTGAGCTTCTGGTGCTCGCGAACGACGCCGTGCAGGCACAAAGCCACCTCGCGCAAACACCTACCGCCGCCGCGCTGAAGGACGAGATGGTCCGCTTCATCCTTGCCGAGCAGGAGGTGCCGACGCGGCTGCAATACACGCTGTCGCAGCGGCTCTATTACGAGGAGCTGGCGAAGGGCGACCTCTTCCTCGCCCGCAACGATCCCGAGGCGATCTGGCTGAAGGGCGACGAGCGGCGCACCTACCTGATCCGCTGGGCGGTCTATGACGGGGCGGTCAACCTGCCGGTCATCTACCTGATGGAGGTGGAGGATTCCGGCCGGGTCGGCCTGCCGAAAGACGAATGGCGCTGGCCCGAGGTGCAGGCGCATCTGATGGCGCAGGCCGTGGGCGGGCTGAAGCTGCTGACCATCGCCAAGGGGTTTGACGCCGATTTCGCCGATCTGCACCCCAAGCGCCTCCGCCGTTTCCACATCGGCCCGATGTATTCGCATCAGTTCACCGCCCAGTCCGGCCCCATCCGCGAGGTGCTGGAGCGCGCCCACGCCCCCGAGGGCGAGGATTGGGCCCTGGCCTGGACGGAGGAGGAGCTGACCTCCGAACGGGTCGAGGTCGAGAAGGCCGGCTGGTTCGGCAAGGTCGAGCGCGAGGTCTTCGCCCTCGATCCGTTCTCCGGCGGCGGCCCCGAGAGCGGCGCCACGCGGCAGGAGCGGTCCGTCATCCTGCCCGAGCGCCCCTACCAGAGCCTCGCCGAGCTGAATCCGCCGGGGTTTTCGGGTGTCCGCAAATTCGTCGTCGGCTCCGGCGGGCGCGTGTTGAGCTACCGGTAAGGGGGGGCGATGAGCCAGCAAGGTGACCTGATGGAGCTGCGCGAGGAAGACATCCGCGCGCATTACCCCGCCGCCCTCGCGCTGCTGGAAGGGTTCGACCATGCGCCCCGCATCGCGAAGGGCGAGCCCCCGGCGGCGCCCGAGCGCTCGCCGGGCATCGGCCAGCGCCGCGCCTTCCGCTCCACCACCCCCGGCCTCGTCACCCGCCGCACCACGCCCGCGCGCGGCGTGGCCCTGCTCGAGCGCATCGAGGCGGCGGGCGAGGATGACGGCCTGCTCTCCCCCCTCAAGGCGACCGTGCAATCGGCCCTCCGCCGCGCGCTCGCGATCGCCATGGCGCTGGGCGAGGCCTATGCCGAGGCCACGCCGCTGGCCGAGCTGAAGCGCGCCAACCTCGAAGGCCGGCTGCCCGAGGCGCGCCGCGCGGAATTCTCCGAGCTGCTGGCCGCCGAGGCGCTCCTTACCCTGCACGCCTTTGCCAATGCCGCCGCCTTCCTGCTGGCCGACCATGGGGGCACCGAGGTGGAGATCGCCGAGGTCGAGGAGATCCTCACCGACAACGCCCCCCTCGCGCTCCACGGCGCGCTCTGGGAGCTTGAGCGCGCCATCGCCGCCCATGCGACCGACGAGCCCCGTCTCGCCGCCACCGTCATCGCCTTCGCCGAGGCGCTGATGGCCAAGGCCGCCACGCGCGCCGCCAGTGCCGGGCGGCTGGAAAGCTTCGCAGCCCGCGCCTTCCGGGTGGAGGCTGACGGGCTGACCCTGCGCGGCTTCCAGCCCGCCAGCCGCGGCAGCTCCACCACGCTGACGATGACCTTCAAGCAGCCGCACGAGGTTGTCGGCAACCACATCGCCAAGCGCCAGGCGCAGCGGCTCGCCAAGATGCTGATGGCCTATGATTTCGAGCGGCGGCTCAACCCCTTCGCCGAACTCGGCGGCTTCATCTTCACCTTCATGGGCGACGGCGCGCCCGGCACCGGCAAGACGACGCTGATCCAGATGATGGCCGGCCTCATCCACGGTTATTGCCAGGTGGCCGGCTACCCCTTCCGCTACCAGAACCTCTCGACCGACAATATCGACAGCTACCAGGGCAAGTCGGGCCAGAATGCCCGCGCCTTCATCGACAATATCCTCGACCCAACCGTCATCGGCTTCGGCACCATCGACGATATCGACATGCTGGCCGGCAAGCGCGGCGACCGCCAAAGCTCTGCCGGGCAGCTGGAGATCACCTCCGTCCTGATGGATGCCTTCGCCGGCGCCAACACGGTGGTGCGCGGCAATTGCACCTTCGGCATGTTCTCCAACTACCCCGAGAACGTCGATGACGCCCTGCGCCAGCGCGCCGGCGGGCGCTTCCTCGTCGACGGGCCGCAGAGCCGCGCCGATTACATCGACATCCTCGCGCTGCTGATGGGCAAGAACCACGATATCCCGGTGGGCGAGCATGACCTCTACGCCGCGCAGGCCATCCAGCAGGCGGTCGAGCGCAGCTATGCCAGCCATGCGCGCCCCCATGAGGAAGCGCTGGCGGAGGTGTTCGATCGCGTGACGGAGGCCCACGGCCAGCTCGACACCATCGCCAAGCTCGGCACCTATCTCAAGGGCATCCAGGAGGCCGACGACCGCTTCACCGGCCGCGCCATCAAGAACATCACGGATGCGATCAAGGTCCGCGCCATGGATTTCGAACTGCCGGACGAGTGGATGGAAGAGCCCGACCTCTTCCTGCGCCAGCCCTACGACACCAAGCGCGCCATGATCGAAGAGCTCCGCCGCCCGATCACGACCGACATGGTGATCCAGGAGATCAACCGCTACGCCGACAGCGAATTCCGCTATTCGGGCAAGTCGGATGAAGAGGCCATCGCCCGCATGGTCCGCGACATGGGCCTGACCGACGAGGCGCGGCGGCGGTACATGGAGGGGCAGGGGTGATCACCGGCGTCCTCCTCCCCGCGGCGGTGATCGTGGTGCTGGCGATCCTGCTGCCCCGTGCGCTGGGGCGGTGGTTGCCGGAGACCTTCGCGGGGCTGGTGCTGAACGGCGTGATCTCGGCAGCGCTGCTGACGGGGCTGGCGGCGCTGGTCTTCGCAGTGACCTATGCCTGGTCGGGGACGCAGGTGGGCGCGATGCTCGGCTTCGCCCCGGGCGTCACGCTCGGCCACTTCCTGCGGCTGGGCCTGAGCGCCGGCCTGCTCTGGGCGCCGGTGCTGGTGCTGTCCGTCGCGAGCGTGCCGGGGCGGTGGAAGGAGGGGGTGTGGTGAACAAGGCCATTGAGCACATCTACGAAATAGACCTTCATGCTCGACATCTCGAGAGGCTGTCTGTCGATGAAAAAGCCTTTCTGGCTGTGATTAGCTACGGAGTGTCAGAGCTCAACGCGTTGTCTCGGATTCACATTTTTTCTTATCCCCCGGAAGGCCTCCCAAAAGCGGTGGAGTGGCAGGCAACAATTCAGAGGCATACGATACTGCGGTGCTGGGCAGCAAAGATCTTCGAGCTATTTCAGTTCTTAGAAAGTTCCTACAAGGAACGTTTGGACTCTCAGGCACTGGTAGATTTGCTAGAAGAACGCCGAGTGGTGATTGATGAGCTGAAAGCTGACCAAGGATTTGCTTTGAACCGCCTTATTAGAGATCAGGCCACAAATCACTACAGCCTGTCACAAGCTCGAAAGACTATCCGCTCGGCGGATACGGATTATGACGCACGCGTCCTACTTCACGACATGGATGGAAATTGCTGCTTCCCTATGGGTGAGGAAATCGTCTTCGCTGGCCGATTGAGTTCTTACGGGAAGGGCCATCCAGAACTCAAGGACCCCGGGCAAATTATCACCGCGTGGCTCGAATGGGCATTGAAGGTTAGCAAGGCGGCTAGATCGATTCACGCGCGCTTTTTCGAGAATATCATGTCTTCCAAGACAGATAGAATCGTCGCTCGTCAATCGGCACATTATATAGATATCAATCTGACAATGCGGGCGTCGGAAATGACCATTCCTATATATCTGAGGCGGGAGGAATAAATGCACCGCCTGATCGCCCGCGGCCTCATGTTCGGCAATCTCGTCCGGGTCGACTCCCCCGTCTGGGTGGAGCGTTACAACCGTGCCCTCAAGGCGCTGACCGGCCGCACCACCGAGCAGACCGAGTTCCATATCGACATCTCGGGCTTCTCCCCCGAGATCGGCGATGAGTTCGGCGACCCCGCCTATCTCAACCAGGCCGGCGTCAACCGGCAGTTCATCCTGCTCACCACCCGCCAGCGCTCCGCCCCGCTGCTGAACGCCAAGTTCTCCACCTCGCGCGCCATCCTGCGGCAGTTCATCGATGCCAACGAGCGTGAGCTCTTCGCCCTCACCGCCCGAGATGCGGTGGCCGGCGAGCTGATCAACTCCGTCTACCGGGCCGACACGGCGGCGAAGCTCTTCGATATCCGCCAGATCATCATCGAGGCCGACACCACCGCGGGCACCGTCGCGACGGCGGACAAGCTCGGCACCCTCATCGACCGCTTCAAGCGCGAGGAGGACGCCTGGTACGACGACGTGCTGATCGGCGAGATGATCGGCCTCGCCAAGCAGACGGGCGACCTCACCCGCAACCCGGTGCGCCTGCAGAAGATGACCTTCGCGCAAGAGGATTTCTGGACGGCGCTGTTCGGCGGGCTCTACCTCTTCCGCTCCGTGCCGCACCCCGCCGTGCTCTCAGCCGGCGACCCCGCCGCGCTCGGCCCCCTGCCGCTGCCGGTGATCCCGCTGGCCGACCGCAACGGGGTGGCGCGCTTCTTGAAGGACAACGGCCTCGCCGAACCCATCGTCGAGGCGCGGGGCGTGGATGCGGCGGCGATCCTGCATCAGAAGATGGATTTCATCACCGCCGAGCTTGCCGCCGTCATGGGCGAGAGCCTGGAGGCCGCGACCCGCCGCGACCTGCGCGCCATGGGCCGGCGCCATGCCCAGCACCTGCCGCCCGAATGGCAGGGCCTCGCCGCGCTCACCCGCTGGGCGGAGTCGGGCGGGCCGTGGCCGCGCATCGACAGCGAGCATCCGGCCTATTTCTACACGCTCCGCGCCGCGCCGGGGCCCCTGGCCGAGCTGGTGAACATGTTGCTGGCCGAGCTGACGCCGCTCGACATCCGCCAGCTTTTCATCTGCCACAAGGAGGCGTTCTACCGCGCCTATGCCAGCTGGCCCGAGGCGAAGAAGACCTATGTCGCCGAGTTCCTGGCAGGCGAATACATGGTCGACAAGGCCGGCACGCGGGCGGCCCTCTTCGGGCACGAAGCCCCGATGGCCGAGCCGGCGCCGGCCCAGGGCCCATGGAGCGCGGGGCGCCCCGCCAAAACGGCGCGGGGCTTCGATGTGGTCGACGCGGTCGGCCCCTGGGGCGCGGTGAGGAGGCGATAGGATGGGCTTTGTCATCTTCGTGCTGGTGTTCTTCGCGCTGCTCACGGTGATCTTCCTCTCCGTCAGCGCCTATTCCCGCTCCGTCCGGCGCGAAAAGCTGGAAAATCGCTGGGCCGAGGAGAATCCGGGGGCTGACCTCGATGACCGCGACGCCTATGTGGAAGCAGGCATGGAGAAATATTTCGCCGGGTTCCGGCGCCGGCTGATCCTGCTGATCTATATCGTGCCCATGCTGGCGGTCGCCGTCATCCTGTGGCTGACGAACACGAACTGAAGGGACAAGACATGCGCGCATTCCGGATCGCCTGGCGAGTGCTGCTGGTGCTGCTCGTGGGCGGGCTGCTGCACTACGCCCTGCCGCAGCAGGATGTGGCGCGCATCACGGGGACAGAGGTGATCCGCACCGATTTCTCGGGTCTAAACCGCATCTTCTACGCGCAGGCCGACAGCGGAAATGTCGACAACACGACACGCGATCTGCGGCTGATCAATACGGTGCGCAAGAAGACATATCTGTTCGGCCTGATCCGCGGGAAAGACCAGACGATGGTCTACCGTAACGAGGATACCGGCTGGATCTGGCCGCCCTACTTCAAGTTCGACTCATCCGATCTGCAGGCCCAGGCGCAGGATCTGGTGAGCACGGCGGCCGATCCCGACTGGGTGCTGATCCGCCACTACGGCTGGCGCAACCGCTTCCTGACCATCTTTCCCAACGCCACCAACATCCGCCAGATCGACGGGCCGGATGTGCGACCGATCCCGTGGTTCAACATCGGCTTCTTCATCTTCCTGATCATCGCCTTCCTGATGCTGCGCGCCATGTGGCGCCAGTTCCGCGAGCGCGGGCTCGATCCGGCGATGGAGCGGGCAGGGGACCGCTGGGACAGGGTGGAGGCCAGCGCGAAAGAGCGCCGCGGCCGCCTGGGTCGCTGGTGGGAAAGCTGGACGGGCCCCAAGAAGTAGCGGGCGGCGGAAACCATATGGTTTCCGCCCGCGATTTCCATATGGAAATCGCCGCCCCTAGGGCGCGGAAGTCGCGTGATTTCCGAAACGATTTTCGCGCGAAAATCGTGGCCCGGCCTCACTCGCCGTAGGGAATCCAGATCGTCTTCACCTCGGTCGCGGCCTCGAGGAAGTCCTCGCCCTCGCCGTCCGGTGTCGTGAAGTCGCGCTGCGTGACCCAGGTGCGCTTGAGGTTGCCGGCGGAGGCCTTTTCGATCCCAGGCGCGAGGGCAGGGTCGGAGAAGCTCCACACCGCGTCCACGTCCATGTGGCTCGCCAACGTCGGCGCGAGTTCGGAATGGTCGCCGGTGAGGATGTTGACCACCCCGGCGGGCACGTCGGAGGTCTCCAGCACCTGGTAGAAATCCGTCGCGGCCAGCGGGAAGGGCTCGGAGGCGACGAGCGTCACCCGGCTGCCCATGGCGATGGCCGGCGCCATCAGCGAGACGAAGCCGAGGAGCGGGGTGGCCGCGGGCGCGAGACCGGCGATGTTGCCGGTGGGGGCCTTCATCGCCAGCGCCACGCCCCGGATCGGCACGCCGGCGGCGCGGCCGTCGTAGCGGTCGGCCCATGCGGCGTAGGTGAAGAGGCGGCGGACGGCGGCCTCGACCTCTGCCTCGCCGGTGCGGCCGCCCTGCAGGGCGTCGAGCCGGGCGGCGAATTCCTCGGCGCGGGCGGAGAGGTTCTCGGCGATGTAGTAGAGGATCTGGGCGCGCAGATGCCCGATCGTCTTGCCCCAGCCCTTGGCGGCGTTCATCGCCTCGACGGCGTTGCGCACGTCCTTGCGGTTCGCGAGGGAGGCGTGGCCGAGGAGCGCGCCCTTCGGCCCGTGGATGGCGCGGGAATAGCCACCGTCGGGCCGGGCCTGCTTGCCGCCGATGTAGAGCTTCGCGGTGCGGTCGATGCCGCCCGCAGGCGCGCCGTCACCGGGATAAGCCTTGGGGGCCTTCGGGGAGGCGGCCAGCTTCGCCGGTTTGGTATAGGCGCGCAGACCCTCGGGTCCGCCCTCGCGGCCATAGCCGCTCTCGCGGAGCCCGCCGAAGGGGGCGGCGGCGTCGAAGAGGTTGGTGGCGTTGACCCAGATGACGCCGGCTTGCAGCTTCGGGGCCACGTCTAGGGCGAGGTTGACGTTTTCCGTCCACAGCGTCGCGGCGAGACCGTAGCGGGTGTTGTTCGCCAGCTCGACCGCCTCGGCAGGCGTGCGGAAGGTGGTGGAGACGAGCACCGGGCCGAAGATCTCCTCCTGCATCAGCCGGTCGGAGGGCGCGAGCCCGGTGATGAGCGTCGGCGGGTAGAAGGCGCCGTTGGCGGGGACGGGGCAGGCGGCGTGGTAGGTTTCGCCGGCGGTGTTGCCCTCGACCATTTCCTTGATGGTCGCCAGCTGCACCGGGTCGACCACCGCGCCGACGTCGATGCACTTGTCGAGCGGGTCGCCGATGCGCAGACCGTCCATCCGGCGTTTCAGCTGGGCATGGAAATCCTCCGCAATCGCCTCGTGCACGAGCAGGCGCGAGCCGGCGCAGCAGACCTGGCCCTGGTTGAACCAGATGGCATCGACCAGCCCCTCGATGGCGCTGTCGATATCGGCGTCGTCGAAGACGATATAGGCGGACTTGCCGCCGAGCTCGAGCGTTAGAGGGATGTTCCGCCCCGCCGTCGCCTCGCGGATCCGCCGGCCGACCTCGGTGGAGCCGGTGAAGGCGATCTTGTCGACCTCGGCCGCGACCAGCGCCTGCCCCGTCTCGCCGTCGCCGGTGACGAGGTTCACCACGCCCGGCGGCACCCCGGCCTCGGCGCAGATCTCGGCGAAGACCATGGCGGAGAGGCTGGTGTACTCGGCGGGCTTCAGCACCACGGTATTGCCCGCCGCCAGCGCCGGGGCGATCTTCCATGCCAGCATCAGAAGCGGGAAGTTCCACGGGATGATCTGCCCGCAGACGCCATGCGGCGCGCGGCCGGGCATCGTAGCTTCGAAGAGCTGGGCGGCCCCGGCATGGTGGTAGAAATGGCGGATCGCCAGCGGCACGTCGATATCGCGGCTCTCGCGGATCGGCTTGCCGTTGTCGAGGCTCTCCATCACGGCGAGCAGGCGCGATTGCTTCTGCATCCCCCGCGCGATGGCGTAGAGCACCTTGGCGCGCCCGTGGCCGCCAAGCTTCTCCCAAGCAGGCTGGGCCTTGCGGGCAGCTTTGACGGCAGCGTTCACCTCGGCGGGCGTGCACTTGGTGAGCCCGGCGAGGCGCTCGCCCGTGGCGGGGTTGCGGCTTTCCATATCGGCGCGAAGCTCGCCCCATTTGCCGCCCACCCACGGCCCGGCGATGCCGCCCTTCGCCTCAAGCCAGGCCAGCGCCTCCCTGGCGCTCTCGGGGGCGGGGCCGTACTCCATGCTCTCGAAGATCTCTTTGACAGACATCACGCCATCCCATGCCGCCAGCTCGCCGAATAGGCGCCGGTCACGTAGTGTTCCAGTTGCCGCTCGATGTCGCCCAGCAGGGACGACGCGCCGAAGCGGAAGAGGTCGGGCTGCAGCCAGCGGTCGCCCAGCTCGTCCTTCATCAGGGCGAGGTAGGTGAGCGCGTCCTTCGCCTTCGAGATGCCGCCCGCCGGCTTGTAGCCGACCTTCACGCCGCAGCGCGCCTCGTAGGCGCGGATGGCGCGGATCATGGTGAGCGAGACGGGCAGGGTGGCGTTGACGCCCTCCTTGCCGGTGGAGGTCTTGATGAAATCCGCCCCGGCCATCATGCAGACCAGCGAGGCGCGGGCGACGTTGCGCAGGGTGCCGAGCTCGCCGGTGGCGAGGATGGCCTTCACATGGGCGTCGCCGCAGGCCGCGCGCATCTCGGCCATCTCGTCGTAGAGCGCCTGCCAGTTCTGGGTGAGGACATGGCGGCGCGAGATGACGATGTCGATCTCGGCGGCCCCGGCGGAGACGCTCTCGCCGATCTCGGCGATACGCAGGCGGAAGGGCGAGAGGCCGGCGGGGAAGCCGGTGGAGACGGCGGCGACGGGGATGTTCGTGCCCTTGAGGGCGTCGACGGCGGTCTCGACCATGTCGTGGTAGACGCAGACGGCGCCGGTGGTGAGGCCGTCCATGCCGAGCGCATCGAGGATCTGGGGCGAGACCGGCTGGCGGGCCTTGGCGCAGAGGCGGCGGACGCGGCCGTCGGTGTCGTCGCCGGCAAGGGTGGTGAGGTCGATCAGCGAGACCGCCTTGCAGAGCCACGCCGCCTGGAACTCCTTCTTGACCGAGCGGCGGCCGGGGAGCGTCGCGGCCCGGCGCTCGATGGCCGAGGTATTGGCCTGGACGGAGGCGACCCAGTCGAGATCGAGCGGCATGCCGGGGTTGCGGGGCAGGTGTTCTCCGACCTGCGGCAACTGATTGTGCGCCGTGGCGGCGCGGGTGTCGTGGGTGGTGTCCATCTGTCGGCCTCGCGCGTCTGCCCGCAGGGAAGGTGGCATGGGGGCGGGCGCTTGGCAAGATTTGACCGTTTGGTCAAATTCGGGCGCAGGGCTGGCTTTGGCACGTCGCCGCTCGACGCCCGCCCGGAAACAAGCCGAAGGCGCCGGGCGAGCGCCTGCCCGTCCCGGCGAGCTGGCGCTCTGGTGAAGGCAGCGCATAGCCCTCTGCTAGGAGGGGTGTTGCAGGCATAAACCAAGAAGCGGCCCCGGAGCGGCACCACCCCACGGGCAGGCGCCCGCCCGGCGCTCGGGCCGAGGCGCGAGGGGAGGGCGGTGCAGGCAGGCTGCGGCGACAGGGCTCTTGTGATACATCTCTCGCTGCGGCATGGGCAGGGCCGGGCCGACAGGGAGGGTTTAACCATGGCATTCGACCGCAGCATCAAGATCGCGCCGTCGATCCTCTCCGCCGATTTCGCCCGGCTGGGCGACGAGATCGCCGCCATCGAAAAGGCCGGCGCGGACTGGGTGCATGTCGATGCGATGGACGGGCATTTCGTGCCCAATCTCACGATGGGGCCCAATGTCGTTGCCGCGATCCGCCCGCATGTGAGCACCTTCATCGACACGCATCTGATGATCTCTCCCGCCGACCCATACCTCGGCGATTTCGTCCGTGCCGGCAGCGACATGGTGACCGTGCATGCCGAGGCCGGCCCGCATCTGCACCGCTCGCTGCAATCCATCCGCGAGGCGGGGGCCAAGGCGGGCGTGGCGCTGAACCCGGCTACGCCGATCAGCCATATCGAGCATGTGCTGGACGACATCGACCTCGTGCTGGTGATGACCGTGAACCCCGGCTTCGGCGGGCAGGCCTTCATTCCCGCGATGCTGGAGAAAATCGCCGCCGTCCGCGCCCTCATCGGCGACCGGCCCATTCATATCGAGGCCGATGGCGGCGTCTCGCCGAAGAACGCCGCGGCCGTGGCTCAGGCCGGGGCCGATGTGCTCGTGGCGGGCTCGGCCGTGTTCGGGGGCGACTATGCCGAGCGCATCGGCGCGATCCGGGCGGCGGCAAAGGGCTGACGGCCCCTGCACGAGCCTTGCACAGGGCGTCTCACCGGTGTGCACGGCACGGCGCTATCCCTTTGGGAAAACGCCGGAGGGACAAGATGACCGATCACCACTTGCGCGGCACGACGTGGGAGCTGCATCTGCAGCCCTTCCAGAGGGCCGTCGCCCCGCTTACTCTGGCCGTCAGCACTCAGCCGGAGGCCCGCGCGTGACCCCGCTCATCCTCATCGTCGATGACGATCCCCAGATCCGCGAACTTGTGGGCATCGCGCTTACCCGCGCCGGGCTGGACCATGCCGAGGCGGCCGATGGCGCGGCGGCGCTGGCCCAGGCCCGGGCGCTCACCCCCGATCTTGTCGTGCTCGATATCGGCCTGCCGGAGCGCGACGGTCGCGACGTGTGCCGCGAGCTGCGCCGCGAGAGCGAAGTGCCGGTGATCTTTCTGACCGCCGAGGGTGACGAGATCGACCGGGTCGTCGGGCTGGAGCTCGGGGCCGACGATTACGTCACCAAGCCCTTCTCGCCACGCGAGCTGGTCGCCCGCATCAAGGCGGTGCTCAAGCGCAGCCAGCCCGCTGCGCCCGTCGCCGACGCGAAGGCCACGATCAGTCGCGGGGTGCTGGCGCTCGACACGGCGCGCCACCGGGTGAGCGTCGCGGGGCGCGACGTGGTGCTGACGGCCCGCGAGATGGAGCTGCTGGCCCGGCTGATGGAGCGGCCGGAGCATGTCGTCCCCCGCCCGGCGCTGGTGGATGCGATCTGGGGCACGAACGTCAATGTCTCCGACCGCACGATGGACAGCCACTTGCGCAATCTGCGCGCCAAGCTGGCCGAGGCCGGCTGCCCCGATGCGATCGACACGCTGCATGGCATCGGCATCCGCATGGGGCCCTGCCGGGGCGAGGCGCCGGCGTGAATGGGCGATGAACCGCGGGGCATGATCGGGCGGGGCATCCGCGTGAAGTGGCGCCCGTCACTGGCGCTGGTCATCGGGCTGGTGCTGGCGCTGGTGCTCTGCCTGCCCATCGCCGGGCTGCTGGTGCACGGGCTGCTCTCGTCACTTCTGGGGCCGGCCGGCGCAGCCATCGCCATCGGCGCGGCGGTTCTGGCGGCAACGGCACTGCTGGGCTGGGTGCTCTGGCGGCTGCTCTATCGCCCGATCCGCAGCCTTGCGGCGCGGGCCGAGGCGCTGGGCCGGGGCGAGGCGGGCGCGGCGGCGCCGCTGCGCCAATACGGCACCCGCGAGATGGAGCGGACGGGCCGCGCCGTGCTGGAGATGGGGCGCATCCTGATGGGCCGCGAGGCGGTGCTGCGCTCCTATGCCGACCATGCCACCCATGAGCTGAAGGCGCCGCTGACCGTGCTGCGCGGCGCCGCCGAGCTACTCGACGGCGATGACATCCCTGCGGAAGAGCGCGCCCGCCTGCTCGCCCGCATCGATGACGCCGCCGACAGGATGACGGCGCTGCTCGATGCGCAGCGCGCGCTGGCGCGGGCGCAGGAGCCGGTGGTTCGGGGGAGCACCCGTCTTGCCCCGCTGCTAAGCAGCCTGGCGGGGGACCATCCCGAGGTCGAGCTGGAGCTTGTCGCCGATGCGGAGCTGCCCTTGCCGGCAGATGGCATGCGCCTGGTGCTGGATCACCTCGTCGGCAATGCGGTGGCGCACGGCGCGACCCTCGTGCGCCTGATTGCGGCGCCGGACGAGCTGCGCGTAGCCGACAACGGGCCGGGTGTCTCCGGCGGCAACCGGGCGCGGATTTTCGATCCCTTCTTCACCACGCGCCGCGCCGATGGCGGCACCGGTATGGGCCTGCCCATCGTGCGCCGGATGCTGGAGGCGCATGGGGCCGAGATCGACCTGGCTGATGAGGGGCCGGGGGCGACCTTCGTGATCCGGTTCTAAGGGGGAGGGGGCCGTCCCTGGGCCTTTGTCGAGCGAATGGGGCGGTGTTGTTTGCTGCCGGGGCGCCGTCGCCGCTGCTTCCCTCGCGCGGAATCAAGGCCGCAGGCCGCCGCGCGAGCGCCGGCCCGTCCCCGCGTGCTGGCGCTTTGGCTGGGCTTGGTGCTTCGCGGTGAGCGGGGAGGGGCTTTGCGGGCATAAAGCGCGCAGCGGCGCCGTCGGGGCGCCACCCCACGGGCCGGCGTGAGGAGGCGGTTCTTGTGGCAGATGGGTCCTGGAGCAGCCGGAGGGGCGGTGGGGTTAAACACCATCCTGCGGCGTAACTCGCGGACTCGGCGTGGGATCGAACGGAGCCGTGGCCCCCGCGCCCTTACGCCTTGCCCTCTGTCATCCGGCGGATGGCGTCCACGCCGCTCTCGCCCAGCGGCACCTTCGCGAAGGGGCCGCCCAACTTCGTCAGGCCCATGTCCTGCGCGTCGGGCTGCTTCGCCGTGGCCTCGATGCGCTCGGCCCAATCCTCGGCATCGTCCTGCGGGCGGTAGCCGAGGAAGGAGGCGGGGGCGTTGTCGACCGGGCAGCGGGTGTTGGCGGAGACGCCGAAGATCGTCGTGAAGCCGGTCACCGGCGCCTTGATCGAGGCCATCACGAGGCGGCGGAGGTCGCCGTAGCTGAGCCACGTGCTCAGGGCGCGCAGGTTGTTCGGGGCGGGCTCGCAGGTCAGGATGCGGATGCAGACGGCCTCCAGCCCGCGCTTCTCCCAGTACATCCGGCCCATGTCCTCGGCGAAGCACTTGGCGAGGCCGTAGAAGGTATCCGGGCGGTGTGGGCCATTGCAGGGGACGCCGGCGTTGGTGTCTTCCATCCCGACGGCGTGGATCGAGCTGGCGTAGATCACCCGGCGGCAGCCTGCGCGGTGGGCGGCTTCCCAGATATTGTAGGCGCCGATGTAGTTGGGGCCCAGCAGCTCTTCGAACGGCTTTTCATCCACGATGGCGCCGAAATGGACGACCATGTCGGCGCCCTCCAGCAGCGGCTCGATCTGGCTCATCTCGGCGAGGTCGGCCTTCACCCATGTCTCGTTGGGCAGCAGCTCTTCCGGGGCGTCGGCAATGTCGGTCGAGAGCAGCTCGGCGGCCTGTCCGGCGAGCATCTCGCGCAGCTGCATGCCCAGATTGCCGCGGGCGCCGGTGAGCACGATCTTTCGCATGGGGAAGTCCTTCTTCGGGTGGTGTCTCTTCAGATGATGGCGTCTTCCACCACCCGCGCCCCGGTGACGAGGCGGGAGACGGAGAGGGCGGAGAGGTCGAGGCTCTGGTAGCTGCCGGTGGTGATGAGCTCCACCAGCCCGCGCCCAATGCCGGCGGCCTGTTGCAGCCCGTGCCCCGAGAAGCCGTTGGCGAAGTAGAGGTTTTCTGCGCCGGGATGCAGGCCGACAAGGGCGTTCTGGTCGAAAGTGTTGTAGGCGTAATGGCCTGTCCAGAATCGCAGCACCCGCAGCTGCTCGAAGGCGGGGATGCGGGTGGCGAGCGCGGGCCATAGCCGCTCTTCCCAGAGGTCATGGGCCATCGAGAAGTCGTCGGGCGCGGCGGCGACGTCATCCTCTGGCGCGCAGCCGACCATGAAATTGGCGCCGTCCTGGCGGACGTGAAAGCCGGTGGGATCGATGGTCAGAGGCAGCTTGGCTGCCAGCGGGGCGGCGGCGAATGTGAAAGTGTGGCGCCGACGCGGCTCGACCGGCAGGTCGATGCCGGCCCAGCCCGCAACGGTGGCGGCGCGGGGGCCGGCGGCGTTCACCACAGCGCCGGCGGCAACCGTCGTGCCATCGGCAAGCTGCACGCCGGTGACGCGGGCGCCGTCCATCTGCAGCCCCACCGCCTCGCCCACAGCCCATTCCGCGCCGATCTCGCGCGAGCGGCGGCGGAAGGTGGAAAAGAGCGTGGCGCCGTCGAAATAGCCCTCACCTTCGGTGCCATGGCTGCCAAGGATTACACCGTCCAGATCCATCCAGGGGAAGCGCGTGGCGAGCTCCTCCGGCCCGCAAAGCACCGTTGCAGCGCCGAGGCTGTTCTGCAGCTCGGCCCGGGCGCGCAGGCGGGCGGCGCCGTCCTCGGTGCTCGCAAGGTAGAGATAGCCGAAGGGGTCGAGCGCGGGGGCGGGGGCGTCTTCCTCCATCACCTCGGAGAAATTGCGCAGCAGTTCGAGCGTCGCCTGGCTGAGGCGGATGTTCACCTCGGTGCCGAATTGCAGGCGGATGCAGGAATTGGTGTGGGTGGTCGAGGCGCCGGCGTAGCTCGGGTCTCGTTCCAGCACGAGCACGCTCAGGCCAGCCCGCGCCTTCATCGCCCAGAAGGCGATGGAGGCGCCAAGCATGCCGCCGCCGATGATGACAAGGTCGTAGCTCTGGCGCGTGGGCATCGGCGACTCCGGGCTGGGCCGGAGCGCAGACTAGGAGGTGGATGCCGCGGGCGAAAGAGGCTCGGGCAGCCCAAATCAGAAAACCCCCGCCGTGACCGGCGGGGGCATACCAGAAGAACTTGTTACCAACGGCGAGCCGCCCGGTTTCCCGTCGGCAGCGCCTCGTGCGCCGTCAGGTACGGCTGCGGAACATTCGGCCGATCCAGATCAGGATACAGGCGCCGACGAAACCGATGATAAGCTGGCCGATCCAGCCACCAAGGGTCTCGCCGATGATGGCGAAGAGGATGGCATTGAGGACGAGCGCCCCGACGATGCCGAGAATGATGTTCATCAGAAGCCCCATATTGGACTTCATGAACTGCTCGGCGAGCCAGCCAGCGATGCCGCCGATGATGATGGCGGCGAACCAACCTATTCCAGTCATGTGAGTAAGACCCCGCGGGTTTGTATGAGCTTTCTTAACCGGCACACCGGTTGTAACGACTCTGTTAACGTTACGTTGGCGTCTGAGTTCCATCGCGGGGAAATTAGTCGGACGTGCGCCCGTCTGGTAAAGCAGCCACAGTAGGCCCTCTCACCCCTTGCGGGGCCGCTCGGCCACCGGGCCGCCGGCGTCGCGCCAGCCGGAGAATCCGTCGGCGATATGGCTCACGCCCTCCAGCCCCATCTGCTGCGCCGTCTGCGCGGCCAGGGCCGAGCGCCAGCCGGAGGCGCAGTAGAACACATAGCGCCCGCCCTGCTGGAATTCGGCATGGGCGTAGGGGCTTCCAGGGTCGAGCCAGAATTCCAGCATGCCGCGCGGGCAATGGAAGGCGCCGGGGATCATCCCCTCGCGCTCCAGCTCGCGCACGTCGCGCAGATCGACGAAGGTGACGCCATCCTGCCCGTGCAGGGCCAGCAGCTCTGCCGCCGGGGCATGGGCGACCTCGCGGTTCGCCGCCTCCACCATGTCCTTCACCTGCCGCATCGTGCCCTCCCGGCTTGCCGATGGTGCCGAGCATGGGCCTTGCCGCGCGGTTTGTGAACGGGGCGCGCCAGTTGACATGGGGCAGGGCCGCCGCCACCAAGGGCGCGCATTTTCCCGGGGGGCCAGAGCATGGCGAAGAACGACGCGGCCAAGACGCCGGGCGCAGCGAAGCCCGCCAAGAAAGAGCGCCGCCAGCAGGTCTATACCCTGCTGGTCGAGGTCGGGCGCCGCGATGGCGACGGCCTGCCGAAAGAGGCCACGGGCGCCGCGCTGATGGTCTATGCCTCGGGCATCGACGAGGCCGAAGCGGTGCGCGAGACGGTCGCCATCCTCAAGCAGGCCGACATGGCGCCGCTCGACGTCTCCGGCTACGGCACGCTCGATGAGCGGCTCGCCGAGGGGCACGACATCGAGGCCGAGGAGCGCGCGCTGATGGAGCGGGCGCTGGCCGAGAACGCTGTGATCGTGGCGCAGATGACCCCCTTCTTCGAGGACGAGACCGATGACGACTGATCCCGTGGCCCTCACCCAGGCACTGATCCGCTGCCCCTCTGTCACGCCGGAAGAGGGCGGGGCGCTGGTGCTGCTGCAGGAGCTGCTGGAGGGCGCGGGCTTCGAGTGCACCCGCGTCGACCGGGGCGAGGTGAGCAACCTCTACGCCCGCTGGGGCGCCAAGGGAGCGGCGAAGAGCTTCGGTTTCAACGGCCATACCGACGTGGTGCCGCCAGGCGATACCGGCCTCTGGAGCGTCATGCCCTTCGCCGGTGAGGTGAAGGACGGCGAACTTTGGGGGCGCGGTGCGGCCGACATGAAGAGCGGCGTTGCCGCCTTTGCCGCTGCAGCGGTGGATTTCGTGCGCGAGACGCCACCCGACGGCGCGGTGATCCTGGCGATCACCGGCGACGAGGAGGGTGAGGCCGATGACGGCACCATCGCCCTGCTAGACTGGATGGAGGCCGAGGGCGAGCGCATGGCGATGTGCGTGGTGGGCGAGCCGACCTGCCCGGAGGCCCTGGGCGACATGATCAAAATCGGCCGGCGCGGCTCGATGAACGCGGTGGTGACTGTGACAGGCCGGCAGGGCCACAGCGCCTATCCGCATCGCGCGGTGAACCCGCTGCCGGCGCTGGCGGCGCTGGCCGACAGGCTGGCCTCGGAGCAGCTCGACGAGGGGTCGGACCATTTCGACGCCTCGACGCTGGCCCTGACCTCGATCGACACCGGCAACCCGGCGACCAACGTGATCCCCGGCGCCGCAAAGATGAAGCTGAACATCCGCTTCAACGACCACCACACCGGCAGCGCGCTCACCGAATGGCTGCGCGGCGAGGCCGCGGCGGTGGCGGAAAGCTTCGGCGTGACCATCGACGTGGCGGTGAAGATCTCGGGCGAGAGCTTCCTCACGCCGCCTGGGCCGCTGAGCGACCTCGTGAGCGGCGCGGTGCAGGCGGTGACGGGCGTGACGCCGACGCTGTCGACGACCGGCGGCACCTCGGACGCGCGCTTCGTGAAGGCGCATTGCCCGGTGGTGGAGTTCGGGCTCGTCGGCCAGACGATGCACCAGGCCGACGAGCGCGTGGCAGTCTCGGATATCGAGGGGCTGAAGGCGATCTACAGCCGCATCCTGCAGGATTACTTCGGCTAGGAGCCGGCGTAGCCGGGCAGGCGTGGGTTCCGGCTTCGGGCCGGGGAGAGCCTGCTGAGAGGCCGTTTGCTGGCAGGTCTGCGGCGTGATGTACCAGACGCACCAACCTCCTGCGGGAGGGATAAGCGGTGATTGAGGCACTAGCACTCGCAGCATTCCTAACTAAAATAGAAATCTGCCTTAATCCCGTCGACGTCCATGCAGTTCAAGAGCCTGTTGTTTATCGGGACGTAGCCAGAGAACTCCGCTCTGCGGGTTTCTCCGGTGGTCTCGAAGAAGATGTCTCGGTACTCTGTGACCGCCTCGATCTTCAAAGAGCCCCTTGATTCGTAGAGACTGATGATTGCGCTGGCGGGAACGACAAAACTGGGAAAATATACGTATTCGCCCGCGCCAACCTGATACCCGGAGGGGTGTTCCCCAGATTTGATCGTTGTCTTTCTGTCATTGATTAGGAAGGCGCCGTGAGAGTCCGTAATAACGGCAGGCGACTGCCCGGTGTTCTTGAATATCGGTATGATCTGGTATGTTACGACTTTATCGTTCACGATTTCGGGCTGGAATCGAACAGTAGTGGGCAGCAAGTAGGCCCTGACTTGGGCCTGCCCGATTTCACGAGTGTCAGAGAGCATCGTACGGGTATCTCTAAGCGTAAGAAAGACCATGACTACGGCAGCCAAAGTTAGAAAGGTCATCAACCATTGAGCAGCGGTGTCGTCCATGTAGACCACACGTCCGATCAGCCACCAACGCTGGTTCTCTGGTGTTATATCGTGGGCTTCATAGCCGCTGGCATTTGGGCTGGCTTGCTCGCCTGGGTATGTCTCAAGGAGTAGGGTCGATATGATCGTCCCAAATATCCCTATACTTACCCCAACCGTAAATCCGTTACGCCAATTGAATTGAGACATTGCAGTAGGAACGCAGCACTGAACTTGTCTCTTGGAAGCTTGTTGCGAACGTTCACTTCCTTCTCGCTGATTCCGATGGCTTCCAGCCTCTCAACCAGCTGGGCGTAAGTCACCCCTTTTCGCTTCAGCTCGGCCTTGAGCAGGCAAGCTGCCTTTGCCTCCCTGTCCGTCTTGGCGGTCTTGTCTCGCCGGGATCGCACCCCTGAGCCGCAACAGCGCCTCCACATGCTCCAGCCCATCGCTGCCGTTTCGGATGATCTTGGAACCTAGTTGATGCAGGAAAGCGGTGATGGCTTCGTCGGTGTATCGGTCAAATGGAATGGGGTATCTTAACGCTCAGCGGCCGATTTGCTTGGTGCGTTTTCTACCCAACGCCAGGTCTGCCATCAAACAGGCCTCATCAAGCGAGTCTGCGCGTCGCCCCGCGTCAAGGAGCGTCGCCCGCCTGCGGCGGCGGCCCTTGGCCGTCCTTGACCCGAAGCGACTCACGGGGGGCGCCTGGGCGCGCGGTCAAGACAAAGTTCGCTGGCCGAAGAAATCACTTGAGAAGTCGACATGCTCGGATAGGCTGGGCGGACCGGACAACCCTTGGAGGAGGGGCCGGCTGGGAGGATATATGTTTCAGGCAAGGCGCAGCATGCGCCGGGCCCGGCATGGCGGTGGCCATGTGAGGAGCCCCCATGACGGATGAGCCGCGGCTGGACCTGCGCGCCATCTGCCGGAGCTTCGGCCCCGTGCAGGTGCTCTTCGATGTCGATATCGCGCTGTATCCCGGCGAGGTTCACGCCCTGATCGGCGAGAACGGCGCCGGCAAGTCGACCACGATGAAGATCATGTCGGGCTATCTGCAGCCGACCTCGGGCGAGCTGCGGCTGGATGGGGCGAGGGCCTCCTTCGAGGATAGCCAGGCCGCCGAGGCGCAGGGGATCGTGCTGATCCACCAGGAGTTCAACCTCGCCGAGCAGCTCACCGTGGAGGAGAACGTCTTCCTCGGCCGCGAGCTGAAGCGCGGGCCTTTCCTCGACCGGCGCGCCATGCGGGCGAAGACGGTGGAGCTGCTCGACAGGCTGAATTGCCATGTCTCGCCCTCGGCGCGGGTGAAGGACATCTCGACCCCCGACAAGCAGATGGTCGAGATCGCCAAGGCGCTGGGCCGCGAGGCGCGGGTGCTGATCATGGACGAGCCCACCGCCGTGCTCACCAACCGCGAGGCGGAGGTGCTGTTCGAGCTGGTCGAAAGGCTGCGGGCCGATGGCGTGGCCATCCTCTTCACCAGCCACAAGCTCGACGAGGTCAAACGCATCTCTGACCGGGTGACGGTGATGCGCGACGGGCGCGTGATCGCGACCAAACCGACCGCCGAGATGAACGAAGACCAGATGGCCGAGGCCATGGTGGGCCGCGAGCTGACCGATCTCTACCCCTCCCGCCGCGCGCCGGTGGGCGAGGAGCTGGCGCTGAAGGTGCAGGATCTTGAGGTGCCGGGCTTTGCCCGTGGCATCTCGTTCACCCTGCGCCGGGGCGAGGTGCTGGGCCTCGCCGGCCTCATCGGCTCTGGCCGGACCGAGGCGATGGAGGGGCTGGTGGGGCTGCGCCGCAGCACCGCCAAGGTGGAGATCGACGGCGCGCCCGCGACGATCCGCAGCCCGCGCGAGGCGCAGGACAGGGGCCTTGTCTACCTGACGGAGGATCGAAAGGGTCGCGGCCTGCTGCTCAACATGGGGCTGCGCGACAACCTCACGCTGCAGAGCTTGCGCGACTTCACCCATCCCTTCCTCGATAAATCCGCCGAGGACGAGGCGCTGACGAAGGCCATCGCCGATTTCGACATTCGCGCCCCCTCGCGTGACGCCAAGCTCGGCAATCTCTCCGGCGGCAACCAGCAGAAGCTGCTGGTCGCCAAGGTGATGCTGACCGGCCCGCGCATCGTGATCATCGACGAGCCGACGCGTGGCATCGACATCGGCACCAAGCAGCAGATCTACGATTTCATTCACCGCCTGGCCGAAGAGGGGGTGAGCATCATCGTCATCTCGTCCGAACTGCCGGAGGTCATCGGCCTCGCCGACCGCGTGCTGGTCATGCGGCAGGGCCGGATCGCCGGCGAGGTGGCCGGCAGTGACAAGACGGAAGATGCCATCGTCCGCCTCGCCATGGGGCTGGAAGGCGAAGAACGGGAGAGCGCATGAGCACCACCACCGAAGAGCGCAGCCCCGGCCGGGGGCGGCCCAGGCTCGATTTGCGCGTGCTCGGCCCGATCATCGCGCTGATCGTGCTGATCGTCGTGGGCGCGCTGATGAATTCCAACTTCCTCAGCTATGCGAACATCACCAACGTGCTCGCCCGCTCGGCCTTCATCGGCATCATCGCCGTGGGCATGACCTTCGTCATCACCGCCGGCGGGCTCGACCTGTCCGTCGGCTCGATGGCGGCTTTCATCGCCGGGCTGATGATCATGGTGATGAACCTCGCCATGGGCACGATGGGCACCGGGCTGGCCACCATCCTTATCGGCATCCTTGCCGCGCTCGCGGCCGGGCTGGCGGCGGGGTGGATCAACGGCTTTCTCATCACCACCATGCGCATCGAGGCCTTCATCGTGACGCTGGGCACAATGGGCATCTACCGCAGCCTGGTGACCTGGCTGGCCGACGGCGGCACGCTCAGCCTCGATTTCGGCCTGCGCACCGCGCTGCAGCCGCTCTATTACGGCGGGCTCTTCGGCGTGTCCTGGCCGATCATCACCTTCGCCCTCGTCGCCATTATCGGCGAGATCGTCATGCGGCGCACCGCCTTCGGCCGCTATTGCGCCGCCATCGGCAGCAACGACACCGTGGCGCGCTATTCGTCGGTCAATGTGAACCGCATCCGCCTGCTCACCTATGTCGGCCTCGGCCTGCTCGTGGGCGTCGCCACCATCATGTACGTGCCGCGCCTCGGCTCGGCCTCGTCCGCCACCGGCGTTTTGTGGGAGCTGGAGGCCATTGCCGCCGTGATCATCGGCGGCACGATGCTGAAGGGCGGCTTCGGGCGCGTCTGGGGCTCTGTCATCGGCGTTCTGATCCTTGGGCTGATCGGGAACATCCTGAATCTGACGGATGCCGTCAGCCCCTATCTCAATGGCGCCATCCAGGGCGTCATCATCGTTCTCGCTGTGATCTTGCAGCGTGAAGACAAGGCCGGCAGCTGACGGCCTGTTGTTATCCAGGGAGGAAAACACAATGAAACATCTCAAGTATACCGCCGCCGCACTGGCGCTTCTGGCCGGCCCCGCGCTGGCGCAGGACACCACGGTGATCGGCGTGTCGATCCCCGCTGCCACGCATGGCTGGGCCGGGGGCATGAACTTCCACGCCCAGGAAGCCATCGACCGTCTGGAAGAGGTCTATCCCGAGCTCGACTTCGTGCTCGCCACGGCGTCGGACCCGGCCAAGCAGGTCTCTGACATCGAAGACATGGTGGCGACGCGCGGCATCTCGGCCCTCGTCGTGCTGCCCTTCGAAAGCGAGCCGCTCACCGGGCCGGTGGCCTCTGTCGCCGATCAGGGCGTGTGGATCACGGTCGTCGACCGCGGCCTCAGCCAGGAGGGTATCCAGGACCTCTACGTCGCGGGCGACAACCCCGGCTTCGGGCGCGTCTCCGGCGAGTACATGGCGGAAGCCCTGCCCGACGGCGGCGACATCGTGGTGCTGCGCGGCATCCCGACGACCATCGACAACGAGCGTGTCGAGGGCTTCGAGGCCGCGATCGAGGGCTCGGGCATCAACGTGCTCGGCATGGAGCACGGCAACTGGAACCGTGATGACAGCTTCACGGTGATGCAGGACTTCCTGTCGAAATACCCCGAGATCGACGCGGTCTGGGCCTCGGATGATGACATGGCCGTGGGCGTGCTCGCCGCCATCGACGCTGCGGGCCGCGACGACATCCAGTTCGTGCTCGGCGGTGCCGGCATGAAGGAGATGATCCAGCGTGTGTCCGAGGGCGACAGCATGGTGCCGGCCGACGTGACCTACCCGCCGTCGATGATCGCCACGGCCATCGAGCTGACGGCGGTGGGCATGACCTCGCCGACGCCGGTCTCGGGCGAGTTCATCATCGGCTCGGTGCTGGTGACGCAGGACAATGCCGAGGACTTCTACTTCCCGGACAGCCCGTTCTGATCGGATGAGATGAGGGCGCGGGGCTGAGAGGCCCCGCGCACATCCTCATGCCAAGTGGCTATAACTCGACGGACTCAGTTTTCGGAGCAGTCAGATTGGATTTGGATGGATTTTCCTTTTGAATGGGTGGACGCCCTTTTTGCTCTGGGCGGTGCAATCGGCGGCGCGTTGATCACGGGCTATTTCACGATTAGAGCCGCATCGAAGTCCCGGGATAAGATGGAGGTCGTTGTTTCGACCTCGAACGCCTCCGATCTCCTCTTTGTGCATGATCAAATTGCGGGTGATGTTCAAGTCACTCTAAACGGGGACGTGGTCCAAAGTGTTTTCCTTTCGGAGATCTTCATCTCCAATACTGGAAACGCTGCGGTAAAGGAGCTGAATGTCGAGCTTAAGCCGGTAAGCAAGTCGGAGTTGATGTCTTTACATGTGATTGATCAATCGACCGATCAAACTCGTGTCGGAGCCGCTGTCGCCGCTTTAGGAGAGAGAAGGACTAGCATAAATCTCGACTATATTAATCCTGGAGAAGAGGTTGCGCTGCGAGCCCTTGCATCAGGAGACAGTCCTGAATGGGACGTGCTCATAAGGCAGCCGGACCTAAAGGTGATAAGAAAAGAGCAACCCGTTTCGAGCATATCGACTGTTTTGGCTGGGGTGGTGATGGAGGCCGCCGTGGAGAGCTTTCCAATCTCTGCTACGCTTAGAAGCGCTTTCAACGAGAGGCTCCGGAAAAGGTAGCCGCTTTCTCCGCCTCGCCGCAGGCTACCTCCCACAGAATAGCCCACCTCCTCACTCAGCAAGAGATCCGCCCTTCCTTCCTGCACATCAGGAAAAGTCGCACAAGCCAACATCGCCAAGGCCCTCGGCCTCAAGGTCTCTCCACACGGCAGCCCAACCCCAAGCTCCCCCCCTCAGACCCGCAGATTTGCCTTTCGGGCCAAGCTGCATAATTGGGTTGCTGAACAAAACCTTCCGGACCCACCGCAACAGCCCCCAACGTCGACCCACCCCATCCAGAGGGCCGGCCCCTCAGGGATCGTCGCTCAGGCCGGGTCCGGCGTCTTGCGGAAGATGAATGACCGACACCCGAACCCTCCCGAACCGCCAGCCCCTCCTCCTCTTCGCTGCCGTCCTTCTCGCCGTCCTCCTCCTGACGCCCTTCACCGGCGGGCCAGCCGCGTGGATCGAGGAGACCGGGGCGGTCGAGACGATGTCGTTCATCCTGTGGATGCTCTGCCCCCTACTGTTCCTGTGGCTGTTCCCGCCGCGGGCATGGGCGCGCTATCCGCACATGATCTCGCTGGTGCTGCTGCTGGCCTTCCGCGAGGCGCCCTTCGATGTCTGGATCATCGACTTTCGCCTGTTGAACCCGGCCTTCTACGCGGCGGAGGGGTTCACCCTCTCTGCCATCTTCGGCGGGGCCATCGCGATCTTTGTGGTGGCCAGTGTCGTCACCCTCTTCGTCTTCGGGATTCCGGCCCTTTGGCGCGCGCTGAAGGAACGGCAGAGCTGGCCAAAGCTCGTGCTCCTGGGGTTCGGCTTTGCGGCGGTGGGGCAGCTCTTCGAAAAGCTGCATCGGTTCATCTCGCCGGTCATCGGCCACTGGCTGACCGTCGTCTCGGAGGAGCTGTGCGAGCTGGTGTTCGTGACGCTGGTGGTGGCGGCGATCCTCTCCGCCGGGCGCCTGCGCCGGGCAAAACGCTTGCGGTGAGGGAGGCTGGCGGGCCGTAGCCCCCTCGCCACGACCCCCACCCCATGCTACCTGCCAGGGCATGGCCAAGCTCCCCACCAAGCAAGAGATCCTCGCCTTCCTCTCCGAGCATCCGGAGAAGACGCACAAGCGCGACATCGCCAAGGCCTTCGGCATCAAGGGGGCCGAGCGGATCGACCTCAAGCGGATGCTCAAGGAGCTGGAGATCGAGGGCCATGTCGAGAAGAAGCGGCGCAGCTATCGAGACCCCGAGACGCTGCCGCCCGTCTCCATCCTCCAGGTCAGCGCGCCCGATGCCGATGGCGACCTGACGGCCCGGCCGCTGGAATGGCATGGCGAGGGCGAAGAGCCGACGATCCGCATCCTGCCGCGAGAGGGTGATCCGGCGCTGGGGCAGGGCGACCGCATCCTCGCCCGGCTGACGCCGACGCCGGGGGAAGAGCAGGATTACACCGCCCGGATGATCCGCCGCATCGCCGGGGCGCCACAGTCGATCCTCGGGATCTACCGCAAGGGCGCCGAGGGCGGGCGGATCATGCCCATCGACAAGAAGGCCGACCGGCAGTGGATCGTCTCGCCCGGGCACGAGCATGGCGCGAAAGACGGCGAGCTGGTCGAGGCCGAGCAGGCCGGCCCCAAAGGGCGCATGGGCCTGCCGAAGGCGCGCATCACCCAAAGGCTGGGGGCGCCGGGGGCGCCGCGTGCGGTGAGCCTCATCGCCATCCACCAGCACGGCATTCCGCACGAGTTCCCCTCCGAGGTGCTGGCCGAGGCCGATGCCGCCAAGCCCGCCGGCCTGAAGGGGCGCGAGAATCTGCAGCACCTGCCCCTCGTCACCATCGACCCCGCCGATGCGCGCGACCGCGATGACGCGGTGCTGGCACGCGCCGACGAGGCGGCGGACAACCCGGGCGGGCATGTCCTCTGGGTCGCCATCGCCGACGTGGCGCATTACGTCCGCCCCGGCTCCGAGCTCGACCGCGAGGCGTTCAAGCGCGGCAATTCCACCTATTTCCCCGACCGCGTCGTGCCCATGCTGCCCGACCGGCTCTCGGGCGACCTCTGCTCGCTGCACGAGGGCGTGCCCCGCGCGGTGCTGGCGGTTCAGATCCGCATCCGCGAGGATGGCAGCAAGCTCGATCACCGCTTCCACCGCGGGCTGACGAAGAGCCGCGCCTCCTTCCCCTACGAGGAGGTGCAGGCCGCGATGGATGGCGCGCCGAGCGCGCGCGCTGCCGCGCTGATGGACGAGGTGATCCGCCCGCTCTACGCCGCCTATGACGCGCTTTTGCTGGCGCGGGGCCGGCGGCAGCCCTTGGAGCTCGACCTGCCTGAGCGGCAGATCGTGCTGAACGAGGCGGGCGAGGTGACCTCTGTCGATTTCAAGGAGCGGCTGACGGCGCACAAGCTGATCGAGGAATTCATGGTCCTCGCCAATGTCTGCGCCGCCGAGACGCTGAAGGAGAAGAAGACCCCGCTGCTCTACCGCGTCCACGAAGAGCCCGACCCGCAGAAGCTGGAAAGCCTGCGTGAGGTGGCCGAGGGCGCCGGGCTGACGCTGGCCAAGGGGCAGGTGCTGCAGACGAAGCATCTCAACCAGCTGCTCGCGCAGGCCGAGGGCAAGGACGAGGCCGAGCTCATCAACATGAGCACCCTGCGCGCGATGTCCCAGGCCTATTACGGGCCCGACAATTTCGGCCATTTCGGGCTCGCCTTGCGCAACTACGCCCATTTCACCTCGCCGATCCGCCGCTACAGCGACCTCATCGTGCACCGCGCGCTGGTGAGCGCGCATCGCTGGGGCGATGACGGGCTCAGCCAGAGCGAGATCGACCGGATGGGCCAGATCGGCGAGCAGATCTCCGACACCGAGCGCCGCTCGATGATGGCCGAGCGCGACACGGTCGACCGCTACCTCGCCGCCTATATGAGCGAGCGGGTGGGCAGCGAGATGCCGGGGCGCGTCGCCGGGGTGGCGAAGTTCGGGCTGTTCGTGAAGCTCGACGATGCCGGCGCCGATGTGCTGATCCCGATCCGCACGCTCGGTGGCGAGTTCTTCCACTACGACCGTGAGAGCCAGAGCCTGATGGGCAGCCAGACGGGCCGCGTCATGAAGCTGGGCCAGCGCGCCGTGGTCAAGCTGAGCGAGGCGGCGGCAGAGACCGGCGGGCTGGTCGGCGAGCTGGTGAGCATCGACGATGCCGTCGTGCCCCGTGGCCCCTCGCAACGGCCAGGCAAGCCGCCCCGCCGCAAGCAGGGCGCCGCCCGCAAGAAGGCGGCGGCGAAGGAGCGCAAGGTCAGCCGGGTGCGGCGCCGCTAATAGCCCGCCGCCCTGTCGACCAGATGCAGCAGCGGCTCGCCAGCCTCGCTGCGGCGGATGTTCTCCACCAGCACCGGCGCCGATGTCTCGGCCCGTGTCTCCGCCGCGATATGCGGGGTGACGGTGACCTTGGGATGCGCCCAGAACGAGTGATCCTCCGGCAGCGGCTCGATGCGGAAGACATCCAGCGTCGCATGGCCGAGCTGGCCCGAGTCCAGCGCCGCGAGCAGCGCATTATCGTCGATCAGCGGCCCGCGGCCGGGGTTGATGAGCGCTGCGCCGGGCGCCAAGCGGGCCAAGGCAGCGGCGTCGATCAGGTTCTCCGTCTCGGCTGTTTGGGGCAGGAGGGTGACCAGGATCTCCGCCCCGTCCAGCGCCTCGGCCAGCCCGTCGCTGCCTGACAGGCAGCGCAGGCCGGCCACCTCCTTCGGACGCCGGCTCCATCCTGTCACGTCGAAGCCCAGCCCCGCCAGCGCCTGCCCGCAGGCGGCTCCGAGCTCTCCGAGGCCAAGGATGGTGACCCGGCGCTGCGTGGCCAGCTTCGGCGGTGTCGCCTGCCAGACGTGCCCGGGGTTCACGATATGCGCATCCATGCCGAGGTGGTGCCGCAGCGTGTGGCCAGTGACGTAATCGACCATGCCTTGCCGAAGCCCGTCATCGACCATGCGGGCGAGCGGCAGATGCAGCGTCTCGTTGCCTGCCACCTTCTCCACCCCCGCCCAGAGCGAGAGCACGGCTTTGGCGCGGGTGAACGGGCGGAAATCTTGCACCGGGCCGTTCGGGGCGTAGAGGATGTAATCCACCGATCCGGGCGGCCAATCCTCAGCCAGTTCCGCCGCGATGCCAGCCTCGGCCAGCGCCGCCTCAAGCGGGCCGCGATAGGCATCGAACCGGCCCGGGCGGGCAGAGAAGAGCAGCCGCAGCATCAGCGCGGCTTGTGGACGTGCGCCGACTGCATCAGCCCGAAGCCGCAGAGCAGGATCAGCATCGCCGAGCCGCCCCAGCTCACCAGCGGCAGCGGCACGCCGACGACGGGGGCGAGGCCCATGACCATGCTCATGTTGACCGCGAAGAACAGGAAGAACGTCGCCGCGATGCCGAGCGTCAGCAGGGCGGCGAAGCGGTCCTTGTTGTTCAACGCCGAGGAGACGCAGAACATGATGATCAGCGCATAGAGCAGCAGCAGGCCGAACGCCCCGGCGAAGCCGAACTCCTCCGCCAGCGTGGTGAAGATGAAATCGGTGTGCTTCTCGGGCAAAAAGTTCAGCCGGCTCTGCGTGCCTTGCATGAAGCCCCGGCCCGTCCAGCCGCCACTGCCGAGCGCGATCTTGGCCTGGGTGATGTGGTAGCCCGCGCCCAGCGGGTCATTCGCGGGGTCGAGGAAGGTGTCGATCCGGCGGTACTGGTAATCCTCCAGCAGCTGCCAGGGCGTGCCCCGGCTTTGAAACACGGCCAGAACAGCGCCCACCCCGAGGCCGATGACGCTGGCGAAATAGGCCCAGTGCACCCCGGCGGCGAAGATCACCGCGCCGCCGCCGAGCAGCAGCAAAAGCGCGGTGCCGAGATCGGGCTGCACCAGCGTCAGCAGCACCGGCATGGCGATCAGCCCCAATGGCATCAGCACGAAGATCGGGTTGGAGACGCGCTTGGCAGGCAGCCAGTCGTAATAGGCGGCCAACATCATCACGAGGCTGATCTTCATCATTTCCGACGGCTGGAGCTGGATGAACCCCAGGTCGATCCACCGCTGGGCGCCCATGTTGACGTCGCCGAAGAAATCCACCGCCACCAGCAGGGCCAGCGCGGTGAGATAGGCCAGCACCGACATGTTTCGCCAGAACCAGATGGGCACCATGGCGATGATGAGCATCAGCATCATGCCGAAGCCGAAGCGCTTGAGCTGCGGCATCATCCAGGTGTCGGGGTTTCCGCCCGCCACCGAGTAGAGCATCAGAAAGCCGAAGGTGGCCACCGCGCAGATCAGCAGGATGACCGGCCAGTTCAGGTAGAGCAGCTTCCTCAGCCCGGAAGGGACGTATTTGGTGTTGTACTCAAGGTACGACATCAGGCCCTCATGCCCTGATCGTCGCCGTGGCGCCCTGCGGGGCGAGCCCGCGGATATGCGCCTGCTGCTCGCTGATGCGGCCGCGGATATTCGACGGATAGGCCTCGAGCGGCGGGTCGCCGTCGTAGAGTGCCTGCAGGGTGATGTCGCGCCCGATGGGCCCGGCGACGCTGGAGCCGCCGCCGCCATGCTCCACCACCACGCAGACAGCATAGCGCGGGTTGTCGTAGGGGGCGAAATCGACCCAGAGCGCGTGGTCGCGCCGGCCCCACGGCAGATCCTCGTTGCGGGTCACGCCACGCGCCCGCTCTTCCGGCGTGATCCGGCGGACCTGGCTGGTGCCGGATTTGCCGGCGATCTTCGCCTCGTCTAGCACCGTCCGGGTGCCATAGCCGGTGCCGCGCTGGTGGTTGACCACATCGAACATGGCGGCGCGCAGCCGGCGCAGGTTGTTCTCGTTCAGCCCCAGGCTCTCGCCCCGGCCCGAGGGCTGCTCGATGCCGTTGATGGTGTGCACCAGCCGCGGCGTCACCTCGCGCCCCGTCGCCACGCGCGCCGTCATCACGGCGAGCTGCAGCGGTGAGGCCAGCACATAGCCCTGGCCGATGGAGGCGTTGACGGTGTCGCCAATCCGCCATTCCTCGCCATAACGCTCGCGCTTCCACGCCTTGTCCGGCGCGATGCCCGAGGTTATGGCCGAAAGCGGCAGATCGTGCCGCACGCCCAGGCCCAGCCGGCGCGCCATGTCGGCGATCTTGTCTATGCCGACGCGCTGGCTCGCCTCGTAGTAATAGCAGTCGCAGCTCTGCTTGATGCTCTCGTGGAAGGTGACATTGCCATGCCCGCCCGGGCGCCAGCAGTGAAAGCGGATGCCCGAGATATCAGTATAGCCGCCGCACCAGATGGTCTCTTCCGGCTCAACCTCGCCGGCCTCCAGCGCCGCCAGCGAGGTGACGAGCTTGAAGGTCGAGCCCGGGGGATAGCCGCCGGAAGCGGCCTTGCCCGACAGCGGCACATGGTCGTTATTGAGCAGGTCGTTGTAATCGGCCACCGAGATGCCGCGCACGAATAGGTTCGGGTCGAAGCTCGGTGCCGAGGCCATGGCGCGGATATCGCCCGTCTCGGTGTCGATCACTACGGCGGCGGCGCTCTCGCCGTCGAGCCTGGCTTGTACGTAGCGCTGCAGCCGGGCGTCGATGGTCAGCTGGATGTCGGAGCCCGCGTCGCCTTCGGCCCGGTCGAGCTCTCGCATGACACGGCCGAGCGCATTCACCTCGATGCGCCGCGTGCCCGCGGCGCCGCGCAGTTGATGCTCCATCCGTGCCTCGGCGCCCGTCTTGCCCACCTGGAACTTGGGGATCTGCAGGAGCGGGTCGTCATCCTCGGCGAGGTAGCCCTCGTTCAGGTCGTAGTCAGAGACGGGGCCGACATAGCCCACCAGATGCGCCGTGTCCGAACCGAGCGGATAGGTGCGGCTGAGGCCGACCTCAGCGGTGATGCCGGGCAGGGCGGGGGCGTTGGCGGTGACCTTGGCGACATCGTCCCAGGCCACGCGATCCACGATCGTCACGGGCACGAAGGCCGAGCGGCGCGACATCTCTTCCTTGGCGCGCTCGACGACTTCGGGGTCGAGGCTGACGAGCTTGGTCAGCCGGGCGAAGGCCTCCTCGACATCGCCCGCATCCTCGCGGGTGATGACGATGCGGTAATTCTGCTCGTTGCCGGCAAGCAGCGTGCCGTTGCGGTCGAACACCAGCCCGCGCGCCGGAGGCAGCAGGCGGATGTTGATCCGATTCTCTTCTGCCAGCATGCGGAATTCGTCGGCATGGTCGACCTGCATCGAATGCATGCGCCAGCCCAGCACCCCCACCACGCCGGCCTGCAGGCCGCCGAGCACGAGGGCGCGCCGCGAGAAACGGCGCTGAATGATGGCATCGTTGCGTGTGGGTCGTCTCATATGCGATGTCCCAGACTGTCGACCTGCCCCGGTGCCGGCCGCGTCACGCCGAAAACCCAATGGGCGATTGCGGCGGCGAGCGGATAGATGAGCGCCGTCAGCAGCATTTCCGACGCGGTCAGCGAAAGCGGGGCGAGCGGGGCTACTACTAACGCAAGACAGGTGCGGTAGGCCACCGCGATGACAGTGAGTCCTCCCGCGATCGTGAGCCATTCCTGGCCGAAAGACGCTGAGCGCAGCGTCGCCGAGCGCCGGCGCAGCCATTCGGTGAGCAGCAGCACCATCAGCGCCCAAAGCCCGGGCGGCCGCTGAAAGACGATATCGGCGGTGAAGAACACCAGCGCCACCAGCGGCGCGGGCAGCAGATCGGGCCGCCGCGCCGCCCAGACCAGCGTGAAGGCCAGCAGCAGGTCGGGCGGCGCCCAGCTTTGCGGCATGGTATCGAGCGGCAGAAGCCGCACGAAGATCAGCACCAGCGCCAGCACCAGATAAAGCGCCCGCCCGATCCAAAGGCGGCTGACCGGGTTCGAGATCATGCCCGCCCCCTCCGGGCCCGGCGCCCGGCCCCCCTGTCTTTGCTCTGAGAAAATCCTCGGGGGGAGTCGCCTCTGGCGACGGGGGGCAGACAGCCCCCCTCCATCAGCCGCAGCCGGGCGGCACCCTCAGCCATTTCCGCCCTCTGCCAGCTCATCGGCCAGCTCCTCGCCCGCGCCCTCGGGCACCTGCGGCTCCGGCACCGGGTCGGGCTCTGCCTCCACGGGCACGAGCAGCGCGCCAGGGTCGGTGATCTGCTCGGTCTCGGGGCTGCGCAGCACGCGCAGGAATTCCAGCCGCTCGTAATCGGCCGCCAGCCGCGCTCTCAGCCGCCTGTCGGTGCCGAGCGCCACCTGGCCGACCAGCAGATCGGGCGGGAAGAGCCCGCCGTCGCCTGCCGTGACCACGCGGTCGCCGGGGCGCACGACATCCGGGTCTTCGAGGAAGTCGAGCGCGGGGTTGATGGTGTTGTCGCCGGTCAGGATCGCCCGCTGGCCCGAAGGCTGGATGACCACCGGGATGCGGCTCGAGGCATCGGTCAGCAGGATCACCCGGCTCGTCGTCTGCCCGACGCCCGAGATGCGGCCCACGAGGCCGATCCCGTCCATCGCCGGCCAGCCATCGAGGATGCCGTCGCGGGCGCCGACATTGAGCAGCACGGATTGGCGGAAGGGCCCCCCCGAATCGGCGAGCACGACGCCGGTGACATGGGTCAGCTCCGGATCGACCCGCACATTGTTGAGGTCGCGCAGTTTGGCGTTTTCCTGGTCGAGCTGCAGGGCCGCCTCGCGCCAGGCGCGCATGCGCTGCAATTCGCGACGCAGCTCCTGGTTTTGCTCGGCGAGCTGGGCGTAGCTTTGAAAATCGCTGACGAGGTTCAGCGCACCCGTCACCGGCGCCATGGCCCAGTCGAAGCTGGGCACCACCTTGTCGATCACCGCGGCGCGAAACCGCTCCACCCGCGGGCTGTCGATCCGCCACACGAGGAAGACCGCCGCCAGAGCAAGGCAGAGGATGCCGATCAGCAACCTGCGGATCGGGGTGACGTAATCCTCACCACGTCGGTCCTGGGCCAAGGGCCTCTCCCCGTGGGGCTCAGCGCCCCCTTAGCTGTCGTAGTCGATAACGTGCCGGAGCTGCTTTTCATACTCCAGCGCCTTGCCCGTGCCGATGGCAACACAATTGAGCGATTCATCGGCGACGGAGATGGCCAGACCCGTCTGCTCGCGCAGCGCGAGGTCGAGCTGGCCGAGAAGGGCGCCGCCGCCGGTGAGCATGACGCCCCGGTCGACGATGTCGGCCGCCAGATCGGGCGGGGTGGCTTCGAGGGCGGTCATCACCGCCTCGCAGATCTGCTGCACCGGCTCGGCCAGCGCCTCGGCGACCTGCGCCTGGGAGATCTCGGTCTCCTTCGGCACGCCGTTCAGAAGGTCGCGGCCGCGGATATGCATCGACTGGCCGCGCCCGTCGTCGGGCATGCGGGCGGTGCCGATGGAGGTCTTCACGCGCTCGGCCGTGGCCTCGCCGACAAGGAGGTTATGCTGGCGGCGCAGGTACGAGACGATGGCCTCGTCCATCCGGTCGCCGCCGACGCGGACGGATCGGGCATAGACGATGTCGCCGAGCGAGAGCACGGCCACCTCCGTCGTGCCGCCGCCGATATCGACCACCATGTTCCCCGTGGGGTCAGTGATCGGCATGCCGGCACCGATGGCCGCCGCGATGGGCTCGGCGATCAGGCCGGCGCGGCGGGCGCCGGCGGAAAGCACGGATTGGCGGATGGCCCGCTTTTCAACGGGGGTGGCGCCATGCGGGACGCAGACGATGATCTTCGGCTTCGAGAAGGTCGCGCGCTTGGCGACCTTGCGGATGAAGTACTTGATCATCTCCTCGGCCACGTCGAAATCGGCGATGACGCCTTCGCGCATGGGCCGGATGGCCTGGATCGAGCCGGGCGTGCGGCCGAGCATCAGCTTGGCATCCTCACCGACGGCCAGCACCTTCTTCACGCCGTCCTTCACGTGGTAGGCGACAACGCTGGGCTCGCTGAGGACGATGCCACGACCCTTGACGTAGACGAGCGTATTCGCCGTCCCAAGGTCGATTGCCATGTCGGAAGAGAATAGCCCGCCCAGTCCGATCATGTGGGTGTCCTGCCTGTAATTGCCCCTGTGCCCGCGACTCCCCCCCGGAGGCGCAAGCAGGGGGCTTTTAACGGCTGGCGCCGCCGGGCGAAAGGGAGGGTGGCCGACGTATGGGCAGGAATCTGCCGCGGCGGCGCGAGAGTGGGCAGCCGGGGAGGGGGGCTGTCTGCCCCCCGCCGCCTGAAGGCGGCCCCCCCGAGGTTTTCCTTGAGCAAAGACAGGGGGCGATGGGGCCGTCAGCTCGCCGGGGCGAAGAGGAGGGTGCGAAGCTGGGGCAGGCGGAGGAGGAGGCCGCCCCACATCAACATCCCGAGATAGACGCCGAAGAGCTTGTGGCTGAAGAGCGGCGCCGCTTCAGCGAGGCGCAGCTGCGTGGCGATTGCGCCGCCGAGGTAGCCGGTCAGCAGCACCGCGCCGAGCACGGCCGATGGCGGCCAGGCGTAGAGCGCCGTACAGAGAAGGCCGATGATGCCTAGAAGGCGGGCAGTGCCGGCATCGGTCGGCCAGCCGATCGTCTCCATCGTCTGGGTCACGGGGGCAATGGGCGGCAGCTTGATCGCGCCGTCGAAGATCATGAAGGCGATGAAGAGGCCGGAAAGGCCCCAGCCGATGGCGGTTTGCGCGGTCATTACGGCAGCCCCGCGGCATAGGTGGCGAGCTGGTCGAGGCCCAGCCCCAGGCCGATGGCATAGCCGAACTTCTCCTGCTCCTGGCGCAGCTCCAGCGAGGAGAACTCGGTGGAGACTGTGACGGTGGTGCCCTCGCCCAGCTCGGTGAAGGTTGCCGTGGTCCGCATCCATTCATCGTTCGGCTGCTTCGTTTCGAAGACGACCTTCTCGTCTGGCACGATCTCGATGTAATGGCCGCCGAAGGGCGGCCCTTCCTTCCCGTCGGGGCCCGTCATGCGCATCATCCAGTTGCCCCCCTCGCGAAAATCCATCTCGCAGGTGGTCACCGGATAGTCGCCCGGGCCGAACCAGGCCTTCATGTGCTCCGGCGCGGTGAAGGCGCGGTAGATCTTGGCGGCGGGCGCCTGCATCACGCGGATGAGCGTGAGCGTGCGGGCGGCCTTGTCGTCGGCGGGGGCATGCGCCGTCATGGGTCTGTCTCCTCATCGGGCAGGGTTTGCGCATAGCGTTCGAGCCGCTCAAGTGAGACCTCCCAGAACGCCTTGTAGTCTCCGAGCCAGTTCCACGCCTTCTCCAGCCTCTCGGCGTTAAGCACGACAGGCCGCGTCTGGGCCTCGCGGCCCCGGGTGACGAGGCCGGCCTTTTCCAGCACCTTGAGGTGCGATGAGACGGTCGGCTGGGTCAGGCCGGAGGGCGCGGCAAGCTCCATCACCGTCGCTGGCCCCTCCTGCAGCCGCCGCAGCATCTGGCGGCGGGCCGGGTTGGCGAGGGCGGCGAAGATCTGGTCGAGCGCGTCGGACATGGGTGACTTTCTATATAGTGAATCATCTATACGCCAACGGGCCCCCAAAATCAACTGGCGTCAATATGAACAATAGGCTATATTCTGATTCGGTAATTATCCTAGGGAGTGCCCATGCAGCTTGATCTCGCCTTCTCCGCCCTCGGCGACCCCACACGCCGCGCCATCCTTTCCCGGCTTCTGGAGGGGGAAGCGACGGTGGCCGAGCTGGCGGCGCCGCACGACCTGTCGCAGCCGAGCATCTCGAAACATCTGAAGGTGCTGGAGACGGCCGGGCTCATCACGACTGGGCGCGACGCCAATCGCCGCCCCCGCCGTATCGTGCCGGGCGCGATGAAGGAGCTGGCCGAGTGGACGCAAGGCTTCCGCCAACTCTGGGAGGACCGCTTCGACAATCTGGACGACTTTCTCTCAACCCCGCAGAAGGGACAGAAGACATGACCGCAGAGACAAGAGCGCGCGCCGATTTCGAGATCGACCGAGCCGCCCACACGATCCGCTTCACCCGACATTTCTCCGCCCCGCCCGAGCGCGTCTATGCCGCATGGACGGAGCCGGAGCAGCTTTCGCAATGGTGGGACCCGACGGGCAAGCCACTCGCCGCCTGCGAGATGGACCTGCGGGAGGGCGGCACCTTCCGCTTCGTGAACGTGGATCACGCCGCGCACCCGTTCGAGGGCACGTACACAAGGGTCGACCCGCCCCGCGGCTTCGGCATGGCGGCGATGGGGGCGACGTCGGAGGTGACGTTCGAGCCCGAGGGCGAAGGGACGCGGATGGTGATGGAGATGCGCTGCAGCTCGGCCGAGCAGCTGGAGATGTTCCTGCAGCGCGGGATCGCCGACGGGACGGCGGTCACCTTGCGCAACCTCGAGGGGTGGCTCGAAGGGTGAGGGGGGAGGTGGGTTGGAAACCCACCCTACGGACGTTGCGTAGGGTGGGTTTGTAACCCACCGCCCCCGGCAACGCCCGGCCCCCGAGGGGCCGGGCTGCTATCTTAGCCGACGTCCTTGTAGCTGACTTCCTTCACATCCGCGCCCGGCGCGCTCTTCTTGCGGCGCACGAGCAGGCGGTTGATCGCGTTGATATAGGCCTTGGCGGAAGCCACGACCGTGTCGGTATCCGCCGACTGGCCGGTTGCGATGCGGCCCTCTTCCTCGAGGCGGACGGAGACCGTCGCCTGCGCGTCGGTGCCTTCGGTCACCGCGCTGACCTGGTAGAGCTGCAGGCGGGCGCCGTGGTCGAAGATGGCTTTCACCGCGTTGAACGTCGCATCGACCGGGCCGTCGCCATTGGCGGTGACGCTGTGATCCTGCCCGTCGACCTCGATCGTCATGCCGGCCTCGGCCTTCACGCCCATGCCACAGACGACGCGCATCGATTTCAGCTTCAGCCGGTCTTCCACCGCCTCGTTCTGGCGGACGAGGGCGACGAGGTCTTCGTCGTAGACCTCCTTCTTGCGGTCGGCGAGCTCCTTGAAGCGCACGAAGACGTCGTTGAGCTGGTTGTCGGCCAGCTCGAAGCCCAGCTCCTTCAGCTTGCTCCGCAGGGCAGCGCGGCCCGAGTGCTTGCCCATGACCAGCGAGGTGGCGGTGAGGCCGACATCCTCGGGGCGCATGATCTCGAAGGTCTCGGCGTTCTTCAGCATGCCGTCCTGGTGGATGCCGGACTCGTGGGCGAAGGCGTTCTTGCCGACGATGGCCTTGTTGAACTGCACCGGGAAGCCCGAGACGGTGGCGACGCGGCGGGAGATATTCATGATCTTCCGGCTGTCGACATTCGTGTGCCACGGCATGATGTCCGACCGGACCTTCAGCGCCATCACCACCTCTTCGAGCGCGGTGTTGCCCGCCCGCTCGCCGAGGCCGTTGATCGTGCATTCGATCTGCCGGGCGCCGCCCGCGACGGCAGCGAGGGAGTTGGCCGTCGCCATGCCGAGGTCGTTGTGGCAATGCGTGGCGAAGATGATCTCATCGGCGCCGGGCACAGTTTCGATCAGCTTGCGGATCAGCTCGGCGCTCTCGACGGGCGCGGTGTAGCCCACGGTATCGGGGATGTTGATCGTGGTGGCGCCGGCCTTGATGGCGATCTCGACGGTGCGGCAGAGATAGTCCCACTCCGTCCGCGTCGCGTCCATCGGCGACCATTGCACGTTGTCGCAGAGATTGCGGGCGTGCGTGACCGTCTCGTGGATGCGCTCGGCCATCTGGTCCATGTCGAGGTTCGGAATGGCGCGGTGCAAGGGCGAGGTGCCGATGAAGGTGTGGATGCGGGGAGACTTGGCGTGCTGCACCGCCTCCCAGCAGCGGTCGATATCCTTGAAGTTCGCGCGGGCGAGGCCGCAGATCGTGGCCTGCTGCGAGAGCTTGGCGATCTCGGAGACGGCGCGGAAATCGCCCTCGGAGGCGATGGGGAAGCCCGCTTCGATGATGTCGACGCCCATGTCATCGAGCATGGAGGCGATCTCCAGCTTCTCTTCATGGGTCATCGTGGCGCCGGGGCTCTGCTCGCCGTCGCGCAGGGTGGTGTCGAAGATCAGGACGCGATTTTCCGGGCTCATTGCGCCTCTCCCTTTTGCATCTGGCGGGGGGATACGCCGCGGGGCGCGCGAAATCCAGCCGTGGGCCGGGGGTATGCTCTGCTGGTCATGTCGGGGTCTTTCTTAGCTGCGGGTCCTGGCGCGTGGATACCTCTGAGCGGTCGCGCCGAAGGGCACGCTCAGAGGCAGCTAAGAAGGAGCAGGCCAAGCGCCAGCGCGCGCGGGTCGCGCACGGCAAAGGCGGTGGAATTGGCGTTCATGCTCATAAGGCGAACTATAGGGGCGATTCGGCTGAGGAAAAGTGTTTTCTCAGGCGAAGAGCTTGAGCAGCGAGCGAAGCCCCATGCCGACCATGGCGAGGTTCTCGGTGAGCGAGATGAAGCCGAGCGGCACGGAAGAGGCGCCGCCGACGCAGGCGCATTTTAACGCGCGCCTGTCGATATAGACCGCCTTGAACACGCTGATGGCGCCAATCGTGCCGATGAACAGCGCGACCGGGCCCGAGATCCAGGGCAGGATGCCGCCAACCATCAAGATGCCGGCCAGCGCCTCGCCGAAGGGATAGACCTTTCCATAGGGCACCCAGCGCCGGGCGAGCAGATCGTAATTGAGGAACATGGTCGAGAAGCTCTCGAGGTCTTCGAGCTTGCGGATGGCGAGCACGCACATCGAGAGCGCGACGAACCATTCCACGGTGCGCATGGTGAAGACCGTCTCCAGCAGCCCCCAGGTGAGGGCCAGCGCGGCAAGCGCCATGACGGCGAAGATGGCGATGACGGGCTGGTAGGAGGTCTCGCCCTCGTGCTGCACCGGCTTGTCGAAGTAATTGCGCAGGTCGCCATAACCGCCGATGCGCTTGCCGCCGATCCATGTTTGCGGCGAGGTTTCGACGTTGTGTTTGGCGAGGAAGGCATCGGTTTCTTCGCGGGTCGTCAGCCAGTGATCGTCGACCTCGAATCCCTCACGTTCCAGCAGGTCGACGGACTTCAGGCCGTAGGGGCACAGGTGGTCTGGCATGACCATCCGGTAGATGGTGGCGGTCTGGTTGCTGGCATCCTTCATTGGCTGTCCTCCCGGTCTTGACGAACCAAGCCCGGCCCCGGCGCAATGGTTCCGGATGGCAAGGAAGGCGGGAGCGGCATGACACGGGTTCTGATCATCGGCGCCTCCGGCGGAATCGGCGCCGCGCTGGCGGCAAGGGCGGCGGGGCAGGGGGCCGATGTGGTGACCCTGTCGCGGCAGGCTGACGGGTTCGATATCACCGACGCGGCCTCGGTGGCGGAGCATCTGGTCGCGCTGGAGGGGCCATTCGAGGCGATCTGGATAGCCACGGGCATTCTGGCACCGCCGGGCGGGACGCCGGAGAAAGCGCTGAAGGCGGTGGAGGCCGCGGCGATGGCGCAGGTCTTCGCCGTCAATGCCGTCGGGCCGGCACTCATGCTGGGGCAGGTGCCGCGGCTGCTGGCCCGGGACGCGCCAGCGCGAGTGGGCGTGCTCTCGGCGCGCGTGGGCTCGATCGGCGACAACCGGCTGGGCGGCTGGTATTCCTACCGGGCGAGCAAGGCCGCGCTGAACCAGATCGTGCGCGGCGCGGCGATCGAGCTGGGGCGGACGCATCCGGATGCGGTGATTGCGGCGCTGCATCCTGGGACGGTGGAAACCCCCTTCACCCAAGGCTACCCGCGCGACAAGCTGGCGCCGGCGGAGGCGGCGGAAGCGCTCTGGCAGGTGCTCGAGGGGCTGGGGCCGAAGGAGAGTGGCGGCTTCTACGATTACGCGGGCAAACAGGTGCCCTGGTAGCCCCACACGCAAACGGGGCGGAGGATCGCTCCCCCGCCCCGCTTTGGCTTGGCTCAACTCGACATTACCGAGCCGCGGCAACCTCTTCGACGGTCACGACGCCGTAGTCGTTGCCGAAGGAGTTGCGGATGTAGGTGCCGACCTGCGCGATGCTTTCGTCGTCGAGCTGGTTGCCGAAGGGCGGCATGTAGCCGAAGCCGTGAACGAGCGTCTCGGCGACATATTCCGCGCTGGCGATGTTCTCGTTGCCGGCGAGCGGCACGCCTTCGTCGCCTTCACCGTCCACACCGTGGCAGGTCACGCAGTTGATGCCGTACTTGGCTTCACCGATGCGAACCATCTCGGCGACCGAGGCTTCGGTCGGCGCCGCGGCGGTCTCGGTGCCCTCGTCCATGGGCTCGGCAGAGGCTTCGTCTTCCCACTCTTCCTGATTGGCCGCGTCGTCCGCGCCCATCTCGCCGGTGGTGTCACCCGCGGCCGCGCCGGAGGTCACCGACACGCCGGTGTCTTCGCCGCCATAGGTGAACATCAGGATCGAGCCGGGGTTCAGCATCACGTCGGTCGTCAGGCTGTCACCGTAGAGCGCGGCGGCGGAACCGAAGGCATCCGTCGCGATGAAGACGGTGCGGTTATCGGGGCCGACCATCACGTCGCGGTAGCGGTTCTGTGTGTTGAACCACGCGGTCGGCTTGCCATCGGCTTCCATCCCGTCTTCGCTGAGCTGCTGCACGTAGAGCGTGCCGTGCTTCAGCGTCGGCAGCAGAACCGAGTTGTCCCACTCCTCAATGCCGTCTTCACCGGCGTCGTAATAGAGGATCGAGGACGGCGCGATGGTCGGGTTGCAGATGTAGCCGCACTGCTCGCCGAAGGGGAAGTCGTCGCCCACGGTGAAGTAGGTCGCCAGCGGCGGCACCATCTCGGGCTCGAACTCGGATTCCGGGTAGGTCGGCACTTCCGGCGGGAACTCGTCCGACCGGGGCGTGCCCTCGGGCGCGGCGCTCCAGTTGCCGTAGAGATAGCCGCTGTCGTCGATGTAGCCCGCAACGTTCGGCCAGCCGTAGTTGCCGCCGGACTGGATGATGTTGAGCTCGTCATCGGTGCTCGGGCCATGCTCGCTCTCATAGAGCACGCCGTTGCTGCCGAAGGCGAGGCCCTGCGGGTTGCGGTGGCCGTAGCTGTAGATGTGGCTCTGCACGCCATCGAGCGTCGGGTTGTCTTCCGGGATCTCGCCCTCGGGCGTCATCCGCAGGATCTTGCCCGAGTAGCTCACCCAGTCTTCGCCCGAGACCTCCTCGGCGGTGGGCAGCTGCTGCGCACGGTTCGGGCGCTGGTAGTTGCGGCCAAAGTTCGCGCCCTGCTCGCCGATCGAATAGTAGATCATGTCATCGGGGCCATAGACGACGCGGCCGGCGTTGTGGTCGTTCCATGCGGGCAGGCCGGTGATCAGCGGCATCGGGTCGACGAGCTGCTGGATCTCGTCATCCCAGGTGTAGCGGATGATCTGGGCGGAGGGGTCGACCTCCTCTTCGGTGCCGTTGTTCACGGTGTAGCCGATGTAGACGTAATCGTTGCCCGTGCCCTGCATCAGCTCGGGGTGCAGCGCGAGGCCGAGAAGGCCCTCGTGCTGGGCGCCGGTGTAGACGTCGTCGAGCGTCAGCAGCGTCTGCTGCTCGCCAGAGACGGGATCGACGCGCGTGACTTCGCCCGAGGTCCGCTCGGTGAGCCAGATCATCTCATCAGGGCCCCACTGCATGGCCCAGGGGTTGCTGAGCTCGGTGGTGAGGACGCGCGAGGAGAACAGGTCGTTCTGCCCAGTTTCGATCTCGACAGGGGTTTCCTGGGCGACGGCCGGAACAGAGGTGACGGCGAGGCCGAGGGCGAGGGTGCTGCCGGTGGCGAGTGCCAGGGCGCGGGAGGTCTTGCGGGTGAGTGCGGTCATATGGAGGGGTGGCTCCTGTCTGTTGTCATTCGGGGCCGAAGCGTGGCTTCGTCGCCCGGTTCAACTTGATTGTCGGGAAAGTCCGGCGCGTACCGCTCGAATGGAACGTTGACGCGCAAGCTACCCAGACCCAGCCGACAGGCCGGGGCTTTCAGAGAGACCAACTGGTCGGGAGAGGGATAGTTCCGGGAAAAGTCCCGATACTGCCGCAGCTTACGCGGCGGCATCGTTTTGCCCGATTATGCGGCGCTCTGCGGCGCAGGAGGGGAGGGTGCAGCGCCCCTTCAGGGACGCCCGCTGTGGCGTTACTCGGCCGGCGCTTCGGCTTCATCCGGCGCCGTGGCCGTGGCTTCGTCCGGCGCTTCGATGGCACCGGCGCTGCCGTCGCCCGCGCCTTCGGCGACGGAACCTTCGGTGAGCGCGCCGTCCATCCATTCGCCCTCGGCCACTTCGCCCGAGGCGTAGCGCATGGTGCCCTCACCCTGGCGGCGGCCGCTTTCGAAATTGCCTTCGTAGACATCGCCATTGGCATAGGTCGCAACACCGCTGCCAGAGATCTCGCCGTCTTCCCAGGTGCCGACATAGGTGAAGCCGTCGGGCATCGTGATCGTGCCTTGCCCGTGCCGCTGCCCGCCGAGGAACTCGCCGGTATAGACCGTGCCGTCTGCATAGGTGGCGGTGCCTTCGCCCTCACGCTGGCCGTCGACCCAGCCGCCCGTGTAGGTGTAGCCGTCGGGATAGGTCATAGTGCCCTGGCCCTCGTTGCGGCCGCCGACGAACTCACCTTCATAGACAAGGCCGTTCGCGTAAGTCGCCACGCCCTCGCCCTCGATCACGCCGTTCACCCAGCCGCCCTCGTAGGTCGAGCCGTCGGCATAGGTGATCTTGCCCTGGCCATTGGCCAGATCGTTCGAGAACTCGCCCGTGTAGACCGAGCCGTCGGGGTAAGTGACCTCGCCGATCCCCTCGATCTTGCCGGCCTCCCAGGCGCCCACGTATTTGTAGCCGTCGCTGGCGGTGAAGGTGCCTTGGCCGTGGCGGCGATCTTCGTGAAAGCCGCCCTGATAGACGTCGCCATTGGCGTAGGTGACGGTGCCGGTGCCCTCGCGGCGGCCGGCAACCAGCGTGCCCTCGTAGACATCGCCGCCCGGCTGGGTGAGCACGCCCTCACCCTCCATCTGTCCGTCGACCCAGGCACCGGTATAAGTGAGCCCATCAGGCATCGTCAGCGTGCCGGTGCCGTTGCGCTCGCCATTGGTCAGCTCGCCTTCATAGACAGAGCCGTCGGCGAAGGTGATCGTGCCGGTGCCTTCCTTGACGCCGTTCACCCAGGTGCCGCTGTATTCATAGCCCGAGGGCGTCGTCATCGTGCCCTGGCCATGGTGCATGGCATTGCGGAACTCGCCCTCGTAGCGCACGCCGTTGGCATAGGTCGCCACGCCCTGGCCGGTGATCTTGCCGTCGGTCCACTCGCCTTCATAGGTGCCGCCATCGGCGAAGGTGATATGGCCCACGCCCTCGGGCTTGCCTGCGGCGAACTGGCCTTCGTAGACAGAGCCGTTCGGGTAGGTCGCGGTGCCTTGCCCGCGGATCTCGCCCTCGTACCATTCACCGGTGTATTCATAGCCATTCGGCAGGCGGTAGGTGCCTTGCCCGTGCTGCTTGCCGTTCAGGAACTGGCCCTCGTAGACGCCGCCGTCTTCGTATTGCTTGGTGGTGACCGATTGCGCCGCCGCCGGCGCGACAAGAGCACCCGCAGCCAGGCCGGCCGCTGTCAGCCCAGCCGCGAAGAGGCGAAACGTTCCGCGCCCTGTCGTCATCTGCCCCACTCCCTCACACGTGCCAGCGCGGGCCAGCCTAGCTGTGCCGGGGCGGGCTGACAACTGCGCGCCCCCGATGCTTTCCCTCACCTCGCGGCCAGTTTATGGGAATCGGGACCCGCAAGCAGGAGCCGGCGATGAGCGATACTTTCCGCCTCACCTTGGTGCAGTGGAACCCGGTTCTGGGCGATCTGGCCGGCAATGCCGCTCGCGCCAAAGAGGCGTGGCAGGCGGGCCGCGACGCCGGGTCGGACTTCGTGGTGATGCCCGAGATGTGGATCACCGGCTACCAGCCGCAGGATCTGGTGATGAAGCCCGCCTTTACCCGCGACGCGATGGCGGTGGTCGAGCAGCTTGCGAAAGACTGCGCCGAGGGCCCGATGCTGGGAGTCGGCGCGCCGTATCTGGCGGAGACGGGGCTGCTCTATAACAGCTACGCCATCCTGAAAGACGGTGCCGTGCATTACCGCAAGCTCAAGACAGAGCTGCCGAATTACAACGTCTTCGACGAAAAGCGCGTCTTCGCTGCCGGCCCTCTCGCCGGGCCCTTCGATGCCGGTCCGCTGCGCATTGGCCTGCCGATCTGCGAGGATGCCTGGTTCCCCGATGTCGCCGAGGCGATGGCCGAGAGCGGCGCCGATATCCTCGTCGTACCCAACGGCTCGCCCTACCGGCGCGACAAGTTCGCCGTGCGTCTGCACCACATGGTGGCCCGCGTGGTCGAGACCGATCTGCCGCTCGTCTATCTCAACCAGGTGGCCGGACAGGACGATCAGGTCTTCGACGGCGGCTCCTTCGTGCTTGGCCGCAAGGGCGTGCTGGCGCTGCAGATGCCGGTGTTCGACGAGGCGCTGGCGCATGTCGATTTCCGTCAGGACCCCGAGGGCTGGGCGCCGGTCGAGGGCGCGCGCGCTGTGCACCCGGTGTCGCTGGAGCAGGACTACCGCGCCATGGTGCTGTCGGTCGCCGATTACATGCGCAAATGCGGGTTCAAGAAGGCGCTGCTCGGCCTCTCGGGCGGGGTGGATTCCGCTTTGACCGCGGCGATCGCCGCCGATGCGATCGGGCCGGAGAAGGTGCGCTGCGTGATGCTGCCGAGCGAATACACATCCGAGCATTCGCTGGAGGACGCCAAGCTCGCCGCCGAGCGGCTGGGCTGTCACTATGATTTCGTGCCCATCGCCGAAGGGCGCCGGGCCATCACCGACACGCTGGCGCCGCTCTTCGAAGGCACCGAGCCGGACGTGACGGAGGAGAACATCCAGAGCCGCCTGCGGGGCCTTCTGCTGATGGCGATGAGCAACAAGTTCGGCGAGATGCTGCTGACCACCGGCAACAAGTCCGAGGTCGCCGTGGGCTATGCCACGATCTACGGCGACATGAACGGCGGCTACAACCCGCTGAAAGATCTCTACAAGACCCGCGTCTTCGAGATCTGCCGCTGGCGCAATGCCCATCACCGCCCGTGGATGAAGGCGCCCGAGGGCGAGGTGATCCCGAAGCGGATCATCGACAAGCCGCCCTCGGCCGAGCTGCGCGCTGATCAGAAGGACGAGGATTCGCTGCCGCCCTACGACGTGCTCGACGGCATTCTGGAGATGCTGGTGGATCGCGAGGCGAGCGTGGCGGAGTGCGTGGCGGCGGGCTACGACCGCGAGACGGTCAAACGCATCGAGCACCTGATTTACATCAGCGAATACAAGCGCTTCCAGTCGGCCCCCGGCACGCGGCTGAGCAACCGGGCCTTCTGGCTCGACCGCCGCTATCCCATCGTCAACCGCTGGCGCGACCCCTCCTGAGGCGCCGGAAACCATATGGTTTCCGTGCACGATTTCCATATGGAAATCGCCGCTTGTGGCGGGGTCACTCCCAGCCGGTGAAGGGCTTGCCGGTGAAAGGGTCTGTCTCCGGCGCGGCCAGGGCGGCGATCTGAGCGTCATACTGGCCTGGCGTGGCCTCATCCTCGCGAATGATCTGCGGCTCTTCCTGCCCCGGCGGGTAGCAGCCCACGACCCGGAAGCCGTCACCCGAAGACAGGAGCTTGTGCCCGGTGCCAGCGGGCAGGATCAGCCCGTCGCCGGGGCGGATGTCGATCTCTTCGCCCTCTTCGCCGCCGATCTTCAGGCTGGCGCGACCCGCGATGCAGAGCAGCGCCTCATGCGCATCGGGGTGGAAATGGTGGAAGTCGTAGACCGTCCAGTCCCATTCCCCGCCCCAGCCATGCTCGCGCACCAGCCGCTTGGCCCCCGCCGCATCGAGGCTCACGGGAGCGGCGCCGGGCACAACCAGCGCGGCCCAGCGAGGATGGTTCGGGATACCGCCGTTGGGCGGGACATGGATTCGTTGGGTCATGGCCGACATGTAGGGCAGGGCGGGCCCTTGGCGAGGCGCGAAAGCGACGCTGGCTCCGTCGCGGATAGCTCAGCGCCGGGGAGCGGCACGCACTAGAGGAGCGCTTCACCCTGCAAGGCGCCTAACCCCATGATCCACGTCCACCCCATCGCCGCGGCCTTCTCGGCGGCCGAATGCGACCACCTCGCCCTCATCGCCGCCGAGGCGCCGGCCCGGGAGGCGCGGCTGGTTGGCCAGCGGGAAAGCAACATGCGGCGGGCCGATCTCGTCTGGCTCGACGAGGTGGAGGGCGCGGGCTGGGTGATGGACCGGCTGATCGCGCTGGTGGCCGAGGCCAACCGCGAGACCTTTCGCTTCGACCTCACCGATTTCGCCGAGAGCCCGCAGGTCGCGCGCTACGACGGGGCGCGGGCGGGCCATTTCGACTGGCACAGCGACATCGGCGACGGGCGCCTCGCCGCACGGCGGAAGCTGACGCTTGTGGTGCAGCTCTCCGAGCCCGAGGGCTACGCGGGAGGCGCGCTGGAGATCATGCCCTCGGGCCATGTGGTGGAGGCGAAGCGGGGCCGTGGGGATGCGACGCTCTTCCCCGCCTACCTGCTGCACCGGGTGACGCCGGTTTCCGCGGGCGAGCGGCTGTCGCTCACCGTCTGGGCGCACGGGCCGGCCTTCCGCTAGGGCAGGGCCCGGACTAGGCTGGCGGCGAAGGGAGCTGCCATGGCCGATCCTGTGACGACCCCCACCGGCGCCGATGTGGGTGCCTATCTCGATGCGGTGGAGCCCGCCCGCCGGCGCGAGGATGCGCGGGCGCTGGAGCAGCTGTTCCGCGACGTGACGGGCTGGAAGCCGCAAATGTGGGGCCCGTCGATCGTGGGCTACGGGAGCTATCATTACGTCTATGACAGCGGGCGCGAGGGGGATTTCCTAGCGACCGGCTTCGCGCCGAGGAAGGCCAACATGGTGGTCTACATCATGCCGGGCTACGGCGAGTATGGGCCGATCCTGGAGCGGCTTGGCAAGCACAAGCTCGGCAAGTCTTGCCTGTATCTCGGGGCGTTGAAGGGCGTGGATCTGGACGTGCTGGGCGAGCTTATCCGCTTCGGGCTGGACGATCTTGCGAAGAAGTACCCGGTGACGGGGAGCTGAGGCTGCACCTTCACCGCTCCGCTCCCCGCCCCGAGTCAAACCGCAGGCGCCGGGCGAGGTAGGTAAAGAGATAGAAGGTGGGTTATGAGCCTAGCCCAAGCGCTCAAATCTCGTTCGAGGGGCAGAGCGGCAAGAGGCGGTTGAAATCCTCCGGCTCGCAGAGCGCCGTGCCTTCTGTCATCACCGCGGCAGAGCCGGCGGCGACGCCCCAGGACAGGCAATCGGGCAGCGCCATGCCGCGCGCGAAGGCCAGCGTGAAGGCGCCGACGAAGCTGTCGCCCGCCCCCACCTTGCTGCGCACCGGCACATCGGCGGCGTGGCTGTGCCAGCGGCCCTCCTTCGTGGCCAGCACCGAGCCCTCCGGCCCGCGCGCCACGATGGCGATGCTGGTGATGCCGCGCGCGACGAGCGAGCTGGCGAAATCGGCCGTCTCGGCCAGCGACCGCAGGGGCCGGCCGGCCAGATCGTCGGCCTCCGTCATGTTCATGCGGAGCACAGTCGGCGGCGCGCCATGGTCTGGCCCGGCGATGTGATGCAGGCCTCGCCCCGAGGTGTCGATCAGCGTCTCCACCCGTTTCACCGTCAGCCGGGCGACCAGATCCGACAGGATCTCCGCCGGGCAACCGGGCGGCAGCGAGCCGGAGATGACGACGAGCGAGCCCGGTTCGGCCTCATGCTCGACCCGCGCCGCCACCTGCAGCGCCACATCCGCCGGCCAGTCGGGGCCGGGCAGCATGAAGCGGTATTGCGCGCCGGTCAGCCGGTCGATCACGGCGAGGCTCTGGCGCGTCTCGGTGGCGCCCGAGAAGGTGATCAGGTGATGGCCTGTCTCGGTGAGGATCTGCGCCATCCGCGCGCCCGTCGCGCCGGTAAGCACGGCGAAGGTGCGGGCATGGCCGCCGAGCAGCCGGATCGCTCGGCTCACGTTGATGCCGCCGCCGCCCGGGTCTGACCGGGGCGCATCGCAGCGCAGCTTCAGGCCGGGCACGACGCCGTCGACCTCTGTCGCAATGTCGAGTGCCGGGTTCAGCGTTACCGTGAGAATGTCGCGCATGGTGGCCCTCCGAAGTGCCGGCTGAGTTAGCCGTGCCGGCGCCTCGATGTCCATGCCCGGCTTGCCGAAGGGGCTGGCCGATCCTGCCCCGATGCGCTCAGATGAGGCCGAGCGCCGTGGCCCGCGCCACCGCCGCCGTCCGGCTGGGGGCAGCGAGCTTGACCTGGGCGCGGCGGATATACTCGCGGACGGACCGGTCCGACAGGCCGAGCGCATCGGCGATGTGCTGGGCCCCATGTCCGTCGGCGAGGCCGCCCAGCACCTGTCGCTCGCGCTCTGAAAGCGGCGGGTCGGGCGGGGCCAGATCGCGGAACCTCGGGCTGACAGGTCGCAGAACCGGCCCACCTGTCACCGGCCAGCGCAATTGCAGCAGCGCCAGGAAGGCCTGGCTGGCCATGTGCAGCTCCGGCCCGTGCCCGGCGACATAGGCCGAGAAATCGCCGCGTGCCTCGTCGCCCCAGGCCGAAAGGATCGAGGCCCGCCCCGTCGCCGGGTCTTGCAGGGGGTAGGCGAGGGCCTGCTGCTGGCCCATATGCTCGGTGAGGTAGAGGCAGAGCGGCCCGAAGGCCCCATGCGCCCCGTCGCTCACGATCTGGTGATGGTCGATGAAAAGCGGCGTGCGGAAGCGCGAGAAGAAGCTCAGCGAGGGGCGGATATGGGCCAGCTCTCCGGCCCAGGGGCGTCCCGGACATTGCCCCGGAAATGCCGCAGCCGGCGGTCATGCCTCGCCGACCAGGTCACGCCGAACTGGCGGCGGTGGCTGCTGTCGGCGAAGGGATTGGGCGCGGAGAGATCGAGATCTTCGTGAAGCGCCACACGCCCGAGCCCCCGCTCGGCCAGCGCGCCGGCGAAGCGCGACCAAGCGTCCTGCGCCGAGCTGGCATCCGCTATGGCATCGGCCAGAGAGGCTATGTCTAAGCGTCGCATCGACACCAATACTAAAGCTCACTTGACCTGTCGTCAAAACCGACGACTTGCCCGACCGGCCCCGGCTGAGGCTACCTCGCCTCATGAAACATTTTTTGCCCAATTTCCGCACCGCGCTCGCCGGCCTCGTCTTGCCGGCGTTGCTTTCATTTCCCGCCGCTGCCATCGCACAGGATGACAATCCGCTCTGCGGCAGCGACAGGGCGGTCGACCGCGAAATAATCGAGTACGGGCTTGAAGGGCTCTATACGGTCCGCCACGGCCCCGGCTACGTCATCACGTCGGGCATGATGATGCCGCACCCCTCGTCGCTCGAGCCGCAGCAAGGGTACCTTTCCGTCGACGACGACGGCCAGTTCTGGCTGCGCCCTGTCGGCGGCGAGGGTGTCAATGTCCCGCTTGAATGGGTGGATTCGGGCACCTGGGATTTCGCTCAGTCGCCGCCTTTGCCCGACGGCGTGGAGCTTGCCGAAGGCGCCGAGCTGCCGGAGCTCAACTACGACGGCCAAACCCTGGCCGAGCGGGCCGGCTGCGCGATCAGCGACCTGCCGCGCTTCGTCGGAGAGGCGGATTTCACATCCGGCGGCATGACCATGCATTTCACGCTGCACCTCTGGCTCGTGTCGGAAAAGCAGCTCCTCGGCTTTCAGCAGGTCGACGCGGTGGCGAACGGCATTCCGGTGCTTGAGCGTCGGCCCTTCGACATGCGCAGCATCCCCGACCCTGCCGACGATCGCTGACGCAGCCGATCGTTCAAAGCCCGATAGTCCAAGGAGATCCCTCATGCGACGTCACGCAAGCTGTCTGGCCGCCGTGCTTCTGGCGCTCGCCGGCTGCGACGATGCCGGCCCCGATGTGATGGCGGATGGCGGGGCGTCAGCGGAGGCGGTGGCCTTCGTCACCCGCACCCGCATCGGCTCCGACGCATTGGCGCCGAGCTATTCGGCCTGCACCGCCGAATTCGGCATCCGCTACCCCGATGGCGTCACCCCGCACCGGCGGGTGGTGACGATCCGCGACAGCGATGCCTCACAGCCCTTCGTGGTGAACACCGAGATCCCCGCTTTCAGCGGGGCCGGTGTCACCGAGATCGGCGATGGCACGCAGACCTGGCGGATCTACGAGCGCAGCATTTCGCCCTGCGACGCCTCGAGCGACCCGGTGCAGTTTCAGATCGCCATCGGCGCCTGCACCGAAGGCGCCTGCCCCCCGATGGAGGTGGCAAATCCCACCGGAGCCATGCCCATAAACCTGGAGGTAACCCAATGATGCGTCTTGCGACTCCCCTCTGCGCCCTTCTCTTCGCCACGCCGGCTCTCGGCCAGGGGCTGGAGATGGAGAGCATGGGAACCATCGAGGTTGAGTTCATCGGCGAGTCTCTCACCTTCTGGGTGCCCTACCTCACCGACCATGAAGAGCCCTACGCGCAGCTCGTCGGCCCCATGGGGGCGAGCGTCCTCTCGATCAACGCCCATACCGGCGAGCCGGGCGTCAAGCTGGGCGACCCGCGCATGGCGCTGTCGTTCGTGCGGCCCGGCCCGAACATCGCAGCGACCAACATGCAGTACTTCCCCGGCGGCCCGGCGCCGATGTATGTCAGCGATATGGAGATGGGCAGTTTTACCCTCGAGTCGGCCGAGGTCGACGGCGACCACTACATCATCGATTTCACCGCTACCGTGGTTCCGGTCGACGAGATGACCTACGAGCCGATGCCCGACGAATCGCCGATCGAGATGTCCGGCCATATCGACGTCACGCTGCGAGGTGAGTGAGCCGGCCCGCCTCGAGGTGAGCGGCGGGCACCTGGCCCGGCGCTTTATCGGCTGGCACCCGCTGGTGCCCTTCGCCGTGGCTGTGGGGCTGCTGCTCCTCGCCCGGATGGAGGCCGGCGATGCCCGGCTTCTGGCCGAGGAGGGCGTGCGCGTCGAGGCGGAGGTGATGAGCAAGCGGTCCGAAGACGTCTACGACAACGACGTCGACCGCTACTTCCTCACCCTGCAGATGCCGCGCGGAGACGACCTGCAAGCTGCCGAGACGGAGGTGGAGCCGGGCCTCTACGACAGCGCCGAGATCGGCGACCGGATCGAGGTGACCTACGCCCCCTCGCGCCCGAGCCTCATCGATATCGAGGCGGGCGCCTCGCGCGGGCAGGCCCGCACGTTCACGATCCTCGCCGGCCTGGCGGCGCTGTTCGGGCTGGCGATGATCGGCTCTGGCCTGCGCCGCGTCGCCTCTGGCCTGCGCGCCGCGCGCAAGGGCGAGCGCGTGACCGCGAGGGTGACCGAGGTGGTGCGCGCCGGCCGGGTGACCGTCACCAAGGGCGGGCGCCGCCATACCACCATGCTCTCGCGGCTGCGCTGGGCAGGCCCCGACGAGACGAAGGGCAAGAGCCTGTCGTATCCCGAGGTGTCGCTGGCGTGCTTCAAGGAGGGCAGCGCCATCCGCCTCGCCATCGACCCGAAAGGCGGCACCCCCTGGTGGTGGGGGGATCTCACCGGCGCGCCCGCCGACGAGGTCGATCAGAGCTGATAGGTCACGGGGATCCAGCGAAAGCCGTCCTCGCCCCTGCGCTCGACGAAGCCGGTGCAGGGGAAGGGCATGTGGTAGCCGATCACCGGCAGGCGCTCGTCGGCGGCCATGCCGAGCAGGCGGTGCCGCGTGGCGGCGGCCATCTTCTTGTCGCTGTCGAAACCGACCTCCCAGTCGGGATGGGCGAGCGAGAAGACATGGTGGTTGGCGGTGTCGACCATCATCAGCAGCGTGTCGCCGCCGCTTTCGACCAGGTACGCCATGTGGCCGGGCGTGTGGCCGAAGGCCTCCACCGCCGTCACGCCGGGCGCGACCTCTGCCCCCGGCTCGATGAATTCGAAGAGCTCGGCCAGCGGGCGCACCTTCTCTTCGAAGGGCTCGTAATCGGCATTGGACCAATGGGCCCATTCGGTGGAGCCGGTGACATAGGCGGCATCGGGGAAGGTGATCTCGCCATCCGGGCCGCTCAGCCCGTTGACGTGGTCGCCATGCATATGGGTCAGTACCACGATGTCGATGTCTTCCGGTTTGAACCCGGCGCCGGCCAGCGCCTCGCGCAGGCCCCGCGCCTCGAGCCCGGTATCGAACAGCAGCGTCTGCCCGCCGCTCTTCACCACCACGGGCGAGAAGCTGGAGACCGAGCTATGGGCCGAGACGAAGTCGTCATAGGCGGCCTTGGCGAAGGTGGCAGGATCGACGTTCTTGCCGAAGGTCTTGTGCGGGTCGGGCGTGGGGAAGGCGGCGGCGTTGATGACGGTGATCTCGATCTCGCCGACCTTGAATACGCGATGGGGCATGGATGTCCTCCTGAGGTTGGACCCAGAGAAGCACTCCAGCGGGGCGAGGGGAAGGGCTCGCCCGGCGCCTGCAGCGCGCTTACGGGCGGGGTAGGGAGCGCCGAGGCAGGGTTATTCCCACCACCGGTCGATGGCGGCGATGTCGTCGTCGGACCAGCCGAAATGATGCGCGAACTCGTGCACCGTCACATGCGCCACCAGCGTCGAGAGAGTGACATCGCCGCGCTCGGCCCATTCCTCCAGGATCGGGCGGCGGAAGAGCCAGACGGTGTCGGGGCGCATCGGCTGGTCGAAGGCGCTCTTCTCGGTGAGCGGGATGCCCTCGTAGAGGCCGGTCAGCTCGAAAGGCTCCATCTCCAGCTCGGCCAGCATCTCGTCGCTGGCGAAATCGGCGACGCGGATCGCCACCTCCGCAGCGCGGGCGCGGAATGGCTCGGGCAGCTCGGCCGCCACCTGGCGGGCGCGCTCCTCGATCTCGTCATTGCTGGGGGCCTGCCATTCCATGCGGCCCATATGGACAAAACCGGCCCCCTGTGAAAGAGCCAGCGCCATGACAACAACCCGTTTTGCCCCCTCTCCGACCGGCTGGCTGCATATCGGCAACCTGCGCGCGGCCCTGTTCAACTACGCCATCGCGCGGCAGCAGGGCGGCACGTTCATCCTGCGCATCGACGATACCGATGCCGAGCGCTCGAAGCCCGAGTTCATCGAAGGGATCTTCGAGGATCTGACCTGGCTTGGCGTAAGCTGGGACAAGGTCGAGAAGCAGTCCGAGCGGCTTGGCCGCTACATGGATGCCAAGCAGCGGCTGATCGACATGGGCCGGCTCTACGAGTGCTTCGACACGCCGACGGAGCTTGACCTCAAGCGCAAGAAGCAGATGAGCATGGGCCGCCCGCCCGTCTACGACCGCTCGGCGCTGAAGCTGACGGAAGACGAGAAGGACCGTCTGCGCGAAGAGCGCGGCGGCTCGCACTGGCGCTTCAAGCTCGATCTTGAGCGCATCGAGTGGGACGACGGCATCCTCGGGCCGATCTCGATCGACGCGGCCTCGGTCTCCGACCCGGTGCTGATCAAGGATTCGGGCCAGGTGCTCTACACGCTCGCCTCGGTGGTCGACGATGTGGAGATGGGCGTGACGGATATCGTGCGTGGCTCTGACCACGTGACGAACACCGCCACGCAGATCCAGATCATCCAGGCGCTGGGCGGCGACGTGCCGCGCTTTGCGCACCATTCGCTGCTGACGGGGCCGGAGGGCGAAGCGCTCTCCAAGCGTCTCGGCACGCTGTCGCTGCGCGATCTGCGGGCCGAGGGGATCGCGCCTGAGGCCGTGCTCAGCCTGATGGCACGGCTCGGCTCGTCGGAGCCGGTCGAGCTGCGGGGCGGCGTGGACGAGGTGGTCGAGGGCTTCAACCTTTCCAGCTTCGGCGCCGCACCGACGAAGTTCGACAAGGCGGACCTTGGCCCGCTGACGGCCCGCGTGCTGGCGGCGAAGCCCTACGAGGCGGTGGCCGGGGATGTGCAGGCGGCCGGCGTGCCGGCGGAGCTGGGCGAGGCCTTCTGGCGCGTGGTGCATGAGAACATCGCCACTATAGGCGACCTCGCCGGCTGGTGGGAGGTGTTTTCCACGGGCAAGGCCGGGCGTGCCGAGGAAGAGGACGCCGCCTTCGTGGCCGAAGCCTTCGGCATGCTGGGCGAGCCGCCCTACGGGCCGGAAGCCTGGAGTGAGTGGACCACCGCCGTGAAAGAGGCGACCGGCCGCAAGGGCAAGGGCCTGTTCATGCCGCTGCGCCGCGCGGTGACCGGCCGCGACCGTGGCCCCGAGATGGCCGACGTGCTGCCGCTGATGCAGGTGAAGCCCTCGCTGGCGGAGTAGGGCGGGGTTCACCCCGCCACCCCCGACTCGCCGCTCATCCCCCCGCGCGGAATCAAGGCCTTCAGGCCGCCGCGCGAGAGCCTGCCCGTCCCGGCGGGCTGGCGCTCTGGTGCAGGTACCGCACAGCTCTCCGCGAGGAGGTATGTGGCCGGCATAAAGCACCATAGCCGTGCCGTCGTGGCGCCACCCCACGGGCAGGCGTGCGAGGGCGGCGCTACCCCGCCGAGCCCGACCCGCTGTTGAACACCTCCACGGCGACCGCTGTCGCGTAGATCACGATCATCAGTACGCTCTCGATGCCGATCCTGGCCGGCCCCTGCCTCTGCCGCAGGATCAGACCGGCCAGCAGGATCGCCGTCATCAGCATCCCCGTCGCCAGCCAGTAGAGATCGTTCATCCCCACGGCCGCATAGATCGAGCCGTCCCGATAGGCGATGTCGGAGAACACCATGAACAGCGTGTCGAACGTGTTCCCGCCGATGATGCCGCCCACCGCCAGCTGCAGCGCCCCCCGCCGCACGGCGACCAAAGTCGTTACCAGCTCAGGCAGGGAGGTCACCACCGCCGTCACCAGCGCGCCGACGAGGCTGGAGGAGAGGCCGAAGCGCGTGATGAAATTGCCGCCCACCTGGCTGATCACCCAGCCGCAGCCGGCCATCACCGCCACCAGCGCCGCGAAGATCAGCGCCGGGCGCAGCACGGGGCGGCCGGCCTCGTCTTCATCCTCGGGCTCGTCGTGGCGGGTGTCGCTCGTCTCCACCGGTGTCCACATCGGCGCATCGCTGACGGCAGACGACAGGCGCACGCCGGCCAGATAGGCCAGGAACAGCACGACAGAGACGGGATGCACGCCGAAATAGGCAATGTCCGGCCCCGCGATGGCGGCGATGGGCAGGCTGAGCAGCACGATCAGCATGACCGCCTGGAACAGGTTGGCCAGCTCGGCGGCGGCATGCTCCAGATTGGCGCGACGGTAGATCAGGTCGGCCAGCGCGAGGAACAGCGTCTGCGCCGCAATCCCGCCGACGGCGTTGGAGATGGCGAAGCTGGCATCGCCCGAACTGGCCGCCGTCACCGAGACCACCACGCCCGAGAGCGAGGTCGCACCGCCAAGGATGATGCCGCCGGCCATAGCCTCGCCCATCTTGGTGCGATCGGCGATCTTATCGGCGAGCTCGGTCGCCTTGATCGAGGCGGCCACAACAGCGGCGCCGGCGATGGCGAAGATGAGCAGAAGGATCGGCAGGGCGAGATCGTTGAGCATGCAGCCTTCCGGAATCCGGTTTGAGGTGAGCGGGCGTCTCGACTGGGCTTGAGCTTTACGTGGGGCAGGGTCGGGCCTTGTCCAGCACAGCGCAAGGGGCGGGGGGCGGAACGGTTTGATCCGTGCCGGAGTTGCCCTAGCAAAAAGGAGAGCCCCGATGGCGAAGAGGACAACCAGCCGCGCGCTGAAAGACGCGATCTCCCACAAGGATGTCGATGAGCTCTGGCCCTCCAACCGCGACCGGCTGGTGCCGGTTGTCTATGCCGGCGGCATGGTGGCGCTGGGCGCGGCGATGCTGGCGGCCGAGCCCTGGGTGGGCGAGGTGCCGGAGGCGAAGCTCTCGGGCGACGACAAGCCGAAGGGCCTGCTGCGCAAATCCGCCCGCATGGGGCGCGACGGCGCGCAGGCGCTGGCGCCGACCAATGTCACCGATTCCATCGGGCGCTCGTTGCTGATCGGCGGGATCGCCCTGCTGCTCACCCGTATCCTCGACGAGATCGTCGGGCGCGGTCGCCGCTAGAGCGGCCCTGCCTCGCGGAGCAGCCGGTCGACCAGCGCCATCAGGTCGGGCGTTTGCCGGTGCGCGCGCGGGTAGATCGGCTCGGCCCGATCGTCGATGACGGGCCTGTCCCAGCCATCGGTCGTCTCAAAGAAATGGTGAGCGCCGTCTTCACCGAATTCCTCCATGAAGCCGTGGACGACCACATCGAGATAACTCAGCAGGATCGGCTGGCGCTCGCCAAGCGGTGAGGCATTGTCGTCTGCTACTCGGTAGAATGTCAGCCCGTCGGCATGGTCATGGCGCAGATAGGCGCCTTCGCGCTCGTCCAGCGCCTCCCATTCCGCCTCGGGCACTGTGGCGGCGAGTCCGAGGATGTGGCCGTCGCCCTCTGTCACCGAAAGATAGGCGACCTCGCGCAGGCGGGTGCCCTGCCAGTGCCGGCGAAAGCCGTGAAGGCGGGCGGGCTCGGCCTGGGCGTAATTGTGGGTCAGCCGGTTCACGAGGCTGCCGTAGCCGAAGATGCGGCGGAAGGGCGGCTTCACTCGCGCGCCCTCAGCACTTGCGCCGGTTTGGCCGCAAGCGGGCGGAGCGCGAAGGCCAGGCCGGCGAGCAACGAGGCCAGGGCGCCGAAGATGACGATGAAGAGCGCATTGCCCCAGACCGGCACGAAGTTCAGGTCCATTAACTGCTCCATCACCGCCCAGCCGCCGGCGAGGCCGGCCGCCAGCGCCACGAGCCCGGCGCAAAGGCCGATGAGCGCGGCGCGCAGCGCGAAGGAGAGCAGGATGCGGGCCCGGCTGGCGCCCAGCGTTTTCAAGAGCGCCGCCTCCCACGCCCGCTGCCGCTCGCCCGCTGCGGCGGCGCCGATGAGCACGAGGAAGCCGGTCAGCAGCGTCACCCCGGCGCCGTAGCGCGTGGCGGCGGCGATGCCGCCGAGCAGGCGCGCCGCCTCTTCCACCGCCTCGCGGATCGAGATGGCGGTGATGTTGGGGTAGGCGTTGGCGAGGTCGCGCAGGATCGCGGCCTCTGCCGGCTCTTCGGCATAGACGGTGGCGATGAAGCTGTGCGGCGCGCCGGCGAGGGCCGAGGGGTTCATCGACATGACGAAGCCGATGCCCGCGCCGGAGAAATCGACATCGCGGAACGAGGTGACGGTGCCGGAGAATTCGCGGCCCAGGATGTTCATGTCGATGGTATCGCCGAGCTGCAGCCCGATCTCTGCAGCCTCCGCGGCCGAGAACGAGATCTGCGGCGGGCCGTCGTAATCCGGCGGCCACCATTCGCCGGCGGTCACCGTGGTACGATCCGGCACCTCGGCCGAATAGGTGATGCCCCGGTCGGAGCGAAGCACCCAATGCGGCGGCAGCTCGGAGGCGGGGGTGCCGTTGATGGCGGTGATGACGCCGCGCAGCATGGGCGCGGCGTCGACGCGGCTGACGGCGGGGTCGTCATCGAGCCGGGCCATGAAGCCCTCCATCTGGTCCGGCTGGATATCGAGGAAAAAGAATGAGGGCGCGACATCGGGCAATTCGCCGGTGATGGCGCGGCGCATGTTGCCGTCGATCTGGCCGACGCCGGCCAGCACCGCCAGGCCAAGGCCGAGCGCCAGCACGGTCGACAGCGTCTCGCCGCCGCGCGCGCCCACGGCGCCAAGCGCCAGCCGCAGGGCGGGCTTGCCGCGGGCGGCGCGGCCCAGCCGGCGCGCCAGCCAGCGCAGGCCGACAGCGGAGAGCGCCAGCGCCGCTAGGGCCCCGGCGATGCTGCCGGCCGTCCACAGCGTCAGCTCGGTGCTGTCGGAGAACCAGGAGGCCGCGGCGATGAGCAGCGCGAGCAGCAGCGCCGTCGCCACCAGGTAGCGCGGCCGGGGCAGCAGCCGGCCGCCGGCGCCGGCATCGCGGAAGAGGGCGGCGGGGCCGACATCCTCTGTGCGGGCGAGCGGCCAGAGTGTGAAGATCAGCGCCGTCAGCGCCCCGTAGAGTGCCGCCTCGGCCAGCGGGCCGGGGTAGAGCGCGAAATCGGCGGGGATGGGCAGGGCCGCGCCGATGATCGGCGCCAGCAGCAGCGGTAGGGCGGCGCCGATGACGAGGCCGATGGCGATGCCAACGATGGCCAGGGCGCCGATCTGGATGAGATAGGTCAGGAACACCGTGCCCCGCGAGGCGCCGATGGAGCGCAGCGTGGCAATCGTCGCCGTCTTGCCGGCGAGATAGGCGCGCACGGCGGACGAGATGCCAACGCCTCCCACCGCCAGCCCGGCGAGGCCCATGAGGATGAGGAAGGCGGCGAGCCGGTCGACGAATTCCTCCGCCCCGTCGGCACCGCTGCGGCTGTCTTCCCAGCGGATGCCGGCATCGCGGAAGCGGGTGCGCACCTCGGCTTTCAGGGCGTCGAGATCCGCGCCGGGCGGCAGCAGCAGGCGGTATTTCGTCTCGAACAGCGTGCCTTCAGAGATGAGGCCCGAGTCGCTCAGACTCTCCGTCAGCACGATGGTGCGCGGGCCGAAGCCGAAGCCGCCGGCGGCGTTGTCGGGGTAGCTTTCCAGAATGGCAGTCAGGCGGAAGGCCTGCTCGCCAAGGCGCACCTCGTCGCCCGGTGTAAGGCCAAGGCGGTTGGCCAGCACCGGCTCCATCACCGCGCCGGGCAGATCGTCGCCCGCCAGCGCCTCGGCCAGCGGAATCGGCGGGTCGAGCGTGACAGTGCCGATCAGCGGATAGGCGTCGTCGACCGCTTCCACCTGCGTCAGCGCGCGCTCGGCGGTGTCGCCTTCGCCGATGGTGGCGAGCGAGCGGAACTCGACCATGGTCGAGCGGGCCGTGGAGATCTCGTCGATGAACGCCAGCTCGGCCTCATCGGCGAAGCGGTAGGTGAGCGTCATCTCGGCATCGCCGCCCAGCAGACGGGCGCCCTCCCTTTCCAGCCCGCCGGTGATGGCGGCGCGGACAGAGCCGAGCGCCGCGATGGCGGCGACGCCTAGGGCGAGACAGGCGAGGAAGATCGCAAAGCCGCGCAGGCCGCCGCGCAGCTCGCGCCGCGCCAGCCTTGCGGCGATGGGTAGGCTCACGCCGGCGCCCCGGCCGGCTGATCCTCTGGCGCGATGCGGCCGTCATGCAGGCGCACGACGCGGTCGCAATTCTCGGCCAGCTCGGGCGCGTGGGTCACCATCACCAGCGTGGCGCCGTGACGGTCGCGCAGATCGAAGAGCAGCTCGATCACCTGCTGCCCGGTCTTGGCATCGAGATTGCCGGTGGGCTCATCCGCCAGCAGCAGCCGCGGCCGGGGGGCCGAGGCGCGGGCCAGGGCGACGCGCTGCTGCTCGCCGCCCGACAGCTGGCTGGGGTAATGCCCGGCGCGGTGGCCGAGGCCGACAGCCTCAAGCTCGGCCGCGGCGCGGTCGAACGCATCGGCATGGCCGGCCAGCTCCAGCGGGGTGGCGACGTTTTCGAGCGCTGTCATCGTGGGGATGAGGTGGAAGCTTTGAAACACCACGCCCATATTATCCCTGCGGAAGCGGGCCAGCGCATCCTCTCCAAGAGGCGTCAGGTCCGTTCCCAGCGCCGTAACCCGGCCCGAGGTGGCGCGTTCCAGCCCGCCCATGAGCATGAGGAGTGACGATTTGCCCGATCCGCTAGGCCCGACCAGCCCCAGGGTTTCGCCCTGGGCCACATCCATCGAGATGCCCTTCAGGATATCCACCCGCCCGGCATTGCCCATCAGCGAGAAGGTGACGTCGGCAAGCGACAGGGCGGTCTCGGGCATGGTGAGGCTCCTCCTCAGGGCGCGTGGTCTTGCATATGGGGGCGGGCGGGGGCTGCGCAACCTCGCCTTCGGCTTGGGAATCCTTGGTATCGGCGCCGGGCCGGCGCTTGCCGAAGATGTGATCCTCGCGTTCGGCGATTCGCTCACCGCAGGCTACGGCCTGCCGGTTGAGGATGGGTTCGTGCCGCAGCTGGAAAGCTGGCTGCAGGCGCAGGGCGCCGATGTGCGCGTCATCAACGGCGGCGTCTCGGGCGATACCACGGCCATGGGCCTGTCTCGCATCGACTGGGCGCTGGGCGACGACCCCGACCTGGTGCTGCTCGAGCTTGGCGCCAACGACATGCTGCGCGGGATGGACCCGGGCAATGCGAAGGAGAACCTGGCCGAGATGATCGCCGCCGCGCAGGACAGTGGCGCCGAAGTGATGCTCGTCGGCATGACCGCCGCCAGCAATTACGGGGCGGGCTACAAGCAGGCGTTCGAGGGGATGTATCCCGAATTGGCCGAGACCTACGGGCTGACGCTCTACCCGAACTTCTTCGGTGCGGTAGAAGGCGAGGATCTGAACGCCGCCCGCGCCGATTTCATCCAGTCCGATGGGCTGCACCCCAATGCAGAGGGCGTGAAACGCATCGTCGCCGGCATGGGGCCCGTGGTTCTGGAGGCGCTGGAGAACCTGGGCGAGGGCGCCGCGCCCCCGGCGAACTAGCGATGCCCGGCCGGCTATTCCTGACCGCGACGGTGGACGAGCTGGCCGCAGCCCTGGGCACAGCGGTCCCGGAGCAGGCACCAAGGCTCAACATCGCGCCGGGCGAGGAGGTGCTGGCGCTGCTCCCCGCCGGCCCGGCCATGGCGCGCTGGGGCATCGTGCCCGTAGGACGGGTGAATGCGCGGGGCCGCCCGGTGATGGAACGCATCGTCAATGCGCGGTCGGAAACGGTGTTCGACAAATCCGCCTATGCGGGCACCGGGCGGGCCGTGATCCCCTGCTCCGGCTGGTACGAATGGACAGGCAAGACCCGCCAGAAGCAGGCCTGGCGCATCGCCCGCGCCGATGGGGCGCCGGTGCTTTTCGCGGCGATCAGCGATGTCTGGCGGGCGCCGGGCGGGCGCGAGTTGCTGCAGGTGGCGCCGGTGACCTGCGAGCCTAATGAGGATGTCGCCCCGGTGCACGACCGAATGGGCGTGATCCTGCGGCCCGAGGATGTGGATGTCTGGCTGAATGGGGAGCGGGCCGTGGTCAGCCCGCTGATGGCTCCTGCGCCCGCGGGCACGCTCGTGGTAGAGCCGGTGGCAGACCCGGGCCGTTAGGGCTGCGTCAGGGCGCCGGTGCAGGCCGGCGCCCTGGGCTTATCTCGGTCGGCTCAGGCGAGCGCGAGGTTTACGGCGCTCTGCCGGCCGTCGCGGCCGGTTTCGAGGTCGTAGGTGACCTTCTGGTTGTCGGCGAGGCCGGTCAGGCCCGAACGCTCGACGGCAGAGATATGGACGAAGACGTCCTTCGAGCCGCCGTCAGGGGCGATGAAGCCGAAGCCTTTGGTGGTGTTGAACCATTTCACGGTGCCGGTGGCCATCGTGATCTCTCCTTTCCCGGTTGCCGCTCGCAGGGTGCAGCGGCTTGGCGCGTCGCGTCGATCGTGCTTGGCCTTCGGTCGGAAGAGTCGGCAGATAGAGGAACTCGCGTCATGAATGATTGCGAGTTTGCGGCCACCGATCAAGGTGATTCGCGGCCCTCAGGCGGGCTGGGCCGAGAGGGTCACGGCGATGTGGTCGCCTTCTGAGGGTGGCTTGCGGGGCAGGCTGCGCAGCACAAGCGCGATGACGATCGCCGGTCCTGGCAGCAAATACAATGAGATGGCGGCCCACCACGGCAGCCCAAAAGCAATGAGGCCGATCGCCGCGGCTGTCAGCCCGATCGCTGACGCGAACACCATCGTAACATTTACCATTATCAGCTCCCTCGTTGCCCTCATCTTGGCATCCATTTGGGCCAGAAAAGGGCAGGTGGGGGGCCGTTGCAGGACAAAGGCGGGGTGAGGCTGGGGCCGGCCCTGCCTCACCCTGTCGTTTGTCAGAAGACACCGAGCAAGAGCAGCACGATGACGATGACGAGGATCAGCCCAAGACCGCCGGAGGGCGCATAGCCCCAGCCGCGGGAATAGCCCCAGGTCGGCAGGGCGCCGATGAGCAGCAGAACGAGCACAATGATCAGGATGGTCGAAAGGGCCATTTTGGCCTCCAATTCACAAGGTTATGTTGCACAACGCTCGGCGCACCTGCCGGTTCCGCAGCCCTGCTGCGCCGCCGCGCCCCGATGATGTTTCGACTCGGTCGAGTTTTCGCCAAATTCGACCGGCATAGCGCATTCGATCGATTTCAAACCCCTAGAATGGGAGTTGCCCGAATGCGTCTTGAGACACCCGTCCTTCCCCTCGCCGCGCTTTGCTCGGCCCTGGCCCTCGCCGCCTGCAGCAGCGGCAGCACCGGCGCCGGTGGCGGAGGCGGCGGCTCCAATCCGCCGCCCATCAGCACGGGTCAGATGACGCAGGATATCGACGGCAAGGAAGAGAGCGTCGATTCCATCGGTCACGTCTTCGACGAAGTGCAGGGTGGCCGCCCGATGCCGCCCCAGGTGGCGCCGACCAACGGCTCGGCCACGTTCAACGGCGCCGTCAGCTTCGGCGACCGCGTGAAAGACCCCGATCTGGTCGCCGACATGGCGCTGACGGTGAATTTCGCCAATTCCCAGGTCTCAGGCACGCTCTGGGATTTCCACGATCGCGCCGGCAATATCGCGGGCGGCAGCTTCGCCGTCACGGGCGAGGTGCCCGAGGACGCGCCGGCCTCGGTGGTGGCCAGCGGCGAGGGCATGATCGATTGGGGCCCGCGCAAGAGCTATGTCACCGTCGATCTGGAAGGCGATCTCTACGGCTCGCAGGCCGACTGGCTCTATGGCCAGGGCAGCGCCACTGTCGCCACGGGTGGCGGCGCGCCGCGGCCCTACGCCGCCACGATGGGCGGCGACAACGACCGGGTGCCCAACTAGGGGCCGGACAGCAAAAGGGGCGCCGCGGGGCGCCCCTTCTTATCTCTCGGCTTTGGCCCCGCGGGGCCGCTGCTGGCTCAGGCGAGCTGCAGGTTGGTCGCCGACTCACGGCCGTCACGGCCGGACTCGAGGTCGTAGGTGACCTTCTGGTTGTCGGACAGACCGGTCAGGCCCGAACGCTCGACGGCGGAGATGTGGACGAAAACGTCCTTGCCGCCGGTTTCAGGAGCGATGAAGCCGAAGCCTTTGGTGGTGTTGAACCATTTCACGGTGCCAGTGGCCATGTGAATATCCTCTGTGTTCGCTGCCCGCGATAGTGCGACAGCCCGGCTCGTCAGTTCAAGTTCGAGACTGCGTACCGGTGAAGGGAACAGGGGATCGAAGAGAAATCTTAGCGATTCACTGTATCGCACATCCGGGGGGTGTCGCGCAAGGGGGAGGTGCGACCGGCTGTCGCGGACAGCCTCACCGCGCCGCCCGGCCCCGCCGTGCCGCCCATCTGTCCGCCAGCCTGATCGTCCACACCCGGGCGGGCACCTCGATCAGGTGGTAGCTGAGCGCCCCGGCGGCGATTGTGAGCGCGAGTACGGGGGCGAGGTAGGGCCAGGGCAGGGCGTCTTCGCCGTAGCCGCCGGCCAGCTCGATGAGCTTGAAGGCGACCATCTCGATCAATGCATGGGTCATGTAGATCGAGTAGCTGATGAGCCCGAGGTAGTGCAGCGCCCGCGGCACGCGCGGGTTGCCGGCCGCCAGGGCGAAGAGGATCAGCGCCGATAGCGAGACGGCGATGAAGTAGAGGTCGCGCGTCAGGCAAAAGACATACTCCACCAATGCGAGGCCGGCGAGCGCCAGCCAGGTGCCCCGCTGGCGAATAGTCGTTGCCAGAAGCGTGCGGCAAAGGCCGAGGCCGAGCAGGAAGTCGGGCAGGATGCGCAGCGCCGAATAGTCGAACGTCCGGTCGAAGAGGTTCGAGGCCGCCGGGGGCTTCAGCGCTTCGTGCAGCGCGTAATAGGCGGCGAAGAAGGCGAAGGCGGCAAGGGCCGCGGCTCGCGCCGGGATCTTCAGGACCACGGCCGCGAGCAGCGGGAAGATCAGGTAGGCGTTGAACTCCGCCCCGATAGACCATGACGGGTAGTTCAGCGTTTGCCCGCCGAGGATTGGCCAGTTCTGCAGCATGAACACGTTCAGCAGGATCGCCGGCCCGATCTCATAGGGCGGCGGTGCCGACAGGCCCGCCGCCGTCCCCACCACGAGGATCATCAGCGCGGCGATCATGGTGACGATATGAACCGGATAGATCCGCGCCAGCCGCCGGATCATGAAGTCGCGGTAGCTGAACCGCCCCTCTGCGAAGGCCGCGGCATAGACGTAATAGAGCACCGCGCCCGAGAGGATGAAGAAGGTGTCGACGGCCAGATGGCCGTTCATGATGAGGTTGCTGTGGATGGCGGGGGTGAAGTGGAACGAGAAGTGCAGGATGACGACCTGCAAGGCGGCGAGCCCGCGGATGGCCGTCCAGCTTGTGATCTCGCTCTTCACCCTGACCCCCGCTCCCCGGTGGTGTGGTGCACCCGGCTTGCCGGGATGCCCGCGATGATCGCCCGGCTCTTCGCTGCAGGCGGACAGGCGCGCGCCGGGGGCCGGCGCGCGCTGGTGATCACCGGGTGAACTTCTTGAACTTCACCCGCTTCGGCTCGAGCGAATCGACGCCCAGGCGCTTCTTCTTGTCTTCCTCGTAATCCTCGAAGTTGCCTTCGAACCATTCCACATGCGCTTCGCCCTCGAAGGCGAGGATGTGGGTGCAGATCCGGTCGAGGAAGAAGCGGTCGTGGCTGATGACCACGGCGCAGCCGGCGAAATCAACCAGCGCGTCTTCCAGCGCCCGCAGCGTTTCGACGTCGAGGTCGTTTGTCGGCTCGTCGAGGAGGAGGACGTTGCCGCCGCTTTTCAGCAGCTTCGCCATGTGCACCCGGTTGCGCTCACCGCCCGAGAGCAGGCCGACCTTCTTCTGCTGGTCGGTGCCCTTGAAGTTGAACGAGCCGCAATAGGCGCGGGAGTTCACCTCGGCATCGCCCAGATTGATCAGCTCGGCGCCGCCCGAGATCTCTTCCCAGACGTTGTTGTTGTCATCGAGCGTATCGCGCGACTGGTCAACGAAGCTCAGCTGCACCGTATCGCCGTATTCGATGCTGCCGGCATCGGGCTCCAGCTTGCCGGTGAGCATCCTGAACAGGGTCGACTTGCCGGCGCCGTTGGGGCCGATGACGCCGACGATGCCGCCCGGCGGCAGCGAGAAGCTGAGATCCTCGATGAGGAGCTTGTCGCCCATCGCCTTCTTCAGCCCTTCGACCTCGATCACCTTGTTGCCGAGCCGCTTGCCGTTCGGGATGACGATCTGCGCCTTCGAGATCCGCTCGCGCTCGGATTGGCTGGCCAGCTCTTCATAGGCCTGGATGCGGGCCTTCGACTTGGCCTGCCGGGCCTTGGCGCCCTGGCGCATCCATTCCAGCTCGCGCTCCAGCGTCTTTTGCTTGGTGCGGTCCTCGCGGGCCTCGCGGTCGAGCCGCTTCACCTTCTGGCCGAGCCAGTCGGAGTAATTGCCCTCGTAGGGGATGCCCTGGCCACGGTCGAGCTCGAGGATCCAGCTGGTGATGTCGTCAAGGAAGTAGCGGTCGTGCGTGACGATCAGGATCGTGCCCTTGTAGGCGATCAGGTGGTTCTGCAGCCAGGCGATCGTCTCGGCGTCGAGGTGGTTGGTCGGCTCGTCGAGCAGCAGCATGTCGGGCGCTTCGAGCAGCAGCCTGCACAGAGCCACGCGGCGGCGTTCACCGCCCGAGAGGGTGGCGACGCTGGCATCGTCGGGCGGGCAGCGCAGCGCTTCCATGGCGATGTCGACGCTGGCGTCGAGGTTCCACAGATCCTCGGCGTCGATCTTGTCCTGCAGCTCGGCCATCTCGTCGGCCGTCTCGTCGGAATAGTTCATCGCCAGTTCGTTGTAGCGCTCGAGGATCGCCTGCTTGGCGGCGACGCCCTCCATGACGTTCTCGCGGACGGTCTTGCTCTCGTCGAGCTCGGGCTCCTGCGAGAGGTAGCCCACCTTGGTGCCCTCGGCGGCCCAGGCCTCGCCGGTGTAATCCTTGTCCTGCCCCGCCATGATGCGCAGCAGCGAAGATTTACCGGCGCCGTTCACGCCGACCACACCGATCTTCACGCCGGGCAGGAAGTTCAGGCGGATGTTCTCGAACACCTTCTTGCCGCCGGCATAGGCCTTCGAGACGCCGTCCATATGATACACGTATTGATAGGCGGCCATGGCGATGCTCCGTTGCTGGGATTGCAGGGCGCTCCATAACGAGAGCGCGGGCAAGGAGCAATGAGGCTGGAAGCCTTGGGGCCTACCTGGTGGAGGGCAGGGGGCTGACCTCTGAGGCGGCTGCTCAGGCGCCGGGCGGCAGGGTGACGGGATCGCCGTGCCTGGTCTGACGGTAGGCCTCTTCCCAGGCGGCGCGGCGGCGGTCACGGGCGGCGGGGGCGATGCCGGCGCGGGCGGTCAGCCCTTCCAGCGCGGCGAGCACGGCGAGGAAGTAGGCTTCATTGCTGTCCGGTGCGCCCTCTGCTGCCTGTCTGGCCCGCTCAGCGCCGAGCGCCTCTGCCCACTCTGCCGCCGTGAAGACAGCGCGCTCCTTCAGGCTTTCGGCCAGGGCCATGGCCTCTGCCTGCCAGGGGGCGTCGAAATCGGGGTGGTCCAGCTCAGCCCGGCTCAAGATGGCTCTCCCACAGATCGAGGGTCACGCTGTCGCGCGCGTCGGCCTCTGGCCCCCACAGCTCGGTGGCCTGGAAGGCAATCGTGTAGAGATGCTGCGCCTCGCTCCGCCCTTCGGCATTGGCATCCGCAAAGACATGGGCGCCGCGGTGGGCGATGACCTCGCCGGTATGGCCCCGCGCATACCGCGGCAGGCGGGTGTGGTTGGTGCCCGGATGCAGAATGGTGCGCACAGCGTCTCCGGCTTCAAAGCGCGGCGGCGCTTCGGCGGGCCGCTCGAACGAGCGTGCGGCGCCCGATTGCAGGGCCCGTGCGCCCTCCCGGTCGATGGCGGCGGGCGGCTCGCGCGGCTCTTCCGGGTGGCCGGAGAGGACCTCGTCCAGCGTGAAGGTGCCGGAGCAGATGTAGCCAACCATGTCGGCCAGCGCCCATTTCACGAAATAGGGCTGGGTCAGATAGGCGTCGGGCGGCATGCGCTCGATGATGTGGCGCCACCAGTCGATCGTCCAGTCGCCGCCACCGCGGCTGAAGCGCGAGATGGCCCAGACGCGCTGTTCCCAGTCATGGGCGAAAGGCGGCGCCGCCACATCGACGGGTCCGAAGCCCTGAACGCCGCCAAGATCGTGCACCGTGTCCATCAGCCGGCCTCCAGCACGCGCTCTGTGCCGATCATGGCGTTGCGGGTGACAAGGCCGGCCAGACGCTCGGCGCTCCACCCCTCGGTGCCGGCGGGGCGCTGCGGGACAACGAGGTAGCGGATCTCGGAGGTCGAATCCCAGACACGCACCGCCACTTCCGGGCCCAGCTCCACGCCGAATTCCGCCAGCACCTTGCGCGGCTCGCGCACGATGCGGGCGCGGTAGGCGGCGGATTTGTACCAGGCCGGCGACATGCCGAGCAGGCCGAACGGGTAGCAGGAGCAGAGCGTACAAACGACGACGTTGTGTGTCGCCTCATCGTTCTCGACTGCCACGAGATCGGCGGTGGCGTGGCCCTGATTCCCCATCTCCGCCACAGCGGCCCCGGCATCGGCGCGCAGGCGGTCGCGGAATTCCTCGTCTGTCCACGCTCTGGCGACGACTTGGGCGCCGCGCTGGGGCCCCATCTCATCGGCGTAGAAATCCGTCCAGGCGTCGAGGCTGGCGGGGTTCACCATGCCCGCCTCGACGAGCAGGCTCTCAAGCGTCTTGACGCGCAGCGCAGGGTCGGAGGGCAGGTGGCTGTGAAGCTCGCGCTGCAATTCTGCCGCTTGCTCGCTGTCGAATGTTCCCATGCGCGCTCTCCTCTTGCCCCCGGAGCGTCGGTATCGGCGGCGGGCAAGTCAAGCAGGCGGGATGGCTTTCTCGAAAAAGACATCCGGGTAGGGATCGTCGTTGAACCGCTCGATCTCGGTCCAGCCGAGCCGGTGGTACATGGCGACCGCCTCGGGCAGGGCAGAATTGGTGTCGAGCCGCAGCCGCGTCATCCCCAGCTTTGCCGCCTCGGCCTCGCAGGTCTCCATGAATCGCCGGGCGAGCCCCATGCCGCGGGCGGCGGGCGAGACCCAGAGGCGCTTGACCTCGCCCGTGGCGCTGCCGTCGCCCTTCAGCCCGCAGCAGCCGATGGCCGTGCCGGCCGACCACGCCACCCAGAAGGCGCCGCGCGGCGGCTCCATCGCAGAGGCCTCGGGGTCGGCCGAGAGCGAGACGTCGAAGCCGCCGGGAAAGCGCGAGGCCAGCTCGGAATAATAGGCCTGCAGGCAGGAGATGGCCTCGGGCGCGCGCGGCGAGGTCAGGCGAAGGTCTGGCGGGTCGAGACTGGGCATGGCGCGGATTTACGCCCGTCGCGCCGCGGCTTGCAAGATGCTCAGGCGGCGAGCGCCCAGAGCGGCAGCGCCGCCATGGCCAGCAGCGTCTGCCAGGCCATGATCTCGGCATAGAGCGGCGCGTCGCCGCCCATCGCCCGGGCAACGATATACCCGTTGGCGGCAGTCGGCACGGCGAAGACCAGAAGCCCGGCCAGGGTTTGCAGCTCGCCCAGGCCAAGGAGGCGGGCGGCGACAAGGAAGATCGCCGGCATCAGGAACGGGCGGAAGGCGAGGCCGAGCGCGGTGTTGCCCGAGAAGCGCCAGAGCCGCCGCGGCTCGATGCCGGCGCCCACCGCCAGCAGCGCGATACCGAGGCCGCCGCGCCCGATGAGCTCGAAGGTGGTGTCGAGAACCGGGGGCAGCGTGAGCCCGGCGAGGTTCATCGCGATGCCGAGCAGGCTGCCCTGCACCAGCGGGTTCACGGCAATGGTGCGGAGGATGCCGCGCAAGCTCGGGTCGGCCGTGCCGAGGCGCGAGAGCGCGAGGACCGAGGCGATGTTGACCGGCGCGATGATGACGACCATCGCCATGGCGAGCAGGGCGGTGCCTTGCTCCCCCAGGAAGGCCGGCGCGGCGGCGAGGGCGAGGAAGCCGTTCCAGCGGATCGCGGCCTGGAAGAGCGTGGAGAGGGCGGGGTCGGGCAGGCGCTCCTTGTTGAGGATCAGGCGCAGTGCCAGCGCCGCGGCGCCGCCGATGGCGAGCGTGATGAGGATGGCGGCGGCGTAGCCCGCGAGCGCGCCGAATGCGAGATCGGCCGACGAGATGATGCGGATGAGCAGAACGGGGAAGAGCAGCCGGTAGCAGAGCGTCTCGATCGGCGGCCAGGCCTCGCGCGGCAGCACCTTCGTCTGCACCAGGGTGAACCCGGCGGCGATGGTCAGAGCGATGGGGAGGATGGCGCCGAGCATGGCAGCGGCTTGGCACGCGGGCGGGGGGAGGTCCAGCGGGCGTGTGCGGGGCGACGCGGTCGATCTCTGCGGGCGGCGCGCGGACTGCTGCAGGGCGCCGCACCATGACCGCCGTCACCGCTCTACCCCTCGCGCGGAATCAAGGCCTTCAGGCCACCGCTCTGATGAAGCCTATGCCCGGCCCTCCGCTGGGAGGAGTGTGGCCGGCACAAGGAGCACCAGCGGGACCCTCGCGGCGCCACCCCACGGGCCGGTGTGCAAGGTGGTCGCCTGTGGCCGCCGCCCCCCCGGCTGGCCCTCCCGCCGCCCCGGCGCTACACCCCACCGCATAAGCCCGAAAGGAGCCCCCAGATGATCCAGGACGACAAAGACCTGCCCTTCGACCTCGCCAAGCTCGACCTTCTCGCGGAGGTCGCCGTCAAGGTGGGCCTCGGCCTCAAGGAAGGGCAGGACCTCGTGGTCACCGCCCCCACCACCGCGCTGCCGCTCCTGCGCCGCGTCGTGGCCGCCGCCTATCGCGCCGGCGCCGGGCTGGTGACGCCCATCCTCTCCGATGCCGAGATCACGCTCGCCCGCTACCGCCACGCGCCCGACGACAGCTTCGACAAGGCGCCGGGCTGGCTCTACGACGGCATGGCAAAGGCCTTTGGCGACGGCGCCGCCCGCATGGCCATCGTCGCCGACGACCCCATGCTGCTGGCCGATGAAGACCCCGCCAAGGTCTCGCGCGCCGGCCGCGCCAATTCCGCCGCCTACCAGCCGGCGCTGCAGAAGATCGCGGGCTTCGACGTCAACTGGAACATCGCCGCCTATCCCGGCCGCGACTGGGCAAGGCGTATGTTCCCCGATCTCTCGGATGACGCCGCCCAGGCCAAGCTCGCCGAGGCCATCTTCGCCGCCAGCCGGCTGGAGAACAACGACCCCGTGGCCGAATGGGCCAAGCACAACGCTGCGCTGCGCAGCCGCTCGGCCTGGCTGAACGAGCAGCGCTTCGATGCGCTGCACTACACCGGCCCCGGCACCGATTTCACCCTCGGCCTCGCCGAGGGCCACAAGTGGAAGGGCGGCGCCGCCGAGGCCAAGAACGGCATCACCTGCAACCCCAACATCCCGACGGAGGAGGTGTTCACCACCCCCGATTGCCGCCGCGCCGAGGGCTGGGTGCGCGCCACCAAGCCGCTCAGCCATCAGGGCGCCATTATCGACGGGATCGAGGTGCGCTTCGAGGGCGGCCGCATCGTCGAGGCAAAGGCGACCCGCGGCCAAGAGGTCTTCCGCGATCTCATCGCCACCGACGAAGGCGCCGCCCGGCTTGGCGAAGTGGCGCTAGTTCCGCATTCCTCGCCCATCTCCGCGAGCGGCCTGCTCTATTACAACACGCTCTTCGACGAGAACGCCTCCTGCCATATCGCCCAGGGCCAGTGCTATTCCGACTGCTTCCTCGATGGCGCTTCGCTCTCGAAGGAGGAGATCGCGGCCAAGGGTGGCAATAGCTCGCTCATCCATGTCGACTGGATGATCGGCTCCGGCGAGGTGGATATCGACGGCATCCACAAGGACGGCACCCGCGTGCCCGTCATGCGCAAGGGCGAATGGGCGAATTGAGAGAGGCGAGGCGGGGGGCGCTCCCGCCTTTCCTCTCGCTTTTCCCGAAATATCCCGGGGGTGCGGGGGCTGGCCCCCGCTCCGCCCTCACCACAAGCGTTCCCGCGTCGGCAACGCGCCCCCGCTTGCCTTTCGCGCAAAATTGGCCACCCTCGCGTGGCCCTGGCTCTAGGAGGAGATGACATGCGCAGCACCGAGAGATTCCTGACCACCCACACCGGCTCTCTGCCGCGTCCCGATGAGCTTCTGGAGCTGATCTTCGCCCAGCAGGACGGCGGCGATGTCGACCCGGCCAAGGTCGAGGCCGCCATCGTCGAGGCGGTGAACGACAGCGTCTCCAAGCAGGTCGAGGCGGGGATCGACATCGTCAACGACGGCGAGATGTCCAAGCCGAGCTATGCCACCTATGTGAAGGATCGGCTGAACGGTTTCGGCGGCACGGGGCAGAGCTATCCCTTCGCCGACATCATCGACTTCCCCAAGATCGCCGCCCGCATCGCCGGCGACCCCGGCCGTAAGCATCGCCGCACGCCGGGCTGCAACGGCCCGATCTCGGTCAAGGATTTCGAGGCCGCCGGCAACGACATGAAGCGCCTCACCGCGGCCGCCGAGACCTACGGTGCCAATGGCATCTTCACCTCCGCCGCCTCGCCGGGCGTCATCTCGCTCTTCTTCAAGAACGAGTATTACGACAGCCATGAAGACTACGTCTTCGCGATCGCCGAGGGCATGCGCCACGAATACGAGACCATCGCCGCCTCGGGCGCGCTGGTGCAGCTCGACTGCCCCGATCTGGCGATGGGCCGGCATGTCCATTACATGAACGACAGCATCGAGGATTTTCGCAAGGTCTCCGAGATCCATATCGCGGCGCTGAACCACGCGGTGCAGAACATCCCCGCCGAGCAGCTCAGGATGCATCTGTGCTGGGGCAACTACCCGGGGCCGCACCATTGCGACATGCCCCTGCAGGACATCATCGACATCGTCTGGAAGGCCAAGCCGCATGCGGTGCTGGTCGAGGCCGCGAACCCGCGCCACGCCCATGAATGGACGCTGTTCGAAGAGGTGAAGCTGCCCGAGGGCAAGGTTCTGGTGCCCGGCATGGTCGAGCCCCAGTCCACCTATATCGAGCATCCCGAACTGATCGCTCAGCGCATCGGGCGCTATGCCGACATGGTCGGCCGCGAGAACGTCGTCGCCGGCGTCGATTGCGGCTTCTCGGTGCATGCCGGGATGGGCGATGTCGACCTGCAGCTGCCCTATGCCAAGCTCGCTGCGCTGGCCGAGGGCGCGCGCATCGCCTCGCGGAAGTACTTCGGCAAGGCGGCGGCTTGAGGGGAGTAATAGCGGCGTAAAACCGCGCCCCACAGGGCGGGCCACGTAGGGTGGGTTTCCAACCCACCGCCCACCCCACCGCTCCTTACCCTCGCCCGGAATCACGCCGAAGGCGCCGGGCGAGCGCTTGCCCGTCCCGGCGGGTTGGCGTTCTGGTGACGGCAGCGCAAGGCTCGCCGCGAAGAGGGGTGTGGCGGGCATAAATCGAGAAGCGGTTCCGTCATTGCGCCACCCCGCGGGCAGGCGCCCGCCCGGCGCGGCAGTGTTGCGTCATGGTGGGTTGAAAACCCACCCTACGGGCGCCCGACCGCAATCCGCCCTACATTGTCAGACAATCCCCTTTACCCCGCGCCGATAGCGCTATCTATTGCGCGCGACGAGAAGGAGCTCCTGCATGTCTTACACACCCGCCGAGACCCGCTACGACACCATGGCCTACCGCCGCGTCGGCAATTCCGGCCTCAAGCTGCCGGCGGTCTCGCTCGGCCTCTGGCACAATTTCGGCGGCGATTTCCCGCATGACCTGAAGCGCTCCATCGTGCAGCGTGCCTTCGACCTCGGCATCACCCATTTCGACCTCGCCAACAATTACGGGCCCCCCGCCGGCTCCGCCGAGGAAGCCTTCGGCGAGATCCTGAAGACAGACTTCAAGGGCTACCGCGACGAGCTGATCATCTCCTCCAAGGCCGGCTACGAGATGTGGCCCGGCCCCTACGGTGAATGGGGCAGCCGCAAGTACCTCATCTCCTCCTGCGACCAGAGCCTGAAGCGGATGGGGCTCGACTACGTCGACATCTTCTACTCGCACCGCTTCGATCCCGACACGCCGCTTGAAGAGACGATGGGCGCGCTCGACCATATCGTCCGCTCCGGCCGGGCGCTCTACGTGGGCATCTCCAGCTACAATTCCGAGCGCACGCGCGAGGCGGCGGCGATCCTGAAGGATCTCGGCACGCCCTGCCTGATCCACCAGCCGAGCTACAACATGCTCAACCGCTGGGTGGAGCGCGACGGGCTGAAGGAGACGCTGACCGAGCTCGGCATCGGCTCCATCGCCTTCACGCCGCTGGCGCAGGGGATGCTGACGAAGAAGTACCTCGGCGGCGTGCCGGAGGGCAGCCGGGCGACGCAGGGCAAGAGCCTGAACCCGTCGATGCTCTCCGAAAAGGCCATCGGAAACCTCAACAAGCTCAACGAGATCGCCGAGGCGCGCGGCCAGACGCTGGCGCAGATGGCCATCGCCTGGGTGCTGCGCGAGGGCGGCATCACCACGGCCCTCATCGGCGCGTCGAAGCCCTCCCAGGTCGAAGATTGTGTCGGCGCCGTCAGCAACCTCGAGTTCACCGCCGAGGAGCTGAAGCTGATCGACGAGTACGCCGACGAGGAGAAGATCAACCTCTGGGCGAAGTCGTCCGAGAACGCCTGAGCCCCAACGGCCGCGAGGGAGGAGCCCCGCCATGATCCAGAACCCCATCCTGCCCGGCTTCAACGCCGACCCGTCCTTCTGCCGCGTCGGCGAGGATTACTACATCGCCACCTCCACCTTCGAGTGGTACCCCGGCGTGCAGATCCACCACTCCCGCGACCTCGTGAACTGGGAGCTGGTCAGCCGGCCGCTGAACCGGGCGGCGCTGCTCGACATGCGCGGCAACCCCGACAGCTGCGGTATCTGGGCGCCGTGCCTCTCCTACGCCGACGGCAAGTTCTGGCTCGTCTATACCGACGTGAAGCGGCTCGATGGCGCGTTCAAGGACGCGCATAACTACATCACCGCTTGCGAGACGATCGACGGGGAGTGGTGCGACCCGTGGTATATCAACTCCTCCGGCTTCGACCCCTCGCTCTTCCACGATGACGATGGCCGCAAGTGGTTCGTCAACATGGTGTGGAACCACCGGGGGCCGGGCACGGGCGGCAACCCGGCCAATGCCAGCTTCGACGGGATCCTCCTGCAGGAATGGTCGCCGGAGGGCGGGCTGAGCGGGCCGGTCAAGAACATCTACAAGGGCAGCCCGCGCGGGCTGACCGAGGCGCCGCATCTCTTCAAGCGGAACGGGTATTACTACCTGACCACCGCCGAGGGCGGCACGGGCTATGACCACGCGGTGACGCTGGCGCGCAGCCGCGACATCTGGGGGCCCTACGAGGACCATCCGGAGCATCACGTCATCTCCACCAAGGGCACGGACGGGCCGATCCAGCGGACGGGCCATGGCCAATGGGTGGAGACGCATTGGGGCAGCCATTTCCACACCTTCCTGATGGGCCGGCCGATCCCCGGGCCGGATGGCACGGGGCGGTTCTGCCCGCTCGGGCGCGAGACCGGCATCGAGGAGGTCGTCTGGCGCGATGACTGGCTCTGGCTGAAAGAGGGCGGACTGGTGCCGCGGCAGGAACTGCCGGGACCGGTGGATGTGCCGACGAAGCCCCGTGAAGCCGTGCGGCACAGCTTCGGCGGCGGCGCGCTGCCGATGGACTTCCAGTGGCTGCGCACGCCGGAGCCGGAGCGGATCTTCCGCATGGGGCCGGAGGGGCTGAGCCTGATCGGGCGCGAGAGCATCGGCAGCTGGTTCGAGCAGGCGCTGGTGGCGCGGCGGCAGGAGGATATCTCCTACACCGCCGAGACGGAGATCGCCGCGTTCGCGCCGGAGAGCTACCAGCAGGCCGCCGGCCTGACGACCTATTACAACCGCCACAAGTTCCACGCCGCGCTCGTCTCGGACGAGCCGGGGATCGGGCGGGCGCTCACGCTCATGTCCTGCCCCGGCAACTGGCCGGATGCGCAGCTGGAATGGCCCGCGGAGCCGGTGGCGCTGGGCGATGGGCCGGTCGAGCTGAAGGTCGAGGTGCGCGGCGCGGTGCAGCAGTTCTTCTACCGGCAGGGCGGCGAGTGGGTGGCCTTCGGGCTGGAGCTGAACGCCGCCGTCATCTCCGACGAAGGCGGGCGGGGGGAACATGGCTCCTTCACCGGCGCCTTCGTGGGGATGGTGGCGATGGACACCTCGGGGATGGCCAAGGAGGCCGTGTTCTCGCGGTTCGACTACGTGCCGGAGGGCGCCGCCTGAGGCGCGCGGGGAGGGGGGCTGTCTGCCCCCCGCCTGCGGCCCCCCCCGAGGATATTTCGAGAAAAGCGAGAGGGGCGCCGCCCTGGCGGAGGGGGCGCGGCGTTCGACGGCGTTTGACAAGGGGGGCGGCTTGGTGGACGTGACCTCTCGATGAGCGAGGCATGGGCATATCCGAAAGCGCGGCGGGGCGAGGTGATCGGCCTACTCGGCGGGTCGTTCGACCCGGCGCATGAGGGGCACGCCAATATCACCCGGCAGGCGCTGCTGCGCTTCGGGCTCGATCGCGTGTGGTGGCTCGTCTCCCCCGGCAACCCGCTCAAGGCCCGCGGGCCGGCGCCGATGGCGGAGCGGATCGCGGCGGCGCAGGAGGTGATCCAGCATCCCCGCGTGACGGTGACGGATGTCGAGGCGCGGCTCGGCACCCGCTACACTGCGGAGACGCTGCGCGGCCTGCGCCGGCGCTACCCGCAGGTGCGCTTCGTCTGGCTGATGGGGGCGGACAACCTCGCGCAGTTTCATCGCTGGCAGGATTGGCGCGAGATCATGGAGAGCGTGCCGGTGGGCGTGCTCGCCCGGCCCGGCCAGCGCATCTCGGCGCGGCTGTCGGTGGCGGCGCGCACCTACCGGGCGGCGCGAATTCCGGCGGCAGAGGCGGGGCGGCTGGGGCGGGCCGAGGCGCCGGCCTGGTGTTTCGTGAACCTGCCGATGAACGCCGCCAGCTCCACCGCCATCCGCGCCCGGCAGAAGGCCGCCGAAAACCCGCCGAGCTGACAGGCTCGTGCGTTGAAGCCGGGGCGAAACCGGGTAATGTCTGCGCCGATGCGACCAGGTCTTTCCCGCCGCGCCTTTTTGACAGGCGCCGCCGCCAGTGCAGGCGGCATGGCTCTCGCCGATGCCCCTTTCACATCCGTACGGCCACTGGCCCGCCCCGGCACCGAGCCGCCGGCGCCCTATGTGCCCGGCAAGCGGCCGCTCGCCCGGCCCAGCCTGGAGGATTTCGTCGGCCAGGCGCGGCTGGGCGGCGATGTCTCCATCGCGCTGCGCGACACGGCCACCGGTGAGGTGCGGGCGCAATATGCCGGCGACGTCGCCGTGCCGCCGGCCTCTGTCACCAAGACGCTGACGACGCTTTATGCTTTGGACACGCTGGGTGAGCAGCACCGGTTCTCGACCCGGGTGGTGAGCTTCGGGCCCATCGAGGGCGGTGTGCTGACCGGCGATCTGGTGCTGGCCGGCGGTGGCGACCCGGGGCTCGATTCCGACGGGCTGGGTGAGCTCGTCGACCAGCTGAAGGAGGCCGGCATCACCGAGGTGCAGGGCCGCCTGCTGATCTGGGACGGGGCGCTCGCGACCTTCCCGCAGATCGAGCCGACCCAGCCGATCAATGTCAGCTACAATCCCGGCGTGGCGGGACTGAACCTCAATTACAACCGGGTCCATTTTGAGTGGGCCCGCGCCGGCGCCGGCTATGACGTGACGATGCAGGCCCGCGCCGCGCGCTACTCGCCGGATGTGCCGGCGGAGCGGATGAGCGTGATCGACCGCTCGGCGCCGATCTACACCTATGCCGATGGCGGCGAGACCGAGGAATGGACCGTGGCCAAGGGCGCACTCGGCAACGGCGGGTCGCGCTGGCTGCCGGTGCGGCGGCCGTGGATCTATGCGGGGCAGGTCTTCCGCGCGATTGCGGAGTTCCAGGGCATCACCCTGCCGGCGCCCGAGCGGGCCCTCGCGGCCCCGGCGCCCGAGGGCGCCCGAGAGCTGGCGCGGGTGGAGAGCCCCGAGCTTTCCGAGATCGCGCGCGACATGCTCTATTACTCGACCAACCTCACGGCAGAGGTGCTGGGCCTGGCTGCCTCCGCCGAGCGGAGCCTGCAGCCCGCGACCCTGCGCGTCTCTGCAGCGATGATGAACCTCTGGGTGCGCGAGCGCTTCGGCGAGCGGGTGCATTTCGTCGACCATTCCGGCCTGTCGGACGAAAGCCGCGTCAGCGCCCTTCAGCTCACCGCGATCCTCGCCAACCCGGTGGCGCGAGACAGGCTGCGGCCGCTGCTGAAGACGATCCGTATGCTGGATGCGCAAGGCAATCTGCTCGATCCGCCGCCGGCGCTGGTGCAGGCCAAGACCGGCACGCTGAACTTCTGCTCGGCCCTCGCGGGCTACGAGCGCACGATGGGCGCGGCGGATCTGGCCTTCGCCACACTGACGGTAAACCACGAGCTGCGCGAAGAGACGGCGGATTCGCTGGAGGAGACGCCTCCCGGCGCCAGCGCCTGGCTGGCCCGCTCGCGGGGCTTGCAGAACGCCGCGCTGCGCCATTGGGGCCGCAGCTTCTCCGCCGGCCGGCTCGGGCTGGCTGCCGAGACCGCGGCGGCGCAGGGCGGCTGAGCCCGGCGCTACCCAGGCGCCGCCCCCGCTGCTAAGCAGGGCGGACAAGGCGGGGCGGGGTGGCCATGGACTGGTCGGAACAGATCGACATCTATTGCGAGCGGCTGGGGCCGGGCCTCTGGGCCGAGCCGCTGAACGCGGTGACGAACCTGGCCTTCGTCCTCGCCGCGCTGCTGCTCTGGCCGCGCTCGCGGGGGCAGGGGCCGGCGATGCTGCTCTGCGCGATCCTCTTCGTGATCGGCATCGGCTCGTTCCTCTTCCACACCTTTGCCACGCAATGGGCCTCGCTGGCGGATACCGCGCCGATCGGGCTGTTCATCATCGTCTATCTCTACCTGGTGCACCGGCAGTTCATCGGCCTGCCGGTCTGGGGCGCGCTGCTGGCAACGGCGGGCTTTGCGCCCTACGCGGCGGTCATGGTGCCGCTGCTCGATGCGCTGCCGTTCTTCCGCATCTCGGATTTCTACTGGACGGTGCCGCTGCTCTTGTTTGTCTATGCCATTGGCCTGCGCCGGCGCCTGCCGGAGGTGGCGGCGGGGATGGCGGTGGGCGCAGCGATCCTGTCGCTGTCGATCACCATCCGCTCGGTCGACATGGGGCTCTGCTCTGTCTGGCCGCTCGGCACCCATTTCCTGTGGCATTGCCTCAACGCCATGATGCTCGGCTGGATGATCCATGTCTGGCTGCGCTGGGCCGCCAGCGCGCCCGGGCGCCTTGCGAAGGCATCGGGGCCGGGCTAAACGGCGGGCTGATCCGGATACAGACCCCAGCGAGGCCCCCCATGTCGATCGACGAAGGCACCGCGGCGCGCGTCGCCAAGCTCGCCCGCATCAAGGTCGAACCAGAGCGCCTGCCGGCGCTGGCCGAGGAATTCTCGGCCATTCTCGGCTTCATCGAGCAGCTGAACGAAGTGGATGTCGATGGCGTCGAGCCCATGGTTTCGGTCACGCCGATGCGGCTGAAGCGCCGCGACGACGTGGTGACCGACGGCGGCCAGACGGAGGCTGTTCTGAGCAACGCGCCCGATGCGCGTGAGGGGTTCTTTGCCGTGCCGAAGGTGGTGGAATGACCGAATATCGCACCATTGCCGCCGCCCGCGACGCCCTGCGCGCCGGCGAAGTTTCCGCCACCGAACTGGCCGAGACCTATATCGCCCGCGTCGAGGGCGCCGATGCGCTGAACGCCTATGCCCACAAGACGCCCGACATTGCCCGCGCCCAGGCGGCTAAGGCCGACGAGCGGCTCAAGGCGGGCGAGGCGCCCAGCCTTTGCGGCATCCCGCTCGGCATCAAGGATCTGTTCTGCACCAAGGGCGTGCCCAGCCAGGCCGCTTCGAAGATCCTCACGGACTTCAAGCCGGAGTACGAGAGCACCGTCACCCGCCAGCTTTTCGCCGATGGCGCCGTGATGCTCGGCAAGCTGAACATGGACGAATTCGCCATGGGCAGCTCCAACGAGACCTCGACCTACGGCGACGCGGTGAACCCTTGGCGCCGCGGCAATGACGAGGCCAAGCTCACGCCCGGCGGCTCCTCCGGCGGCTCGGCCTCGGCCGTGGCGGCCGACCTCTGCCTTGGTGCGACGGGCACCGATACCGGCGGCTCGATCCGCCAGCCGGCGGCGTTCACCGGCATCACCGGCCTCAAGCCCACCTACGGGCGTGTCAGCCGCTGGGGCATCATCGCCTTCGCCTCCTCGCTCGATCAGGCCGGGCCGATGGCGCGGGATGTGCGCGACTGCGCGATCATGCTGCAGAGCATGGCGGGGCATGACCCGGCCGATTCCACCTCTGCCGATCTGGCGGTGCCGGATTTCGAGGCGATGCTCGACGGCGACATCCGCGGTAAGGTCATCGGCATTCCGCGCGAATACCGGATGGACGGGATGCCGGAGGAGATCGAGGCCGTCTGGGCCGAGGGCCGGCGCATGATGGAGGCGGCGGGTGCGACACTCCGCGACATCTCGCTGCCGCACACGAAATACGCCCTGCCGACCTATTACGTTATCGCCCCCGCCGAGGCCTCGTCGAACCTCGCCCGCTACGATGGCGTGCGCTTCGGCCACCGCGCCGCGCTGGATCAGGGCGACGGCATCACCGAGATGTACGAGAAGACCCGCGCCGAAGGCTTTGGCCCCGAGGTGCAGCGCCGCGTGATGGTGGGCACCTATGTGCTCTCCGCCGGCTTTTACGACGCCTATTACAACCGCGCCCGCAAGGTGCGCACGCTCATCAAGCGCGACTTCGAGCAGGCGTTTGCCGATGGTGTCGACGCGATCCTGACGCCCGCCACCCCCTCCGCCGCCTTCGGGCTGGGCGAGATGGCCGAGGCCGATCCGGTGCAGATGTACCTCAACGACGTCTTCACGGTCACCGTGAACCTTGCCGGCCTGCCCGGCATCTCGGTGCCCACGGGGCTCGACCGTCAGGGCCTGCCGCTCGGCCTGCAGCTTATCGGCAAGCCCTGGGAAGAGGGCGAATTGCTGAATACCGCCTACGCACTGGAGCGTGAGGCAGGTTTTGTGGAAAAGCCGGCCAAGTGGTGGTAGGTCACGCGCCCAATTGGGCCGTTCAGGGATCGGTATCTTGAGAGACATGCGTCAACTGGTGATCCTCGCGGGGCTGCCGCTTCTGCTGGCCGCCTGCAGCGACCGTCCGGCGGGGGAATTTCCGTCGGAATATGCCCAGTACGAGACCGAGCGGGCCCAGGCCGAGGCGGCGTCAGCCGCTCAGGTGACGCCCGGCCAGGCCATCTGGCCCACGCCCACGGGCGCCAGCACCCTGCCACCCTCGAATGGCGGCAGTGTCACCACGACTGATCTTGCCGCTGCCGGTATCGGTGGCGCAGGCACCACGGGCGCCCCGATGACGGCCACGCCGGCCATCACGCCCGCCGCGCCGCTGACGACCGCTTCGCCGACGCCGAGCTATCTCAACAACGACCAGGTGCGCCAAGGCGTCGAGGCTTCGCCCGCCAACGCCGCGCCGATCAACAACCCCGGCATCTCCGACGAGAACAGCTTCGAGGCCGTCTCGAGCCGCGAGACGATCGAGAGCGACGCCGAGCGCCTTGCCGAGAATGCCGCGCAATATCAGGTGGTTCAGCCCACCGCCCTGCCGCAGCGCACGGGCGATTCCGGGCCGAACATCGTGGAATACGCGCTCTCCGCCCCCAATGCGAAGGGGCAGGAATGGTATTCCCGCTCGATCATCCAGATCCCCGGCAACTTCAGCCGCCATTGCGCCGATTACAACTCGCCGGATGAAGCGCAGCGCGACTTCCTCGCCCGCGGCGGGCCCGAGCGTGACCCGCGCGGCATCGACCCCGATGGCGATGGCTTTGCCTGCGGATGGGACCCGGCGCCGTTCCGCGCCGCCGTGGGGCGGGGCTGAGCGTTACCGCCTATCCCTCGCCGAATGCCGGCGAGCGGCGGCTGGGCCCCCGGCCCGACATGGTGGTTCTGCACTACACGGTGCTGGGTTTCGCCGAGTCGCTTGAGCGGCTCTGCGACCCGGCCTCCGAGGTCTCTGCCCATTACCTGATCTCTGCCGAGGGCGAATCGCTGCAGCTCGTCGAAGAGCATCTGCGCGCCTGGCATGCCGGGGCAGGGCGCTGGGGCATGACGAAGGACGTCAACTCCCGCTCCATCGGCATCGAGCTGGTCAACGACGGCCGCGCCCCCTTCGCCGCGCCGCAGATGCGGGCGCTTGAGCGGCTGCTGGCTGACGTGATGAAGCGCTACGAGATCCCGCCTGAGCGCGTCATCGGCCATTCCGACATGGCCCCCCTGCGCAAGGCCGACCCGGGGCCTCGCTTCGACTGGCGGCGTCTGGCGCGGCAGGGGCTGAGCATTTGGCCTACCGCAGGGGCACAGGCGCCGCTGTCGGCGCTGCAGGGCTCGCTGGTCGCTTTCGGCTACGATCCCACGCTCGATCCCGCTGACAGGCTCGCCGCCTTTCGCCTGCGCTTCTTTCCGGGCCGCAATGGCGCGCCCGGGGCCGACGAGGCCGGCGCCGCCGTCGATTTGGCCCGGCGCTTTCCCGTTGACGCGTTGCGCCCGCGGGCCTAGCAGGCGGGGCGCGGAGGGCCGGGCGGCCGCGGGGGGTAACCTTCGAGGAAAGTCCGGACTCCATCAGGCAACGGTGCCGGGTAACGCCCGGCCGGGGTAACCCGAGGGACAGCGCCACAGAAAACAGACCGCCTGTCGCACCGGAGGTTCGCCAACGGAGATCTGCGGCAGGTCAGGGTGAAACGGTGGGGTAAGAGCCCACCGGGGGGCTGGCAACAGCGCCCGCATGGCAAGCCCCACCGGGAGCAATGCCGAATAGGGGCCGCGCGCCGGGAAACCGGCAGGGATGCTTGATCCCGAGCGGTCCGGGTTGGCAGCTAAAGCGGCGGAGCAATCCGTCGACGAGATGAATGGTCGCCGCCGGGCTCGCCCGGCACAGAATCCGGCTTACAGGCCCTCCGCGCTTTAAACTCCGTGGCCACCCGGCAGACCTGCCGGGGCGTGCCCATGCCGAATGTCGCACGGCAGAGCGCCGGCGCCCTTGACTCGCGCCCGCCCTTCCGTAAAAGGCAGGCTTCAACGGATTTCACGAAGGCGGCGCAGGGCGCGCTGCTGCCTTCGCAAGGAGAGTGTCATGGCCAAACCGGCAACCATCAAGATCCGCCTGAACTCGACGGCGGACACGGGCCACTTCTATGTGACCAAGAAGAACGCCAAGACGATGACGGACAAGATGAGCGTGCGGAAGTACGACCCCGTCGCGCGCAAGCACGTCGAATACAAGGAAGGCAAGATCAAGTAATCTTGCCCCTTCCGGGACTGTTCGGGCCGTACCTTCGGGTGCGGCCTTTTTCTTTGCGGTGGCCCCGTCATGCGCTGGCGCTGAGCGCTGTCTCTTGATCGTCCGCCGCTCGATGCTCAGATCGGCTGCAGGAGTGAGCCGATGCTGATCCGTCCCGCCACCGCTGCCGACATCGCCGGGATCGACGCCATGATGCCGCGCGCCTGGTCGCAGCAGATGGCCAGCGCCTATCCGCCCTCGCTGCTCATCCTTGCTGTCCCCTACATCTCCCGCGCCCAGCCGGCGCTCGTCGCCTCTGGCCGCTACTACGTGGCGGAGGAGGCGGGCCGCATCCTCGGCGCGGGCGGGTGGAGCCCGTCTCGCCCCGGCCATGCCGATGTCCGCCATGTGGCCGTGGAGGCCGCCGCTGCGGGCCGGGGCATCGGCCGGGCGCTGATGGAGCACAGCATGGCCGCCGCCCGCCGCGCCGGCTGCAGCGCGATGCACTGCACCGCCACGCTCAACGCCGTGCCCTTCTACGAGGCCTGCGGCTTCACCAGCCTCGGCCCCGCTCAGGTCACCCTCGGCCCCGCCCTGTCGCTGCCCTGCCGGGCGATGCAGCGGGCGCTCTGAGGGGCGCATAGCAAAAGGGCCGGCAGATGCCGGCCCTTCCGAAAGTCTCTCTCTCTTCGTCTGCGCTTATTCGCGGGACATGCCCATGAACTGCAGCAGGAACATGAAGAGGTTGATGAAGTCGAGGTAGAGGTTCAGCGCGCCCATGATGGCGGACTTGCCGAGCCACTCCTGATCGCCCTGGCCGGCGTGGGCCAGATACATGTTCTTGATGTTCTGCGTGTCGTAGGCGGTAAGGCCCGCGAAGATCAGCACGCCAAGGGCGGAGATCGCGAACATCACCGCCGGAGAGGCGAGGAAGATGTTCACAATCGAGGCGATGATCAGGCCGATCACGCCCATGATCAGGAACGACCCCCAGCCCGAGATGTCGCGCTTCGTCGTGTAGCCGTAGAGCGACAGGCCGGCGAAGGCCGCCGCGGTCACGAGGAAGGTCTGCACGATCGAGAACCCGGTGAAGACCAGGAAGATCGAGCTGATCGACACGCCCATCACGGCGGCGAAGGCATAGAACACCGTCTGCGCCGTGGCGGCCGACATGCGGTTGATCCCAGCCGAGAAGCCGAAGACGAACAGCAGCGGCGCGAACATGATCAGCCATTTCAGCGGCGAGCCGTAGATCGCGTAGCCGAAGCTGGTGAGATAGGTATCGGCGCCGATCTGCGCCGTGGCGCCGGACGGATCGCTGGTGACGGCGAGGCCCGAGATTGCCCACGCGGCCAAGGCCGTGATCACCATGCCCACGGACATCGTGCCGTAGACCTTGTTCATGTGGGCCTTGAGGCCCTCATCAATCGCAGCGGTGCGGACACCCGCGGCGGGACGTGCATATCTCGGTTGTGCCATCGAGCCCTCCTGACAAGCCTGTGCCCCGCAGCCGTGTGCCACGGGGCTTTGGACAAGATATGAGGGGCTGCGCCCTCTATTTCAAGGCTTTCAGGCCGCCTGGACCTGACGGTTTCGTCAGATGCCTGAACGGGGGCAGCAAGGGCACCGTATCAGCAGCGCCAGGTCGCCGGCACGTCCCAGAACGGGCGCTCGGCTTCGCGGGCGACGTCGGCCTGGCTGAGGCCGAGATCGTCGAGGCGGGCCTGATCTAGGCTGGCAAGAGCCCGGCGCTGAAGCCACAGCCCGTGCATGACAGCCACGATGCCAGCAGCGGGCAGCCGCAGCGCGAGCGGGGCGATGTTTTGCAGAACGGTGGTCATTGTAGTCTCCGAAGGTTTTTGTGATGTCTGAGCTATCTGTATTTCGATGCTTGATATATCGTTGACGGGATGCCAAAAGAAAAACGAATGTTTCGCATCTGAGCCATCAGGATTGGTGATATGCCCCGGAACCTCGACATGGTCGCCCTCCGCAGCTTCGTCGCCGTCGCCGAAACGGGCGGCGTTACAAGGGCGGCGGGCTTTCTCAACCTCACGCAATCGGCCGTTTCGATGCAGCTCAAGCGCCTGGAAGAGAGCCTGAACCTCTCGCTCTTCGAGCGCGCCGGCCGCGGGGTGGCGCTGACAGCGACAGGTGAGCAGCTCCTCTCCTATGCGCGCCGGATGTTGCGGCTGAATGACGAGATCTACGCAAGGCTCACGGCGCAGGAATTCGAGGGCGAGGTCGTGCTCGGCGTGCCGCATGACGTGATCTATCCCGCCATCCCGCTCGTGCTGCAGAAGTTCGCCGCCGATTTCCCGCGCGTGCGGGTGCAGCTTCTGTCCTCCTTCACGCGGCGGCTGGTCAGCCAGTTCTCGCGCGGCGAGGCCGATGTGATCCTGACGACCGAAAGCGAGGTACGGCAGGGCGGCGAGACTCTGGTGGAGCGTCCGCTCTGCTGGGTCGGGGCGCCGGGTGGCGAGGCGTGGAAGCAGAGGCCGCTCCGGCTGGCCTATGAGCAGGAGTGCATCTTCCGCCTCGGCGTGCAGGAGCGGCTCGATCAGGAAGGGGTGGAATGGGAGATGGCGGTGTCATCCAATTCCTCGCGCACCATCGAGGCGACGGTCAGCGCCGACCTTGCCGTGCACACGATGATCGAGGGCACCGAGCCGCGGCATTTCGAGCGCATCCAGCACGGCGGCGCGCTGCCGGAGCTCTGGCCGGTGAAGGTGAACATGTACGCCAGCGAGCAGGGCGGCACCCCGGTCGCGGCTTTGGCCGACATGCTGCGGCAGGCGTATCTGGCGGGGTAGGGCGCGCCGACATTGGCAGACGCTCGCCCTGCGCCTTTGGCGCGCATCGGGCGGGGAAGGCGCGCTAGGGTGGGGCTACAAATGATCCCCGCGCGTTAGACCTCAAGCCAGATCGTCACCGGCCCGTCATTCGTGAGCGTCACGGCCATGTCGGCCCCGAAACGTCCGGTTTCGACCGGCACGCCCTCGGCCCGCAGCGCCTCGGCGAAGGCCTCGTAGAGCCGTTCGCCCTCCGCCGGGGGCGCGGCGGTGGAGAATCCGGGCCGGTTGCCGGTGCGCGTGTCCGCCGCCAGCGTGAACTGCGAGATCACCAGCGCCGCGCCGCCCACGTCCTTCAGCGAGCGGTTCATCTTGCCCGCCTCGTCAGCGAAGATGCGCAGCTTGGCGGCCTTGGCGGCGAGCTTGCCGGGCTTGGCGTCGTCATCGCCCGCCATGGCGCAGACGAGGATCATCAGCCCCGCGCCGCAGCGCCCGATCACCTCGCCGCCGACGGCGACCTCGGCCCCGGTCACGCGCTGAACCAGCGCCCTCACGACAGCTCGTTCGCCCAGGGCGGGTTGGCCCCGGCCCGCGCCACGACCACGCCCGCCGCCTTGGCGCCAAGCTCCAGCGCGGCGGCGATCTGCGCCTCGGTAAGCTCGGCCAGCGCGGGCTTGGTGAGGAGCCCCCCGGCGGAGAGGCTGGCAAGCACGCCGGCATTGAACGTGTCGCCCGCGCCCACGGTATCCACCACCTCGGCCTTCTGCGACGCCACGAAGACGGCGCCGGAGGCGTGATACCCCGTCGCCCCCTTGGCTCCCTCCGTCACGCAGACGAGCTTCGGCCCCTTGGCGAGCATCTCGGCGGCCAGATCCTCCAGCGGCGCCTCGCCGGAGAGCCAGCGCAGGTCTTCGTCGGAGATCTTCACGATATCCGCCCGGGCGATCATCCGCTCCATGCGGGCGCGGTAGGCCACCTCGTCGGTGATGAAGGTCGGGCGGATGTTGGGGTCGAGCATCGTCACGCGGGCCGGGGCCTCGCGGGCCTGCAGCGCCTCGTAGGCGGCGCCGCAGGGCTCCACCACGAGGGAGATGCCGCCGAAGAACAGCGCCTCGGCGCCGGAAGGCGGCAGGTCGGCCTCGGCCAGCATGCGTCCAGCGGTGTTCTCATCGTAGAACATGTAGCGGGCCTGCCCGTTTACCAGCCGCACGAAGGCCAGCGTGGTCGGGCGCTCCGACAGGGCGGCGGGGGAGGCGTCGACCTCGGAGGCCTCGAGACCCCGGCGCAGCACCGTGCCGAAATGGTCGGTGGAGAGGCCCGAGAAGAAGGCCGTCTCGGCGCCGAGGCGCCCAAGCGCGATGGCGGTGTTGTAGACAGAGCCGCCGGGATAGGGGGCGAAGGCGTCCTCGCCCGCCGCCGTCTCGCGGGGCAGCATGTCGATCAGGGCTTCGCCGCAGCAGAGTATCGTCATCAGGGCACCTCCGCCGCCCCGGATAAAGCGGGGCGGCGCCTCCATCAATACGGTGCCGGCAAGATCGCTCAGCTATAGAGCGGGAAGCGGGCGCAGAGGGCGGTCACTTCGCCCTTCACGCGCTCTTCAACCTCGCTGTTGCCGTCTTCGCCATTGGCCGAGAGCCCGTCGACGACCTCGACGATCCAGCGCGCGATCTGGCGGAACTCGTCCTCGCCGAAGCCGCGCGTGGTGCCCGCCGGAGTTCCGAGGCGGATGCCCGAGGTGACGAAGGGCTTTTCGGGGTCGAAGGGCACGCCGTTCTTGTTGCAGGTGATATGCGCCCGGCCGAGCGCGGCCTCTGTCGCCTTGCCGGTGACGCCCTTGGGCCGCAGGTCGGCCAGCATCAGGTGGTTGTCTGTGCCGCCCGATACGATGTCGATGCCGCCCTTCATCAGCTCATCGGCCATGGCGCGGGCATTCTTGACGATCTGCGCGGCGTAATCCTTGAACTCGGGCCGCAGCGCCTCGCCGAAGGCCACGGCCTTGGCGGCGATGACATGCATCAGCGGGCCGCCTTGGAGGCCCGGGAAGACGGCGGAGTTCACCTTCTTGGCGATGTCGTCGTGGTTGGTGAGGATGAGGCCCCCGCGCGGGCCGCGTAGGCTCTTGTGCGTGGTGGTGGTGACGACATGCGCATGCGGCAGGGGCGAGGGGTGCTGGCCGCCCGCCACGAGCCCGGCGATATGGGCCATGTCGACCATCAGGTAGGCGCCGACCTCATCAGCAATGGCGCGGAAGGCCGCCCAATCCCAGACGCGGGAATAGGCGGTGCCGCCGGCGACGATGAGCTTGGGCTTGGCCTCCAGCGCCTTGGCCCGGATCTCGTCCATGTCGAGCTGCTGGTCTTGCGCGCGCACGCCGTAGGGCACGGGGTTGAACCACTTGCCCGACATGTTGACGGGCGAGCCGTGGGTCAGGTGGCCGCCGGAGTTGAGGTCGAGCCCCATGAAGGTGTCGCCGGGCTGAAGGAGCGCGAGGAACACCGCCTGGTTCATCTGGCTGCCGGAATTGGGCTGCACATTGGCATGGGCGGCGCCGAAGAGCTCTTTCGCGCGCTCGATGGCCAGAGTCTCGGCGATATCCACATATTGGCAGCCGCCGTAGTAGCGCTTGCCCGGGTAGCCCTCTGCATACTTGTTGGTGAGGACGGAGCCCTGCGCCTCCATCACCGCCTTGGAGACGATGTTCTCCGAGGCGATCAGCTCGATCTCGTCGCGCTGGCGGCCGAGCTCCTTGTCGATGGCGGCGGCGAGCTCGGGGTCGCGGCTGTGAAGGTCTTCGGTGAAGAAGCTGGAATCGCGGACTTCAGAGGCGGTGGCGGTCTCGGCGGCGGTCATGGGACACTCCGTTGTGACGGTTGGCGGGTCAATAGACCGCTCAGGGCAGGCAAGGAAGGGCCGAAGCGACGCAGAAGGCACCGCGGGCGGCACGGCGCGGCGCCGATCGGCGCGGGCAGGCGCCTTTGGGAAACCGGGGCGGTGCCGGCGGCCCCGCGAGGCTTGCCATTCCGCACCCGCTCCCCCAACACTCCGCCCGAAGAGGAGCGCCCCTTGGATCTGAATATCGCCTTCGTCTCGAGCGACGCCCCCATCGCGGCCGACAGCCGATCGCGGCTGGCGGCGCGCTATGGCGATGTGCCGACGGGTGAGGCCGATGTGATCGTGGCGCTGGGCGGTGACGGCTTCATGCTGCAGACTCTGCACGATGCCGAGCTGAAGGGCACGCCTGTCTACGGCATGAACCGCGGCACCGTCGGCTTCTTGATGAACGAATACCACGAGGACGGTCTGCCCGAGCGCCTGCGCGGCGCCGAAGAGGCGGTGATCAACCCGCTTTCGATGCGTGCGGAGACGCTGGAGGGCGAGGCGACGGAGGCGCTGGCCATCAACGAGGTCTCGCTGCTGCGCGCGGGGCCCCAGGCGGCCAAGCTGCGCATCTTCGTCGATGGCAAGCTGCGGCTGGCCGAGCTGGTGTGCGACGGGGCGCTGGTGGCGACGCCAGCGGGCTCGACGGCCTATAATTACTCGGCGCATGGCCCGGTTCTGCCGATCCGCTCGGAGGTGCTGGCGCTGACGGCCATCGCGCCGTTCCGGCCGCGACGCTGGCGCGGCGCGATCCTGCCCGCCTCGGCGCATGTGATCTTCGAGGTGATGGACCCCTTGAAGCGCCCGGTGATGGCGGATGCCGACAGCCGCTCGGTGCGGCGGGTGTCGAAGGTGGAGGTGCGCTCGCAGCCCGACATCGCGCACCGGTTGCTGTTTGATCCGGGGCATGGGCTGGAGGAGCGGCTCATTCGCGAGCAATTCGCCTGAGGCTTGCTCGTCGGCCCTGATGGGCCGCCTCGCGGGAGGCCCTGAAGATCGGCCGGGATCTCTAAGTGGAGAGACCCGGGGCTTTGCCCCGGACCCCAGGATTTATTGGAGCAAAGACACGGGAGCGGCTGCGGGGGCAGCGCTTTTGTTGCTCAGGTTTCGCGTGGGGCGTTGGGGTCGCGGACGATCTCGACCTTCACCTTGGCGAAGGCGCCGACGATTGCGCCGACAATGGCGAGGGCGGGAGCGGCGAGCACGAGGGCGCCGCCGGCGAGAGCGCCGACCGTGAGCGGCAGGTCGACGGCGATGTCGCCATCGGGCTCCTTGATGCGGACGCGCTTGACCGAGGCGTCATTCGCCCAGGCCTTGATCTTGTCCATCAGATTGTCGGTCGAGACTTCGACCTCTTCGGTGACGACGTCGTCCTTCTGGTCGGCCATGGGGTGGTCCTCCTGGGTCAGGGGCGCGCTTCAGCGCCTGGATGGCATTGAAGTGGGGCGGGGCAGGGCCGGCTTCAAGCGGGGTCGGCTTGGCGGGGGTAGCCGAGGGGCGCCATGGCGGCGGCGATCTCTTCCAGAATGGCGGGATCGTCGATCGTGGCGGGCAGGCGGAAGGCCTCGCCATCGGCGATCTTCGCCATGGTGGCGCGCAGGATTTTGCCGGAGCGGGTTTTCGGCAGGCGCGGCACCACCAGCGCCAGCTTGAAGGCGGCGACGGGGCCGATTTCGCTGCGCACCCGGGCAATGGCCTCGGCCGCGATATCTTCTGCCGGGCGGGTGCAGCCGCGGTTGAGGCAGAGAAAGCCCATCGGCAGCTGGCCCTTCACCTCGTCGGCCACGCCGATCACGGCACATTCGGCGACATCGGGATGGCCCGCGATCACCGCCTCCATCGCGCCGGTGGAGAGGCGGTGGCCGGCGACGTTGATGACGTCATCGGTGCGGGCCATGACGAAGATGTAGCCGTCCTCATCGATATAGCCGGCATCGCCCGTCTCGTAATAGCCGGGGAAGCGGGCGAGGTAGCTCTTGCGGAACCGCGCGTCGGCATTCCACAGCGTCGGCAGGCAGCCAGGCGGCAGGGGCAGCTTGATGGCGATGGCGCCGAGCGTGCCGGGCGGCAAGGGTGCGCCCCTCGGCCCCAGGACCTGCACGTCGTAGCCGGGCATGGGCACGGAGGGAGAGCCGGGTTTTACCGGCAGCTGCTCCAGTCCCCAGGGGTTGGCGGCGATGGCCCAGCCGGTTTCCGTCTGCCACCAATGGTCGATCACCGGCACGCCCAGCGTCTCCTCCGCCCAGTGCAGCGTCGGCGGGTCGGCCCGCTCGCCCGCGAGGAAGAGGGCCTTGAGGGCGGAGAGGTCGTAGCCGTTCGCGAGCGCGCCCGCTGGGTCTTCGCGCTTGATGGCGCGGAGGGCAGTGGGGGCGGTGAAGAAGCTCTTCACCTTGTGGTCCTGCATGACGCGCCAGAAGGCGCCGGCGTCGGGGGTGCCGACCGGCTTGCCCTCGTAGACCAGCGTCGTGCAGCCGGCGAAGAGCGGAGCGTAGCAGATGTAGCTATGGCCGACGACCCAGCCGACATCCGAGGCCGCCCAGAACACATCGCCGGGGCCGACATCGTAGATGTTGCGCATTGTCCAGGTGAGCGCGACGAGATGGCCCGCCGTGGGGCGGACGACGCCCTTGGGCGCGCCGGTCGTGCCGGAGGTGTAGAGGATGTAGGCGGGGTGGTCGCCGGGGACGGGCACGCAGGGGGCTGGGGTGATGTCTTCCTGCGCTTCGTGCCAGTCGAGGTCGCGGCCCGGCGTGAGCTCGGCGGCGAGCTGCGGGCGCTGGAGGATCAGGCAGAGATCGGGCTTGTGCGAGGCGGTGTCGAGGGCGGCGTCGAGCAGCGGCTTGTAGGGGACGAGGCGGCCCGGCTCGATACCACAGGAGGCGGCGAGGATGGCCTTGGGCTGGGCATCGTCGATGCGCACCGCCAGCTCATGCGAGGCGAAGCCGCCGAAGACGACGGAATGGATCGCCCCGATGCGCGCGCAGGCCAGCATGGCGACGATCGCCTCGGGGATCATCGGCATATAGATGACGACACGGTCGCCCATCGTGACGCCGCGGGCGGTGAGCGCCCCGGCGAGACGGGCGGTGCGCTCCTGCAGCTCGGCGAAGGTGAGGCGGGTGGTGGTGCCGGTGACCGGGCTGTCGTGGATGATGGCGATGGCCTCGCCACGGCCGGCAGCGACATGGCGGTCGACGGCGTTGTGGCATGTGTTGACCTCGGCATCGGCGAACCAGGGGCCGTGGCCCTCGGGCGCGATGCGGGTGGCGGGGCGCGCCCAGTCGATGGCGCGGGCGGCCTCGGCCCAGTAAGCGGCCGGATCGGCAGCCCAGGCGGCATAAGTCTCGCGGTATCCCATGGTCTCCTCCCTGGCATCCCGTTGGGTCAGTTAGCCGGAAAGATGCTGGGCTGGGAAGGGGTTGGTGTGGGTGGGATTGCGGCAGCGCGCATGAAACCGATTTGGCCGCTCATTGCCTTGTGCAGAATCAGGACCTTCAGGCCGCCGCGCGAGCGCCGGCCCGTCCCGGCGGGCTGGCGCTCTGGTGACGTTGGCGCTTAGCCCTCCGCGAGGAGGGGCTTGGGGGAATAAAGCGCGATAGCGCAGCCGTGGTGATGCCACCCCACGGGCCGGCGTGCGACGTGGTGGCTTGGGGCGGGCCGGGGAGGGGGGCTAGCCCCCCCCGCGCCACCTCACCCGTAGTGCGACACCGGCATCCCCGCCAAAGCGGAGATGTTGAGCAGGCCGCGCGCGGTGATCGAGGGGGTCACGATATGGGCGCGGTTGCCCATGCCCATGAGGATCGGCCCGACCTCCAGCCCGCCGGCGCGCATCTTCAGGATGTTGCGCACGCCAGAGGCGGCGTCGGCGCCGGAGAAGACCAGCGTGTTCGCCTCGCCCGTCAGACGGCCGCCGGGGAAGATGCGCTCGCGCGTCTCGCGGTCGAGCGCGGCGTCGATATGCATCTCGCCCTCATAGGCAAAGTCGCGGGGCTGGCTGTCGAGGATCGACATGGCGCCGCGCATCTTGCGGCCTGAATCCGTGTCGAGGTTGCCGAATTGCGAATGCGAGCAGAGCGCCACCTGCGGCTCCACCCCGAAGCGGCGGACATGCCGTGCGGCGGCGATCACAGTCTCGGCGATCTGCTCGGAGCTGGGCTCGGGGTTTACCTGCGTATCGGCGATGAAGAGCGGCCCGTCCTCGAGGATCATCAGCGACAGCGCGCCGACCGGGGCCATCGCATCGGTGCCCAGTACCTGGGTGACGTAGTTGAGGTGCCACAGGAACTGCCCGAACGTGCCGCAGATCATGGTGTCGGCCTCTCCGCGATGCACCATGACCGCCGCGATGGCTGTGGTATTGGTGCGCATGATGGCGCGGGCGAGATCGGGCGAGACTCCGCGGCGCGACATCAGGCTGTGGTAGGTCTCCCAATAGTCGCGGTAGCGGGGGTCGTCCTCGGGGTTCACCAGCTCGAAATCGCGGCCGGGCCGAATGGTCAGGCCGGCGCGCTCGCAGCGCTGCTCGACCACCTCGGGGCGGCCGATGAGGATGGGCTGATCCGTCATCTCCTCCATGATCGCCTGGGCGGTGCGCAGGACGCGCTCGTCCTCGCCTTCGGCGAAGACGATGCGACGCTCCGCCGTGCGGGCCGCCTCGAAGACCGGGCGCATGAGGAAGGACGAGCGGAAGACGGTGTGCTGCAGCTGCCGCTTGTAGGCCTCGACATCTTCCAGCGGGCGCGAGGCAACGCCGGAGGCCATGGCCGCTTCGGCGACGGCAGTTGCGACGATCTCCATCAGCCGCGGGTCGAAGGGCTTGGGGATCAGGTAATCGGGGCCGAAGGTCAGCTTCTCGCCCTGGTAGGCGGCGGCGGCCTCGGCCGAGGTGGTGGCGCGGGCCAGCGCCGCAATGCCCTCGACGCAGGCGATCTGCATGGCGTCGTTGATCTCGGTCGCGCCCACATCCAGCGCGCCGCGGAAGATGAAGGGGAAGCAGAGGACGTTGTTGACCTGGTTGGGGTAATCTGACCGGCCGGTGGCGATCAGCGCATCCGGCGCGGCGGCCCGCGCCTCTTCCGGGGTGATCTCCGGGTTCGGGTTCGCCAGCGCGAAGATGATCGGCTGGGGCGCCATCTTGCGGACCATCTCGGCGGTGAGCACGCCGGGGCCGGATAGGCCGAGGAAGAGGTCGGCTCCTTCGATCACGTCGATCAGGCCGGCGGGGTCTTTGCCCTGGGCGAAGAGCGCCTTTTGCGGCGACATGTCTTCCGCCCGGCCCTCGTGCACCAGCCCGTGCAGGTCGCAGAGCCAGATGTTCTCGCGCTTCACGCCCAGCTTCACCAGCATGTTAAGGCAGGCGATGCCGGCCGCCCCGCCGCCGGTGGAGACGACCTTGATATCCTCGAAGCTCTTGTCGGCCACATGCAGCGCGTTGGTCGCCGCGGCGCCGACGACGATGGCGGTGCCGTGCTGATCGTCATGGAAAACGGGGATGTTCATCCGCTCGCGGCAGAGCTTCTCGACGATGAAGCAGTCGGGCGCCTTGATGTCTTCGAGGTTGACGGCGCCGAAGGTCGGCTCGAGCGCGCAGACGATGTCGGCCAGTTTTTCCGGGTCTGGCTCGTTCACCTCGATGTCGAAGCAATCGATATCGGCGAATTTCTTGAAGAGCACGGCCTTGCCCTCCATCACCGGCTTGCTCGCCAGCGCGCCGATATTGCCGAGGCCGAGCACGGCGGTGCCGTTGGAGATGACGGCCACGAGGTTGCCGCGCGAGGTGTAGTCGCGGGCGCTGACGGCATCGGCCTTGATCTCCAGGCAGGCCTCGGCGACGCCGGGAGAATAGGCCCGGGCGAGGTCACGGCCGTTGGCCAGCGGCTTGGTGGCGCGGATCTCCAGCTTCCCCGGCTTGGGGTAGCGGTGATAATTCAGCGCCGCCTCGCGCAGGGAATCCTTTGGCCGGTCCATCGCTCGCTCCGATTGTTCAATATTAAACTATCTACGGTCTCCCCGGTCTTACGCCCGGGGCGGGTGCTTGCCAATCGTCTAGCAGCAGGCCAATGATCTTGCCATGACAGATGAAATCCGCGCCGAGATCGAGCTTCCCACCGCCAACCTGCGCCAGGATCTTGGCTTCTTCGGCAAGGTGCTGGGGATGCGGCTCGACAGCATCTACCCCGCCGATGCGCCCTCGGTCGCCACCTATTCCGGCCACGGCCTGCGGGTGCGGCTGGTGGAGGGCGAGGGCGCGCCCGGCCACATCCGCATCCGCACGGATGGTGAGTTCGCAGACGGCCAGCGTGAGCTGACCGCCCCCGGCGGCACCCGCGTGACTGTGGAAGAGCTGAACCCGCCGCTGGTGCTGCCGCAGACGGAGCATGCCTTCGTCGTGCGCCGGCTTGCCGACCAGGCGCCATGGGTGATCGGGCGGGCCGGCATGATGTACCGCGATCTCGTGCCCACGCGGCTCGGCGGCGCGATGATCGCCAGCCACATCCGCATCCCCGATGGCGGGCCGGTGCCCGACATGGTGCATTACCACAAGGTCGGCTTTCAGCTGATCTTCTGCGTGCGCGGCTGGGTCGACGTGCTCTACGAGGATCAGGGCGACGTGCGGCGGCTCTATGCGGGCGATTGCTTCATCCAGCCGCCCGAGATCCGCCACCGGGTGATGGAAGCCTCGGACGGGATCGAGGTGATCGAGATCGGCGTGCCCGCCGAGCATGTCACCGAGATCGACCACGAGATGACGCTGCCGACGCCGGACTATCGACCGGAGCGGGAATGGCAGGGCCAGCGCTTCGTGCATAGCCTTGCCGACGGGGCGGAATGGTTCCCTTTCCGCCTTCCGGGCTATGAGGCCCGCGACACCACGATTGCCGACAACACCGGGGGCGTGGCGGGAGTGCAGGTGGTGCGCCGGGGCGAGGGCGAGTCCGGCTGGGCCAGCCATCAGGGCGACATCCTGTTCGGCTTTGTCATGGAGGGGGCGATGACGCTGGAGGGCGAGGGAAAAGAGCCCTACCGCCTCTCCGCGGGCGATGCTTTCGTCATCCCGCCCGGGATGCGCACGCGCTGGGCCGAGCCGAGCGCGGATGTGCAGATCCTCGAGGTCAGCTTGCCGGGGCGGTTCGAGACCGCCCTCGGCTAGGCGCCGGCCCCCGGCGAACGGGGGCGGGCGTTCATTATTCGACCTGAATTGCCAGCAGCTCGTTCGCCTGCATGACGGGCACATAGGCCATGCCACTGTCGGCAACGAACTCATGGTCGGCCGCGCCGCCGCCAACATTGGCGAGGTCGGTTACGGTGCCGTCTGGCGCAACCGAGACGAGCTTGCCGCCCATGTTGTCGGTTACCAGCATGCCGCCGTCATAGGCCTCGATGCCGTCGAGCGCGCCGATGCCGGCATCCGAGCCGTAGTCGCTGACGCTCATGTCGGCGATGTTCACCGTCTTGACGTTGCTCGGTGTCAGGTTCTCGAACCCGCCGCTGAGATCGCCCATCGTGGCGACTTCGAGCATGCCGTCATTGAAGGTGATGCCATTGGCGCCGGCGAGGGCCGGGTCGGCCAGCCATTCCGTCAACTCGCCGTCCTTCAGGGCGTAGATCGCGCTCTGCATGGTTTCGGTCACGTAGATCGTGCCGTCATCGCCCATCGTCACGTCGTTGAGGAACGTGGCACCGGGGGCCGAATAGCGCTCGGTCACCTCGCCGGTGGCCAGGTCGATCACCGCCAGCTCTTCGATGCCGGCGACATAGAGCATGCCGTCGGAGATCAGCGTGCCCTTCGGCGAATTGAGGCCGGTGGCGAATTCCGCGTTGAGCATCTCGCCATCGAGCGAGACCTGGCTGACATAGCCGGCGCCGTCGGCGGCCATCGCGGGGCTGTTGATGTTGGTGACGAAGAGCGTGCCCGAGTCGGGGTCGTAGATAACCGATTCCGGCATCGAGAAGCCGTCGAGGCTCCAGGATACCTCTGCCTCCTGCGCAGCGGACGGCAGGGCGGCGGTCAGGGCGAGAAGGCCGGCAGCGAGGCCTGTGGTTTGCTTGAACATGTGAATTCCTCCCATGGTGACGGGCGCCGAAAGCCGGCGCTTGCCATAGGGGAAACCTGGGGTTGGGGACGCCCTCAGGAAAGGTGCATTGGCAAAGGATCGGCCAATGTTCAGCTTTCGCCTTCCCAAAGCAGGCGCGGGCCGGTCGCCGCTAGGCCCCGGAAATCGCGCGATTTCCGGCACGATTTCCCCGCGGAAATCGGTGCGAGTTGGTTCGGGAGCGCGTTTGCCGCCTTAGCGCGCGCCGGGTGGAGAAGGGCGGAAACCATATGGTTTCCGCCTGCGAATTCCATATGGAATTCGCTCCCCCGGGGTCAGCCGATCTCTTCGAGCCGGGCGAGCGCGGCTTGCAGCTGCGCTTCTTCCTCGCGACGGGCGGTGAGATTGGCTTCGGCCTCTTCCACCACCTCTGGCGGGGCAGAGGCGGCAAACTTCGGGTTGCTGAGCCGCCCCGTGAGCCCGCCGATCTCTTTGGCGAGCTTGTCCTTCGCCTTGGTCAGGCGCGCCTTCTCGGCGTCCACGTCGATCAGATCGGCGAGCGGGATCGCATAGCGTGCCCCCGAGACGGCCACGCTGAGCGAGCCCTTCGGCGCCTCGGCCGCGGGGGTGAGTCCCTCGATCCGGGCGAGGCGCTTGATGAGCGTCTCGTTGCGGGCCCAGGCCTCCTTCGCGGCGGCATCCGCCTCCAGCTCCAGCAGCGGCACGTAAAGGCCGGCGGGCACGTTCATCTGGGCGCGGGCCGAGCGGACGGCTTCGATCAGCGAGATGGCGAGCGTCATCTCGGCATCGGCGGCGGGGTCGATGAGCTGATCGGCGGTGTATTCCGGCCAGGGCGTGAGGATCAGCATCTGCTCGTGCCCGCCCATGACATCCCATAGCTCTTCGGTGATGAAAGGCATGATGGGGTGCAGCATGGTCACGCATTGCTCCAGCACGAAGCGCATGGTGGCGCGCGTCTCGGCCTGGATGTCGGGCGGGCCGTCGAGCAGCAGCGGCTTGGAGAATTCCACGTACCAATCGCAGACCTTGCCCCAGACGAAGGCATAAAGCGCGTTGGCCGCGTCGTTGAAGCGGTAGGCTTCCAGCGCTGCATCGACCTCTTCGCGCACCCGGCCGGTTTCGCCGAGGATCCACTTGTTCACTGTCTGCTCGGGCTGCGGGATACCGTCCGAAGGCTCCGAGAACACGCCGTTCATCTCGGCGAAGCGGCAGGCGTTCCAGAGCTTGGTGCCGAAGTTGCGGAAGCCGGTGATCCGCTCGCGCGAGAACTTCAGCACCCCGCCGATCGCCGCCATCTGCGCCATGGTGAAGCGTAGCGCGTCGGCGCCGAACTCGTCCACCATGTCGAGCGGGTCGACGACGTTGCCGACCGTCTTCGACATCTTCTTGCCCTTCTCGTCACGGACGAGCTGGTGAAGGTAGACGGTGTGGAACGGGTTCTCGCCCATCACGGCCTGGGACATCATCATCATCCGGGCGACCCAGAAGAAGAGGATGTCCTGCCCGGTGATCAGCACGTCACTCGGGAAGTAGCGGCGCAGCTCTTCGGTATTCTCGGGCCAGCCGAGCGTGCCGAAGGGCCAGAGGCCGGAGGAGAACCACGTGTCGAGCACGTCGGTGTCGCGCCAGACGGGGTAGACGAGCTTCGTCAGGTCCTGGCTGACGTTGTACTCGGCGAGGCCCTCGGCGAAGCGATGGATCGCCTCGTGCTTGTCCTCCACCTCGATCACCCGGGCGTGGGAGATGGGCGCGGGCACGTCGGCATTGGCGTCGAAGAAGCCGTCGCGCACCTCGTCCAGCGAGGCGGCGCAGCGGGCGACATCGCCCCGGTGCAGCATCCCGCCCTCGGTGAGCAGGCGCATCAGCTCGACCTGGTCGAGCTCGCCGTCGCCCTCGTCATCCTTGAAGTCGGGGGCGGAGAGGTCGAGCCCGTACCAGACCGGCACGCGGTGGCCCCACCAGAGCTGGCGGGAGATGCACCACGGCTCGATATTCTCCAGCCAGTGGTAGAAGGTCTTCTCGCCGCTCTCGGGCATGATAGTGACGGCGCCGGAGCGCACCGCCTCCAGCGCCGGGCCGGCGAGCTTCTCGGCATCGACGAACCACTGGTCGGTCAGCATCGGCTCGACGACGACCTTCGAGCGGTCGCCGTAGGGCTGCATGATGAGCTTTTCCTCGACCAGCGGCACGAAGTTCTGGCTCTCGTCGCGCGCCTCGCCGCCCTCCTCGGGGGCGACGGGGGCCGTCTCAGCCTTTTTGCCGAGGCGGGGGTCGGTGACCTCCGTCATCACGGCGAGCCCCTCGTCCGTGATCTCCTGCACCACGGCCTTGCGGGCCTCGAACCGGTCCATCCCGCGGAGGTGATCGGGCACGAGGTTGAGGCTGTCGACCTCTTCGCCGGTGAAGCTGCCGCCGGTCGCGATCTCCTGAGCGCGGGCGGCGGCCTCGGCATAGGGGGCGCCGTCATCCCGCATCCGGCCTTTGGTATCCATCAGGCGATACATCGGGATGCCGCCACGGCTGGCGACGCCGTAGTCGTTGAAGTCATGCGCACCGGTGATCTTCACCGCGCCCGAGCCGAAGGTCGGGTCGGGGTACTCGTCGGTGATGATCGGGATCAGGCGGCGGCTCTCCTTCGGGCCGACGGGGATCTCGCAGAGCTTGCCGACGATGGGGGCGTAGCGCTCGTCGGACGGATGGACGGCGACGGCGCCGTCGCCGAGCATCGTCTCGGGACGCGTGGTGGCGATGGAGATGTAATCGCGGGTTTCGCGGAAGAGCTCGGTGCCGTCTTCGTCACGCTCGATGTATTCGTAGGTTTCGCCGCCGGCGAGCGGGTACTTGAAGTGCCACATGTGGCCGGCGGTCTCAATGTTCTCGACCTCGAGGTCGGAGATGGCCGTCTCGAAGTGAGGGTCCCAGTTCACGAGGCGCTTGCCGCGGTAGATGAGGCCCTTGCCGTAGAGATCGACGAAGACCTTGATGACGGCGTCGTGGAAATCGGGGGAGTTCTCGTGGCCCGTGCGCGGGTCACCCGGCGCGCCGGCCATGGTGAAGGCATTGCGGCTCCAGTCGCAGGAGGCGCCGAGGCGGCGGAGCTGCTCGACGATGCGGCCGCCGTAGTCACCCTTCCACTCCCAGACCTTGGCGATGAAGGCGGCGCGGCCGAGCTCGGCACGGCTGGGCTGCTGGGTGGCGGCGAGCTGCTTTTCGACCTGCAGCTGCGTGGCGATGCCCGCATGGTCCTGCCCCGGCTGCCAGAGCGTGTCGAAGCCGCGCATCCGGTGCCAGCGCGTCAGGATGTCCTGCAACGTGTTGTTGAAGCCGTGGCCCATGTGCAGCGCGCCCGTGACGTTGGGCGGCGGGATCATGATGGTGAAGGTCTCGTCGCGCCGCTTGCCGGCGCCGGCCTTGAAGGCGCCGGCCTCTTCCCAGGCGGCGTAGAGGCGCGGCTCGGCGGCGCTCGTGTCGAATGTCTTGTCCATCGCCATGATCGGGGCTCCCTTCGGGTCGGGGCGGAGATAACCCTTGCGGGGGCCGAGGGGAAGGTGTGGGCGGGGGATGTGGTGATGGGCACTTTTGCGGCCAACGGGTGCAGCTCTCTCCCCGCCCGGAACCAAGCCGCAGGCGCCGGGCGAGGTTCGGAGCAGGTGATGGTGAGACTTCGCCCTACAGCGCCCGGTCGATCCGCGTCGACAGGTGGATCAGGCTCTCCAGCGTCACCACGCCGTCGATCTCGCCGATCTCGTCCAGCGCTTCGTCCAGCGCCAGCGGGCTCGGCACTCTAAGCTGGCAGCAAAAATCGAAGCGCCCCGCTGTCGTATATACCCGCTCCACCGCAGTCAGCCTGCGCAGGCCCGACAGCACCGCCCCCTGCGCCGAGGGCGTGATCTGGATGAGCACCGTCGCGCGGATCTCGCCGGGCAGGGCGCTGTCGCCGAGCTTCAGCGTATAGCCCGCGATCACGCCCTGCCGCTCCAGCCGGTCGAGCCGCGCCTGCACCGTGGTGCGCGCGAGGCCCAGCTTCTTGGCCAGCGACGCCACAGGCAGCCGGGCGTTTTCTGCCAGAACGGCGATCAGGGCGCGGTCTTTGTCATCGAGACTGGTCATAGCGGCGATATTAACGGCGAAGCGCCGAGAATCGGAAGCATTTCGAGCAAGCCGACGCGTCGATTTGACAGGCCTTGGCACTAATTTCACCCAAAGCGCCGCAAGGTGGCCCGAGCAGGCAGGCAAGGAGAGACAGATGCTGGAACGAGCGATCCTGGCCGACAGGCCGCAAGACTGGCTGGCGAGCCAGGGCGGCGAATCGCCGGTGCAATTCTATTGCCCCTCGGCGCTCGAGGCGAAGCACCGCGCCTTCCGCCAGGGCTTCCCCGGCGATGTGACCTTCGCGGTGAAGTCCAACCCCTCTGAAGTGGTGCTCTCGCAGCTCAGCGCCGGCGGCATGGGTGGCTTCGACGTCGCCTCTCCGGCAGAGATCGCGCTGGTGCGGCGCATCGCGCCCGAGGCCCGGCTGCATTACCACAATCCCGTGCGCAGCATGGGCGAGATCGCCATCGCCAAGGCCGCCGGTGTCGCCTCCTATTCCGTCGATCGGATGCCCGAGCTGGAGAAGCTGCTCGCCTCCGACCTGCCGCGCGAAGCGGAATTCGCGATCCGGCTCGATCTGCCGGTCGAGGGCGCGGCCTACGCGTTCTCCGCCAAGTTCGGCGCCGGCCCGGTTGAGGCCGAGCGGCTGGTGCGCCGCGCCGCCGCCGAAGGCCGCCGCCTGTCGCTGACCTTCCACGTCGGCACGCAATGCGAAGACCCCTCCGCCTGGGCCGCCTACCTGGAAGAGGGCGCGCGGCTGGTGGAAGAGACCGGCCAGCGTTTCGCCAGCGTCAACGTGGGCGGCGGCTTCCCCTCGTCGCGCGCGGGCACGCCCGTCGATCTCGCTCCGATCTTCGAAACCATCGCCAGCTTCCAGCCGCGCTTCCCCGGTGCCCGCTTTGTCTGCGAGCCGGGGCGGGGCCTCGTGGGCGACGCCTTCTCCTATGCCGTGCGCATCAAGTCGCTCGACCGGGGCGATGCCATCTTGAACGACGGCATCTATGGCGGCCTCAGCGAGTTCATCACGCTCGGCCTGCCGGCCTTCGAGGTGATGGCGCATGACGGACGCGAGATGAGCGAGTCGCTCAGCGCGCACCGCCTGTGGGGGCCCACCTGCGACAGCCTCGACCGGTTGCCGGGCGAGCCGCTGCTGCCCGCCGATGTGGAGGAGGGCGACTGGCTGATCTTCTCGGCGATGGGGGCCTATCTCTTTGGCGTCAATACGGCCTTCAACGGCTATGGCGCCTGGGATGAGGTCGCAGTCAGTTCGCTGAGCTGAGCGGCGTCGCCTCTCGCACCGGCACCGCTGGACAAGCGCGCAAGCCCCGATAGGCTGCCGCCCGACACGCGCTGGCCATGGGGGCCGGCCGGGATGTGACGGGAGGCTGCGGCCATGGAAAAGTTCGGAAAGAGCCAGCCGGTGAAACGGGTCGAGGACACGCGCTTTCTCACCGGCAAGGGCCGCTACGTGGATGACATCGCCCCCGAGGGGCGGCTCTACGCCTATTTCCTGCGTGCGCCCGTCGCGCATGGCATGATCACCGAGCTCGACATCTCGATGGCCGAAGAGGCCGATGGCGTCGTGATGGTTATGACCGCCGACAGCTTCACCGGCGCCGGCTTCAAGAATGCGCTCGATTTCGACATCCTTGAGCTGCCGGATGGCAGCGAGGGCGCCGCCCCCGTCCGCCCGGTGCTGGCCGAGAGCAAGGTGCGCTTCGTCGGCGAGCTGGTCGCCATGGTGGTGGCCGAAAGCTACATGCAGGCCCGCGACGCGGCCGAGATGATCAGCCTCGATATCGACGATCTGCCCGTCTGGGTCGGCACCAAGCCCGGCGGCGAGCCCATTCACCCCGAGGCGCCCGACAACCTCGCCTTCGACTGGTCGCTCGGCGACGAGGCGGATGTGGAGGCGGCGCTGAAGGCCTCCGCCCGCGTCGTCACTGTCGAGATCCCCGACAACCGCGTCTCCGCCAGCCCGATGGAGCCGCGCGGCTGCTATGCCAAGACGGAAGGCGAGCGGCTGCACGTCTGCGTCAACGGCCAGGGCGTGTGGGGCACACGCGACGAGCTGGCCGATTGCCTTGGGCTCGAGGCGGCCTCGGTGCGCGTGACCAACCCCGATGTCGGCGGCGGCTTCGGGATGAAGGCGAACACCTACCCCGAATATCTGGCCGTCGCCGCCGGCGCCAAGCTGCTCGGCAAGCCGGTGCTGTGGATGGGCGACCGGACGGAGAGCTTCCTCTCCGACAATGGCGGGCGCGATCTCGTCTCTGTCGCCACGCTGGGTTTTGACGACGACAACAAGATCACCGCCTACAAGGTGGAAAGCGTCTCGAACCTCGGCGCTTACAATTCCAGCTACGGGCAGTTCATCCAGTCGGAGCTGTTCTCGAAGGTGATGCCCGGCACCTACGACATCGGCAAGGCTCTGCTGAAGGTGAAGGGCATCTACACCAACACGGCCCCCGTCGATGCCTATCGCGGCGCCGGCCGGCCCGAGGCGATCTTCGTGCTGGAGCATGCCATGGGCCATGCCGCCCGGCAGCTCGGCGTCGACCCGCTGGCGCTGCGGCGCGCCAATTTCATCCCCCCCGAGAAGTTCCCCTACACCTCCGCCACCGGCGTCACCTACGACGTCGGCGATTTCGCCAAGGTGCTGGATCGGGCCGAGCAGGATGCCGACATCGCCGGCTTCGAGGCGCGGGCGAAAGAATCCCGCGCGGCGGGGAAACTCCGGGGCCTGGGTCTTTGTTACTACATCGAGAGTATTCTGGGTGACAAAAAGGAGTTCGCCACCGTGGTCTTCAAGGAGGATGTGGTGGAGCTTCACGTCGGCACCCAGTCGAACGGGCAGGGGCATGAGACGGTCTATGCCAAGTTCCTCTCCGATCAGACCGGCATTCCGATGGGGCGGATCCGCGTGATCCAGGGCGACAGCGATGTCATCGCCTGGGGCGGCGGCACCGGCGGCTCACGCTCGGTCACCATGCAGAACACCGCCACGCTGGCCGCCCGCGACGGCCTCGTCGAAAGCTTCAGCGCCTTCCTGGCCGAGCGCGAGGGCGTCGAGGCCAGTGAGGTGAGCTTCGATGACGAGCGCTTCCGCATCCCCGGCTCGAACCTGTCGCCGACCCTGCTGGAGGCCGCCGAGCTGGCGCGCGAGGCGGGGCGCGACGATCTGCTCAAGCAGACGCACAAGGGGCAGTTGAAGAGCATGTCCTTCCCCAATGGCGCCCATCTCGCCGAGGTGGAAATCGACATGGAGACGGGCGTGACCAAGGTGGTGCGCTACAGCGTGACCGACGATTTCGGCGTGCTCATCAACCCGATGCTGGCCGAGGGGCAGGTGCATGGCGGCGTGGCGCAGGGCATTGGCCAGGCGCTCTACGAGCGGGTGGTGTTCGATGACGAAGGCCAGCTGCTGACCGCGAGCTACATGGATTACGCCCTGCCGCGGGCGGGCGACATGCCGCCCATCACCTTTAACCACGAGGGCACGCCCTCGACCAACAATGCCATGGGCATGAAGGGCTGCGGCGAGGCTGGCACCGTGGGGGCGCTCGCCGCCGTCTCGAATGCCGTGCTCGACGCGCTTTGGCCGCTCGGCGTGCGCCAGATCGATATGCCCTTCACGCCCGAACGGGTGTGGCGGGCGATGGAGGAGAGCAGGGTTGCCGCTGCTTGACGGTCTTCGTGGCTTCTTCCGCCGCCGGCCCAAGGTTGCACAAACGCAGCCGCGCCGGCGGGGGCAGGCAAGCCATGTCATCGTGCTCGACGGCACGATGTCCTCGCTCCGAGAGGGGCGGGAGACCAACGCAGGCCAGACCTTCAAGCTGATCCGAGAGGCGACCGGCGGCGCCGGCGGGGCCAATGTCACCGCTTGGTATTCCGCCGGCATCCAGTGGAAGGACTGGCCCTCCACGCTCGACGTGCTCACCGGCAAGGGCATCAACAAGCAGATCGAACGGGCCTATGGCGTGCTCGCCAGCCGGTATCGCCCGGGCGACCGGATCTTCCTCGTCGGCTTCTCTCGCGGCGCCTACGCCGCCCGGTCGCTCGCCGGGATGATCGGGGCGCTGGGGCTGCTGCGCGCCGACGAGGCGACGGTGCGCAACATCCGCCAGGCCTTCCGCCATTATCGCAGCGGGTTGGGCAGCGCGGCGGCCCGTGACTTCAGCACGTTCTATTGCCACGAGGCCGTGCAGATCGAGGTGATCGCCGCGTGGGACACGGTGCGAGCCCTCGGCTTCGGCCTGCCCGGCTGGCGGCCGTCGGCGGGCGAGGCGCTGGCCTTTCACCGGCCTGAGCTGGGCCCCCATATCCGCCATGCCTACCACGCGCTGGCGCTGGACGAGACACGCGAGGCCTTCCACCCCGTGCTCTTCGCCGAAGACCCGGGCTTTCAGGGCCATGTCGAGCAGATGTGGTTTCGCGGCTCGCATGGTGACATCGGCGGCCAGCTCGATGGCTACACGCCTGCCAAACCGCTCTCGCATATCCCGCTGGTCTGGATGCTGGAGAAGCTGGAGGCGCATGGCCTGCCGCTGCCCGAGGGCTGGCACGAACGCTTCCCGATGGACGCGACCGCCCCGGCGCTGGGCACAAGACGCGGCTGGGGCAAGGCGCTGGTGCTGCGCCGCCGCCGCGTGGCGCTGACTGGGCCGTCGGAGAAGCTGCACCCGACGGCAGCAGAGGCTCAGGCCGCCCCGGCGCGCCGCTGGCCATGGTCGAAGCCCGCGGCCATGCCCGACACGGCTGTGCCGGGCGAATAGCCGTCGGTCTTCAATCCCGAACGCTCCGCGCCCTCCTCCCTGGTCGGCGCGGAGCGGGGCGCCTCAGGCCACCTGTTGGAGGGCGGGCCGGGGCGCGAGACCGAGGGCGTGACAGATGTCGCGGCTCATCTCGGGCTTGTTAAGCGTGTAGAAATGCAGGCCATCCACCCCGCCGGCAACCAGCTCTTCGCACAGCTCGGTGGCCAGGGCCGTGGCCAGCAGCTCGCTGCAGCCGGCCTGGGCGGCATTGTCGAAAGCGCGGGCGATGTCATCCGGGATCGTGGCCCCGCAGGCCTCGGCGAAGCGGCGCGTGCCGGCCCAGTTTTCCACCGGCAGGATCCCAGGGATGATCGGCTTGTCTATGCCGGCGGCGGCGCAGGCATCGCGGAAGCGGAAGAACGTCTCGGCCTCGAAAAAGAATTGCGTGATCGCCTCATCGGCCCCGGCATCGAGCTTGCGCTTGAGATGCTCGATATCGGCCTTGGGGCTCGGCGCCTCGGGGTGCAGCTCGGGATAGGCACCGACGCGCAGACGGAACTTGCCGGTCGCCGCCAGCGCCTCGATCAGCTCGACGGAAGAGGCGAATCCCTCGGGATGCGGCTGGAAGGCGCCGCTGCCCTTGGGCGGGTCGCCGCGCAGCGCCACCAACTCGCGCACGCCGGCCGCGGCATAGGCCTCGGCGATTTCCATCGTCTCCGCCCGGCTGGCGTTCACGCAGGTCAGATGCGCGGCGACGTTGAGGCCAGAGGTGCGGTGGATCGCGCTCACCGCCTCGTGCGTCAGCTGCCGCGTGGTGCCGCCGGCGCCATATGTGACGGAGACGAACTCCGGCGCCAGCGGCGAGAGCACCTGCACGCAATGCCACAGGCGAAACGACCCCTCGATATTCTTGGGGGGAAAGAACTCGAAACTGATACGCGGCGATGACATGGCAGGGGCTCCGTTCGGGGTTGGTCCCTTGTGCTCGCTTCTGCGGCATGAGACAAACTCATAACTTTCACTTCTATGATGAGCTTCCTTCATGGCGATGCATATCGAGTTCCGCCACCTGCGCACGATTCGCGCCATCCACGAGACCGGAGGGTTGGCGCGGGCGGCCGATCAGCTGGGCATGACGCAAAGCGCGCTCAGCCATCAGATCAAGAATATCGAGGATCAGGCGGGGGTCGAGCTGTTCGTGCGGCGCTCCAAGCCGCTGAAGCTTTCGTCCGCAGGGATGAAGCTGCTGGCGGCGGCGGAGGATATCCTGCCGCGCATGGCGGCGCTCGAGACGGAGTTTGCCGGGCTGCAGGCGGGCAAGGCGGGGCGGATGCACATCGCCATCGAGTGCCACGCCTGTTTCGAATGGCTGCTGCCGGTGCTGGAGAAGTTTCGCAAGGCCTGGCCCGATGTCGATGTCGATATCCGCCCCGGCCTCGCCTTCGACGCTCTGCCCGCGCTGCGCCGTGAGGAGGTCGACCTCGTCGTCAGCTCCGACCCCGAGGCGCTGCCCGGCGTCGAATTCGCGCCGCTCTTCGATTACGCGCCCGTCTTCATCTGCGCCTCGTCGCATCCGCTGGCGGCCAAGCCCTTTGTGGAGGCCGAGGATTTTCGCGGCGAGACGCTGATCACCTATCCGGTCGAGCGGCCGCGGCTGGATATCTTCAGCCAGCTCCTCACGCCAGCCCGCGTCGAGCCCGGCGCCGTGCGGCAGGTCGAGCTGACGGCGGTGATCCTGCTGCTCGTCGCCTCGGGCCGGGGCGTCGCCGTGCTGCCCGACTGGGTGGTGCGGCAGTTGAAGGGCTCGACCGAGCTGGTGGTGAAGCCGGTGACGGAAGGCGGGCTGACCCGCCGGCTCTATGCCGCGATGCGCGATGAGGAGTCGACGCTGCCCTTCATGGCGCATCTGGTGCGTCTGGCCCGGCAGGAGGCCGTGAAGCTGCAGCGCGGCTAGCCCTCAGACGGGCCCTCCGCCCCGCGTCAGCTCCGCCGCGATTTGGCGCACGATGGGGGAGGCTTCGTTCGCCGTCATGCCGGGGCGCAGGCGGCGGTCGTAGAGGATGCGCAGCATCAGCTCGTCCTGCCGGGTGAGCAGCGCGAATTCCTGATCGTCATTGAAGATCGAGGGGCGGGCCGTGGCGCTGTCGTTCGGCAGGCCAAGCCCCTGCGCCAGCTCTTCGTGGATGCAGGCGAGCCGCAGCAGATCGGGGTGCTCGGCACGGATCAGCGCCAGAGCTGAGCCATAGGCGTTGCCCGAACTGTCAGCGAAGGAGATCACCAGGCAATAGGTGTCGCGCGGAGGGCTCAGGATGGCGCGCAGCGAGGCCTCCGAGATGCCGGGCAGCAGGCTGCGGATGCGGCCGGCATAGCCCCCCCGGTCATCCTCTCCCAGCAGCAGCACGTGGAAGTTGCCCTGGCCGGGCGTGTTGCTCAGGCTGATCGGCAGGCCCGTGACGCCCGAGAGCCGCGCCGCATAGCTGCCGATGGTCGACCGGTCGGCGGCGGCCTGCGCCGCTGGCACCGAGGCACCCGCCTCGACGTTGAAGACGATGGGCCTCTCCCAGCGGTTCAGCTTGCTGGCTGTGGCGCGGGCCGTGTAGGCGCCGCCGGTTTCGACATATTCGTCGAAGAGCGCGATAGAGATGAAATTCCGCGCCAGCATCGTGTCGGTGAAGGGCGTATCCACCCCGCCGCCATCTGTGCGCAGCAGGCCCTGCGCCAACAGGCGGTTCTGCTCGCGCCGGTAGAATTGCGCCAGGTCGGCGCTGGCGGCGGAAGGTGCCACTGCGGGCGGGGGCGCGGCGCTGGCCACGGGGCGGCTGGGCGGTGCGGTGGTGGGGGCCATGACAGCGGTGCTTTGCGGCGTGGCACAGGCGGAAAGCGCAAGAAGCCCGGCAAGCCCGGGGCCCAGAAGGCCGGGGCGGCGGATCGCGGCGCGGATGCGCTGTGCTGTCGGCATTGGCCCCATCGTCATCCCGCCTGATCTGCGCTGCTCTTGCGGCTGTCGTAGCAACTCGCCGAAGCCATTCCAACCTGTGGTCCGGCCAGTCAACTGGCGGCGTGGCAAGAGTGTTCCCCCCGGTGGCGATGTCTCGCCCGGGATTTGTCTTGTCAGAAATAGTTTCCCGGTAAACAATTTGCCTGCCACGGGGTCTGTCCCCGCAGCAAGGGAGGAGACCAAATGCAACGCAAGATCATCCGCGGCCTGCCGGGCGCGCTGGTGGCGGGCACCCTGTCGCTCGCCGGCGGTGCCGCCCAGGCCCAGGCCGCCTGCGACACAGCCACCGCCGAGGGCCTCGTGCCCGATGGCACGAGTGTCACCGCCGTGAGCCATGTGGAGGGCGGCGAGGAGGCGCCTGTCGCCCATTGCCTCATCAGCCTGACGACGGCCGAGCGCACCGGCGCCGATGGCCAGCCCTATGCGGTGATGTTCGAGATCCGCCTGCCCGATGAGTGGAACGGCGACTTCGTGCACCAGTTCAACGGCGGCAATGACGGCGCCGTCGTGCCGGCCTTCGGGCCGCTCTTGAGCGCCGACAGCTCCGACACCGCCCTGTCGCGCGGCTATGCCGTCGTCTCCAGCGATGCCGGCCATGAGGGCGATGCCCAGGCCGAGACGGCCGGCCTTGCCGCCGGCAACCGCTTCGGTCTCGATCCCGAGGCGCGGCGGAACTACGGCTACGGCGCCGTCGCCATTGTCGACCCGCTGGCCCGGGACGTGGTGGAAGGCTTCTACGGCAGCGAGATCGGCCATGCCTATGGCGTCGGCGGCTCCAACGGCGGGCGACACGCGATGATCGCGGCGGCGCGGATGCCGGAGGCCTTCGACGGGCTGCTGATCGGCTACCCGGGCTTCAACCTGCCCAAGGCCGCCGTGCAGCACGCGTGGGATATCCAGGCCTTCAAGTCGATCACCGGCGACGTGCGCACCGCCTTCTCCACCGACGATCTGTCGCTGGTGGCCGAAGAGATGCTGGCCGTCTGCGACGGGCTCGACGGGCTGGAGGACGGGATCATCAACGACAGCCCCGCCTGCCAGGAGGCTTTCGACGTCACCGCGCTGGCCTGCGAGGACGGCCAGAACGCCGGCTGCCTTGCGCCGGAGCAGACCGAAGTGCTGGCGCGCATCCATGCCGGGCCGACGAACTCCGCCGGCGAGCAGCTCTACGCCCCTTGGGTCTTCGATACCGGCATCGGCAGCGGCGACTGGCGCTTCTGGAAGCTGGAGAGCCCGATTCCGCCGTGGGACAACATGCCCCTGATCGCGGTGATGGGCGCCGGCTCGCTGGCAACCGTCTTCACCACGCCGCCGACGGAGGTGGGCGGCTCGCCGACCGAGCTGGAGGCGTTCCTCCTCGAGTTCGACTTCGACGAGGACGCGCCGAAGATCTACGCCAGCGATGACGCCTTCACCGAATCGGCGATGGAGATGATGACGCCGCCGGGCGCCGATGACCCCGAGCTGGCCGAGTTCCGCGATGCCGGGGCGAAGATGATCATCGTGCATGGGATCAGCGACCCGGTGTTCTCGGTCGTCGACACCATCGACTGGTACGAGGCGCTCGACGCCAACAACGGCGGCAACGCGGCGGAGTTCGCGCGGCTCTACACCGTGCCGGGCATGCCGCATGGCGCCGGCGCGAACTCGACCGGCGATTTCGACCTCTTCACCGCGCTGGTGGACTGGGTGGAGAGCGGCGAGCAGCCGGGCGCCATCGTGGCCGGCACCTTCCCCGGCAGCGAGGCCGAGGCGAACCTCGGCAGCATCACGCGGCCCCTCTGCCCCTACCCGCAGGTCGCCCGCTACGAGAGCGGCGACGAGGCGCGTGCCGAGAGCTTCACCTGCGAGTGACGCCTCTTGCCGCGCCGCCGCCCTCTCGCGGCGGCGCGGACCTGGTTGTCGGATGTGGGGCGAAGGGACTTGACATTGAAGGTGTAGAAGCGCGTCTGATTGGTAATTTCGCGGCTATCTCCATAGAATGGTTCGAAGAATGGTCCAGCAGCAAGACATAGGATCATTTGAAGCCGTACTTGCAGAGTACGGTGCTGACAGTCGTTTGGAAGCTTCTATAACATTTCCGGATTTAATCCGGGCACTTGAGGCTGCCGGAAACCTTCAACCTGGTGCTGCAAAAGCAGATGATTCCAGCGCGAGTTCGCTGAATGACTTACCTGTCCATGGAGAGCTATTGACCCGGGATGGTCTGGGTTGCTGGCGAGTGCTGCCTATAGAAGTTGAAAAACTTGGCACCATCTGGATTGGAGTGCCCGAAGGGGAGGCACGTACCGGAGTGTCTATGTGGTATTTGTCGCGGGAAATGTCCGCTGGGCAGGTGGCAACGCTTGTTTCGGTTCTTACCAAAACTGAAGACATACTCTTCATGGACCCCGATTCGGGTGAATTAGTGGAGAAAGCTCCCGATCCACAGAAAAAATTGGCGCCTTGATCCGTTCAAGAAGCTTATCCTCTTTTCGTTGATCATCCTCTACAGAGATTTGAACAACTATTTTTTCAATTCGGACATTGGCGCAACCGCAGCGAAAGAAAGCGCTGTCACTCGTGCGAGCCAAGTTGAAGCTCCGGTTTGGGTCGGAAACGTTTGGCAGCCAAGTCAGGACTGCTTGGCACTGGTCCCCGACAAAACCCAGATATCCGAGCGCCCGTGCGGCATCCCACCCTACTCGGCAGCGATGGCGCGCTGGGCGCGGACGATCTCGCCGATGTTCTCCTCGATCCAGGCGCCGAGGCCGAGCACCCGCTCTGCGAGCCCGTGGCCGAGGGGGGTGAGGGTGTAGTCCACCCGGGGCGGCACCTCGTGGTGATCCTGCCGGGTGACGATGCCGTCCTCCGCCAGGTTGCGCAGAGTCTCGGTGAGCATCCGCTCGGAGATGCCGCCGATGGTGCTCCGCAGCTCGGAGAAGCGCATCTGCCCGCCTTCCCCCAGCGCGAGGATCACCAGGAGACCCCAGCGGCTGCTGACATGGCGCAGCACCTGCCGCGAGGGGCAGTCGGCGCTCATCAGCCGGCCGCGAAGGGTTTGCGCCTGTTCGGGGGTCGCCATCTTTTCCCTCTCTCCGCTATCGCTCTCGCCGCCATGGTCATCTACTGGCTGTGAGTCCTGACCCTGCGTGCAGAAGTGACGACCTACAGCAATCCCAAATTCACCCATTTTCCCAATGGTGCCCAAGTGCCGCTTGTTAGGTAGTCATCAATCTCTTGCAAACTGCTCAACGCTGCTTCCTTTGAAACCAATAACTGTTTCGAAAAACAGACTCCTTCGACGCCGATCAAGTTGACGTAGCCTTCCTCAACATCACCATCAGCCTCAACATCAGCCTCAAAACGCAAAACGATCAATTCGTCATCTTGGTCATTCAAATAGGGAACTTCAGTTGCGGTGAACCAACCCACCCTGTCCTTATCGTCGTCACGAAATAATTGAACGAAATGACTTGATTGGTTCGACTGTATAACAATCGAATTCCTTTCGGTCTTCAGCTCTAGGTAAGTTGGGAGCGGACGTTTCAATGCCGTTTCAACGGTATATTTCGCAAGGTCTATTGCTTCTGAGGTTGAGGTGATACTTCTCTTGTTTGGAATATAATTCCCATCCGAAAGCAGTTTAGCACTTACAGCTGAACTGCTCATAGATATGAGGCACTTCCGCCCGGATAGTGAACTGTCATCGTTGAACCTTTCGGCAGCATGTTTCGCATCACAGTATCACAATAACCGCAAACACCATTTGGTTTGTTGATATAAAGGTCTGCCGATGGTGCTCCGCAGCTCGGAGAAGCGCATCTGCCCGCCTTCCCCCAGCGCGAGGATCACCAGGAGCCCCCAGCGGCTGCTGACATGGCGCAGCACCTGCCGCGAGGGGCAGTCGGCGCTCATCAGCCGGCCGCGGAGAGTCTGAGCCTGTTCGGGGGTCGCCATCTTTTTCCCTCACTTACATTTCTGTGGGTACTTACTATTCGTAAGTAGCTCATCTAGGTCAGGGGGGACAACGGATAAAGGAGACCGAGAGATGATTGGTGTCACAGGTGCAACCGGCCAGCTTGGCGGGCTGGTGATCGAAGAGCTTCTGAAGCGCGTGAGCCCCGGCGAGATCGTCGCCCTCGTGCGCGACGAGGCGAAGGCCAAACCGCTGGCCGACAAGGGCGTCACGGTGCGGCTCGCAGATTACGACAAGCCTGAAACGCTAGCCCCCGCCTTTGCCGGGCTCGACAAGCTCTTGATGATCTCCGCCTCAGAGGTCGGCCGGCGCGGGCCGCAGCACGAGGCTGTCATCAAGGCCGCCGAAGAGGCGGGCGTGGGCGAGCTGGTCTATACCTCGCTCTACCAGCTGGGTGAGTGGACGGGTGATCGCGCCACGATCCTCTCGCAGGAGCATCAGGCGACGGAAGAGGCTCTGGCGGCCTCGCCGCTGAAAGTCACCCTGCTGCGCAACTCTTGGTATTTCGAGAACTACGCGCAATCGCTGCAGATGGGCGCCGAGCATGGCAGCTTCATCGGCGCCAATGTCGATGCCCCGGTCGCCGCGGCGCCCCGCAGCGACTACGCCGAGGCCGCCGCCATCGTGCTGACGAGCGACGGCCACACGGGCAAGACCTACGAGCTTGCCGGCGATGACGGGGTCACGATGCCGGAGCTGGCGGAGATCGCGAGCGAGGCCTCGGGCAAGACCATCGCCTACACCCCGCTCCCGCAGGAGGCCTATGCCAAGGCGCTGGAGCAGATGGGCCTGCCCACACCGGTCGCCGAGATGCTCGCCGCCTCCGATGCCTCCATCGGCGAGGGCGTGCTGGCGCCGGGCTCGAAGGATCTCTCCACCCTGCTCGGGCGGCCGACCACGCCGGTCGAGACCAGCGTGGGGCAGCTCTTCAGCTAAGCCTCAGCGGGGGGCGGCGGTGCCGACCGCCTCCCCCGTGCCGGTGCCGCGCGACTTGGCGGCGGCGAGGGCGGTCTTCAGATCGCCCTCCATCTTCTGCAGGTCCTGCTCGGCGGCGGCGCGCTTCTTCTTGCCCTCATCGGCAATGGCGAGGCTTTCGTTGATCGTGGCGATCAGGTTGGCATTGGCCGCCTTCACGGCCTCGATATCGAAGACGCCGCGCTCCATCTCGGTGCGGATCGCCGAATTGGCGCTGCGCAGGTTCTCCGCATTGGCGGTGAGCAAATCGTTCGTGAGGTCGTTGGCCTCCTTCACTGCGCCCGCCGCTTCGGCGCTGCGCTGAATGGTCACCGCCTGCGCCAGCTGCGTCTCCCACAGCGGTACGGTGTTAACGAGGGTGGAATTGATCTTGGTGACGAGGCTCTTGTCATTCTCCTGCACCAGCCGGATCGAGGGCAGCGACTGCATGGTGACCTGCCGCGTGAGCTTGAGGTCATGCACCCGCCGCTCAAGATCGTCGCGCGCGGCGCGCAGGTCGCGCAGCTCTTGTGCGGCCATCACGTCATCGCCTGCCGTCTGGGCCTCCTTGGCGGGAATGGTCTGGCTGTCGAGCTCGGCCAGCTTGGCTTCGCCGGCCGCGATGTAGAGCGCAAGCTCGTCGTAGAAGGCGAGCGTCTTCTCGTAGAGCAGGTCGAGGCTCTCGATGTCCTTCAAAAGCAGGTGCTCGTGCTTAAGGAGGTCGCCGGTCACCTTGTCGATCTGGCCCTGCACCTCTTCGAACCGAGCGGTGAACTTGGCCATGGGAGTGGCCCGGCCGAGGAGCCGCTCGAAGAAGCTGCGCTTGCGGCGCATGTCCAGCTCGGAGACGGAGAAGCCGCGGATGGCCGAGACCATCTGGCGCAGGCTGTCGCCCGCCGGCCCGACATCCTTGTTGCGCACGCCCTGCAGCATCGACTGGCTGATGCTCTGCAGCTCGCTCTGCGCGGCAGAGCCGAAGCTGACGATGCTCTGCGTGCTGGACAGGTCGATCTGCTCCATCCGCTCGCGGATGGCGGCGCTGACTTCGGGGTTTGCCTGCTCCAGCGGCACCACCTCGTCGGCCTTCGACGGTTCGGGCAGCACGACGGCTGTCACCTTCTCGATCTCGCTGATGTCGGCACTCGCCTGGGTGCGGGTATCGGACATGCTCTCTCCCTCAAATGCCTTCGCGCTGCAGCCGTTCGCGCAGCACCTTGATTTCGATGTCCATGCCGGTGCGGTCGCTTTCCAGCATCTTCTCGGTGCGGGCGCCGAAATTCGCTTCCAGATCCGCCAGCAGCGCTTCGTAATCGGCGCGGGCGGCCTCGTCGCGGCGGCGGGTGTAAAGATCGGCGAATTTGGTCGAGGCGTCGCGGGCGCCCATCAGATAGACGCCGAGAAAGCGGCGCGCCTCTGTCAGGTCGCGCGGGTCTTCCTCCACCGTGCGGATCATCCGCCGGGCAGTGGCCTGGAAGGCGGCGACGCGGTTGTCGAGCCGCCGGTCGGCCAGCGCGGCAATGGCGCCCTGCATCTGGGCGAGATAATTCTCCGCCTCATCCACCACGCGGGCGACGCGATCCTGCTGGAAGGCATCGACGCCCTCGGCGCGCTTGTCGCGCAGCGGGTCGATGCCGAAAGCCACAAGTGAGAGCACGGCGGCGGCGAGGCCGTAGAGCGCCGGGCCAGCCAGCCCGTCTTCGTGCGCAAAGCCCGCGGCGAGGGTGCCGAGGCCGATGAGCAACGCGGCGAGAATCTTGCGGGGCAGGGGGCGCCGGGCGGCGGCGCGGGCGGCAAAGGCCGCCTCGGCCCGAAGGCCCTCGCGCATCAGCGTGGCGCCGCCGGCCAGCAGCGCTGCGCCCACGAGGCCGGAGACCAGCGACAGGGCGCCGCCGAAGAACGAGGTGACGAGCAGCAGCACGGCCGGCACGTAGAGCAGGCTGGCGCCGCCGCCGGCGCTGTCGATCGCCGCCTGGTCGAGCGTCGCCTCGCGGAGCGCGTTGTTGCGCTCGCCTGCCTTGGGCACGCGCGGGGAATATTTGCCGCCGTAGGGCCGCGCCATGCTCACAGCCCTCCGAGCAGGCCGCTGGAGACGCCGACGAGCAGCGCGATCAGCGCCGCATAGGCGGTGCCGGTCACGGCCGGGGGCAGGGCGCCCTCGCGCGTCAATGCCTGCGGGCCGGGGCGGCCACGGGCCAGGCGGAACAGCACCATCGCCGCCAGGGCGGAGACGGCGACGAGCGCGACGAGGAAGATGAAGAGCATCAAACGGATCATGTCTGCTCACATTAGGTCGAGGGCGGGGTCAGACAATAGATTTGGTCGGCCGGGCCGTTTCGAAAGGGGGAAAACGGCGAAATGTCTCTCACGGGCGGGAGAGAGGGCCTCTCAGCCCCGGCGTTTTGGCGGCACCGGGCTGTTGCGGGTCGAGGCGGGGCGCGGCTTTGCCTTGCCCGGCGGCTTGCCCGCGGGCCGTTCCCCGGCCTTGCCGGCGGGTTTGGCGGCAGCGCGGCCTCCAGGCTTGCCCGGTTTCCTGTCCAGCCCAGCATCGGCCACCTTGCCGGTGGGCTTGCCGGCCGGCTTGCCATAGACGCGCGGCTTGGCCTCGCCGGACTTGGCGCCCTTCGCCTCGCCGCCCCGGTTCGAGGAGAAGCCGGCGCGGATGCCCTCACCGCGAAAGGCAGGGGCCACTGCCTTGGACGGATCGCCTCGGAAAGCGGGCTTCTTCTTCTTGGCGCCGCCCGTCGGCCGCCGTGGCATGGCGGGCGCATCCTCGGCCCCTTCGCGGGCGCCGAGCTGGTCACGCAGCACGCGGCCGCGCACCTCTTCCACGCCGCCCTCAGGCAGGTTGCCGAGCTGGAAGGGCCCGTAGGAGATGCGGATCAGCCGGTTCACGACAAGGCCCACCGCCTCCATTGCGCGACGGATCTCGCGGTTCTTGCCTTCGCGGAGGCCGATGGTCAGCCAGGCGTTGGCGCCCTTCTGCCGGTCGAGCACCACCTGCATGGGCTGAAAGCGCTCGCCCTCGATCTCGATGCCACGGCGAAGCACCTCCAGCCGCGCCTCGTCCGGGGCGCCGTTCACACGCACCCGGTAGCGGCGCAGCCAGCCGGTGGAGGGCAGCTCCAGCCTGCGTTTGAGCTCGCCGTCGTTGGTCAGCAGCAGCAGCCCCTCGGAATTGAGGTCGAGCCGGCCGACGGACATCAGGCGCGGCAGGTCTTCGGGCAGCTTGTCGAAGATCGTCTCGCGGCCCTTCTCGTCTTTCGCGGTCGTCACGAGGCCCTTCGGCTTGTGATAGAGCCAGAGCCGCGCCGGCTCTGCCTCGGCCAGCGGCTTGCCGTCGACGGCGATCTTGTCGCGGGCGGTGACGTTGAGCGCCGGGCTGTCGATGACCGTGCCGTTCACCGCGACCCGGCCCTCGGCGATCATGCGCTCGGCCTCGCGGCGCGAGGCGGCGCCGGCGCGGCTGAGGCGCTTGGCGATGCGTTCGCCAGGGGGAGAGGACGGGGGCGGGGTGCTCATGTGCGCTCCCTACAGGGTCTTGGCGCCCCTTGCCAGCGGCGGCGGGGCGCGGTCATCTGCGGGTCATGAATTTTGTCAGCCATATGGGCGAGGCGCTGGACGAGGCGCGCGCCGCCGCCGGGCGCGGCGAGGTGCCGGTGGGCGCCGTGCTGGTGGCGCCGGGCGGCGAGGTGCTGGCGCGCACCGGCAACCGGATGCGCGAGCTGGCCGACCCGACGGCCCATGCCGAGATGCTGGCGATCCGCACCGCCTGCGCCGCGCTGAGCAGCGAGCGGTTGCCGGGCGCGGCGCTCTACGTCACGCTGGAGCCCTGCCCGATGTGCGCGGCGGCCATCTCTGCCGCGCGGATCGGGCGGCTGGTCTACGGCGCGGCCGACCCCAAGAGCGGCGGCATCGCGCAGGGGCCGAGGCTCTACACGCACAGCCAGTTGCATCACGTGCCGGAGGTGATCGACGGGGTGAGGGAGGCGGAGGCGGCGGAGCTGATGCGCGGGTTCTTCGGGGCGCGTCGGTTGTAGGGTGGGGGCTGTAGGCACGCGATGCGCCGACGCCTCGCATGGCCGCTCCTTGTCGCGCGCGGTATCAAGGGCTTCAGCCCGCCGCGCGAGCGCCGGCCCGTCCCGGCGGGCTGGCGCTCTGGTGAAGGCAGTGCCGAGTTCTCCGCGAGGAGGGGTGTTGCAGGCATAAAGCGCTTTAGCGGGGGCGTTGCGGCGCCACCCCACGGGCCGGCGCGCGACCGGGGCGACTGCGGCGAGGTCTCCTGCATGCGCCGCCATCGCCCCCAAACACCGCGCCTTGTTGGCCCGCCTCCAGGGGGCGATACTGCGCGCATGAGTCTCCCTCCGACATTCCTCGATGATCTGAAGACGCGCCTGAGCCTCGGCCAGGTCGTGGGGCGCAAGGTCATCTGGGACCGGAAGAAATCGAACCCCGCCAAGGGCGATCTCTGGGCGCCGTGCCCCTTCCATCAGGAGAAGACCGCCTCGTTCCACGTAGATGACCGCAAGGGCTTCTACTATTGCTTCGGCTGCCACGCGAAGGGCGATGCCGTCTCCTTCGTGCGCGAGACCGAGAACCTCGGCTTCATGGAGGCCATCGAGGTGCTGGCTCGCGAGGCCGGCATGGAGATGCCGGCCCGCGACCCGCGCGCCGTCGAAAAGGCCGATGCGCGCGCCAAGCTCGCCGATGTTATGGAGGCCGCGCTCAAGTTCTATCGCCTGCAGCTGAAGACGGGCGCTGCCGCCGCCGCGCGCGACTACCTCGCGGGCAGGGGCCTGAGCCCCGCCGCCCTCGACCGCTGGGAGATCGCCTTCGCCCCGAACGACCGGCAGGCGCTGACGCAGCATCTCAAGGGCCAGGGCATCTCGACCGAACAGGCCGACGAGGCGGGCCTCGTCATCGTGCCCGACGATGGCGGCGCGCCCTATGACCGCTTCCGGGGCCGCATCCTCTTTCCCATCCGCGACGGGCGCGGGCGGCTCATCGCCTTCGGCGGCCGCGCGATGGACCCGAACGCGCGGGCCAAGTACCTGAACTCGCCGGAAACGCCGCTCTTCGACAAGGGCCGCTCGCTCTACAACCAGCAGCGCGCCCGTGAGGCGGCGGGCAAGGGGCATCCGCTGGTCGTGGCCGAGGGCTACATGGATGTGATCGCCCTCAGCGAGGCCGGGTTCGAGGCCGCCGTCGCCCCGCTCGGCACCGCGGTGACGGAAGATCAACTCGCCCTCCTGTGGCGCATGCATGACGAACCGGTCGTGGCGCTCGATGGTGATACCGCCGGCCAGCGGGCGGCGCTGCGGGTGGTCGACCTCGCCCTGCCGTTGATCGAGGCGGGCAAGAGCCTGCGGATCGCGCTGATGCCGCAGGGGCAGGACCCGGACGATCTGATCAAGGCCGAAGGGCGCGAGGCCATGGCCGCGGTGATCGAGGGTGCCCGCCCGATGATCGACCTCATCTGGCAGCGCGAGACCGAGGGCCTCGTGCTCGACAGCCCCGAGCGGCGCGCCGCGCTCGACAAGCGCCTGCGCGAGGTGATCGGCACCATCAAGGACAAGTCGCTCCGCCGCCATTACGGCGAGGAGATCGGCCGCCTGCGCCGGGATGCCTTCGGCGGCGGGCGTGATGAGGGGCGTGACCAGGGACGCGGGCGCGGCGGCGAGCGGCGCGAGTGGCAGCCCCGGCGCGACTGGAAGGGGCCGCCGCCGGCCACCGCGCGTGCCGAGACGCGCGCCATGGTCCTGCCCGAGGGCAGCGAGGACAGGATGCTGGAAGGCGCCATCCTCGGCATTCTCGTCGCCACGCCCGCCGTGCTGCCCGAATTCCTGAGCGAACTGGAGATGTTCGAATGCCGCCATGGCCCGCATGAAACCCTGCGCCGCGCGCTGCTGATCGCGGCCGAAGCGGACGACCCTGCCGTTGCGCTGGAGGCAGAGATAGGGGCCGCAGCCCTTGAAACCTTCCGGGCCGACCGCCATCTGGCCGTAATCCCCGCCATCCGCCGTGCCGGCGACGCCGATTTGGCGCGTCTGTCGGTTGCGGAGGGCCTGGCGGGACTGAAGGCGCGGCGCGGCCATCAGGCGGCGCTCGCCGAGGCAATGGAGGATATCGGCGAGGTCGAGGATGAATGGCTCACCCGCCGCCTTGAAGAGGCCGCCGCGGCACTCGATCCGACGCGGCGCCTTGAGGCGGGAGACAAACGGGCTACCTTGACCGCTCCGAACGGCGTTGCCGTCGACAGGGAAGAGAGCGCCGCTCTCGATGCGCTGATCGGCCAGATCGGCCAGATGAAACCGCCAAAACGGCGGCAGCGCTAGGCCCCCGGTGAGGGCCGGGAGGGCGATCCGGCGATGTCCGGGCCGCAGTCATTTAGATTTTCGCGCGCAGCGGTTGCGAATCACCGGGACGCGCGATTGATTCGGAAGATCGGTTCAGGGGCGAATCACCCGCCCGCCCCGATCCCCTGTTTTGAGGAGCGCCCCATGGCGAAGGATACCGACGACGCCCCGCAGAGCGAAGAGCAGGACAGCGACATCTCGCTCGATATGAGCCAGGCCGCCGTCAAGAAGATGATTGCCGAGGCGCGCGAGAAAGGGTCCATCACCTACGATCAGCTCAACGCGGTGCTGCCGCCCGATCAGGTCTCGTCCGACCAGATCGAGGATGTGATGTCGATGCTCTCCGAGATGGGCATCCAGGTCACCGATGAGGATGACGAGGAAGACGAAGACGACAAGGGCTCCCGCGAGGTTGCGACCACCAGTTCCGGCGGCCGCGAGATTACGCTGGGCTCGGGCGATCAGGAAAAGCTAGACCGCACCGATGACCCGGTGCGCATGTATCTGCGTGAGATGGGCTCGGTTGAGCTGCTCTCCCGCGAGGGCGAGATCGCTATCGCCAAGCGCATAGAGGCTGGCCGCAACACGATGATCGCGGGCCTCTGCGAGAGCCCGCTGACCTTCCAGGCCATCACGATCTGGCGCGACGAGCTTCTGAGCGAAGACATTCTGCTGCGCGACGTGATCGACCTCGAGGCGACCTTCGGCAACCAGCTGGGTGATGAAGACGACGACGAGCCGGTCGTTGAGGCCGCGGGCTCTGAAAGCTCCGGCGGCGAGCGCGAGAAGGGCACCGAGCTCGATGCCGACGGCAACCCCATCCGCTCTGACGACGATGACGATGACGATGAGCAGGCCAACATGTCGCTCGCCGCCATGGAAGCCGCGCTGAAGCCGCGCGTGCTGGAAACGCTGGAGAAGATCGCCAACGATTTCGGCCGCCTGTCCGAGATGCAGGACGCCCGCATGTCGGCGACCCTGAATGAGGACGACAGTTTCTCCGACAAGGAAGAGGGCAGCTACCAGGCTCTCCGCTCCGAGATCGTCGTGCACGTGAACTCGCTTCACCTGCACAACGGCCGGATCGAAGCGCTGATGGATCAGCTCTACGGCCTCAACCGCCGCGTCATGGCCATCGACAGCGGCATGGTGAAGCTCGCCGACCAGGCCCGCATTAACCGCCGCGAATTCATCGACGCCTATCGGGGCCGCGAGCTCGACCCCAACTGGCTCGACGAAATGGGCGAGAAATCCGGCCGCGGCTGGCAGGCCCTGATCGAGCGCTCGACGGATCGTATCGAGCAGCTCCGCGCCGAGATGGCGCAGGTCGGCCAGTATGTCGGTGTCGACATCAGCGAATTCCGCCGCATCGTCGCGCAGGTTCAGAAGGGCGAGAAAGAGGCCCGTCAGGCCAAGAAGGAGATGGTGGAAGCCAACCTCCGGCTCGTGATCTCCATCGCCAAGAAGTACACGAACCGCGGCCTGCAGTTCCTCGACCTCATCCAGGAAGGGAACATCGGCCTGATGAAGGCCGTGGACAAGTTTGAGTATCGGCGCGGCTACAAGTTCTCCACCTACGCGACATGGTGGATCCGGCAGGCGATCACGCGGAGCATCGCAGATCAGGCCCGCACGATCCGCATCCCGGTCCACATGATCGAGACGATCAACAAGCTGGTCCGCACCGGCCGGCAGATGCTGCACGAGATCGGCCGCGAGCCGACGCCCGAAGAGCTGGCCGAGAAGCTGCAGATGCCGCTCGAGAAGGTCCGCAAGGTGATGAAGATCGCCAAGGAGCCGATCTCCCTCGAGACGCCCATCGGCGACGAGGAGGATTCGCAGCTCGGTGACTTCATCGAGGACAAGAACGCGATCCTGCCGCTGGACTCGGCCATTCAGGAGAACCTGAAGGAGACGACGACGCGGGTTCTGGCGTCCCTCACGCCCCGCGAGGAGCGGGTGCTGCGCATGCGCTTCGGCATCGGCATGAACACCGACCATACGCTCGAAGAGGTCGGCCAGCAGTTCTCCGTCACCCGCGAGCGCATCCGCCAGATCGAGGCGAAGGCGTTGCGCAAGCTCAAGCACCCCAGCCGGAGCCGGAAGCTGCGCAGCTTCCTGGATCAGTAAGGTGGGGCTGTTCTCCAAGCTCTTCGGCGGGAGGGGCGGCGACGCCCCCGCCGGCGCCAAGGCCGAACCCGAGCGCTACGAGGGGTTTGCCATCTATCCCGAGCCCATGCGCGAGGGGAACAAGTGGCGCATCGCGGCGCGGATCGAGAAAGATGGCCGTGTCCACCAACTGATCCGGGCAGACACGCTGGAAAGCGAAGAGGCGGCCGTGCAGGCCAGCCTCGGCAAGGCCAAGCTGATGATAGACCAGATGGGCGAGCGCATCTTCGACTGAGGTCTGAGTTGGCAGGCTGAAGCCCGCCCTACGCTGCAAATCGCGTAGGCCCGGCCTCAGCCCGGCATCCCTAGTTCACCGGCATCAAGAACACCTCGCGCACATCCGCCCGCGGATCGGCGCTCAGCGCATGCATGACCGCATTCGCCACGTCCTCCGGCTGCAGCTTGTCGGGGGCGCCGCTGTCGAAGAACGGCGTGTCGACCATGCCGGGCGCGACAACGGTGCAGCGCCCACCCCATTCGCGCATCTCTTCGGCGAGGTTGCCCGCGAAGCCGTGCACGAACCATTTCGTTGCCCCGTAGATCGAGCCCTTCAGGTGGCGCCGCCCGGCGGCAGAGCCTGTCAGCACGATATGGCCGGTGCTGGCGCGCAGATGCGGCAGGGCCGCCTTGGCGGTGTAGAGCAGCCCCATGATGTTGAGGTCGATAATCCCCGCCCAATCCTCGGCGTCGCCTTCCGCTACGCCAGAGGCCTTCTTCGCGCCGCGCCCCGCATTGGCGAAGGCGGCATCGACATGGCCAAAGTGGCGGGCGAGGCGGCCGAGCGCCTCTGTCTGCGCCTCCAGATCGGTGGCATCGCCGGGCAGAGCCAGCGCGGCCTCACCCAGCTCTCCGGCCAGCTCGGCCAGCTTGTCTTCGCTGCGGGCGAAGAGGCCGACGTTCCAGCCTGCCGCTACCGCAGCCCGGGCAGTGGCCGCGCCGATGCCGGTGGAGGCGCCTGTGATGAAGAGGGTGCGGGTCATGCTGTATCTCCTTTTTCGGGCGGCGGCGCGTCTTCGATGGGTTCGACCCAGAGCGCGCGGACTAGGATATAGATGGTGAGCGTGAAGGGCGCGGCAATGACAATGCCGGCCGGGCCGAAGAGCGCCCCCATGCCGACGAACGAGAACATCAGCAGCGCCGGGGGCAGCGAGGCGATCTTCTGGTGGATGATCGGCAGGATGATGTTCGATTCGACCTGCTGCACGAGAATGTAGAGCGCCACCGTCCACAGCACCGTGCTGCCGCCCAGGCTGAACGCCAGGATCACCGCCGGAATGGCCGAGACCACCGGCCCGATCAGCGGCACGAATTCCGCCAGCCCGGCGATCAGCCCCAGCAGCAGCGGCGCCGGCAGCCCGAGCCACCAGGTGCCAAGGCCGGTAAGCACCGCGACGATGGCCATCGAGATCGCCTTGCCCATCAGCCAGGCCTTCAGGCCCCGGCCCGCCCGCTCCAGCGCAAAGGCCAGCGGCGGGCGGCGCTTGGGCGGGGCGATGCGCAGCAGCCCCTCGGCATAGGCGCGCGGCTGGGTGGCGAGAAAGGCGCCGGTGATGATGACCAGCAGCGTGCCGGCCAGCGCGTTGACGAAGCTGAAGGTATAGGCCGTCATCTCGTCCATCATCATGCCGAGGCGGAGCTGGGCACTGGGGAAGCTTTCGTCGAGCCAGGATTGCACCGCCGCGACGGCGGCGGGCCATCCCTCGGCGAGGATCGCGACCTGGCGCTGCATGTCGCCGGCGGTGAAGAAGGCCGCGAGGCCAAGGGCGATGACGAGCATGAGCACGACCAGCCCGACGGCGATGCCCCGGTTGATGAAGCGGATGTGCAGGAGCGGGCGGGCGAGGCTGTCGAGAATGGTGGCGACGACGATGCCGCCGAAGACCAGCGCAACAGCCTGGCGCATCTGCCATAGCAGGAAGAACGCAGCCGCGAGCCCCAGCACGATGAGCACCCGAACGGTGAAGCCGGCCACGCTGTGGCCGTCTCGCCAGGCAGGGTTCTGGCTGTGATCGGTCGCGCCCGTGGGGCGGCCGGTCTGCGTGCTGCGTTCGGCCATTGCGCCCTCCGCGGTTGCTGGGCCAACACCTCCGGCGTGAGAGCGTTCCCGAGAAATTGAGCGAGGGGCGAGGGCCGGGGGCCGCAGCTTGCACCGCATGGACGGGCGGGAGAGACTTGGCGGAGCGCCCAAGGGAGGCCCCATGCATCGCAGCTTCACCATCGAAACCTCGGGCCCCGGGCTCTACGAATTCACCCGGGCAGTTGCCGGCTGGGTCGAGGGCGAGGGGGTGCTGACGCTCTTCGTGCGCCACACCTCCTGCTCGCTGGTGATCCAGGAGAATGCCGACCCCGAGGTGCAGACCGACCTCGCCAACTTCTTCGACCGGCTGGTGCCGCCGAGCGACGATCCGTCGATGAGCTATCTCACGCATACCTACGAGGGGCCGGACGACATGCCGGCGCATATCAAGGCGGCGCTGCTGCCGACCTCGCTGCATATCCCTGTGGTCGAGGGGCGGATGATGCTGGGCACATGGCAGGGGATCTACCTGTTCGAGCACCGGCGGAGACCACACCGGCGCGAGGTGGTGGCGATGCTGCGGTGAGGGGTCTCTGGACGGTCCACCGGAGGCCTCTGCGGAAGTGACCATGTCTCACGCCTGCCCGTGGGGTGGCACAACCACGGCACCGCTACTTCGCTTTATGCCCGCCACACCCCTCTCAGCGGCGGGCTTCGTGCTGCCGTCACCAGATTGTCAGCCCGCCGGGACGGACAGGCGCTCGCGCGGCGGCCTGACGGCCTCGATTCCGCATTGGGGATGGAGCGGGGTGGTCGGATGTCGGGTCACCGCCCCGCACCCGACCACCCCCGCATCTAGCGGCGCCAATTCGCCCCTACCCAACCCCTGCCAAGGCCCCTATAGTGCCAGTGGGACAATCGAGGGGCTGCCCCAAGAGGGCCGGAAAGAGGCGACATGCGCTGCCCATTTTGTGGGAATGTCGATACGCAGGTGAAGGATTCACGCCCGGCGGAAGACCATGTCGCCATCCGGCGGCGGCGGTTCTGCCCGGCCTGTGGCGGGCGTTTCACGACCTATGAGCGCGTGCAATTGCGCGATCTCGTCGTCATCAAGACCTCTGGCCGGCGCGAGGATTTCGACCGCGACAAGCTCGAGCGCTCGATCCGCATCGCCATGCAGAAGCGCCCCATCGAGCCCGAGCGCATCGACCAGATCATCTCTGGCATCGTGCGGCGGCTCGAGAGCATGGGCGAGACCGATATCTCCTCGAAGGTCATCGGCGAGATCGTCATGGAGACGCTGCACCGCATCGACACGGTCGCCTATGTGCGCTTCGCCAGCGTATACAAGAACTTCCAGGAGGCGGGCGATTTCGACAAGTTCGTCTCCGAACTGCGGCCCCGCACAGCGCCCGACGAGTAAGCCCGGTGGCCGCTGACGACGCGCGCCACATGGCCCATGCCCTGGCGCTGGGCCGCCGCGCCATGGGCCAGGCCTGGCCCAACCCCGCCGTCGGCTGCGTCATGGCCCATGGCCCCCGCGTGGTCGGCCGGGGCTGGACAGCGCCGGGCGGCCGCCCCCATGCCGAACCTCAAGCGCTGGCCATGGCCGGCGCCGCCGCGCGCGGCGCCACCGCCTATGTCACGCTGGAACCCTGCGCCCATCATGGCCACACCCCGCCCTGCGCTGAAGCGCTGGTGGCGGCGGGGGTGGCCCGTGTCGTCATCGCCGCCTCCGACCCGGACCCCCGAGTGGCGGGTCGCGGCGTGGCGATCCTGCGCGAGGCGGGCATCGAGGTGACCGAGGGCGTGCGCCGGGACGAAGCCGAGCACGACCTCGCCGGTTTCCTCCGCCGCTTCTCCACCGGGCGGCCCTGGCTGACGCTGAAGCTCGCCGCAAGCCTCGACGGGCGCATCGCCACGGCGACGGGCGAGAGCAAGTGGATCACCGGGCCCGCCGCCCGCAGCGTCGTGCAGGCGCTCCGCGCCCGGCACGATGCGGTGATGGTCGGCGGCGGCACGGCGCGGGCCGATGACCCCCGGCTCAACCTGCGCGGCTTCGACGCGCGGCGGCAGCCCGTGCGGGTGGTGCTTTCCCGCCGGCTCGACCTGCCGCAGGACAGCTACCTGATGCGCACCGCCCGCGATGCGCCGGTCTGGCTGCTGCATGGCTCAGGGCTGCGCGCCGGGACGGCGGAGCCCTTCGCTGCGGCGGGGGCGGAGCTGATCGAGGCGCCAGTCGCGGGCACCCAGATCGACCCCGCCGGGGCGTTGGAGGCGCTGGGCGCGCGGGGGATCACGCGGGTGTTCTGCGAGGGCGGCGGCGGGCTGGCCGCCTCGTTCCTCTCTGCCGGGCTGGTGGATGAGCTGGTGCTCTTCACCGCGGGGCTCGCGATTGGCGCGGAGGGAACCCCGGCGCTGGCGGCCATGGGGTTGGGTGCGCTGGCCGAGGCGCCGCGGCTCAGGCTCGTGGAGAGCAGGCCGGTGGGGGCCGATGTGATGAGCGTCTGGCGGAGCGCCGGCTGAGAGGACGGAGGGGGGCTGTCTGCCCCCCGCCTGCGGCCCCCCCGAGGATATTTCGAGAAAAGCGAGAGGAAGCTCAGCGCCAGAGATGGGCGCGGGAGGCGAGGGCGCCTTGCGCCTTGGCGAGGAGGCGGTTGGCGCGGCCGGGATGCGGGATACTGCCGGTGGCGAGGCGGTGGAGGGCGATCTCCGGCGGGCAGGGGCGGCGGGTGACGGGGTCGAAGTAGCGCGGATAGGCGATGAGGGCGGCATGGGCGAGGGCGGTGAGATCTGGGCGGGCCGTGCGGCGGGGCAGGGGGGCGCCGAGATCGGTCGTGAGGCCCCAGCCGGCGTAGAAGGGCTGGCCGAGGGTGGTGACAGGCAGGCCGCGGAGCAGGGCCTCGAAGCCGAGGGTGGAGGTGATCGTCCAGACCTCATCGACCTCCCGGAGGAGAGCGACGGGGTCGGCGTTTTTGAGCACGGCGTCGGCGAGGGTGGTGGCATCTTCGACGGCGCCGGGGCGCAGGCCGGCTTCGACGTCTGGATGCGGCTTGTAGAGGATGAGCGCGCCGGGATTGGCGGCGCGGGCGGCCTCGATGAGGGCGCGGTTGGTGCGCACCTCTCCGGCGCCGAGGCGGATGGAGGCGTCGTCTTCCACCTGGCCGGGCACCAGGATGCGGTGGCCCTCGGGCAGCGCGGGGGTGGCGCCGCCGAGGTTGTACTTGGAGAGGCCGGCGGCGATGAGCGCCGCGACGAGAGCCTCGGCGCGGGCACGGGCGTGGTCGGGCAGGGCGGCGCTGGCATTGATCAGCTGCTCCAGCCGGCTTTCCTGGCGCGGGTCGTAGTAGATTCCGAGGTCGTCGAGGGCGAGGGAAAGCGGCGGCACCAGCTCGGCCCCGAGGCCGCGCGAGCGCAGGAACCCGTCCTCCACCTGCACCGCGCCAGGCACGTCGCGGCCGGCCCAGGAGAGAAGGCGGCGGCCGGTCTTCTCCGCAAGAGCGGCGGCCTTCGGCGGAGGGTCGGCGTAGCGCACAGGGTGAGCTGTACCGAGGAAGGCGCCGAGGGGGCGGCGCTTCCAGAGGCGAATGTTCGTGCCGACCCAGCCGGGGTGATCCTCGCGCCAGGCGCGCGTCTCCGCCTCCAGTGTGTCGATGACCTCTTCCAGGCTGCAGAGCCGGTCGTGATAGGGCGAGTACCAGCGCGGCGCGACGATCATGGCGGCGGCGAAGAGCTGGGCGCGGGTCAGGCGGCGGCCGCGGCGGGGCAGATCGGCGCGGTCTTCGGTGAGATCCCAGCCGGCGTAGAAGGGCTGGCCGTAGACATGCGGGCGGTGGCCGGCGAGGATCGCCTCGAATCCGAGCTGCGAGGAGAAGGTGTAGACGGCGATCGCGCCTTCGAGCAGCGCATGGGGCGAGACGGGGGCGTCATAGAGTTCGCCGGGGTCTCCCTCGCGGAAATGGCCGGGGCGGTGACCTGCCTGGGTTTCCGGATGGGTCTTCAGCAGGATGCGGGCGCCGGGATGGGCGAGGCGCGCATCGGTGAGCATCTCCAGAAAGTCGTTGCGGCCCGCGCCGAGGAGCGAGGCGTCGCCCGCTGTCTGGTCGATGACCAGCACGTAGCCGGGGGGCGGCGGGGCGAGGCCTGGGTCGTGCTGGTTGTATTTGGACAAATCGGCATCGCGAAGCCGGGCCATCACCGCCTTGGAACGTTGCAAAAGGGCATGGTCGTCGAGCGGGTGGGTGGAGAGCAGGTTCTCAAGATCACTCGGCGCGCGGCCGTCGAAATGCAGGCCGGTCTCGTCGATCAGCAGGCCGAGCGGCGCGTCGCCGCTGCGGCCGGGGCGGACCGAACGCAGGAAGGCATCCTCGACCCGCAGAATGCCGGCGCCGGAGCGGGCTGCCACCCGCTCGCCCCGCCAGCTGGTGGGCGAGGCGCCCCAGAGGCCGACGAGATCACCGGGCCCCGGGCGGCCGAAGCTCAGCTCGTAGCCGGAGAGGGAGAGGATGCGGCGGATGCGGCGGTTCAGGAAACCGCCGTTATAGACAAAGAGCCGCCGCGAGGTCTCCCCCGCGGCGGCGCTGCCTGATCCGGTCACTCGAAGCTGGCGGCCGAGGAGAGCGTGTCGACCGAGGTGAGCGTGCCGGTGATCGCGGCGATCACCTTGCTGAACTGGGTGAACGGCGCCTCTGTCACATACACCGTGTCTTCGTCGCGGATGGCGAAGTCGCGGGCGTAGAACAGGCCGTTCGGCCGGGTCAGATCGAGCACATAGACCACGCGCTGCGTGCCTTGCAGCGTCTCCACGCCGGTAAGCTGGCGGGCGATGGCCTCGGGCTCGTTGCGGAAGACGAAGACGCCCGTCGGGTCGGCCGAGGTGGGCGAGAGGCCGCCGACCTGGGCGATGGCCTCGATGGCGCTGATGGTCTTGCTGTCGAACGGCACCAGATCCTGCGCGCCGGTGGCGCCGAGGGCGGTGAAGCTGCGGGTATCCTCTGCCACCACGATGCGGTCGCCGGCGCGCAGCGGGATGTCGTTCTGCGGATAATCGTAGACGTCGGTGAACCAGGCGGTGGCGCGCTGGCCGCCGCGTACCACGGTGACCTGGGCGATCTCGGGCTCGATGGTCACGCCGCCGGCCTCGGCCAGCATGGCGGCCAGCGTGCGCGTCGGTCGCTCGATCGGATAGACGCCCTGCGCGCCGACGGCGCCGACCACCGAGACGGTGGAGCCGTCGCCGGCGAGACGGCGCACCTGCACCTGCGGGTCGGGGGTCTGCTCTTCGAGCTGTTCGGAGATGATGCGGCGCACCGCCTCGGGCGTGTTGCCGGCGGCGCGGATGCGGCCGGCATAAGGCACGAAGATGAAGCCCGACCCGTCGACCTGGACCTCGTCGAGCACCGTGGCGTTCTGGCCGGTGGGCACCAGCAGGCCGTCGTCGACATTCTCCCAGATCGTCAGGCCGAGGATATCGCCCGGCTGGATTGTATCGGAGCCGAGGACGCCGGCGTTGATGAAGCTGTTCGAGAAGCCGAGCGAGGGCGAGACGCCCGCGATCAGGTTGATGCGGTCATCGACCACGAGGATGAAACTGTCGCCTTCGCGCAGCACCGAGCCGGCGTAGATCTCGTCGCGGCTGGGGCCGCTGCGCGGCAGGCCGCAGGTGGCAAGGAGCGTGAGGGCCGCAAGGGCTGCGACGCCCCGCGCGATGCGCGTGGATGTAAAGATCACTGCCCGGTCTCCTGACCTGTTCTTTTGCCTCAGCTTTGGGCTGCAACCTAAAGAACTTTCACCGTAAAGCGAGATATCCTTGGGGTTTCGCCGCCCCGGGGGCGCCAAGGTGTTGCGCCCGCGCCGCGTTCGGGGCCGCCCGGGGCGAGATGTCGTTGCGGCTAGGGGACGAGACGCAAGCTCTGCCGGGGGCCGGCGTGGCCGGAGCGGAGGGCATCGTAGGGGTCTTCGGCGGCCAGCATCATGTCGACGACCTGGCGCATCAGCTGGCGGCGGCCGGAGGTGGAATAGAAGCCGCCGGGCAATTGCGAGGTTTCCAGCAGGTAGCGCCGGTAGTCGCGATAGGCGCGCCCGTCGGGCCGCGTGGGCTGGGCGAAGAACTCCGGCAGCGGCTGGGTGGAGACGAATTCCTCCTTGGCATAGACAGCCTTGCCGAACACCTTCAGGGGGATGCCCCGCCAGAGCACCTGCTGCGCGGCGGTGGAATTGACCGTTACCGCCGTGCGGGCATGGTTGAGCAGGCGCGCGAGCTTGCCGCCCGGTACGTAATGCACCCGGCCCGTCAGCCCGTGCCGCTCGGCCAGCCGGGCGAGCAGGGCGCGGTAGGGGGCGCGGCCATTCTCCAGCGGGTGGGCCTTGAAGACGAGGTGGTGGTGCCGGGGCGCGCCGCGGGCAAAGCCTTCGACCACCACGTTCATGAACTCTTCCATCGTCTCGAAGGGGGAATGCACCTGGAAGGAGCTGTCATGCTCCAGCTGCATCAGCACGAGGTGATAGGGAAAGCCGCCCCGGGTGATGCGGGCGGTGCGGGCCATGCGCTCCAGCGCCAGCCAGGGCATCAGCGCCAGGCGGCGGGTGTAGAGCTTGGCCTCGGTCCAGATCGGCAGCTCGCGGTGCGGCTTGAACTGGGCATAGTCCTTGTTCCGGAACAGCAGGAACCAGTGGTAGAGCGCGCCGTAGAAGATGTGCTGGCGCATGTCGCCCCAATGGGCGGGCGGCTCTGGCACGTCGAGGTCGGACATCTCCAGCGCCGTCGCCATATCGGCGATGCTCATGTCCATCAGCCGCGAATGGCCGTTGGAGCCGCCGCGCTCGTAGGTCACCCACCAGGGGCGCATGTAGCCTTCCTCGAAGACATGCACGCGCAGGCGCAAGGCCTTGGCGCGGGCGACGGCCGCGGCATGAACGGGCCGCGTGTCGCCATAGAGCACGATATCGGTGATGCCATGCGCGTGGGCGATGCCGGCGAAGGTTTCCGGCCAATCCTCCGGCCCGCCGTAATAGGGGATGTAATTCGGCGCGCCCATCCAGAAGGCCCGGTCGCCGGCATTGAAGCCGACGCGGTGCACCTCGGCCCCGGCGGCGGTGAGCATCCGGCCCAGCCGGTGGAAGAAGGGGCCGTGCGGGCCCTGCAGGAAGAGAAAGCGGCGCTCTGCCTCTTGTCTGGCCATGGCTGTCTCCTCACATCCTCACAGGCGGTCTGTGCGGCAAGGGGCTACCTTTTCGTTGCGGCGGAAAAGGGGCAGCAATTGGGAAATGACGCCAGGCCGTCCCGCGGGGCGCGGCCGGGCGAAATCGAGGGTCAGAGCCAGGAGGGCCATCATGTTTACGGGCATTATCACGGATCTGGGCGAGGTGCTGCAGGTTCGCGCCGAGGGCGACATGCGCGCCCGCATCGGCTGCAGCTACGACGTGGACGGCATCGCCATCGGTGCTTCGATCGCCTGCGATGGCGTGTGTCTGACGGTGGTGACCAAGGGCAGCGAGCCGAAGCCGTGGTTCGAGGTGCAGGTGAGCGCCGAGACCCTGTCGAAGACGAATATCGGCCGGAATGGCTGGGAGCAGGGGCAGATCCTGAACCTGGAGCGCGCGCTGAAGGTGGGCGACGAGCTGGGCGGCCATATCGTGGCGGGGCATGTCGATGGTGTGGCCGAGCTGGTGAGCCTGAGGGACGAGGGCGATTCGACCCGGATGACCTTTCGGGCGCCGGAGGAGCTGGCCAAGTTCATCGCGCCGAAGGGCTCGGTGGCGCTGAACGGCACGTCGCTGACGGTGAACGAGGTGGATGGGGCGCTGTTCGGTGTGAACGTCATCCCGCATACCAAGGAGGTCACGACCTGGGGGCGCGCCAAAGAGGGCGATGCGATCAACCTGGAGGTCGATACCATGGCCCGTTACGTGGCGCGGCTGAGGGAGTGGGAATGAGCGGCGCGGGCGCCTCGTCCGCCCTGCCGGGCGGCCTCGGCCACAATGGCGGGCCGAGCCTGGATGCCGGTTTCACGTGGCGGCGCCATGCCTGGGCGAAGGCCCGGCGAGACCTGCTTCCCACGCTGCCGCTGGAGGTGGTGCGCCGCCGCGTGGCCCGCGCCGGGGAGCTGGGGCTGCCCTACAAGACCTATGCCGGCATCCGCGCCTCGACCGGGCGCGACGTGATCGGCTTTCTGTTTTCCACCAACGCTCTGCGGATTCTGAAGGCCGGTGCCGCGCCGCCGGAAGAGGTGGCCGAAAAACTCGAAGAGATCGAAGGCGCCGCCCGCATCGGCCTCGCCCGGGCGCCGGTGCTGCCGGAGGCGCTTCTACCGCTTTTGGACGCCGCGCATCCCGCCCCCCGCCCCTTCGCGGGCTGGGGCGAGATGCGGGGACGTATGGGAGAGGCCCTTGGCGGGCGGCCCGGTGATGCCTGCGTACTGGTGGGCGACACCGGCGAGGAGCGGCTTTGGGCCGAGGCCGGGCGGCTGGCGGGCTATCTGGGGGCCGAGAGGTATTTCGGCGGGAGCGTGGGCTGAGAGGGCGATTGGGGGGCTGTCTGCCCCCCTCTTGGCCTTTGGCCAATTCACCCCCCGAGGATTTTGCTGGAGCAAAGACGAGGGGGCAGGGCGGAGAGCGCGCGGCTAGAGAACGCCGATATCGGCGAGGGCGCGGCTGAGTTCGAGGGGCAGGGCCTCTTCGGCCTCGCGGCCGGGGGGTAGGTCTGGCGGGGCGTCGCCGGGCTGGAGGTATCTCCAGCCCTGGAAGGGCTTGCGGGGCACGGCGGCGGTGCGGTGCAGCTCGCGGTCGAGCACGATGGCGCAGCGGCGGATGCCGTCGCCCCGGTCGACCTCGTCGAGGCGGATGATGCGCTGGCGCGCCTGGATGAAGCCCTTGATCACCCAGTAGATCGAGCCGCCGGCGAGCAGCTCGTCCGAGCGCTTCGGCCACATGCGGGTCACATGGCGCGGTTGGCCGTCATCCGTCTGCGCCTTGTAGAGCTTCTGCCAGGTGGCGAGGTCGGTCACGTCATCGGTGCCGACGGAGAGTTTTATCAGATGCAGGGCTGGCCCTGAGCTGGTAGACTTCGGCATAATGCACCCCCACATGTGGTAGGTAGATCGGTCCCCCCGATTCTGCCAGTCATCACCCTTCGCAATTCCGTCAGACGGGAGCCTCACCCATGACCCGCTTCGCCGCGCCCATCGCCGAACAGATCTGGGACATGAAGTACCGCCTGAAGGAGGCGGACGGCACGCCGGTCGACGCCTCCGTCGAGGCCACCTGGGCCCGCATCGCGGCCGCGCTGGCGGGCGTGGAGACGGAGCCCGCGGCCTGGGAGGGGCGCTTCGCCAAGGCGCTGGAAGATTTCCGCTTCCTGCCCGCCGGGCGCATCACCGCCGGGGCCGGGACGGCGCGGAGCGTGACGCTCTTCAACTGCTTCGTCATGGGCACCATCCCCGACACGATGGGCGGCATCTTCGATGCGCTGAAGGAAGCGGCCCTGACCATGCAGCAGGGCGGTGGCATCGGCTACGATTTCTCCACCATCCGCCCCAAGGGCGCGGCGGTGCACGGGGTGGCTGCGGATGCCTCGGGGCCGCTGAGCTTCATGGATGTGTGGGACGCGATGTGCCGGACCATCATGTCCGCCGGCTCGCGCCGCGGCGCGATGATGGCGACGCTGCGCTGCGATCACCCCGATGTGGAGGCCTTCATCGAGGCCAAGAGCGACGCGGCGCGCCTGCGCATGTTCAACCTCTCGGTGCTGGTGACCGACCCCTTCATGGAAGCCGTGAAGGCCGACGCCCCGTGGGAGCTGGTCTTCGATGGCCGCGTCTACAAGACGCTGCCGGCGCGCGACCTGTGGAACCGGATCATGAAGGCGACCTACGATTACGCCGAGCCAGGCGTGATCTTCATCGACCGCATCAACAAGATGAACAACCTGGCCTACGCGGAGACCATCGCGGCGACGAACCCCTGCGGCGAGCAGCCCCTGCCGCCCTATGGCGCCTGCCTCCTCGGCTCGATCAACCTCGCCCGGCTGGTGCGCGACCCCTACGGCGAGGCGCCGCGCATCGACGAGGCGGAGCTGGCGGAGCTGGTCGGCGATGCGGTGCGGATGATGGACAACACCGTCGACGCCTCGCGCTTCCCGCTGGAAGAGCAGCGCGCCGAGGCGCAGGCGAAGCGGCGGATCGGCCTCGGGGTCACCGGGCTCGCCGATGCGCTGGTGATGCTGGGGCTGGAATACGGCACCGAGGGCGCCGTCGCCCAGACGCGGGCCTGGATGAAAGCCATCGCGCGGGCGGCCTATCTCGCCTCTGTCGAGATCGCCAAGGAGAAGGGGCCCTTCCCGCTGTTCGACGCCGAGCCCTTCCTCGCCTCCGGCACCATGGCGCAGATGGATGACGACGTGCGCGAGGCCATCCGCACCCACGGCATCCGCAACGCCCTCCTCACCTCCGTCGCGCCGACGGGGACGATCTCGCTCTACGCGGGCAACGTCTCCTCGGGCATCGAGCCGGTGTTTGCCGCTGCCTACACCCGCAAGGTGCTGCAGAAAGACGGCTCCCGCACCGAGGAGGAGGTCGTCGACTACGCGCTCCAGATCTGGCGCGCGCAAGGCGGCGAGGGCCTGCCCCCGGCCTTCATCGACGCGCAGACGCTCAGCCCCGCCGCGCATGTGCGCATGCAGGCGGCGGCGCAGGAATGGGTCGACAGCTCGATTTCCAAGACGATCAACGTGCCGGAGGATATCGGCTTCGAGGCGTTCAAGGAGGTCTACCTTCAGGCCTATGAGACCGGCTGCAAGGGCTGCACGACCTATCGCCCGAACGACGTGACCGGCTCGGTCCTCTCCGTCAGCCAGGAGGCGCCGGCCCCGGCGCTGGTGGCCGAGGAGGGGGGCGAGGTCGTCTACCTCTCCGAACCCCTGGAGCGGCCGACGACGCTGGAGGGGAACACCTACAAGCTGAAATGGCCGGAGAGCGAGCACGCCATCTACATCACGATCAACGACGTGATCGTGGGCGGCCACCGGCGGCCGTTCGAGATCTTCATCAACTCCAAGAACATGGAGCATTTCGCCTGGACGGTGGCTTTGACGCGGATGATCTCCGCCGTCTTCCGGCGGGGTGGCGACGTCAGCTTCGTGGTGGAAGAGCTGAAGGCGGTGTTCGACCCGCGCGGCGGGGCGTGGATGAAGGGCAAGTACATCCCCTCGATCCTCGCCGCCATCGGCGGGGTGATCGAGGAGCACATGGTCGCCATCGGCTTCCTCGAGGCGGCGGGCTCGGGCCTGAAGAGCGACCCGCAGGCGGAGCTGCTGACGGGCGGGCGGCCGGGGAAGGCCTGCCCGTCATGCGGGAGCTATGAGCTGCACATGCAGGAAGGCTGCCTGACATGTGGGAATTGTGGGTTCAGCAAGTGCGGGTGAGGGGGCGGCGCCCTGTCATGCCGTAGGCTTCGGCGCGATGCGGTGCCCCCCGCGTTGCTCTCGACATGTGAGGTCGCCTGGACGGGCGGGGCGTCCGCCCGGCGCCTGCGGCGCGGATCGGGAGGCTTTGACTAAGAAGCGATATCGCGCCGGCGGCCATGCGCCGGCGCGGCGGGCCCTACACCTCGCCCCAGATCGCCTCCGCCGTCTGCACCACCAGCTCCAGCTTGCGCTTCTCGTCGTCTTCGCTGACGAGGTTGCCGTGCTCGGTGGAGGCGAAGCCGCATTGCGGGGCGATGCCGAGCTGATCGAGGTCGACGTATTTCGACGCCTCGTCGAACTTCTGCTTCAGCCAGTCGAGGCTTTCCAGCTCGGGCGTCTTGGTGGTGATGAAGCCGGCCATGACGCGCTTGTCGCCCTTGGGCAGCAGGCGCAGCGGCTCAAGCCCGCCGGCGCGGTCGGTGTCGTATTCCATGAAATAGACATCGACAGAGGTCTTGTTGAAGATCGCATCCGCCGCCGCGTCATAGCCGCCCGAGGCGACATGGGCCGAGCGGAAGTTGCCGCGGCACATGTGCATGCCGATGACCATGTCGTCCGGCCGGTCCTTGATGGCCTCGCCCAGCATCCAGGCGTAGCGGTCGATCAGCCAGTCTGGGTCCTGGCCCATGGCGCGGCGCTCTTCGCGCTGAGTCTCGTCGCCTAGATAGGCGAAGAAGATGTCATCGAGCTGCAGGTAGCGGCAGCCGGCGTCGTAGAAGGCCTGCACGGCCGACTTGTAGGTGGTGATCAGGTCTTCGAACATCGCCTCGGGGTCGCGGTAGGCGGCGTGGTCGATGTTCTCGGGGGGCGTGCGGAAATGCGTGGCGGAGGGGCCGGGGATGGAGATCTTGGGCACGGCGCCTGCGGGGGTCAGCGAGGCGAGGTAGCGGAAGTGCTCCAGCATCGGGTGATCGGCGGGGAAGGAGAGCGGCCCCGTCAGGTGCGGCTCGATCGGCGGGGTCTTGTGCTCTGTCTGGAAGGGCAGCGAGCGGGTGGCAGGCTTGATGTCGAGCCCGTTCAGCATGCCCATGAAGTCGTAATGCCAGAAGGCGCGGCGCGCCTCGCCATCGGTGAAGACCTTGATGCCGGTGGAGGCCTGGAGGGCGACGAGATCGCGGATGCCGGCGTCCTCGACTTCGCGGAGAGCTTCGCCCTTGAGGCCGGCGGCGCGGGCCTCGGCCACGGCGGCGGGGCGCAGGAGAGAGCCGACATGGTCGGCGCGATGCGGAGCTTTGGGCATGGGAGGGCCTTCCGGGTTAGGGCGGGAGGGTGAGATATCGGCGGCGCTGGGGTGGCGGTCAACGGCGGGCGGGGCCCGTAATCTTCATGAGGATCATGCGGTTGAGTCACGAGGTGGCGGGCTGAAACAGGCCTTACGAGAGAGCGCATCCGGAGCCGCGGTTTGAAGGGTGGGCTTCAGCCCGCCACGCGGCCACCCGCCCCTCAGTCGATCTCCAGCTCGCGCCAGCCCGTGCGCACATCGAGCTCGCGGTGGAACCGCACGGCGTCGGTCAGGCCGAGCACCAGCTCTGCCGTCGTGCGCACTTCGCAGCCCCCCAGCAGGTGGCCGCCGTGCATTCTGCCCTCCGCATCCCCCACCGCAATGTGCAGATGCGGCCCGTCGGGCGAGAGGGTGCCGGAGAGCGAGACGATCTCCAGCGGGCCGGCCACGCGCAGGGGCTCGTCGCGGTCGGCGGGGCGGATGAGGGCGTCGTGCAGGCTGCCCGCGCAGGAGGCGACGAAGCCGGCCGTCGCCTCCCATTCCTCCCTTGCGGCGGCGAACGCGGCCTCGACCTCGGCGCGCAGATCCTGCCCCGGCACGAGGCGGAGCGCGACGAAGCGCGTCGCCTCGTCGCGCCAGCCGCCGCCCAGCGCCATCAGAGCGACAGGACGCTGCGCATGACGCGCGTCAGCTCAGCCTGCGGATCGTCCGCCAGCCCGGCAGAGCGCCAGGCGACGTGGTGATCGGGCCGCACCAGCACGCAGCCGGCATCGCCGACCTCGCGGGCGCGGGCCCAGTCGCCGGTATGGTCCTGCCACTCCTGCCGCGGGCCGATGACATGCGCGTTTAGCGGCACGCCCAGCTCGGCTGCCACGGCCTCTGCCGCCGCCGCCCAGGGCTCGCCGCCAAGGCCGGTGAGCAGCGTCCATTCGCCATGACCGCAGAGATCCAGCGTCGAGGCCTGAGCCCCGGAGGCATCGAAGAGCCAGGCATGCGGCAGGCGGGCGCCGGGCCAGGTGGTCTGCTGGAAATGCAGCACGGGATCGGCCTCGAACGCCGGCTCTTCGGTGCCGTCAGAAGCGATGGCGGAGGAGCGATAGCGCTGGTTCATCTCGACGCCATGCGCGTCGAACTCGTATTTCTTGAAGGCGATGGCGGCGCGCAGCTTGGCGCGCTGATCCTCGGCCTCGGGAGTCGAGGCGGCGCGGGCATCCATGTTGGCCTGCATCTGCTCGGCAGAGACGCCGCCGCCCATGCCCAGCGCCTCGAAGATCGGCCCGAACTCGCCGCGCGACTGGTTGGCGCGGGTGACGATCTGCTTGGCGATGGGCGTGCGCTCGGCATCGTAGCTTTCCAGCAGGCCCTCACCGGCCTGGCCCTTCAGCACCGCCGCCAGCTTCCAGGCCAGGTTGAACCCGTCCTGAATCGAGGTGTTCGAGCCAAGGCCGTTCGACGGCGGGTGCCGGTGCGCGGCATCGCCCATGATGAAGACCCGGCCGTCGCGCATCTTGGTGGCGTAGCGGTCGTTCACCGTCCAGGTATTGGCAGAAAGCAGCTCGATCTCGAGCTCGGGGTCGCCGACGAGCTGGCGGGCGATCTTGGTGGCCATCGCCTCGTCGACCTTGGGCGGCGGCTCGTTGATGTCGTAGCCCCAGATGATCAGCCATTCGTTCCACGGGCGCACCATGCGCACCACGCCCATGCCGATGCCGCCGACATCGGCGCCGGGCTGCATGATCCAGTAGAGCACGCTGGGCCGGTGGGCGACGTATTTGGTTAGGTCGGCGCGGAAGACGATGTTCATCGAGCCGTCGACAGCCATCTCGCCCTCGAAGGGCAGGCCGCAATTGTCGGCAACCTTGGAATTGCCGCCATCGGCGCCGACCAGATATTTCGAGCGGATGGTGATTTCCTTGCCCGTCAGCCGGTCGAGGCAGGTGGTCGTCACCCCCTCGGCATCCTGTTCGTGGCTAAGGTATTCGGTGCTCATCCGCGCCTGCGTGCCGCGCGAGCAGGCCGTCTTGAAGAGCAGCGGCTCCATATAGGTCTGCGGCAGGTCGTTCATGTGGCAGGGCGACGAGAGCTGATGCTCGGCCCGGCTGAGCGGGTGGTTGCCCCAGCTCTTCATGCGGCCCAGCTCTTCGCCGGCAAGGCTTTCGCAGAAGACGTTGTTGCCCAGCAGATCCTGATGTGTCGATTGCTGGTAGGCCTCTTCCTCCACCGCGGGGCCGAGGTCGCGCAGCACCTCCATCGCCCGCTGGTTGGTGATATGGGCGCGGGGAGAGTTGGCGAGCCAGCGGTAGCGGTTCACGGCCATGTTCTCGATCCCGTAGGATGACAGCAGCGCCGCAGTGGCCGAGCCGGCCGGGCCCGTGCCGATGATGAGAACGTCTGTATTGATGTCGGCCATGGCTACCGCTCCTCCCTGGTCATGAAATCCTCCCGCCGGCGCCGGCCCTCCAGCCTGCACCTGCGGGGCCACTTCGCCCAAGCAGGGCGCCGCCCGCAAGAGGCCGCGGCGTATTTCGCATGGGGCGCGACGATGGGGCGCGCAGGTGGGGCCGGGCTGCCCTCAGGCCGCCTTCCACTTGATCGAGCAGCCCATGGAGGGTGTCTGCTCGCGCGGGCCCTCGCCGGTTTCGGCGACCTGGCTCATCGCCTCGAAGAGTTCGCGGCGCGTGTCGGGCCCAGCCTTGTCCTTGCCGGCGCTGTCGAGCCGGCCGCGGTATTGCAGCTCCAGATCGGCGTTGAAACCGAAGAAATCCGGCGTGCAGGCGGCGCCGTAGACACGGGCGATCTCCTGCGTTTCGTCATGCAGATAGGGGAAGGGGAACGCCTCGCGCTCGGCCATCTCCTTCATCTTTTCGAAGCTGTCGGCGGGATAGGCTTCGGCATCGTTGGCGCAGATGGCCGCGACACCGATGCCGATGGCCTGCAGCGCTTCGGCCTCATTCTTCAGCCGGTCGAGCACGCCGAGCACATAGGGGCAGTGGTTACAGATGAACATCAGCACAAGGCCCTTCGGCCCGGTCAGGCCCTGCAAGGCATGCGGGCGGCCATCGGTGCCGACGAGGGTGAAGGGCACGGCCTTCCAGCCGAAATCGCAGGTGGGCGGTGTGGCGGCCATGGGGATCTCCTTGCTGGTCTGCCTTTCATGCTAGCCCGCCGGGCCGCAGGGGCAATCTTCCGCTTGACCGGGCCGGCGGCTTCCGCGCAGCGTCGCGCCATGCGCTGGCTGCTCGCTCTTTTCCTTTTCGCCGCCCCCGCCGCTCAGGCGGCGGAGTGGCAGACGCTGGGCTACGCCCATGCCTTCACCAACGATTACATCGGCGACGGGCATGACCGCTGGCAGAGCGGCGCCTATACGTTTTCCGCCCTCACTGGTGCCGGCCCTGCCCTGCAGGAGCGGCCAGGCCGGCTGCTGGAATGGCGTCTGCGCAGCCAGATCGTCATGCCGTGGATCGGCGCTGTCGAGCGGCCCTATGCCACCGCGCTCTCCGCCGCCGTCATCGCGCATCAGGCGGCGGGGCCGCTGGCGCTCTCGTATGGGGTGGAGGCGACGCGGATGGGCCCGTCGACCGGCCTCGCCGATGGGCAGATCGCCTTTCACGAGCGCTTCGGCTTTGCCCCGCCGCGCGGGGCGACGAGCGAGCTGCCGGACCAGTCGCACTTCGGCGCGCTGGTCGAGGCGGCCTGGCCCTTGTCGCTCGGTGAGGCGGTGGGCGGCGCGACGCTGCGCCCCTTTGCGGCGGGGCGCACGGGGGTAGAGGAGCGGCTGCGTGTCGGCGGAGACCTGGTGCTCGGCCCGGCGCTCAGCGGCGCCATGCTGGTGCGCGACGAGGTGACGGGCCAGCTGCTGCCGGCCTATGGCACCGCGCCCGGCTTGGCGCTGACCGTCGGCGCCGATATCGGCACGCTGGCAGACAGCGCCTTCCTGCCGCCGGGCGGCCCGGCCCCGGCAGAGGTGCCGTGGCGGGCGCGGGCCGGGCTGCATTGGCGGGCGGAGAGCGGGGCAGGGCTGTTCTACGGCCTGACCTGGCTGTCGCCCGAATTCGAGGGGCAGAGAGAGGGGCAGCTCGTCGGCTCGCTCAGCCTCACCTTGCGGTTCTAGGCGCAGCGGCGGCGCAACAGAGGCTCCCGAAATATCAGGAAAACTTGCCCGGCCGGCCTGCGGCTGGCTAGGATGGCGCAAGAACCCGGCGCCACGACCGGGCCGAGCAAGCAGGCAGCCCCCGCATGATGCAGGACCACGGCGGCATCTACGTGATATCCTGGGCGCAGATCCGGGTGGATGGCGCGCGCGCGCCGAGCATTGCGAACCTGCGCCCCGGCTTGCCTTTCGGCTGGTCCGGCCATGCCCTTCGCGTCGACGGCCCCGCCGATATCCTGCCGCTCGGGCCGGCCTCCGGCGCCGAGGCGCTGCGCCGCCGCGCCGCCCTGTCGGTGCGCGGTGCGCCGATTGAGGCGGAAGACGATGGCAGCGATGAGGCCGAGGCGCTCATCGTCACCGATGGCCGGCGGAGCTGGGCCGGTCGCCTGATCGCATCTCGCCCTGGCCGCGACCCGCTGCTCGCCTTCACCGGCCATGTGCCGCCGCAGACCGGCGAGCTCTGGATCGTGCGGCACCGGCAGGCGCCGGGCGCGCGCCCCGAAGCCCGCGCCGGCGGCGTTGTCTGCTTCACGCCCGGCACGATGATCCGCACCGATCGCGGCCCCATGCCGGTTGAGCGGCTACGCGAGGGTAGCCGGGTGCAGACCAAGGACAACGGCTTCCAGCCCGTGCTCTGGCTTGGCCACCGCCGCCTGACCGGTGCCCGCATCGCCGCGATGCCCTGGCTCGCCCCCGTTCGCCTGCGCCCCCATGCGCTGGGCGACGGCGTGCCGGATGCCGGGCTGACCGTCTCGCCCGATCACCGGCTGCTGATGAAGGGCGCCCGCGCCCGGCGGCTCTTCGGCGAGGACGAGGTGCTGGTCGCCGCCGCCGATCTCGTCGACGACCGGCTGGTACTGCGCGAGCGGGGGCGGGGCGATGTCACCTACATCCACCTGCTGCTGCCGGCGCATGAGATCGTCTTCGCCAACGGCGTCGAGACCGAAAGCTTCCACCCCGCCACGGCGGACAAGGACAGCACCGGTGAGGGTCTGCACGGCATGAGCGTGCAGCTCCCCACGGCCGACGATTACGGCCCCTATGCCCGCCGCATCCTCTCCGCCAGCGAGGCCGCCATTCTGGCGAGCGCCTGAGACTGGCTGCATCCTCGCGGCGGATCGGCTAGCATCGCCGGCATCAAACAGAGGGTCACGCCCATGCTCATAAAATCCGGCAGCCTCGCGGCCACGCATGTCGAAGGTTCCGCCCCGCGCATGGAAGTGCGCTTCGGCGAGGCCGCCGGCATGCGGCTCGGCGCCAATCTCGTCACGCTGCAGCCGGGCGACCGCTCGGCCCGGCGGCACTGGCACCAGAACGAGGACGAGTTTCTCTACATGGTCTCCGGTGAGGCGACGCTTGTGGATGACAACGGCCCGCAACCGCTGCTGCCTGGCGATGTGTGCTGCTGGCCGGCGGGGGTGGAGAATGCACATCACGTGCTCAACACGTCCGACGCGCCCGTCACCTATCTGGTGCTCGGCACCAACCCCGAGGTCGATAACGTGCGCTACCCCGACGAGGGCAACACGCTCTACCACGAGCCGCCCCGCTGGCGGCTGGAGCAGGACGACGGCACGATCCTGCAGGAGGGCGACACCTGAGCACGGCAACAGCCGTTGACTCCCGCCCCGGCCCTGCCTATAGGCCCCGAATTCATTGGTGTTGGTGGCCCCCGCGAGGGGAAGCCTGTCGACCCGGCAAAATCCGGGGAGAGGACAACGCCCTTCGACTAAGCGCAGCCCGAAAAGTGGCTACCGGTTTTCGGACCAAGCTGCGCGCCACACAAAACGAAGGAGACCAGCCGTGACCAAACGCACGTCTGCCAAGTACAAGATCGACCGCCGCATGGGCGAGAACATTTGGGGCCGCCCCAAATCCCCCGTCAACCGCCGCGAATACGGCCCCGGCCAGCACGGCCAGCGCCGCAAGCAGAAGCTTTCCGACTTCGGCACGCAGCTGCGCGCCAAGCAGAAGCTGAAGGGCTATTACGGTGACCTGACGGAAAAGCAGTTCCGTCGCATCTTCGCCGAAGCCGAGCGTGTGAAGGGCGACACCGGTGAAAACCTCATCGGCCTGCTCGAGCGCCGCCTCGACGCCGTCGTCTACCGCGCCAAGTTCGTGCCGACCGTCTTCGCCGCCCGCCAGTTCGTGAACCACGGCCATGTGCTCGTGAACGGCGTCCGCGTGAACATCCCCTCCTACCGCGTGAAGGAAGGTGACGTGATCGAGGTTCGCGAGAAGTCCAAGCAGATGGCCGCCGTGCTGGAAGCCGTCTCGCTCAACGAGCGCGACGTGCCCGATTACATCGAAGCCGACCACAACAAGATGACCGCCACCTTCGTGCGCACCCCGAGCTTGGGCGACGTGCCCTACGCCGTGGTGATGGAGCCGAACCTCGTGGTCGAATTCTACGCCAAGAACTGATCTCTTTTCGATCGGTTCGGAAGGCCGCCCCTCGGGGCGGCCTTTTGCGTTTGGGGGGGGGGGCTCAGGACCCGTTCAGGCCTCGGCTGGGGCCAGGATGGTCATGCCGGCCTCCTGCGCCACGGCAACCACGCGGGCCACGTCGGGCGGGCCGTCCATCGGGGCGGGCTGCTGCCGATCATCCGTCACCGGCACGCCGAGCTCTGTAAAGAAGCGTTCATGCATCTGGCCGGGCGCGTTGAGGATCATCAGGCGCGCCGGGCTCTCGCCGACAGCGGAGAAGGCATGGGCGGCGCCATCGGGGATGATGACGCTCTCGCCGGCGCCGGCACGGGTCACCTCGCCCTCGATCATGAAGTCGACCTCGCCCTCCAGCACGACGAAGCTCTCCGTCTCGCCTGCATGGGTGTTGGGCGGCGCGCCAAGGCCGGGCGGCACGACGGCCTCGATGAGGCAGAACTTGCCCATCACCTCGTCGGGGAAGGCATGGAAGGTCATCAGGATGCCCAGCGTTTCGTACCGGCGCGGGCGGGGGTCACTCGTCATGGGAAAACTCCTTGAGTCGAAAATGATCTTGCAGGTAAATGATACACGGGTCTCATAATGAGACAATAGTCTCATGAGGGTGAGGATGGCCAGGCAATCTCAGAAGAGCCGCACACGCGATGTCATCCTCGCCGCCGCGAGGGAGCTGGCGGCGGCCGGGCAGGCGCTGAGCGTGCCGGCGGTGGCGGAGGCCGCGGGCGTTTCGCGCGCCACGGCCTACCGCTATTTCTCCGACCCGTCGGTGCTGGCGGCGGAGGCGGGGCTCGATGTCGCCGTGGCGCCCTACGAGCAGATCGTGGCAGGGGCGGAGGGGCCGCGGGCGCGGCTGATGGCGGTGTCGCTCTACATGTTCGACCTCGCGGCCGAGCACGAGGCCGCCTTCCGCCACTTCCTCGCCCGCTGGCTCGACGCCTGGGCGGCAGGCAGCGGCCCGACGCGGGGGGCGCGGCGGGTGGAGATGTTCGAGCGGGCGCTGGGCGAGGATCGCGCCGGGCTGAGCACCGCCGACGCCGCGGCGCTGGTGCGGGGGCTCACGGCGGCGACGGGCACCGAAGCCCTGATCGGCCTGCTGGATGTGGCCAGGGCGGACCGGCAGGCTGCTCGCGCCACGGTCGAGGAGATGGCCGGGCTCCTGATAGCGCGCTACCTGGGTAACTGACTGCCGTCAGGTCTCGATGATGTGGTCGAAGCGCTCGGGTGGGGCGGCATGGGCGAAGTACCAGTCCTCTGCCCGGTGCCATTGCCGCTCCCACGCGGTGATCTCGCCCTCACGGGCCAGCAGGCGCGCCTCGCGGCTGGCGGGGGAGGCGGTGACGAGAAGGGCGACGTCGATGAGGTCGGCCAGCTCGGGCCGGGCGGAATAGACGCCTTCGAGGATGATGATCTCCGCAGGCGGCAGCAGCGTCTCCATCCCAAGCGAGCCGTCGAAGGCCTCCCAGTCGAACGGGCGGAAATGGGCGGTGCGACCGGCGGTGAGGGTTTGCAGAACCGCGCGCTGACGGCGCCAGTCGATGCAGCGCGCGGCCAGCGCCTCGGGCGGCTCGTCGCGCAGGGCGGTGCCGCCCCCGTAGAACGCATCCCCCTCGATCAGCGTGGCGCCGAGATCCTTGGCGAGGAGCGCGGACAAGGTCGACTTGCCGCTGCCGCTCCGCCCGTCGATGGCGATACGCAGGGGCCGGGGCTGCAGGCGCAGACGGTCGACGAGCGTCATGCGGCGATCCGGCGGGCGGCGTCGGCAAGGTCGGCTTCAAGATGGGCGCGGGCGGCGGCCTGGGCGGCGGCATCGGGCTGGCGCAGGATGTAGGCGGGGTGAAGCGAGATCAGGACGGGGCCGTAATCCGTGGCCTCGATGCTGCCCCGCCGCTTGAGAAGGCCGGCGCGGGTGCCTGTCAGAATCTCTGCCGCCGTGCCGCCGAGGGCGAGGATGAGCTGTGGCTGAACGAGGTCGATCTCGCGGGCCAGCCACCAGCGGGCATGCTCGATATCACTGCGATCGGGGGTCTGGTGCAGGCGCCGCTTGCCGCGCTGCACGAACTTGAACCGCTTGACGGCATTCGTCACGTAAGCGCCGGACCGGTCGAGCCCCGCGGCCTGCGCCGCCGCATCGAGCAGCTGGCCCGAGGGGCCGACGAAGGGGCGGCCCAGCGCGTCTTCGATGTCGCCGGGCTGCTCGCCCACGATGACGAGCCGGGCCTCCTGCGGCCCCTCGCCCAGGATGAAGCGGCCGTAGCCCTCTGGCCGGGTGCGGTTCTCCTCCTCAGCGCGCAGCGCGAGCTCTTCCCAGCTCACCTTCTGCTGCCCGTGCAGCCGCTCAAGGATGCGCGCGGCGCGGGCCGGGGGCAGGGTGGGGGCGGCGGCGGCCATCTGCCTCGCCCGGGCCTCTGCCGTCGCGATCAGCTCGGGGATATGCCGGGCCTCGGGCAGGTTCTTCCAGTATTTCTTGGGCATCTCGCTGGTCATCGCCTTCACCTTAAGGCGGGCCGGGTTGAAGATGTTGCGGAAATAGGTGCCCCAGAGCTCATCCGCCGCATCCTCCGGCAGCTCGGGGCGGGGCGCGCCCTCGGCGAAACGCAGCGCGCCATTCTCGAAATGCGCCGAAAGCTCGGGCGTGAAGATCGCCCAGTCCATGTCGGCGAAGCGCTTGGCGAAATGCGGGGCCGTGGGCTCCAGCGTGTGATGCGTGGGCTCGAACCACGCGGCGAAGCGGCGGCGCGGGCCGCTCTCGCCCGGCAGCTCGCGAAAGCGCACGAAGGCCGTCATCTTGTGGGCGCAGCGGCGCACCTGCTTTTCCATCTGGCGCAACTCGGCGAGGGCGGGGTCGCCCCGGTCGCTCATAAGGCCCGGCTGGCGGGGCAGGCGGGTGAGAAAGCTGTAGAGCCGGGCAAAGCGCGCGGGCTGGCTATGCCAGCAGACGCTCTCGGCCAGCGGCAGGAAGGTCTTCGGCACGGTGATGTCCCCGCCGTTCGCCTGTGCGGTGGCGGGCGGGGCGGCGAAGAGGTCGCTCTGCGCCTCGCCGTCCATCTCCCACAGCACCTCTTGCGGCGGAACGTGCGCGGCGAGAAGCCCGCGCGCCGCCGCGCGCCAGGCGCGCGCCGTGCCGATGCGGGGCAGGGTGACGCGCTGCACGGCGCTCAAAAGAGGCTCAGCTGCTCGGCCGGCGGGGCGAAGCGGGCCTGAAGATTGGCCATGTCGGCAAGGCCGCCGGGCGACCAGTCGGTCAGCGAAATGAAGGCCTTGGCGCTCTTCAGGTTCGCGCCCATGCGCCGCAGATCCTCGTAGCGCAGATGCCGGTGACGGCGGGTGGAGAGGATGCGCTGCACCGTCTTGGTGCCGAAGCCGGGCACGCGCAGCAGCATCTCCTTCTCGGCCCGCTGCACGTCGAGCGGGAAGTGGTGCCGGTTGGCCAGCGCCCAGGCGAGCTTGGGGTCGATGGTGAGGTCGAGATTGCCCTCGGGCCGGGCGGCGGTGATCTCGCCCACATCGAAGCCATAGAACCGCATCAGCCAGTCGGCCTGATAAAGCCGGTGCTCGCGCACCAGGGGCGGCTTGATGAGCGGCAGCTTGGCGGTGGCATCGGGGATGGGCGAGAAGGCCGAGTAATAGACCCGCCGCAGCCCGTAGCTGCCGTAGAGCCGCGAGGATTGGCCGAGGATGGTCGCGTCATTCGCGGTGTCGGCGCCCACGATCATCTGGGTCGATTGCCCGGCGGGGGCGAACTTGGGCGGGCGCTTGCCGGTATGCGTTCTGTCCTTCGAGGCGGTCACATGCCGCTTCACATCGCCCATGGCGCCGCGGATGGTCTCGGGCTTCTTCTCGGGTGCAAGGGTGCGCACCGAGCTGTCGGTGGGCAGTTCGACATTGATCGACAGTCGGTCGGCATAAAGCCCGGCCTGCGCGATCAGCTCCGGCGACGCATCGGGGATGGTCTTGAGGTGGATGTAGCCCTTGAAGCCCTCGCGCTCGCGCAGCAGGCGCGCGATCTGCACCATGTCTTCCATGGTCTTGTCGGGGCTCTGAATGATGCCGGAGGAGAGGAAGAGCCCCTCGATATAGTTGCGCCGGTAAAATTCCAGCGTGAGATTCACCACTTCTTCGGGGCTGAATCGCGCCCGCTTGACGTTCGACGAGACCCGGTTGACGCAATAGGCGCAGTCGAAGATGCAGAAATTCGTCATCAGGATCTTCAAGAGCGAAATGCACCGCCCGTCGGGCGCATAGGCGTGGCAGATGCCGGCGCCCGTGGTGCTGCCGATGCCCCCCTTGGAGCTGTCACGCTTGGTGGTGGCGGACGACGCGCAAGAGGCATCGTACCGCGCGGCGTCGGACAGGATCTCGAGCTTGTCTTGCAGGGTCAGGGGCATGGCGTTCATCTTATGTTCCGGGCGCGGGAAGTCCAGCGCCGGGCTGTCACGCCTGCGTGGGCCAGGGGGCCTTCCCGCCCCGGCGGGCTGGCGCTCTCGTGACGGCGCAGCCGGCTCCCCGCAGTTTGACCCGACGGCCCCGCTCCCCTATCTCCGCGCGGAAGCACGGAACGGAGAGCGCCATGAGCACCCACCCCACCTATGGCCGGATCGACGGCCGGCTCGTCGTGATCGGCTACGGCTCTATCGGGCGCGGCACGCTGCCGCTGATCGAGCGGCATTTCGAGTTCGACCGCGACAAGATGGTGGTGATCGAGCCCTCCCCCGAAGGGCAGGCGCTGCTCGCCGAGCGCGGCATCCCCCATATGGGCGTGGCGCTGACGCCCGAGAATTACCGCTCTGTCCTCACCGATCTGCTGAAGGGCGGCGGCTTCTGTGTGAACCTCTCGGTCGATACCTCCTCGCTCGACCTGATGAAGCTCTGCCGCGAGCTCGGCGCCCTATATATCGACACGGTGGTCGAGCCTTGGGCCGGCTTCTACTTCGAGACGACGGACAACGCGCAGCGCACCAATTACGCGCTCCGCCAGAAGGTGCGCGACGAGAAGGCGGCGAACCCCGGCGGCACGACCGCCGTCTCCTGCTGCGGCGCCAACCCCGGCATGGTGAGCTGGTTCGTCAAGGAGGCGCTGCTGACGCTGGCCAAGGATACCGGCCGCAAGGTGGAGGCGCCTGACAACCGCGAAGGCTGGGCGGCGCTCATGCAGCAGCTGGGCGTGAAGGGTGTGCATATCGCCGAGCGAGACACCCAGGCCCGCGCCACGCCCCGCCCGCGCGGCACCTTCGTCAACACCTGGAGCGTCGAGGGCTTCATCTCGGAAGGCTTCCAGCCGGCAGAGCTGGGCTGGGGCACGCATGAGCCGTGGTTCCCCGAGAATGCGCATGGCTATGAGGAAGGCTGCCAGGCCGGCATCTGGCTCGAGCGCCCCGGCGCCATCACCCGCGTGCACACCTGGTGCCCGACGCCGGGGCCGCAATTCGGCTTCCTCGTAACGCATAACGAGGCGATCTCGATCTCGGACTATTACACCGTCGGCGACCCCGCCGCGCCGGAGTTCCGCCCCACCTGCCACTACGCCTACCATCCCTGCGACGACGCGGTGCTGAGCCTGCACGAGATGTTCGGCGGCGGAGTAACGCAGTCGCGCCACGAGATCCTCGACGTCGACGAGATCGTCGAGGGGATCGACGAGCTGGGGGTGCTGCTCTTCGGGCACGAGAAGAACGCCCTCTGGTTCGGCTCGCGCCTCTCCAACGAAGAGACGAAGGCGCTGGCCCCCGACCAGAACGCGACCGGCCTGCAGGTGACGAGTGCGGTGCTGGCCGGCATGGTCTGGGCGCTGGAGAACCCCGAGGCGGGCATCGTGGAGACCGACGAGATGGACCACGCCCGCTGCCTCGAGGTGCAACGCCCCTATCTCGGCCCGGTCGAGGCGCATTACACCGACTGGACGCCGATTCAGAACCGCTGGGAGCTGTTTCCTGAGGATATCGACGAGAGCGAGCCCTGGGCCTTTCGCAACGTCTTGGCAAGCTGACCTTCGGAGCGCGGAGGCCCGCATCGGCCGGCCTCCCGCCCACCCACCCCGGCCGCCCGATGCGGGCTGCGGGCGGGGCACCGGTGGACTGCCGCCAAGTTCCTCACGCAGCCCTCAAAACCCGCTGGACACTCCCGCCGCCATTTCCTAAGAACGCGCCACCCTGAGGCGGCAGAGCTGCCTCACCCGGTGCCTGGGTAGCTCAGGGGTAGAGCAGTGGATTGAAAATCCTCGTGTCGGTGGTTCGATTCCGCCCCCGGGCACCACAACATCAGATTCATCTTACGAAGCAGCCAAGTTATGTGGCTTTGCCATTCTGCATCCACCCTCCTGTCCACCTTTTGGCTATGGATTGCGTAAAGATGCGCACCGGGTGCGGAGCGTTATCAGGCGTAGCATCGTTGCGAGCGTCGCCCAGATCGTTCAGTTCTCTTCACCATGGATAGGTCAAACGGTGGTTGTCGGGACGACGGGGGAGCGATCCGTTTAATTGGAGACGGTTGCCAGTCCCGAAGACCAAGGAAGGCAATCGCTGCGCCTCAGACCAGCAGGACCTATACGGCAATCGGAGAGGCAATTTGCTCTGAAGGAACCAGACGGCATCGGTGCTGACACCAAGCCGAACCGATGGTACTAGCTGTCGACACGATGTTGAGGTGGCGCGTGCCGCCCACCCCCCTGGTCCGTGATTTTTCACCAAATCCCCGATGATGTGGGAATTAGCTCGGTCATCGCCGTGCCTATGACACTCGCAAGTGCCATGAGGACGCCGCCGACCGCGGTGCTGATGCTGTCATACCGCCCCGCAAGAACGCCAAACCGCGGAAGCCATCGATCTCAGGCGCAGCTCCGCGCAACGAGGCGCTGCGCACATCGAGATTTCCCGGCCGCGCAAACTGGCGACGATGGAGCGGATACCACCGCCGAAGCCGCGCCGAGACGAAGATGCACTGGGTCAAGCTACTGGGGCGTAGCCTCATAGTACGTGACTTCGATCGCCAGGTCGCAGAACTCCAAGACCGCGCCGCCGTGTCGCACCGCTACACCGTCCTTGGGCGACCTGTCAGCGAGCCCATGGGGTAACTGCGCCCGAGAAATCGTGAAGTGCGGCGTAACGTCCTTTGCGCAACGGAGCCCATCAGGGCCGTGGAAAACCTTATTGTTCTGCTTTATCTGTCGCGCTAAGGGATTATCCCCTCTCTCAGTAAATGCAGGCTCTCATGTCAAAAAATTCGCAGCAAAAGCCAGCGCTGAGATCAATTTTTGCAAAACCTGTGAAGGTGGGAGCGGACAAATCCGTGCCCGGCCACTTGCCGGCGGAAAAGACGGCGGTCGGCAATATCGACATGGTTGCAGACGGCCTAATCGAAGGCTGGGTCAAAGACCTGGCGGACAACGCTGCATTGACGGTGGATGTCTTCTTGGACAACACGCCTCTGGCTAGGGAGATCGTTGCGGACCGCTACCGTAAAGATGTCGAGCAAGCGGGGTACGGCTCTGGCCGTCACGGGTTTTCCTGCCCTGTGCCCGAAGGAATGTCCCCTCTGGGTGGGCGGTTAGAGCTGCGTCCGGCAGGCGCGAGCACGGTCTTGCTGAGCGAAGTCATCACGGCGGCCATGATGGCGGAGCGCCCCCGCCCCGCCACGCAGACGGACCCGGCTGTGGGCGAAGCTCTAGCGCCCAACGATGCGGGGCCAGACAGGACTGCGGCACCCGCCAAGACTATGTCCCCCTCTGCCACCCAGGTGCAAGGCGAATCCGCTACGGGTACTCAGGGGAAAATGTACTGCGCTCCGGGGTTCACAGGCAGCATAGACCGTATAAGGAACAATGTGCTCAAGGGCTGGGTCAGGGGGCCTAATGACGCAGAAACGTTGATCCTGGACGTTTTTGCCGACAATGTTCTTTTGGCTGAAGCGATCCCTGCAGACAAGTATCGCCGCGATGTCGAGGGGGCAGGATTTGGCACGGGCTGGTACGGGTTCGCCTACGATCTCCCCGCAGGAATTTCCCTGGCCGGGCAGCGTCTGGATATCCGATTAGCTGGCGATGACACAGTTGTTCTAAGCAAGACCGTTCCGCCAGAAATGCCTGCCCGCGCCGCAGGAGCTGTCATAGGCTCAGACTCTTCATCAGGCAATGTGTCTGGCAAAGCCGACGGGCCTGCGGCCTATGAATGCCGGATAGATGTCTTGAGCGAAACCCTCATACGGGGCTGGGCGGTCAATACCAACCATCCGGGTAATGTTTTCACGATCGACCTGTTTGTCGATGGCGTACTGCTTGCCCAAGTCAGCAATGACAAGCGCCGCAGCGATCTAGAAAAGTTGGGCAAATCCGAAGGTGTCGGCGGGTTCGAGCATCGGCTGTTGTTGGGCTATCTCGAGACGGGCAAGCACATTGTGACAATTGGGCTGCCTGACGGAAATCGGATCCAGAAAGAGATCGAAATCAAGGAGAATACCCTTCGCTACCCTCTCAATGCGGGTGTCGCAAAGATATTGCCCTCGCAGACGGCTATCATCGTGCCGATCTATGATGCCGCCGAGGATGTGATGACCTGTATCGAACGCCTGTTGGAGCATACGCCGAAGGATATCGATATCGTGCTGATCGACGATGCCTCGTCGGACCCGCGGATCGAGGTGCTCCTTGCCGAAGCGCAGAAACATCCCAGATTTCGCACATTGCGCAACGCAACCAATTTGGGCTTCACCCGGACCGTCAATCGCGGGCTAGCGGAAATCGGTCGCAAGCATGCGATATTACTCAACAGCGATGCACGGGTGACGCCGGGGTGGGTGCATGGCCTGCTGCGCGCCGCAAGTTCACGCCCGATGGTCGCCACCGTTACGGCAATGTCCGACCGGGCGGGCGCCTTTTCGGCCCCCACCATCGGAAATGACAACCCGCTGCCCGCCGGTGTAGCGGAGGACGTCTACGCCCGTGCCTTCCGCCAGCGCTCGCTGGGACTCTATCCGCTTGTTCCCACCGGCAACGGCTTTTGCATGTTCGTCAACCGCACTTGCATCGATGACATCGGCCCCTTCGATGACAAAGCCTTTCCGCGAGGCTATGGCGAGGAAAACGATTTCTGCATGCGGGCCGGCCGGGCGGGCTGGTCGAACCTGATCGACGATTGCACTTATGTGTTCCATGATCGCTCGAAGAGTTTCGGCTCTGCAAAGACAGAGCTGATGGATGCGGGCCGACGCGTCATTGACGACCGCTATCCCGAATACAAGGCCGCGATCCGCGTCTTTTCAACTGGTGCAGAAATCAGTCTGGCGCGATTCCGTGCAGCGCAGGCCCTGCAGGACTGCAGCAGCCCAAGCGCCGCGCTGCCTGCGATCCTTTACGTCGTATCTACCCAGACTGGTGGCACACCCCAGACCAACATGGATCTGATGCAGCAGATCGCTGATGAAATGCAGCCCTGGCTTCTGCAGTGCAACAGCAGGCGACTGACCCTCCAACGGCTGGAGGGCGGTCAGCTGGTCGACGTCAAGACCCATGATCTGGTCGAACCTGTAGATCCCGTTACGCATAGGTCAGGAGAATATGATGCGGTAGTCGCCAACTGGCTGGATTTAGTGGACCCGCGTATGGTCCATATCCGGCACTTGGCTTGGCACAGCCTGTCATTGCCGCGTCTGGCAAAGGCGCGCTCCTGCCCGGTCGTGTTCTCGTTCCATGATTTTTATGCAATCTGCCCCACGGTCAAATTGCTGGACGAGCAGAATGTCTACTGTGGCGGAAACTGCACTAAAACCGAGGGCGATTGTAAAGTCGAACTTTGGGCGGCAGACAGTATGCCAAAGCTTAAGAACGCCTGGGTTCACGTCTGGCGCGAGCGGTTCAACGAGGTCCTGCAAGACTGCGATATCTTCGTCACTACATCTGAAAGTGCCAGAACCCAGATCCTCGCCCATTTCGACCTAGATGAAGATAGGTTCTTCGTCATCCCGCACGGTCGCAACTTCGCTGACATGCTGCAGTTGCGCAGTCGCCGCAGACAGGGAGAACCGATCCGCATATTGGTTCCGGGAAACATAAATGCGGCCAAAGGGCGCGATATTATTACTGCGCTTGCTAGGCACGACCGCGCAGGGCTTTTGCAGTTTCATATTCTGGGGAACATGAAGGACGCTGCAGCCTGGGAAATATCCCCCAACATTGTGCTCCACGGAACCTACCCCCGTGATGATTTCGCCAAGCGAGTGGCAACGATCAGGCCACATCTGGGGGCGATCTTTTCGATCTGGAACGAAACCTATTGCCATACGCTGACGGAGTTGTGGTCCGTCGGGCTGCCAGCTGTGGTGTTCGATTTCCCGACCGTCGCAACTCGAGTCCGCGACACCGGGGCAGGTTGGGTGGTTCCGCACGATGATATTGCAGTTCTTTATGACCAGCTTGTCCGGCTCGGTTCTGATGTTGAAGAACAGACCCGGGCAGAGGCTGCAGTGCACAAGTGGCAGGAGGGCTATGGCGTGGGTCGCACAACCCGAGTTATGGCCGCCGCCTACCGCGAGGTTTACCGGAATGCATCCGGTCAGTCATCCTCACGACCATTGATCGCGGTTGTGAGCCCCGCACAGCCTAATTTGTTACACGCCAATGCCTCGACCGAGATCCGGGTCTGGGAACGCACCATCAACAGGTCCGACCGGTCTTGCGTCTTCGTACGTATGGCCCCGGACACGGTTCTTGCTAATATCCGGGAAGGCACTGTCGACGGGGTCATCGTGCAGAGAAATGCGCTGCCTCCGACCATGGTCACACCTTTCCTGAACACTGTGGCCGAGGCGGGCATAAGCTACCTGCTCGATCTGGATGATGACCTATTCGACGTGCCCGCCGACAAGGACCCCTTTGGAAGATATGCAGCCTACTCGCCGCTGCTGGAGCAGGTCACCCGATCCGCCGCTGTTGTTACAACCACGACCGAGCCGCTGCGGCACAAATTGACCGCCCTGAACCCAGCAACCATCCTTGTTCCAAACCGGCTGAGCGAGCGGCTATGGCGCGGCCCGTTGCCGAAACGCGAGCCCGATGGGCTCGTGCGAGCTCTTTATATGGGGACAGTAACTCATCAGGCGGATTTTGAGCTCATCGCTCCCGCACTCAAGGCGATGCTGGCAGAAGACCCGAACTTTCGGGTGGCTATTATCGGCATTCAGACCGATGACCTACCCCACTGGGCCGAACGGATCGACATCCCGGGAGCGGCAAAGAGTTATTCAAATTTCGTGCCCTGGCTGCGCCATCAGTCGACCCGCTTCGATTTCGCCTTGGCCCCATTGCTAGACACCCCGTTCAACCGGTCGAAATCCAACCTCAAGGCTCTTGATTGCGGCGCGCTTGGCCTGCCGGTTCTGGCGTCCGACATGCGGGTCTATCGCGACCTACATGGTCAGATGCCATGGCTGGAGCTGGTTGGTGATCATCCTAGCGCCTGGCACAAGGCAATCAGGCGCGCCATCGCGGCAGCGCGTGAGGGCCAGGTCGACCGAGCTGCCATCCGCGATTGGGTTTTCTCGGAACACGGGCTGATGGCGAGTCTGGCTGACTACGATGCACTGCTGCAAAGCTTAGCACGGCCTGGCGATCTGGATCGCCTTGCCGCGCGCGGGCCAGCGATCGCGGGAAGAAATGGTCAGAAAGCCGCCAGGAGCTGACGTCCTGGGCGGTCAAGCCGCCCCCTGCCGTCTCTCTTGGCGGACAGGACAGCTCAGTTAACGCCGAAACCGTTTGATCTCGTACAGCCAACCCACCGGCTTCGTGTCATCACCGCCCGCGTGCCCGTCTTGGATCGCGCTCGAGCAAGGCCGAATTGAGCACGATGGCTTCAGCTGGGGGCCCTGATCTCGATGCGGGCCGGCAGATATACATCCTCGCCTTGTCTGCGCATCTCTTCTACGCCGTCAAGACATCTGGCTAAGTCGCTCAGATCCAGATGACGCAGTTGCCAAATGGCGAAATCCCACCATTTCGTTGCAAGCAGGCGAGCGATGGTATCCTCGTCAAATCGCTTACGGATGATGCGGGCGGGCACGCCGCCGACGATCGCATAGGGTGGGACATCTCGGGTCACTACTGCCCCGGCCCCGATAACGGCGCCATCGCCCACGGTGACGCCTGCAATGATGACCGCTCCGAAGCCGATCCAGACATCATTGCCGATCATTGTGCGGCCTGAGACAGCGTCAGTCGCGGCCTTTGACACATGATCGGGCACAGTGTCGGCATCATAGGCCGCCTTGAAGGGGAACTTTTCACCGGTGGCGATCCGGAACGATTTCTCGAACACCGCCGGACTGGTCGACAGGAAGCTCATTGGGTGATCCGCCTGCCCAATATTGGTACTCTTAGCGATGGAGCAGTATCGGCCGATGTCGGTAGTATAGATCGTGCCGTCCACGGTGTAAGAAAACGCTCCGACCGAGCAGGTCCCGCGAAAAGTTGTCTTTGAGCTGCGTGCCGGTGGTTCAACTGTCAGGCCAGCGGCGTGTTGAGGTACGGCCGCCGGGTGCGCCTCCCAACCCAGATGAATCAAACTCTCGCGGGTCAGGCCCCCTGCGGCAAGATGGACGGGCCGCGGACGCGAAGAAGTTCTGCGCTGTTCGGAGGCAAACTCCCGCAACACTTCGGTCTCGGAGCGCCAGCAATCCAAACGTGCACCAAAGCGCTGCTCAAGCGCCTTCAGGGTCGCGTCATACTGCTCCAGCAAAAAGCGCACGTCTTCCTTCTGGACTGGTTGCAGATCCTTAATTCCAAGATCGATTTGCCCGCCTTCGGCCCAGGATGCCGGTTCATCGTTCGATGGTGTCTCGATGCCCTCTGTCATTTCTGGGGCTGTCACTCCCAAAAAGTCATAAAGCCGCTTCAAGCCAGCCCCTGGACTGGCCTTGATGTCCTCTTCGTAGATCAGCGTTTCGATCCGGTCGGAATCGAACACCTTCTCCCAGGCTGCAAGATGATCGTCGTAAAAACCGATGTCGAGGATGCCGAAACGGCGCGCGACCGATGTCAGGTTCTGGGTCGGAGCGATGCGATTGCGCGCGCCATGGTGCCCATAGGCCGAGATCGCCCTCCACACCGGATGACGCAGCGACACGATCAGCCGCAGATCAGCCCCCAGAACCTGACGCACACTTTCTGGGATTTGGAGGTTATGGCTCGGCGGCGGTTGCCCATCGATCCGGGGCTGCGTCGCTGTCCAGAAATAAGACGGCGTATGTTCGCCAATCAGACGCTGACGATCGTCCGCGCCGTAAAAGTTCTGCAGATATTTCTCAATGTTTTCCGGATTTTGGCAGTCCAGACGATTGAAGTACGCCAGCTCGACCGCATCAGGCAGAAAAATCTCAGGATGGGTGCGCAAGCGATCATAGATCCATGCGCTGCCCGCCTTTTGTGCACCGATGATCAGGAAGTTCGGACGGCGTAGCCTCATCTGATAACTCTAATTCTTCTTTTCCTGAGGCCTAAGTTCCGCAGGCAGCCGCCTGCGGAAGTTCTCCGCTTAGCAGACCCTCGGCGACCGGTCTATCGCTCGCTTTTCGTGTATGGCGCACGATATCGGCGCTGTTGCGCACTTCGGCTGATGATCAGGCTAGGCCTTTCGCCGGGCTTTGTCGCGCAAAGGGTGCTTGAGCGATTCATCTCGTGAATCCAAAATCGTAGCACCTCTTCATGAGCAGTCCCATCCCGCCGAGCTGCAATTGGCGGGCTTACAACGAAGCGCCGAAGCAGCGTCGCCGCCTGACGAGTTGGTTCGACCCGGTATGGTATGGGTGCCGCCGGAGGCCGGACCGGCCTCGGCGCCTTGGTTCCCGCCGTCGGCGCGTGGCTCACCGCCCGCGGCCGAGCATGAGCGAGCGCATCACGGGGGCCGACGCCGCGCTCCGACAGGTTCTGGAGGCCTGACTGGGGGCCTGACTTGCTTTCCCAATCGGCGGACGACAGGGATCCGGCCTACCATCTCAAGTGCAGGGGAGGCCGATCCCGACTACCGGCGATGCCGGCATAGCTCGATGAAGGCCCGCAGGGGCCGGGGGGCGTTGCGGTTGGGGTAGTAAAGACGCGGGCCGCTCCGGCTGGGCCAGTGGTCTGGCAGGACCGGGACGAGGCAGCCTGCCGCGAAATCCCCTTCCAGCCAGTTGCGGAACGTCCCTATGATGCCGATGCCGGCGCGGGCGAAGCCCAGCCCGGAGTTGATCGCGTTCACCCCGAGGATCAGGCGCGAAATCGGCTCGACCGTGATCGTCCGACCGCCCTCCACGAGCTGCCAGGGCAGGAGCGGGCCGCCGGGGAGGCGATAGCGGATCGCTTGGTGGTCCGTCAGCTCACGCGGCGCCGCAGGCGCGCCCTTTTCATCCAGGTAGCGCGGCGAGGCGGCGATGGCGATTTGCTGCGTTCGGGGCCCGATGGGCACCGACACCATGTCCTTTGCCAGCACCTCGTCGTAGCGGATGCCGGCGTCGCAGCCGGCCGCCACGATGTCTACGATGTCGTTCTCGACCACGATCTCTACCTCCACCTCCGGGTGGCGGGCGTGAAATGCAGCGATGAGCTGCGGCAGCACGTCGGGCATGACCGCACCCGGCACGTTGAGCCTGAGCCGGCCGCGAACGACGTCGCCAGTTTCGCGCGCCTCGGCGCAGGCCGCGTTGAGCCCGGCGAGCAGGGGGCCGATCCGGTCGAACAATGCGCGCCCGGCTTCGGTGGCGGTCATGCTACGCGTGGTGCGCCGCAGCAGCGGCACGCCAAGGGACGCCTCCATCCGAGCGACCGTCGTGCTGACCTTGGACGGAGCGACGCCCAGCGTCCGGGCGGCGGCGCGGAACCCGCCTTCGCGGACAACGGCCTGGAAGACGGCGAGGTCGTCGAGGGAGTCATTGTTCTGCATGATGAACACGTTAGTCAAAAAACGGGGCGTAGTCTTTCCTAATCAGAACAGTCATGTCCTCGTCAAGGCGGCGCCGGATCCTTCGGCGCCGATCAAACGTGAGGAGACACCCATGCTCATCGTCACCGGCGCCACGGGACAGCTCGGTCGCAAGGTCGTGGCTCACCTGAGAACCCTCGTGCCTGCTGAGCGCATCGGCGTCAGCACCCGGAACCCTGATGAGGCGTCCGACCTTGCCGAGGCCGGCATCCGCGTCCGGCGTGGCAACTACGACGAACCGGCAAGCCTCCTCCATGCCTGGGAGGGAGCGGAGCGCGTGCTGCTCGTGTCCTCGAACGCCGCCGCGAGCGGAGGCGATCCTCTGGCCCAGCATCGCGCGGCGATCGACGCCGCGCGCGAGGTCGGTACCCGGCGTCTGCTCTACACCAGCCAGATCTCGGCCGCGCCGGACTCCCGCTTCCCGCCCGGGCGCGACCACGCGGCGACCGAGGCGATGCTCGCCGCCTCCGGTATGCCCTGGACGGCTCTGCGCCACGGCTTTTACGCGGCCAGTGCCCTGCAGATGAACGCCCGCGGCTTCGCGGCAGGGACGCTCACCGGCCCCGAGGACGGCCCCGTCGCCTGGACCACCCATGACGACCTTGCCGAAGCCGATGCCCGCGTTCTCGCGGGTGAAGACACGATCGACGGCGCGACGCCGCCGTTGACCGGAATCGAAACGCTCGACCTCGCGGGTCTAGCTCGGCTCGCCTCGGAGGTAACCGGGCGCTCCGTGACGCGAGAGGTGGTGTCGGACGAGGAGATGGAGCGCCGCGCACGGGAGGGCGGCATGCCCGGCGGCGCCCTCGCGGTCATGCGCGGCTACTTCCACGCGGCGCGATCAGGTGAGTTCGACCGCCCGGATCCGACGCTGTCCCGCCTGCTCGGTCGAGACCCGGTGCCGATGCGGGATGTGCTCGCACGGGCTGGGATTGGCGCCGAACAAGGGGCGGATGATCCCGTGGCCCCGCGATGACGCCCGGACCGCCCCACTTCCGACCAACGCTTGTCTAAATGGAGATCACAAGATGACGCCCCCCATCGCCCTCACCGGCCTTCACCATGTCGGTGCCACCGTCGGCGACCTTGACGCCAGCATCGCCTGGTATCGCGAGGCGCTCGGCTTCGAGCTCCTCTCGACCTACGGCTGGCCCGGCGTCCGCGCAGCCTTCATCGGTCGCGGCGCCGTCCGGATCGAGCTGTTCCAGGACGAGGCGGCCGAACCAATGGCAGACGACAGGCGCCGGCCCGACACCAACTTGCGCATCGGCGGGATCGGCCATGTCGCGCTGGGCGTGGCCAATCTCGACGCCGCTCTGGCCGGTCTGCGGGACCGGGAGGTGGAGATCGTCGCCCCGCCCCGTGACGTGCCCGACGGCAGCGGATCCCGCTTCGCCTTCATCCACGACAACGAGGGAATGCTGGTGGAGCTGTTCCAGCAAGTGTGAGGATCGACTGCCCGATGTTCGACCAGATGATCTTTCACTGCCAGTCAAGCAATCCGGTAAGAGCATCGGCATCCGCAAGACCATCAACCCTGATAATCCGGCTGCTCGATATCGGCGACGATGCCGGGTTGTTCGGGCTGCCAGCCGAGCGTCTCCCGCGTCCATTCGTTCGAGGCGGGGCCGTCGTTGCCAACCCAGATCGCCAGCGGCCCGAAATGCGCCTCGGCCTCATTGGGCGTCAGCGACTTGGCCGGCAGGCCGAGCTGGCGGCCGAGCGCCTCGGCGATGTCCCGAAATGGCACGCCTTCCTCCGCGACGGCGTGATAGGCCTCGCCCTGGCCGCCACGCTCGAGTGCCAGCCGGTAGACGCGCGCGGCGTCGAGGCGGTGGACGGAGGGCCACATGTTCTGCCCCTCGCCGATATAGGCGGAGAAGCCTTTCTCGCGCGCGACGGCGGCCAGCATCGGCACGAAGCCGTGCTTCTCTCCCTTGCCATGCACCGACCGCGGGTTGCGGACGACGCTGGCGTGGATGCCGCTGTCCGCCAGCGCGAACGCCGTCTGCTGCGAGGCACGGGGGAACGCCGGCATCACCTCGGGCCGGTCCGTCTCCATGGCCTTCTCGCCCGTCAGGTGGAGAAAGCCGTCCGTAACGATGATCGGTCGCGCCGACCCGGCGAAGACGTCGCCGAAGGTCTCGATGGCGGTGCTGTCCTCGGCCGCCAGCTCGGCGATCTTCGAGACATCGAGCCCGAAGGCCGTGTGGATGATCCCGTCCGCCTCCTCGGCGCCGCGGCGCAGGACGTCGATATCCTGAAGCGTCCCGACGAGCGGTGTCACGCCCGCGACGCTCAGCGTGGCGGCCTTGGCCGGCATGCTCGTGAGGCCGGTAACGCTATGGCCCGCGGCCAGCAACTCCGCCGCGATCTTCGAGCCGATCCAGCCGCTCGCCCCTGTCAGAAAGACACGCATGATTGACCTCCTTGCGCATGGTGGAGGGGATCCTATGATCCCTGTCAGTCACTGACATAGAGGCGATGTCAGTGACTGACAAGAAAGAACGTCAGTGACTGACAGGGGAGATCGGAGTTTTGGCGGATACGGCGCGGACGCGGCTTCAGCAGGCGGCGGTAGACTTGTTCGGCGAACGGGGGTTCGACAGCACCACGGCTGCCGAGATCGCCTCCCGTGCCGGCGTCACGGAGCGTACCTTCTTCCGGCATTTCGCCGACAAGCGTGAAGTCCTGTTCGACGGGCAGGCGGTGCTTCTGGAGGCGCTTTTTGCCGCGATCGACGACATCCCGCGCGATGTGCCGCCGCTGGGCACCCTGTTCCGGGCCTTCCGGTCGGTCTGCCCGCTCCTCGACGCCAATCGACCCTTCTCCGAGCCCCGGCAGGCGGTGATCTCGGCGACGCCGGCTCTGCAGGAACGCGAGCTGGCGAAGACGGCCGCTCTCGCCGCGGCTCTTGCGGACGCCTTGCGGGCGCGCGGCGTGCCGGAGGACAGGGCGGCGTTCGCCGCGCAGATCGGAATGGCCGTCTTCGCCCACGTCACCGTGGATTGGCTGGCCACGCCCGAGCCGGGCCTGACGGACCGGCTGGACCGGGCGGAGCAGGAGCTGAAGGAGCTGTTATGACCTGCGTCGCTTGGCGCTGCTAACTGAGGCTCGAGGCTCGACGCTGGAGCGGCTACGGCAGGTCGTGACGATGAACGACCGGGCCGGCGGAGAGCCGTCGCTCGTTGCATCATTCACAAACGAACTTTCACCTAGGGACTAGCTGCGTTCCTGACGGTCCAGAAGCAAACTCCTACGACAGAACCGCGACCTCAGCGCAGCGCTGTGAGAGACGAGGAGCATGGCGATCCGTCGCCGACCGGTCAGATCGACCAGGGCCCGCAGCAGCAGATCCTGCTCGATGGCGTCCAGCTGGCTGGTGATCTCGTCGCAGATCAGCAGCCGCAGGTTCGGGTGGAACAGGCGGGCCAGAGAGACACGCGCCAGCTCGCCGCCAGACAATTGCGCCGGCAGGCGATCCGCCCAGGCATCGCGGATGCCGAGGGCCCCCAGGACCTCCGGGTCCGGCGCCATGCCGTTGGCGAGGATCTTGCGCACGGGCCAGCGGGGGTCGACCGCGAGCTCGGGTGATTGGGGGGCGTATTGCACCCGGGCCGGGTGCCCCGGCATGGCCGGTGCCACCTTCGCTCCCTCCAGCAGGACCTCGCCATGATCGGGCACCAGCTGACCTGCAAGGATCCGGCCCAGAGTGGTCTTGCCGGTGCCCGACGGCCCGCCGAGCCCGATCACCTCGCCCTCGGCGATGTCGAGATCGACTCCGTTCAGGATCTGCCGGTCGCCATAGGCGAGGGAGAGGGCGCGGGCCGTCAGCATGGCGCGTCCGGTGCAAGCTGGGCCTGCCACAGAGCCCGGGAGAAGTCCTCGCGCAGGCCGGAGCCCGGGCCCGTGAACGCGCGCGCCGGTGCCGTTTCGACGTGCCGGCCCTGGCGCAGGATGACGACGCGCGACGCGATCCGCGCCAGCCCGATCAGGTCATGCGAGATCACGATGACGCCGCGACCGGAAGCGGCGAGGTCAGCCAGCAGGAACAGGATGCGGGCCGCTGCCACCTCGTCCAGCCCGACCGTCGGTTCGTCGGCGACGATCCAGTCCGCGCCCGTGGCGAGGGCCGTGGCCAGCAGCACGCGGCGCGCCATGCCGCCCGAGAGTTCATGCGGATAGAGCCGGGCCGTTGCCGCTGTCAGACCGACGCTTGCGAGGGCGCCCGGCACATCGGCGGATCGGCCTGCGAGGCGGGCGAACCGGTCGATCTGGCGACCGACCTGCGCCAGCGGGTCGAGCGCATCCAGGCGCTGCGGGGCCAGCGCGACAGATCGGGCAGGGGCGGGCGCCCCGTCCACGGTGATCCGGCCGGTTCGCGTGGCATCCGCCGGGAGCGCGCCGGCCAGTGCCTCGGCGACGAGGCTCTTGCCTGCGCCGGAGGTGCCGGTCAGCCCGACGACCTCGCCCCGCTCCAGCGCCAGCGAAATCCCCTCCAGCACGGGTCCGGTCGGGAAGGCCACCGACAGGTCTTCGACCTTCAGGGTCACGCCGTCTCCCCCGCCGGGCCCGACAGCTGGCGCAGCGCCTCGCCGAACCGTTCGAAGGCGAGGGCGATCAGCATCAGGCCAAGGCCGGGGGCGGCGGCGACCCACCAGTGACCTGCCATGATCTCCCTCAGGCTTTCCGACAGCATCACGCCGATAGAGGGCAGATGCGGTTCGATCCCGAGGCCGATGAAGCTGAGCCCGGCCTCGTGAAGGATCGCATGGGGGAAGATCACGATGAAGCCAGCGATGATCTGCGGCACGAGGTGCGGCGCCAGATGGTGCCGGGCCACCCAGAGCCGTGACCGCCCGAGCGCGCGCGAAATGGCCACGTAATCCGAGGCGGCGATCCCCTGCGCCTCGTGCCGCAGGATGCGCGACAGGCGCGGCCAGTGGGTCAGCGCCACGGCGACGACCACCCCTGTCGTGCCGCCCCCCATGGCGAAGGCGATCATGATGAGGAGCACGAAATGCGGCAGGCCGAGGGCGAGTTCAGTCAGCACTCCCACGACGTGATCCGCGGTGCGCCCGAAGGTCGCCGCCAGGCCGAGGACCACGGCGACGAGGGTCGAGGCCGCCGCTGCCAGCAGCCCGACTTCAACGCTTTGCGCGAGGGCGGCCAGTGTGCGGGCGGCGATGTCGCGGCCTAGCATGTCGGTCCCCATGGGATGCGCCGGGTCCGGCGGCAGCGCCCGGGCGGCCGGGTCGACCGACAGGGCGCCCTCGGGCAGCAGCGGCGCGGCGACGAGCACGGCACCCAGCAGCGCCAGCGCCACCACCCCGTGCCGCGTGGCGCGCCGTCGCGGATGCCGGCGGCGGGCGGGCAGCGGCAGGGTTGGGTCGACCGCGCCGCTCATGCCGGCCTCCTCAGGCGCGGGTCGGCCAGGCGCGCGGCGATGTCGGCCAGCAGGTTGCCGGCGAAGACGAAGAGCAGCGTTGCCAGCCCGATCCCCATCAGCAGCGGCGCGTCCGCCCCCGTCGCCGCGCGCACCGTCGCCTGCCCGAGACCGGGCCAGGCGAAGACGGTTTCGGCCAGCACCGAGCCGCCGAAGAGCTCGCCGGCGCTGGCAAGGTGCAGCGTCAGCGCCACGCCCGCCGCGTGGCGCAGGCCGGGGCCGAAGGCCAGCCGCAGGGGCGAGCCCCCGTGGGCGGAGAGGTGCCGCGCCGCGGGGCTGTGGAGGAAGGCGATCAGGCTCTGGCGGGTATGCAGCACGAGCGGGGCGATGCCCACGACCGAGAGTGTGGCGACGGGCAGCACCATGTGGCGCAAGCTGTCCGCGAGCGTGACCTCCGAGGCCAGCTGCCCGGGCGGTGTCGCGCAGCAGGCGGGCAGCCAGCCGAGGCCGACCGCGAAGAGCGCGACGAGCAGGATCGCTACCCAGAAGCCCGGGCTGGCAGCCAGCACGACGGCGACGGTGCGGATCACCCGGTCGGGCCAGCGCCCTCGCGTCGCCCCCGCCGTGAGCCCCAGCAGCGTGCCCAGCACGAAGGACAGCGCGAAGGCCAGCCCGACGAGCGCCATCGACGCCGGCAGCCGGGTGGCGATCACCTGCATCACCGGCGCGTTGAAGGTGATGGATTGCCCGAGGTCCCCCCGCGCCAGCTGAGCCAGCCAGCTGGCGAAGCGTTCGGGCGCCGGCCGGTCCAGCCCCCAGGCGGCGGCGATGGCGTCCCTCTGCTCCGGGCCGATCTGCGAGGTGCGGCCGCCGACATAGGCCTGCACCGGGTCGATGGGCGCGAGCGAGATCAGCGCGAAGAGCCCGACCGCCGCCAGCGGCAGCAGCCAGGCCAGCCGGATCATCCGTCCGGCCAGAAGGGCCGGAAGCCATGCCGTCATTCGCAGGTCCAGCGCCAGGATGGCAGGTCATGGGTGATCGGGAAGCCATGCCCGTGCGGATGAACCTGCAAGGGCCCGAGATCCAGGCACTCCGACACCCAGTAGGAATGGTCGAGGTTCACCATCCACGCCCAGGTCGCATCGCCCTTCGGGCCGAACCCCGTCTCGCCGTCCCATGCCGCGGCCTGCCAGTCGGCGAGGGAGGCCTCGAACCCCGGCGCGGCTTCGGCGGCGTCGAGATGCGCATCCACCACCGGGTTCGCGTAATGGCCGGTGTTGTAATAGTCGATGCCGGCGTAATCGCCATGATGCAGGTAGTAGATCTCCGAGGGGTCATGGGCGCCCCAGCCCAGCACGACGACCTGGGAGTGCATCAGGGCGCCGATCTCGTCCCAGCTGCTGCCGGTGGGTTGGGCGTCGATGCCGATCGCGCGCAGCTGCTGCGAGGCGCCGAGGGCCAGGGCCTGCCGCGTGCTGTCGCTGGCCGGGTAGAGCACCTGGAAGGCCGCGGTCAGGCCCGCCTTCTCGCGGATGCCGTCGCCGTCGCTGTCCGTCCAGCCGGCGGCTTCCAGCGTCGCGATTGCGGCGGCCGGGTCGTTGCCGGGGATCGCAGCTTCGGGGTTGTCCCAGGGCAGCCCGTCCGCCGGGCCCAAGGCGGGGCGACCGTGGCCGTTCAGCGCCAGCGCCACCAGCGCCTCGCGGTCGAGCGCCTCATTTATCGCCACCCGGATCGCCCGGTCCGCCGTCACGTCGTTGCCGATCGGCGTGCCCGCCTCGGTGGTCTCGCCCGCCCTCGGCAGCATCGGGAAGGCCAGCCCGCGGTTGTCCACCGTCTCGACATGCAGCACCTCCAGACCCGCCGGAGCCGCATCGGCCATCGAGGGCGGCACGGCCACCATGTCTGCCGCGCCGGTGCGGGCCAGCGCCTGCCCGGCCTCCTCCGAACCGAAGACGAAGCTGACCCGCTCGAAGGCGATCTCGCCGCCGTGCCAATAGGGGTTCGGCTCGACGACAAGCTGCTCGCCCTCGCGCCACTCGATCATCTGGAACGGGCCGGAGCCGACAGGCTGCCGCGCATAGCCCTCGCCATAGCTCGCCGCCGGCACGATGCCGAGCGTGGCGAGGCGTGAGACGAAGGTGATCCGCGGCTCGGTCAGCTCCAGCTCGACCGTCGTGGCATCCACGGCGCGGGCCTCCTTCAAGACGGTCAGGTCGGCGAGCCCGCCGGCTTTACTGGCCGCATTGTAGGTGAAGGCGACATCCTCAGCCGTCAGGGGCGTTCCGTCCGAGAACATGGCGTCGTCGCGCAGGGTCAGCCGCCAGACGAGCCCGTCTTCGGACAGGCTCCACTCGGTCGCGAGATCCCCGACCAGATTGAGGTCTGCGTCGTAGCGCAGCAGGGTCGACTGGAAGAGCGGGTTGCCATAATGGCCCCAGCCCATGATCGGGTCGAACCCGCCGTCGGGCTCTCCGCCAATCGCCAGCACCAGGGCGCGCGCCTCGGCATGCGCCGGCAGCAGCAAGGAGAGGGCGACGGCAGCGGTGGACAGCGGGCAGAGCATGCAGAACCTCGTCGTATGAATTCTCGAGTCGTATTTCATACTTTTCTCGTCGGGGGTGTAAAGCGCAGACGCGCGGTTGCGGTGCGACTGGCGAACGCGGATGCTTAGCAAAGCAGCAGGGAGAGGGTCATGCAGCGGATTACCATAGCCATTGAAGACGACCTGCTGGCTGAGCTCGACCGGCAGATGGAGCGATCCGGCGCAACCAACCGGTCGGAGGCGATCCGCGACCTTCTGCGCCGCGCCCTGACGCGGGACGCGCCGCAGGATGCGGATTGCATCGGCGTCGTCAGCTACGCCCTTGACCTCGCCACGCGTGATCTGGGGCGCCGCGTGCCCCACACCCGCCACTCCCGTCACGACCAGGCCGTCGCGGCCCTGTCGGTGCCGCTCGACCACACCAATGCCATGGAGGTGACCGTGATGCGCGGCCGGGTGGCAGATGTGGAGGACTACGCGCACGGTCTCTTCGCCGAACGCGGCATCCGGCACGGCCATCTGTCGCTGGTGCCTGTGGAAGATGTGCAGGAAGTCCACCAGCACGGCAGCGGCAAGCCGCACCGGCACAGCCATCTGACCATCAAGGATGGGTTCTGAACCCTCGGGCTTCGCTGTGGGAAGGCGAGCAGACGGGCGGTGGATCCGAAATCGCGGGTCTTTCGAGACCGTATCGAAATACGAGAAGAGCTATCTCGAATGAGAGAGAATGTTCCGCGAATAGGCGGGCCTCTGTCTTCCGTGTTCTTGGTGTGTTGAACGCAGTGGGCCCGGCCCTTCAGCAGATATACCCCATCCGGTGCAGCTCGCCGCCCGGGCCGCAATAGTCGCGGATCAAGGAACACAGGTCCTCGATCTTGCGGTCGCGTGAGCCGGCCCGGGTAACCATGCAAACCTCTGCGCCTTCTCCGCCAAGTTCGATCGGCAAGTAGGTGATGCCCGGATAGGCGTAGACCCCCGTGGATCGCGGCACGATGGCCAGGCCCGGGCCCGCCGCGGCCATGCAAAGCGCGGCCTGCGTGTCGTTGTATTCGGCGCCTGGGGCCGGGCGAACGCCGGCTCCGGCCAGAACCTTGTTGATGACCGGCCCGAAGCCGGTGCCGATCTTCGCCGCGAAGCGCATCAACGGCTGGTCGGCCAGGTCTTCGGGCGTCAGGCTGTCGCGCTCGGCCAGGGGGTGGTCATCGCTCATCGCGACGCACATGCTCTCGCGACAGATCACATCGCCCATCAGGTAGCTCGGCCAGCTCGCCGGGCGCATCAGGGCGATGTCGATCTCGTTTTCCATCAGCATGTTCACGAGCTCTGCTGTGGTTTCCGAGACCGGCGTCACCAGAACCGCGGGATGAAGCTCGCGGAACCGCCGCATCACCTTGGGCATCACCAGCGCCGACGCCACAGAGATCGTGCCCACGCGAATCTGCCCGGCCTCGTCGCTGGCGGTGGCGCGTGCGAAGCGCACCCCCTCGTCGAGATTGGACAGAACCTCCTGGGCATAGCTCTGAAATCGGTGCCCGGCCTCTGACAGCTGCACCTTGCGGGTTGTGCGGTGGAAGAGGGGCGTGCCGACCCGGCCTTCCAGCTGTTTGATCTGCTGCGAAAACGGCCCCTGTGCCATGTGCAGCCGCTCGGCGGCCCGGCCGAAATGCAGTTCCTGCGCCAGCACAACGAAGTAGCGCAGGTGCCTAATTTCGATGCCATTTGTCACGTAAGACCTATGAAACTTAGCTTCACTCATCTATATATTGTCTTAATATCCGGTGCTTGTATACCCCTATCGCTTGGCCACCGACGGCCGGCGATGTGGAGTAAGCCCTTGTCCTGGAACTTTATTCTCACGAAATTTCTGCGGATGGTCCTGACGCTGCTGGCGGTCGTGACGTTCACGTTCATCGCCCTGCGCCTCTCCTACGACCCGGCTCAGGCGATGCTCGGCCCCGACGCCACATTGCGCGAGATCGAGATCTTCCGGGCCAAATGGAATCTCGATCAATCGCTGCTGCAGCAATACGTCACCTATGTCGGCAATGCGCTGAGAGGTGACTTCGGCTACTCGTTCCGCGATGGCCGGCCGGCGCTGGATGTCATCTTCGAGCGCATCCCGAAAACGCTGGAGCTGGGGCTCGTCTCCTACGCGCTGGCGATTCTCATCGGCGTACCGGCGGGCATTCTCGCGGCGCTGAAGCGCGGCTCGCTGTTTGACCGCCTCATCATGGTCTTCTCGGTCGTGGGCTTCGCGTTGCCGAACTTCTTCTTCGGCATCCTGCTGATCCTGATCCTCTCGATGACGCTGCAGGTGCTGCCAAGCGCCGGGGCATCAAGCTGGCAGCATTTCATCATGCCGGCCGCCACGCTCTCGCTCACGCTCGCCGGCATTCTGGCGCGGTTTACCCGCTCGGCCATGCTCGAGACTCTCTCGAAGCTTTACATGCGCGCCGCCGAGGCGAAGGGCGTGAGCAAGATGCGCCGCACCATGGCCCATGCGCTGCCCAATGCGGCCATTCCGGTGGTCACCATCCTAGGCCTGATGCTGGGCCAGCTCGTGGCCGGCACCGTGGTGGTGGAGACGGTCTTCGCCTGGCCCGGGGTCGGGCGGCTGCTGATCAACGCGGTCTCCTCCAAGGATCTCGCTGTTGTGCAGGCGCTGGTGGTGTTCATCGCCTTCGCCATGGTCCTCGCCAATTTCGCGGTCGACATGTCCTACCGACTGCTCGACCCCCGCAGCCGGAGCAAATCGTGAAGCGGTTTCTGAACAACCCCGTCATCGTCCTTGCCGGGCTGATCCTCGCCATCTTCGCGCTTCTGGTGATCTTCGGGCCGCTCATCTCGCAGGACCCGTCGAAGCAGAACCTGCTGTCGCGCCTGCAAGGCCCGGTGTGGACCGATGGCGGCAGCTGGGATCACTGGCTGGGTACGGATCGGCTGGGCCGTGACATGGGGGCGCGCCTGATCGTGGCGATGCGCATGTCGATCGGCGTCGCTCTCATCGGCACCTTCATCGGCGCCGTCGCGGGCACCATCATCGGCTTCATCGCCGGCCATTTCGAGGGCCTGGTCGACGATATCCTGATGTCGATCGTCGATATCCAGCTGTCGCTGCCCTTCATCATGATCGCGCTGACGCTGCTGGCCTTCTTCGGCAATTCGCTGGCGCTCTTCATCGTGCTCATGGGGCTGTTCGGGTGGGAAACCTACGCCCGCCTTGCCCGCGGCCTGGTGATGTCGACCAAGCGGCAAACCTATGCCCGCGCCGTGGTCGCGCTCGGGGCGTCGCCCGTGCGGCTCTATCTGCGCCATGTCCTGCCCAATATCGTCAGCGCCCTGATCGTGCAGGTCACGCTCACGGTGCCCGGCATCATCCTGCTGGAAAGCTCGCTGAGCTTCCTCGGCATGGGCATCCAGTCGCCCAATACGAGCCTCGGTCAGATCCTTGGCGAAGGGCGCGAATACCTCACGACAGCCTGGTGGATCGCCGTCTTCCCGGGCGTGATCATCTTCCTGATGACGCTGTCGATTTCCATCATCGGCGACGGTCTGCGCGACCGGTTCGACCCGACCCTCAAGTCCCGCAATGCCTGACAGTTCCTCCTCCTCCCGCTCAGGCGCAACCGAACAGGAGACCTTGACTATGGTAACACGCAGAGACGTCCACAAGATGATCATCGGGGCCGGCACGATGAGCCTGGCAGGTGTCGGCGGCGCGGCCCGCGCGCAGGAGACCGGCACACTCCGGGTTGCCGTCGATGCGCTCTGGCCGAACATGAGCCCGATCAACGGCATCTCGACCTCCTCGGGCCGGATCTACGCAAATTTCTACGAGCGGTTCTGCGAGCTCGACTACATCGCCGACCCCAGCGGCGCGACCGTCACCCCGGTTCTGGCGGAATCCTACGAGCGCAACGGCAAGGTCTGGACCTTCAAGATGCGCGAGGGGGTGATGTTCCACAATGGCGTCGAGATGACGGCCGAGGATGCCGCCTTCACGCTGTCGGATGAGCGCCTGCGCGCCGATGATGCCTACGAGCCCCGCGGCGCGATCTACTCCGAAGGTTTCGTGCGCGTCGAGGCCATCGACCGCTACACCCTGGAGGTCGAAACCGCGACGGAAGACCCGAACGTGCCGGCCAAGCTGACGGGGCCCGTCGGCATGATCGTTCCGAAGGATTACTACCTCGAAGTCGGCGTCGACGAGTTCGGCCTGAACCCCATCGGCACCGGCCCCTACAAGGTCACCACCTTCCGCTCCAGCGAGATCCTGGTGATGGAGCGCTTCGACGATTACTGGGGCGAGCCGGCCCCGTACGAGACCGTCGAATGGCGCATCGTGCCGGAATACGCGGGCCGCATGGCCGGCGTGGTGTCGGGCGAATACGACATGATGGTCGGCATTCCCCCCGACCAGCTCGATCAGATCGCCTCCTACGACAATGTCGAGGTGCAGAACGTGCCGGTCGCCGGCTACACGGCCTTCGGCTTCAACACCCGCAACGATCCCGAGGGCAACCCGCTGGTCGATGAGCGGCTGCGCTACGCCATGGTCCAGGCCATCGACATGAACGCCATCGTCGAGGCGCTCTTCGGTGACCTCACCTTCCACCCCGATGTGCCGTTCAACTTCCCCGAATACGGGCCGTACTACGACCCCGATGCGGAAGTCCGGCTGCCCTACGACCCCGAGCGGGCCCGCCAGCTTGTGGAAGAGACCGATTACGACGGTCAGCCGCTGCTCTGGCACATCACCCGCGGCTACTACCCCAACTACGAGCTCGCCGCCGAGGTGATGGTGGAGATGTGGCGCGAGGTCGGCATCAACGTCGAGATGCAGGTGCTGGACAACTTCTCGCTCGTCTACGAGCGGCCCTACCACCTGATCAACTTCTCCAACGGCTCGGGCTTCATCCCCGGCGACCCCTACCAGCCGCTCTGGCTTGACTGGAACCCGCGCTCGACGCGCGCCAGCGCCGACTGGAAGGTCTGGGACCCGACGGATGAGTACATCCGCCTTGGCGAAGAGTTCGTGAACGCCGTCGATTTCGAAGAGCGCAACGCCGCCTACAAGGCCCTCTCGGCCGAGTGGCAGCGCGTCACGCCCGGCTACTACCTGTGGAAGCTCTTCGCGACCTACGCAGTGCGGTCCGATCTCGATTGGACGGCGACCAGCGGCGAGATGCGCCTCTACGCCCCCTACCTGACCGCAAACTGAGGAGGGCGCAGCCCGTGCCGGAGACAAAGCACCTCTTGTCACAGATGACGTTCGACGAGTTTGCCACTCGGGCCAAGAGCAACCCCGTGATGCTCCTGCCCTTCGGCAGCCACGAAGAGCAGGGCCCGCATGCGCCGATGGGCGATTACATGCTGGCGGACGCCATCGCCGGCATGGCGGCGCAACGGTCGGGGGCGATTGCCGCCCCCACCGTACCCTTCGGCTATGCAGATTTCTTCCGCGCCTTCGCGGGGGGAATCCAGCTGCGCTCGACCACCTTCAAGGCGGTGGTCGAGGATGTGGCGGCCAACTTTCTCGATCATGGGCTGACCCGGCTGGTGATCGTGAACGGCCACACGACCAACGCCTTCCTGATCGACGAGGTCATGCGCAAGCTGCGCCGCGAACGCGGTGTCATCATGGCCTCGATCAACATCTGGCAATGCCTGAGCACTGAGGACTGGGCCGAGATCCACGGGGACAACGTCGCCGCAGCGCGCGGCCATGGCGGCGACCCGGTCACCTCCGCCTATATGCACCTTTTCCCCGACCTGCTGCGCCCCGACCTGATGCGCAAGGGGCCGGACAATACGGCCTTCGGGCATCCGATGCGCGGCCCGGCCGGCATCGCATTCGAGGGCAGCATGGTGAACATGCCGTTCACCGCGAAGGAGTTCAACGAAGACGGCATGATGGGCGGCGCCGCCACCCATTCCAGCGCCGAGGCGGGCGCGATGATCGTCGAGAAGATCACCGCCAAGATCGCGGCTTTCGCGGAGTTCTTCGCCACCTGCGACCCCACCTCGATGGATGCGCCCGCCCAGGCGGAGGCCGCGCATGTCTGAGGCGCTGCTGACCTATGACAACCTCAGCGTGCGATTGCCCCCCGCGATGGACAGGGAGTTCGCGATCAACGGGTTGTCGCTCAGCCTCAACCCCAACGAGATCCTCTGTGTCGTGGGCGAAAGCGGCTCGGGCAAGTCTCTGACCGCGCTCTCCACGATGGGGCTGCTCGACCGGCAGACGCTCACGCCCTCGGGGCGGATCGACTTCATGGGTCGCAACCTTCTGGAGATCGACGAGCAGGAGCGCCGCAAGCTGGTTGGCGCCAAGCTGTCGATGATCTTTCAAGAGCCGATGGCCTCGCTCAACCCGTTCTACCGGGTGGGCGACCAGGTCTCGGAGACCTTCTCGGTTCACACCGACATGCCCAATTCCGAGATCCGCAAACGCGTGCTCGCGCTCTTCGACGAGGTGCTGCTCCCCAACCCCGAGCGGATCTTCCGCGCCTATCCGCATGAACTCTCGGGCGGGCAATGCCAGCGCGTGATGATCGCCTCGGCGCTGGCTCTGGAACCGGCGGTTCTGATCGCCGACGAGCCGACCACCGCGCTCGATGTGACCACCCAGGCGCAGATCCTGAAGCTCATGCTGGCTCTGCGGGAGAACCACCGCACCGGCATCATGTTCATCACCCATGACTTCGGCGTCGTCGCCGAAATCGCCGACAGGGTCGCGGTGATGCAGCATGGCAACCTGGTCGAGATCGGCACCGCCGATGATGTGCTGAAGAACCCGCAGCACCCCTACACGCAAAAGCTGCTCGCCGCCGTGCCCACGCTGGAGCCGCGCGCCGCGCGCACCGATCTGGGCGAGGAAATCCTCAACGCCTCGGGGATGCGCAAGACATTCACCATCAAGCCCGGCCGCGGGCCGCGGACAGAGCTGAAGGCGGTGGACGATGTGTCGATCACGCTCCGCCGGGGCGAAACACTCGGCCTCGTCGGCGAGAGCGGCTCGGGCAAGTCGACCCTCTCGCAGAGCATCATCCGCATGGTCGAACCCGATGCCGGGTCGATCATCATCGATGGTATCCCGCTGCACACGTTGAAGACCCGCGCTCTGCGCCAGGCGCGGCGCAGCGTGCAGATCATCTACCAGGACCCCAACACCGCCCTCGACCCGCGCCAGCGGGTTGGCGAGGCGATTGCCGAAGGTCCGGTCATCCACGGCGTGCCAAAGGCCGAGGCCCGCGCCCGCGCCGAAGAGCTGCTGAAGGCCGTGGGGCTGGATGCCTCGGCCGCGCAGCGCTTTCCCCACCAGTTCTCGGGCGGCCAACGACAGCGCATCTGCATCGCGCGCGCGCTGGCGCTGGAACCGGCCCTGCTCATCGCCGACGAGAGCGTCTCTGCACTCGATGTCTCGGTGCAGCGCCAGATCCTCGATCTGCTGCACGACATTCAGGGGCGGCTCGGCTTCGGCCTTCTCTTCGTCACGCACGATCTGCGTGTCGCCTCCCGCATCTGCGACCGGATCGCCGTGATGCGGAAGGGGCGGCTCGTCGAGATGGGCGAGCCCATCGACCTCTTCAAGCAGCCAAAGGACGATTACACCCGCGAACTTCTCTCCGCCGTTCCAGGACAGGCGTGAACCGGTTCGCGACCAAGTGAAGGCAAGCCAGGGCCCCGCCAAAGGGCCGGTTTGAACAAGGAAAAGACGCTCAAATGTACCCCAAATACATGATCGGGGCTTCGGCACCGCAGGCTCCTGCTGTGCTCTTGAAACGGCTTGAAGAGGTCGAGCTGGCCACCATCGGCCACTTCGTCGACCGCGGTTTCATGGATGCCTCGATCAGGCCGCTCACGCCGACGCCGGGCACGATCACCGGCACCGCGGTGACCGTCGCGATCCCCGGCATGGACAGCACCATGCTGCAATACGCGATCTCCAAGCTGCGCGAGGGCGACATTCTGGTCGTCGACCGTCTGGGCGACACGCGCCATGCCTGCATCGGGGGCGGCGTCGCTGCCGGTATCGCCCGCAAGGGCGGCAAGGCCGCCATCATCGGCGGGCCCTGCACCGACCCCGGCGAGATCAGGGAACTGGGGCTGCCCGTTTATTCCACCGGCCTCTCCAGCGTCACCACCCGCGTCCGCGACGGCGGCGGGGCGTTCAACAAACCGGTGTCGGTGGGCGGCGTGCCGGTTTTGCCGGGCGACATCGTGATGCTCGACGAGACGGGCGTCATCGTTCTGCCGCCCGACGAGGCCGAGGCGATCTGCGACGCGGCCGTCGAGCGGCAGAGGCGCACCGAAGAGATGATGCGCCGCCTGGAGGCTGGCGATCTCGCCGTCGGCCCCTCGCCGGCCATTCGATTTGTGGAAGAAGCCCTGAAAGGTCAGAACAATGGATAGGTCTGTCGTCGAGAAGGCGCGCCACGAGTATTGGGACCGCCGCAAGCGCCCCGCCGTGAGCGACAGGGGCGTCGTCACCAGCCAGCATTTCGCCGCCACCCAGGCCGGCATCGCTGTGCTCGAAGAGGGCGGCAACGCGGTGGATGCCGCTGTCACCACCGCGCTCACGCTGCAAACCGCCGAGCCCTGGATGTCGGGCCTCGGGGCCTGCGGCTACATGATGGTGGTCGAGCCCACGGGCGAGGTGGAATGCATCGAGTTCACCGGCCGGCTACCCGCCAAGCTCGACATGGACCTCTATGCCGAGAAGGGCGACGGCAGCACCTTCTTCAACGGCAACGCCATCTCGAAGAACAACGCCAATATCAGCGGCTTCCTCTCGGTCGCCATCCCCGGCTGCGTTCGCGGGTTCTCGGCAGCGCTGCAGCGGCACGGCACGATCCCCTTCTCGCGCGCCCTGAAGCCCGCGCTGGAGCGCGCCCGCGAGGGGATGGAGGTCGACTGGCACACCGCGCTCACCATTGCGTTCGGGCAGGGCGAGATGCGTCGCGACGAGGGCATGCGGGAGATTTTCCAGCCGAACGGCAAGATCCCCTGGCCCGGCATGCGTCTTGCCATGCCGCAGCTCGCGAAGACGCTGGAGCGCCTGAGCGAAGAGGGGCCGGAGGATTTCTACACCGGCCAGATCGCCCGCGATCTCGTCGCCGACCTGCAGGCCAACGGCAATGGCATCACGCTGGAGGACATGGCCGATTACCAGCCGCTGATCTATCCGGCGGTGCCGTTCGACTTCGCTGGCCACGTCGTGCACACGCCCGGCCATACCAGCGGCGGGCATCGCCTGCGCGCGGCGCTGGGCATGTTCGAAGAGCGTCACGGTGCCGGCCCCGATGGCCCGGCCTTCTTCGCCGAGATGGCGCGCGCGCTGCGCGAGGCCTATGCCAGCGACAAGCCGCTCGCGCCGCCGGCCGAGAGCGACAGCAAGGGCTCGACCACGCAGATCAACACCGTCGACGCCTCGGGCCGGATGGTCGCGATCACCTTCACCCTGTTCAACCGCTTCGGCGCCTATGCGCTGTCGCCGCGTACCGGCGTGCTCTTCAACAACGGCATGGCCTGGTACGACCCGCGGCCGGGCCTCGCCGCCAGCATGACGCCCAAGGCCTATGCGCATTCCAACATGTGCCCCGTAGCGATCACCCGGCCGGGCCAGAGCCACGCCGTCATGGGGGCCTCGGGGGGTAACATGATCGTGCCCGCGCTGGCGCAGATCACCGCGCTGCACCTCTGCGCCGGGCTCGGCGTGGAAGCCGCCCTCAACCGCCCGCGCATGGATGCCGGCGCCGGCCCCGGCATCATCGCCAATGTCGACATGTCCGACGAGGAGATCGCCGCGCTCGAAGAGATCGCCCCCGTGCGCCCGGCTCAGGCCGAGGTCATGCACCGGCCCTTCGCCTCGCCGGCGATGATCGGCCGGCAGGATGGTACCTTCATCGGCATGCCCGACATCTCATACCCCGCCGCGCATGCGGCCGCCCTGGGGAGGGCCGTCTGATGTATCCGCAAGAGCTTCTCGCCCCCATCGACGGCGTTCTCAGCGTCGACGCGCCGCGCAGCGCCGAAAACGGCCTCGTCTTCGACAGCCCGCACAGCGGTCTTGAGCTGCCGGCGGATTTCCACCCCTCCGTTTCGCCCGAAATGGTGCGTCTCGCCTCCGACACCTATGTCGACGAGCTGTTCCTCAGCGCTCCCGACATGGGCGCCCCGCTTCTGCGCGCTCTGTTCCCGCGCTCGTTTCTCGATGTGAACCGCTCCGAGCAGGACGTCGATCTTGAGATGGTCGAGGGCGACTGGCCGCATCCCGTGCGGGAGAACGCCGCCACCAAGCGCGGCATGGGGCTGACCTGGCGCTATGCCTGGGGCGACACGCTGATGCATGACACCAAGCTCAGCGTCGCCGAGATGGAGGCCCGGATCGATACCTACTGGCGGCCCTATCACAACCGCCTCAAGGCGCTGCTCGACCGGGCCCATGCGACCTTCGGCTTCGTCTACCACATCGACTGCCACTCGATGCCGGCGGTGGGCCATGCGCTCTCGCCCGACCCGGCGGGCACCGTGCGCCCCGATTTCGTCATCGGCGATTACGACGGGCAAAGCTGCGAGCCGGGGCTGACCGAGGTGATCTGCACCACGATCGAGGCCATGGGTTATTCGGTCTCGCGCAACGACCCCTTCAAGGGGGCCGAGCTCGTCAAGCGCTACAGTGACCCCTCGCAGGGCCGCCATTCGGTGCAGATCGAGATCAACCGCCGCCTCTACATGGACGAGACGAGCCGCGCCAAAACCGCCTGTTTCACCGAGGTGCAGGACGCCATGACGCGCGTCGGCACCGCACTGCGCGACTATGTCGCCGCCGCTGCGCAAGACCGCAGCCAGCCCAGCACCTGACACATCCGAGGATCCGACCCATGCCTTTCGACTTTGACGAGATCATTGACCGTCGCGGCACCCATTCCGCCAAATGGGACATGCTCAGCACCTATTGCGGGGTGAAGGGCGACGACGGCATCGCCATGTGGGTGGCCGACATGGATTTCCGCGCGCCGCCCTCGGTGACGGAGGTTCTGTCCGCCGAGGTCACGCGCGGTGTGCACGGCTACTACGCCGGCGACGAGGGCTGGCGCAGCGCCATCACCGCCTGGATGGCCAGCCGCCATAGCTGGGAGATCCAGCCCGACTGGCTCACGCCCACTGCCGGCGTCATCAGCGCCATCGGCCTGATCCTGCAGGAGTTCTCCGACCCCGGCGACAGCGTGGTCATGTTCTCGCCGATTTATCCGGGCTTCACCGGCATCACCAACATGACCGGCCGCGTGCCCTTCTACGCGCCGATGAAGCTGGTGCAGGGCCGCTACGAGATGGATCTTGAGGCGCTTGAGAGCAGCCTTCCTGACAATGCCAAGGTGGTCCTGCTCTGCTCGCCGCACAATCCCACCGGCCGCGTCTGGAGCCCTGACGAGCTGCGCGCGCTGGGCGCGTTCTGCGAGGCGCATGACCTGCTGCTGGTCTCCGACGAGATCCACCACGATCTGGTCTTCGAGGGCGCCAAGCATGTGCCCACGGCCATCGCCATGCCCGAGATCAGCCATCGCCTGATCACCTGCGCTTCGGCCACGAAAACGTTCAACCTCGCCGGCGCCCATATCGCCGAGACGATCATCGCCGACGAGAGCCTGCGCCAGCGGTTCGATGCCCGCGCAGCGGCCTCGGGGCTGCAGCACCATGCGCTCTTTGGCATGATCGCCACCGAGGCGGCCTATGCCGGCGGCGCCGAATGGCTCGATGCGCTGCTCGTCTATCTGGCGGGTAACCGCGACCATTTCGACAAGCGCTTCGCCGAAGAGATCCCGCTGGCGCGCTCGCTGCCGCTGCAATCCACCTACCTCTCGTGGGTGGATTTCTCGCAGCTGGGCCTCACACCCGACGAGCTTCTCAGCCGCTGCCGTGACGATGCGCGCGTGGGCGTGAACCCCGGCACCGCCTTCGGGCCGGGCGGCGAGCAATTCATCCGGTTCAACTTCGCCACGCCGCGCGCCCAGCTCGACATTGCGATCGACCGTCTTGCCGCAGCCTTCGCGGGCTGATGCGGCCAGGGGCGCCTTTGGGCGGCCCCAACCATCACGACCGACGACCACTGAAGTACCATGGAGGAAAAAACCAATGAGCAAATCGCTTTATACCGCTGAAGTTTCCGGCACGCCGAGCGCCGTGAAAAGCCCCGACGGGCAACTCGAAACGCCCCTCGGCCTGCCGGTCGAAATGGGCGGCGACGGTGTCTCGGGCACCAACCCCGAGCAACTCTTCGCGGCCGCCTACATCGCCTGCTTCTCGGGCACGTCGATGATGGTCGCGAAGGAAAAGGGGCTGACCCTGAGCGGCGAGCCCGAGCTGTCCTGCACCTGCGCGCTGGTGAAGGATGACAAGGGCCCGGGCTACATCTTCGACGTCGCGCTGAAGGTGAACCTTCCGGGCCTGACCGAGGCGGAAGCCGACGACGTGGTCGCCACGGCCGATGTCATGTGCCCGATCTCGAACACCCTGCGCGGCTCGTCGCAGGTGTCGGTCTCGCGGGCCTGAGGCAGGGCTCTCACCCCATCGCGTTCGGCTGGCCCGAGCGCGATGGGGACTTTCGCGATGTCGTCAGAACAGGCCCTGATCTCGCGCGATCATGGCGGCCTGCGTGCGGTTGCTGGCGCCGATCTTGCGATAGAGCGTCTTCATATGCAGCTTCACGGTGGGCTCGCGGATGTCGAGATCGCGGGCGATCTCCTTGTTCGACTTGCCCTCCGTCAGCCCCTGCAGCACCTCGATCTCGCGCTGCGAGAGTTTCTCGGCGAGCGGGTTGGCGACCGTCTCTTCCGTGGCGCGCAGGAAGTCGAGCGGCGCGTATTGCTCGCCCATTGCCATGAAGCGGATCGCGTTAACCAGCGACTTGGCCGAGAGCGTCTTCGGCAGAAACCCAGCGGCGCCGGCGGCCAGCGTCTGCTCGGCCACCTCGCGGTCGGCGGTGCCGGAGATGATGGCGACGTGGTGCTCGCCCGGCATCTCCATGATGCGGGAGAGGCCCGAAAGGCCGTTCATGCCCGGCATGGCGTAGTCGAGGAGCACGAGGTCGAACGACTGCTCGGCGACCAGGTTCTCGGCTTCGGGAAAGTTGGCGGCCGTCTCCGTTTCCAGATCGGCCTCGTTCGCGAGGAACATCACCAGCGTGTCGCGCAGAAGGTCATGATCGTCGGCAATCAAGATGCGCATGGCTCTCGTCTCCCTCGTCGCAAAGTGCCGCTAGCGCCGGTCACTCGTCCCGGGCCGGTCTGGCCGCCCAGGCCGGGGGCGGCGCGCGGCCCGGCCTCAATCTACCTACGATAGTGTCAATAGCAGGGCATGCGGGGCAAGCCATCTACCCGCTCGGATGCGTGACACCGCCCGATGGGGTAGGGCGCCACCCGGCCGACGAAGGTGGGCTGTCCGGGCGGGACCAGACCCTCGCCTGCCGCCACGTTGCGGCGGGGGCTTCCATGCGGCACGCCCTTGGCAACGATTTTGAAAGGTTTGCCTCTCAATGCTGCGCGCCATGCCACTTCCGGCATCGCGGCGAAGGCGGTGACCGGCGGGCATGGCACCATAAAGGCGCCTTGAGGGGCCCACCTATCCAAAAGGGTAGGTGACCTCTTCTGATGCCCACCTGCACGGAGTGCCCGTCTCGTGAGATACGGCGTCCAGCCAGATTGGAGAGACGCCAATGCACATCCTGCGCCGCCTCACTGCTGCCGCCCTCTGCGCCTTCGCCGCCCTGCCGCTTGCCGCGCAGGAGCTGAGCATGCCGGAGGGAGACATCCTTCTCACCATCGACGGCGCAATCACCGAAACCAACGGTGATGGACGTGCCATCTTCGACCGCGCGATGCTGGAAGAGCTGGGCCCCGTGACCTTCGAGACCACGACCACATGGACAGACGGCGTGCAGACCTTCACGGGCATCGAGCTGGCGACCTTGCTGGAGGCTGTGGGCGCCACCGGCGACAGCCTCACCGCCACTGCGGTCAACGATTATGCCATCGACATCCCCCGCGAAGATTGGGTTGAGGGCGGCCCGATCGTGGCCTACCTGCGCAATGGCGAAGAGATGCCCCTGCGCGAAAAAGGGCCGCTCTGGGTCGTTTATCCCTACGATACCAATGACGCGTATCGGACCGAGGTCATCTACTCGCGGAGTATCTGGCAATTGGACCGGATCACCGTTGCGGAGTAGCGTTTGCGGATGGATGAGCTGAGCCGAGACGTGTCGCAAGACTCTGGCCGCGCGGAAGACGTGCCGGGGCCGCGAACGATCATCTGGCTCATGCTGCTGCTGCTTTGCTTCGGCGTGGCTGTCGGGATGGGCTGGCTCGTCCTGCGCGAGATCGAGGATCTCGGCACCGCCAATTCCGACAATGACCAATGGAGCCTCGCGCAGACCGAGGTGGAGTTTCTGCAATTCCAACTCGCCGTCGAGCGCGCCGATGAGGAGGGCGCGAGCCTCGATGCCGTGCGCCAGCGGTTCGACGTGTTCTACAGCCGCGTCGGCACCTTCGAAACGGCCTCAACCTACAGCGACATCCGCGCGTCTGCCGAGTTCGTCGCAGCGAACGACGAGATTGCGGCCTTCCTCGACGAAGCGGTGCCTCTCATCGACAGCTCCGACGAGGTGCTCTTAGCGGCGCTGCCCGCCCTGTCGGACGAGGCGCAGGAGCTGCTTCCGCTGGTGCGCGCCCTGTCGCTCGCCGGGCTGACCACCTTCGCCGAAACCTCCGACGAGCGGCGAGAGAAGGTGCGGCGCACCCTCGCCCAGATGGTGGGGGTGCTGGCGCTTCTGCTCGGCGGGTTCGCACTTCTCACCAATTCGTTCCGGCGGCTCTACCGCGTCTCGCGCCAGCAGGCCCAGGCGATGGAGCGGGTGGGCGACAGGATGCGTGCCATTGTCGAAACGGCGGCCGATGCGATCCTCGTCTGCGATCGTGAGGGGGCCATCCTCGATACCAACAGCGCCGCCGTCGAACTGTTCGGCTATAGCCGCACAGATGCCATCGGCCGCCTGGCGCTGGAGACGATCTACCCGCCCGACGTGGTGCCTGGCCTGCGGGAGGAGACGCTGGATTACTTCGAAACCGGCGGCGGCGCCGGCAAGACGATCCTGCATTTCGAGACGGAAGCCATCTCCCGCGTTGGGCGCCGCTTTCCCGTCGAGGTCGCCATCGCGCGCACGGCGGACGAGACAGACCCGATCTACGTGGCCTTCATCCGTGATATCGCGCGCCGCAAGCAGGCCGAAGAAGGGCTGATGGTCGCCCGCGACAAGGCGCTGGCGGGCGAGCGGGCCAAGGCGGAATTCCTTGCCGTGATGAGCCACGAAATGCGCACGCCGCTCAATGGCCTGATGGGCACCATGCAGCTGATGCGCGATCACAGCCTCAGCCAGCGGCAGAGCGAGCTATTGGACCGGATGCACAGCTCGGCCCGGCTGCTCCTCGGCCTCGTCAACGATGTGCTCGACCTCGCCAAGTTCGAGGCCGGCAAGCTGCGCGCCGAACGCCGGCCCTTCTCTGTCCCCGCCCTGCTCGACGGGGTGGTCGAGACGACGGCGACGCTGGCCGCGAACAACGGCAACAGCCTGCGCTGGCGGCAGCTCTCGCCGGGGCTCGATATCGTGCATGGCGACTCGCGGCGGCTGCGGCAGGTGCTGCTCAACCTCGTCGGCAACGCGGTAAAGTTCACGCGCGCCGGCTCCATCGACATCGAGGTCGAGCGGCTGCCGGGTGAGGGGCACCTCGTGGAGTTCCGCGTGGCCGACACCGGCATCGGCATCGCCGATGAGCAGCTGGAACGGATCTTCCAGGATTTCGAGACGCTCGACAGCTCCTACTCGCGGCAGGCCGGCGGCACGGGGCTTGGCCTTGGCATCGCGCGGCGCCTCGTCGGCGTGATGGGCGGCGAGATCGGGGTGGAGAGCGAGCCGGGGGAGGGGAGCCTCTTCTGGGTGCGTCTCTCCCTGCCGCCCGCCGAGGCGGAAGAGGCGTCGCTGCCGGGGCAGGGGGGCAACGCCTCCCTTCCGGTGCGGCCACTCGACGTGCTTCTGGTAGAAGACAACGAGATGAACCGCTTCGTCGCCCGCGGCCTGCTGGAAGCGGAGGGCCACAAGGTGACGGAAGCCGTAGACGGGCGCGCTGGCGTGGCATGGGCAGAGACCCATCCTTTCGACGTGATCCTGATGGATATCTCGATGCCGGTGATGGACGGGCAGACAGCGGCGCGGAAGATCCGGGCCGGCACTGGCCTCTCCGCCACCACGCCCATCATCGCCCTCACCGCCCATGCCCTGCCGGAGGAGGTGGAGCGCTTCCGCGAGGCGGGAATGGAGCATTGCCTGTCGAAACCCATCGACCGCAAGGTGCTCTCCGGCCTGCTCCGCGGCATCGCGGCGGGCTATTCCGGTGGCTCCGTCACGATGGACGAGCCGGGCAGCGAGCTGATCGACCGTGCGCAGCTGGGCGAGCTGGCCCAGACGGTGAGCCCCGCCGATGCCCGGCGGCTGCTGGGCAGGTTCCTAACCGAGATGGACGCGGGCGTGGCCAGCTTGACTGCAGGCGACCTTTCGCCCGCCGAGCTGGTGGCTCTGGCGCATAAATGCGCCGGCTCCTGCGCCACGCTCGGCCTCACGGCGCTGCGCCAGCTGTTGGGCCGGGTGGAGACGGCGGCAAAGCGCGGCGAGGTCAGCGAAAGCGATCTCGCGCAGCTGCCCGCGCTCTGGGCGGAAAGCCGGCAGGCGCTGGAGGCCTGGCGGAGCGAGCAGGCTCTCACGGATTAGGGCTGACGCCATTTAGGGCGTCGAGCTTGTGACGCCGCCTCTCTAGCGGGCGATTGCATCGCCGGGCCGGGCCGGGGCAAGCCTTCCGCACTCAGCGCCAATCTCCGTCCAGCATCCGAAACCTATCCCTTCGGGTATGACGCTCTCCTGTCGCGCCATGTGCCTGTCCTGCCGGGCGCGCGACGGGCGGGACAGGGACCTTTAACCATCAAGTAGCAAAGGAGCTTCCCGCTCCCGCCAGATGGACGACCCGCCAATGACCTTCGCCGCCAAGATCCGCCTCCTCGACCGGCCTTTGCCGGGATCCGGCCTCTCCGGTGCGGCGGCGAAGGCCCCTTGGCTGGCCGTCATCGCCCCCGCCCCCCGCCCCGCCCTGAAAGAGGCTTTCTGACATGCCCCGCTTTTCCATCATCCTGCCCTGTTTCAACGCCGCCGAAACGCTGGAGGAGACGCTGCAAAGCATCATCCTGCAGACCTATACCGACTGGGAGCTGATCTGCATCGACGACTGGTCGACCGACACGACGCATGAGCTGCTTCAGCGCGCCGCGGCCGACCCGCGGGTGCGCGTGCTCATCAACAAGGGCAAGGGCCTGGGCTGGGCGCGCAACGGCGGTGCGGTGGCGGCGCGCGGCGAGATCTTCGCCTTCTGCGATGCCGATGACATATGGCCCCACGACAAGCTCGCCCGCATGGCCGAGGTGCTGGAAGATGAGCGCGTCGATGGCGCTTATGGCCGCGTCACCTTCTTCTCCGGCGAACGCACCTTTCGCACCACGACTGTGACGGAAGAGACGCTGACCGTGCCCGCGCTGCTTGCGGAAAACCCCGTCTGCACGATGTCGAACCTCGTGGTGCGGACGGCCGCCTTCGACCGCGCCGGCGGCTTCGATCCCACGATGTCGTATAACGAAGACTTGGAGTGGCTTGTCCGCGCCGTGGCCAAGGGCCTGTACATCAAGGGCGTCGACGAGACGCTCGTCTATTGCCGCACCACCGGCTCGGGCCTCTCCGCCGATATCGAGGCGATGGAAGCCGGGCGCCGGAAGGCACTGCGCACCGCGGCCTGCTTCGGTTACCATGCCGACGCGCGGTCGGAAGCGATCTACCTGCGCCATCGCGCCCGCAGCGCCCTGCGCGCGGGAGCCTCGGCCGGCGTCGTCATGCGCCTGACCTTTGCCGGTATAAGAAAAAGCCCGCGCGGCTTCTTCTCCGACCTGCGCCGCGGCGGTTTGACGGCCCTCGGCGCCTGCACATCGCCGTTCATGCCAGCGGCTATCCGCCGGGCCCTGTTCATGGGCTGAGGGAGGCGCGCTCTAGACGCCCCTTCAGCGCCGCGCCAGTTGGGGCACGGCCAGCCCGGCCAGCAGGGCAGAGACGGCGACGAAGACCAGGGGCCCCGCCTGCTCGTAGCCCCAGACGCCGGCGATACCGCCGAGTAGGAAGGCGGCGAGGGTAGCGCCGTGCAGCTTAAGGCGCGGGCCGACCCGCGCCTTGTCGCCGCGACCGGTGAGCATGGCGAGTTCGATGCCGATATCCGTCGCCACGCCCGAGACATGGGTGCTGCGCACCCGCGCGTCGGAGATATGGGTCGTCGCCGCGTTCTGCAGGCCCATCAGAAGGCTGAGGCCCAGCAACATCGTCCAGTCGGCGAACTCCGGCGGCAGGGATAGGTCGAGAAGGGCAAGGCCGAGAAGCAGCAGCGCCTCAAGCACGATGCTGAACGCATAGATCCCGTGGATCTGCCGCTGCCGGCCTGCCTCGATCAGCAGGGTCGAGACGAAGGCGCCAAGAACGAAGGCCACCAGCAGCGCCGCGAAGAGCAGCGCGCTGCGCCAGTTGCCCAAGGCGAGCATGTCAGAGATCGTCGAGACATTGCCCGTCATGTTGGCGGAGAAATAGCCGAGCGAGCGAAAGCCCGCCGCGTTGATGGCCCCGGCCGCCAGCGCCAGCCAGATGGCCAGCCGCAGGTCGATGGCCACCGTCCGCTCGCCGCCCACATGTATCAGCATCCCGCGCCTCCTGCTTGCCGGGGCAGGGTAGGGGCGCGGCCACCCGGGCGGCAAGGTGGCAGAGGGGCGCGGGTTTACTCCACGCCCCCACGTTCCGCCCTCAGGCGGCGGTCGTCGCTTTGGCCGTCTCACGCACCGTCGGCACCAGCTGGTCGCCCCAGGCGCCTTTGCCGCTGTGATGGCGTGAGACACGGATGAGCTCGACCGAGATGCCCTCGGCCACCGCGCGCTGCACCGCTTCGTTCAGGCGATGCACGCTGTCGGCGACGCGGTGGATGGCGCGGGTCTGGGCGTCGCTCTCAGGCCGGTCGATACGCTCGAAATCGGGGGAATTGATCATGGCTCTCTCCTTGAATTGGGGTGTGCCGCCGCCCGGCCAGGGCGGCGGGGCGCTCACTCGGCGGCGAACTGGTTCATGGTGTTGGCATGGCCGCCCGCCTTCAGCGCCCGCTCGCCGGAGACCATCTCCTTGAACGTGTCGCCAAGGTTCGAGCCGACCTCGTGCTGGTGCTTGACGGCAGAGATGCCGCGGCGGATCTCGGCGCGCTGCACCGTCTTCACATAGGCGAGCATCTTCTCCTCGCCGAAATAGCCCATCGACAGCTCGTCCACCGACTTGGCGGTGAGGTGGAAGGTGGGCAGCGTGATGAGGTTGTGGAACACGCCGGCCCGCGCCGAGATATCGGTCTGGAAGCGCTGCAGCCGCGCATCGGCCTCGCGCCCGAGGTCGCTGTCGTCATAGCCGGCCTTCATCAGCTCGTTGCCGTCGGGATATTGGCTGGCCTCGATGCGCCCCTCGGCGACCCATTCGGCGCGCACCTGTTTGCGCAGGTTCAGCGTCCAGTTGAAGCTGGGCGAGTTGTTGTAAGCGAGCTTGGCGTCGGGCACGACCCGCCGCACCTCGGCCACCATGCTGGCGATCTCGGCGACGTTGGGGGTGTCGGTCTCGATCCAGAGCAGGTCTGCGCCGCCTTGCGTGAGGCTCGCGATGCAATCCTCGATCACCCGCGCGCGGCCGGAGCCTTCCTTGAACGGGAAGAGGCCATTCGGCAGGCGGGCGGGCTTCACGAGCTGGCCGTCCAGCATCAGCGCCAGCTCACCTTCGGCGAGGGGCGCCATGTCCGTGACCGGTTCGGTCTTCAGCCACTTGATGTACTCGGCGGCCAGATCGCCGGGCTCCTGGCTGACCGGCACCTTCTGGGTAAGGCCGGCGCCGAGGCTGTCGGTGCGGGCGACGATCACGCCGTCATCGACGCCCATCTCCTCGAAAGCCAGGCGGCAGGCGCGCAGCTTTTCGATGAAATCCTCGCGCGGCACGGTGACCTTGCCGTCCTGATGGCCGCATTGCTTGGCGTCGGAGACTTGGTTCTCGATCTGCAGGCAGCAGGCGCCCGCCTTGATCAGCTCCTTGGCCAGCAGGTAGGTGGCGTGCTCATTGCCGAAGCCGGCGTCGATATCTGCGATGATCGGCACCACATGGGTCTCGAACCCGTCGATTTCGGCGATGATTTCCGCCCGCTCGTCCTCGCTGCCCGCCGCTTTCAACGCGGTGAACAGATCGTTGAGGGCCACCTCGTCGGCCTGGCGGAGCGAGACGTAGATCTCTTCGATCAGGTCGGCGACGGCGGTCTTCTCGTGCATCGACTGGTCAGGCAGGTGGCCGAAGCGGTTGCGCAGGCCGGCGACCATCCAGCCGGAGAGATACACGTAGGTGCCCCGCGCCGTGCCCCGCATCCGCTTGACCGACTTGATCATCTGCTGGGCGTGAAAGCCCGACCAGCAGCCGAGCGACTGGGTGAAGCGGCTGGAATCCTCGTCATAGGCGGCCATGTCCTGCCGCATCAGCGTGGCCATCTTGCGGGCGATCTGCAGATGGGTGGGCCAGGTGTTCTGCATCTTCAGCTGCACGATATCGTCGATCGTCACCCCGCCCGGCGTCTGCCCGGACGGGTAGCGCGCAAGGGCCTCGTCGCGCAGCTCGGCATAGGTTTTTCTCTCGGTCATCACTCTTGCTCCTCCAACACCGGCGCCCGGCAGGCATGCCGCCGCGCCCTCTTGCCGTTTGTGTAAGGCTAGTAATGTGGGGCCGGTCATGTGAAGCTGCCTTCCACGGCGAACGGGTCAGCAGGTCATGTTTGTCAGTGTGTGACGAAATGTATTGTCAGGGTTGTCATGGCGGCGCGGGGCGAGAAGCTGATCATCGGGGGCCGGCTGAGGCGGCTGCGGCGTACGCTGGGCCTGACGCAGGCGCAGATGGCGCAGGATCTGGGCGTTTCGCCCTCTTACATCACGCTGATCGAGGCCAATCAGCGCCCGGTCAGCGCCAAGCTGCTGGTGCGGCTGAGCCAGGTCTACGACTTCTCGCTTGGGGACATCGCGGGCAGCGGCGATCTGCAACTGCAGGGCGAGGTCGAGGCGGCGCTGAAAGACCCGGTGTTCGGCGAAGCGGTGCCCCGCGCCGAGATCGAGGAGATGGTCAACCTCTCGCCCGCCCTCGCCCGCGGCCTTCTGCGCCTGCACGAGCGCTACCAGGCGATGGTGATGGCCACGAGCGCGGCGGAAAGCCCGCTGTCGGACCGTGACAAGGTAGAGCTGCTGGAGCAGACGGCCCAGCCAGTGGAGGAGATGCGCGCTCATCTGCACGCAAGGCAGAACTACGTCGATGCCATCGACCGCGCGGCAGAGGCGCTGGCCGCCGAGCTGGAGCTGGGGCGCGACGAGCCGCAGATCGTGCTCAGTGAACGGCTGCACCAGCGGCACGGCTACCGCGTGCGCATCCTGCCGCAGGATGTGATGCCCGATCAGCTCGCCATGCGCGATCCGCACCGGCGGCATCTCAACCTCTCCGAGCGGCTGGATCAGCCGGGCCGGCGCTTCCAGATCGCGGTGCAGCTCGCCCGGCTGGAATACGAAGAGCTGATCGACACTGAGACGCGCGAGGCCGGCGTCTCCCCCGAAACCCTGCCGCTCGCCCGCACCAGCTTCGCCAATTACTTCGCCGCCGCCCTGCTGATGCCCTACGAGCGCTTCCTGAAGGCGGCAGAGCGCGAGCGCTACGATCTGGAGATGCTCTGCCAGCGCTTCGGCACCAGCTACGAGCAGACGGCGCATCGCCTGACCACGCTGCAGCGGCCCGACGCGCGGGGCGTGCCGTTCTTCTTCGTGCGGGTGGACGGGGCGGGAAACGTTTCGAAGCGGTTCAGCGCCGGGCGCTTCCACTTCAGCAAGTTCGGTGGCTCCTGCCCGCTCTGGAACGTGCATAGCTGTTTCGAGGTGCCGGGCCGGGTGCAGACGCAGGTGATCGCCATGCCCGACGGCACCACCTATTTCTCGATCGCCCGCACGGTCACGCGCCACGGCGGCACGCATGCCAACCCCGCCCCGCGCTTTGCCATCGGGCTGGGCTGCGACATCTCCTATGCGCCCCGGCTGATCTATGCCCGGAACCTCGATCTGGCGGCTGTGCGGCCCACCGAGATCGGGGTGAATTGCTACCTCTGCGAGCGGCCGAACTGCGCCTCGCGGGCCTATCCGCCCGTCAACCGGCCCTTCGAATTCTCCGAACGGACGCGTGGTGTCTCCAGCTTCAGCTTCTCCGTCATCGATACGGAATAGGGCGCTCGCCACCCGGCCCTTTCCGCAACGTGACGTTCTGCCATAGGTTGAAACTATAGCGGCATTTGGACTGTTGCATGGAAGGGCCCGCACAACGTAGCGTTCGAGTTCCAGCGGTGCGCCACAGCGACGCAGGTGGGGGGACGAACTGCAATGACAAACGTGGTGATTACCGGCGCGTCTGCCGGCGTCGGACGAGGAATCGTCCGCGCCTTCGCACGCCGTGGCGCCAATATTGGCCTGATCGCGCGGGGCGAGGAGAGGCTGAAGGCGGCGGCCAAAGAGGTCGAAGCCGGCGGCGGGCGAGTCCTGGTGATGCCGCTCGACGTGGCCGATCCCGCTGCTGTCGAGGCGGCGGCGGAGCGCTTTGAGAATGTCATCGGGCCGATAGATCTATGGATCAACGCCGCGATGGTCACCGCCATGGTGCCCGCGCATGACATGACGGCGGAGGATTACGCCCGCGTCATGAACGTCACCTTCCTCGGCACGCTGCATGGCACGCAAGCCGCTCTGGCGCGGATGCGACCGCGTGGGCGGGGGCAGGTGCTGCAGGTGGGCTCGGCGCTCAGCTACCGGGCGATTCCGTTGCAATCGGCCTATTGCGCGGCGAAGGCGGCGGTAGTGGGCTACACCGATTCCCTGCGCTGTGAATTGCTGCATGAGGCGATTTCGCTAGATCTGACGGTCGTGCACTTGCCGGCGGTAAATACCCCGCAATTCGACTGGTCGCTCAACCGGATGGGCCGCAAGTCGCAGCCTGTGCCGCCGATTTTCGACCCCGATCTTGTCGGCGAGCAAATCGCCAGGGCCAGTGACGTGCCGCGCCGCGAATATTGGCTGGGCTTTCCCGCCGTGAAGGCCATCGCCAGCCAGCGGATCGCCCCGTGGATCGGCGACAGGATGCTGGCGCGCGTGGGTTATGAAGATCAGACGACCGACGCGCCCGACGATCCGGGCCGGCCGAACAACCTTTACCGCTCGGTGCCGGGCGACTGGGCGGCGCATGGCCGCTTCGGTGACCGGCAGGAGAAAAGGGCGCCGCGGCTCTGGTCGCCGGCGGCGCGGGCTGGGGTGGCCGGTGGGCTGGCCGTCGCCGGGCTGGCGGCGGCCTTCGGGCTGGGCGCGGCGCTGCTCTAGGCGCGGGGCCTCAGCCAGAGGTATTCGTGCGGCCCGAGGACGATCTCACCAAGGTCCACCTCGGGCCCCGCCTCGTCATCTGCGCTCAGCTCGACCTTGCAGCGCCGCGTCTCGCAGGGCACCGCCACCTCCAGCGCGCTGTCGCTGAAGTTGAAGAGGGCGAAGAGCCGCCGCTCGCCGTGGCGGTAGTCGATCCCGAGCACCTGCTCCGGCAGGCCCTCGATCAGCTCCCAGCTGCCGCAGCCGATTTCGGGGCAGCAGCGCCGCGCCCGCACCATGCCCTGCACACGGCGCAGCAGCGAGCCGCGCTGACGCTCCTGGCTTTCGACATTGCGCTTGGGATAGCCGAAGGGGCCATCCTCGACCGGCGGCACGGGCAGCTCACCCGTGGCGGAGGAGAAACCGCCCTGCGGCTCGGACGACCATTGCATCGGGGTGCGCACGGCCCAGCGCTCTTCCAGATCAAGGTCCTCGCCCATGCCGATCTCGTCACCGTACCACATGACCGGCGTGCCCGGCAGGCCGAAGAGCAGCGCCTGCGCCAGCGCGTTGCGGCTGTCGTCGCCGCCCAGCATGGGTGCCAGGCGGCGGCGGACGCCCCGGTCGTAGATGGTCATGCCCTTTTCCGGCCCGAGCGCCGCGAAAGCCTCCTGCTGTTCATCCTTGCTGAGCTTGTCGAGCGAGAGCTCGTCGTGATTGCGCAGGAAGGTGGCCCATTGGCCGCTGGCGGGCATGAGGTCAGGCCGCGTCTTCAGGGCGCCCACCACCGGGCCGGCGGATTTGCGGATGAAGCCGAGCCAGAGGTACTGGTTGAGCGGGAAGTCGAAGATCATGTGCATCCGCTCGTCGGTGCCATATTGGCGGCCGCCGAAGTAATCGGGCACCTTCTTCCGTTCGACATTCGCCTCGGCGAGCATCAGCGCGCCCTCGCTGCGCCAGTCGAGAAAGTCGCGCATTTCGGAGAGGAGCAGCAGCGGGTCGCGATCCGGCTCGTCCTTCAGGCCCTTGTATTCGATGAGAAAGGGCACCGCGTCGATGCGGAAGCCGGCCACGCCGAGTGCCAGCCAGAAGCCCATTATCTTCAGGATCTCTTCGCGCACCGCCGGGTTGGCGATGTTGAGATCGGCCTGATGCTTGTAGAAGCGGTGCATGTACCAGGCCTGGGCCTGGCGGTTATATGTCCACACCGCCTCCTGCACGCCGGGAAAGATGATGCCCTCGGTGATGTCGTCGGGCTTCTCCTTCGACCAGACGTACCAGTCGCGATAGGGCGACGACTTGCTCTCGCAGGCCGATTTGAACCACGGATGATCGATCGAGGTATGGTTCACCACCAGGTCGATGATGACGCGCAGCCCGCGGTTGCGGGCGCCGTGCATGAATTCGACGAAATCGCCCAGATGCCCCAGCCGCGGATCGACGCCGTAGAAATCCGAGATGTCATAGCCGTTGTCGCGGTTGGGTGTGGGGTAGAACGGGTTGAGCCAGATCGTGTCGACGCCCAGCGCTTCGAGGTAATCGAGGGTTTCTATGGCCCCGGCGAAGTCGCCGATGCCGTCGCCATTGCCATCCATGAAGGTCTCGATGTCGAGGCAGTAGATGACGGCGTTCTTGTACCACATGTCGATCATGGCGATGCTCCGTTGACCTGCCCGGTTCAGGTAGCCCGGCGGCCAGCGGGGGAAAGCTTCCCTTTGCCGCGGCGCCGGGGCAGGAGAGGGCAGACGCAACTTCGAGGAAGACGACATGACGATCGAACGGCTGCACAAGGGCCCCCGCATGAGCCACGCGGTGGTGCATGGAGATACGGTCTATCTCTCCGGCCAGGTGGGCGAAGCCGGCGCCGACATCACGGCGCAGACCAAGCAGGCCCTCGCCAATGTCGAGCGGCTGCTGGGCGAGGCGGGCAGCGGCAAGGACAAGCTGCTGCAGGTCACCGTCTGGCTGGCCGACATCGCCGATTTCGCCGCCATGAACGCGGTGTGGGATGCCTGGATCGACCCGGAGAACCCGCCGGCGCGCGCCACGGGAGAATCCAAGCTGGCGACGCCGGACTACCTCGTCGAGTTCATCGTGACGGCGGCGCGCTGAGGCGGGCCGGGCGGCAGGCATGAGCGGCATCCGGGCATGATGGCCGCCGGGGGCGACCTCGGCGGCAGCAAGATCGACACGCAGATCTTCGATGCCGCCTGGGCGCGTGTCGATGTGGCGCGGAGGGAGACCCCGCGCGACTTCGACGGCCGCGTGGCGGCGGTGGCGCTGGGGATGGCTGTCACCGTACCGGCGGAGCTGATCGGGCAGGTCGGGCTCGCGCAGCTCCTCGGTCGCCCTGCCGCCGACGTCATCGATCCTGGCGAAAACTGGCGGCTGACCAGGCCACCTGGGCGAGATTGACGCACCCGGCAACCACTATCGTTTCAGCCGGTGACAGAGCCTTGGGCTTTGCACTAGCTTGCCGCAAACGGGAGCGGAACGTGTCTTACCTCATCGATCAACCGGAATGCGCCGTCGAGACGACCGAGGCGGAGCTCGATGATGCGTTGGCGCGGCTCGCCCCGCCCTGGGCTGCCGTCGCCGCCGTGCCCATCGAACACGCCGAGCCGCTGATGGACAACGAGAGCTCCTACGTCGTCCGGGCCGTCGCGTCGCGCCGCGCGGAGTTCGCCGCTGGCCGCACGGCGGCGCGCAAGGCGCTGGCTCGGCTCGGGCACGGGCCCGTTGCGATCCCCGTCGGCGCCCATCGCGCGCCTGTCTGGCCGGAGGGCGTCATCGGCTCGATCACCCATGCCGCGGGCTGGGCTGCCGCCATCGTCGGCCCCGCCGGGCGGGGCCGGTCACTGGGGCTCGATATCGAGGTGAACGGGCGGGTGACGGAAGACATCGCCTTCACCATTCGCGCCGCCGGCGAGCTGCCGAACCCGGAAGAGGGCAAACTGCTCAGCCCCAAGGGCATCGAGACCGAAACCCTGCGCTTCGGCGCCAAGGAGGCCGTGTTCAAGGCTTTCTGGCCGACCAACGGCAGCTTCCTCAACTTCTCCGACGCGCGGGTCGCCTTTGCCCCGCCCCGTGTCACGCTCGGGCCGGGCGCAGACCCGCTGCACGGCGAGCGGGTGCTGCCGTTCAGCTATGCGCTTTGCGGCGGGCTGGTGCTGACGGTCGTCGCGCTCGGCTAAGTTTCTGATCGGGCCTCCCTCTTTCCGCTCGTCATCATCTGAGCGGAGCATTCACGAGGCCGGCAAATCAGCCTGCTCATTCTTGCCGCGCTCTGGATGATGGCGATTGCGCGCTCCGGCGTTTCCGGCGAGCTCATCTTGAAGATGCATCCCGCCTATTCTCGTCGCGCCTTGGAATGGCAGATTCTGCAGCATGTCATCATTCACAATTCTCTGCCGAAGATATTGACCGGTGCAGGCAGAATTTCTGCGTCCTGTGACGTAGCCGCGCGGCGCCAGATACATGAAATGTTTCACAGCAGGAGGTTGCGAACTGGCGTTTCGCGCCGATATTCTTTGTCTTGTGACCGATGCGGGGGAAGGAAAATGAACGATCAACCGAGTGCCATGGGGTCGGAGGAAATCGACCAGGCGCCATTCTCGATCGTCATGACCAACCCCAATCTCGACGACGATCCGATCACTTACGTCAACGACGCCTTTCAGAGAATGACGCTTTACAGCCGCGCATTCGCGCTGGGGCGGAATTGCCGTTTTCTGCAGGGCGACCAGACCCAACCCGAAGAGGTCGAGGCTCTGCGCGAGGGGCTGCGACGGGGCGAGGAATTTCAGACCACCATCACCAATCACAAGGCCGATGGCACGGTCTTTCGCAATCAGCTTCTGATCGCACCGATCAAGGGCGCCGATGGCGAGGTCACGGCCTATTTCAGCGTCCAGCGGGATATCGGCCCGCCGCCTGAGGCCAGCGACATCGATGCGTCGGCGGAGGATTCGCTCGCCCTGCTGCGCGAGCTGCAGCACCGGGTGAAGAACCACCTCGGCCTCGTCGTCTCGATGATCCGCGTGCAGGCGAGCCGGAAGGTGACACCGGATTCGCTGCGCGCCGTGGGCCGAAGGGTCGAGGCGCTGGCGCTGCTCTATGAGGAGCTCTTCGCAGCCAGCACCCGGACGGGGCCGGGGGAGCTGATGCATGTCGGCGGCTATCTCAGCCGTATCGTGGCCGTCGTCACCGGCCTGGAGGGTGGCAGCGCGATCCGCGTCAATGTCGATTGCGACGAGGTCGACCTGCCGGTCGATCAGGCGGCGCGGCTGGGGCTGCTGCTCTCGGAGCTGCTGACCAACGCGCTGGAACATGCCTTCGCGGGCCGCGACCGTGGCAGCGTGTCTGTGGAGTTCCATGAGCTGCCGGAGGGCGGGGTGCGACTGGTCGTGGCGGATGACGGCATCGGCTTGCCCGAGGGCAGCAACTGGCCCTTCGATGCCCGCAGCGTCGCCGCGCAGCGCGAGCAGGCCAAAAGCGAGGGCGGCACGCTCGACACGACCGGCCACCACGGCCATTCGGGCGTGGGCGGCAGCATCATCACGGCGCTCACCCAGACGCTTGGTGCCAGCCTAGACGTTCAGTCAGGCGAGGGCGGCACGCGGGTGACGGTGGACTTCGTTCCGGCGGAATAGCGGGTCATTCGCTGTAGTGCCGGTGAGCCTGGTATGTGGGGAAACACCAGTGGCAGCCCGTAGGGGAATCGAACCCCTCTTTCCAGGTTGAAAACCTGGCGTCCTAACCGATAGACGAACGGGCCACGTTTGGCGTGCGGCGTGATCTAGCTAAAGCGTTTTGCCTCCGCAAGAGGGTTTCGCGGAAAAATCGGTTCACGCTGGCGCAGCGTCATCGAGCATGAGCTGCGCGCTGGTGCGGCCGTTCCAATGGTTCAGTTCTAGCCGCCCGGCGAGGTGGAAGCGCTGACCGGCATGACGCATGAGCGCGAGGCCGAGGTTGCTGTCGATCTGGCCGAAGCCGATGGCGCCGAGCCGCGTGTTGCCCTCGCCGATTGTCAGCTTCAGATGCCCGTCGCCCACCTGGCGCGCATCGAGGATGCGGCAATCGGGCAGGGCGAACCGCGGGGCAGGGGCCGAGGCGCCGAAGGGGCCGGCACCGGCGAGGCGGGCGATCAGCTCCGGCGTCGCCGCGGTGGGCAATACCAGCCCGTCGAGTCGCAGCAGGCGGGGGCCTTGCGCGCCGGCGCCCTGGGCGGCCAGCAGCTCGGTGAGGCGGGCCATGGCCGGCTCGAGCTGCTCGCGGCTGAGCGTGAGGCCGGCGGCCATGCGGTGGCCTCCGCCCCGGGCGATCAGCCCCTCCTGCGCGAGGCGCTGCATGGCGGCGCCGATATCGATGCCGGGCACCGAGCGGGCGGAGCCCTTGCCCTCGTCGCCGTCGAAGCCGATCACGACAGAGGGCCTGTCCGCCGTCTCCTTCAGCCGGGCCGCCACGATGCCGACGACGCCGGGATGCCAGCCCTCGCCGCCGGCCCAGGCGAGCGGCGCCTCCAGGCCACGCGCTTCGGCCTGGGCGAGGGCGGCGGCGCGCACGGCGGCCTCGATCTCGCGGCGCTCGCGGTTGAGCCCGTCGAGCCGGTCGGCGAGCGCGGCGGCCTCGGCGGGATCTTCCGTGGAGAGGAGGCGGGCACCCAGATCGGCCCGCCCGACGCGGCCGCCAGCGTTGATGCGGGGGCCGAGCACGTAGCCGAGGTGATAATCCGTCGGCGCCGTCGCCACCCCGGCGGCATCGGCCAGCGCGGCGAGGCCTGGGCGCTCGCGGCGGGCCATCACCTGCAGGCCGGTGCGCACGAAGGCGCGGTTGACGCCGATCAGGGGCGCCACGTCGGCCACCGTGGCCAGCGCGACGAGGTCGAGCAGGCCCATGAGGTCGGGGCCGGGCGGCAGGCCCGCGTCGCGCCGCTGGCGACGGGCCTCCACCAGCATCAGGAAGACCACCCCGGCGGCACAGAGATGGCCGAGATCGCCGCTCTCGTCCTGCCGGTTGGGGTTCACGACGGCCAGCGCCTCGGGCAGGGTCTCGCCGCCGAGGTGGTGGTCGAGGATGACGACATCGGCGCCTTCGGCGGCGGCGACCGGGCCATGGCTGAGCGTGCCGCAATCGACGCAGACGATCAGGTCGTGATTGGCGGCGAGGCGCTCCATCGCCGGCTCGTTGGGGCCGTACCCCTCGTCGATGCGGTCGGGGATGTAGAGCGTGGCCTCGCGGCCGAGCCCGCGCAGCCAGACGAGGAGCAGGGCGGCAGAGGCAGCGCCGTCGACGTCGTAATCGGCGAAGATGGCGATGCGCTCGCCGGCGGTGACGGCGCGGTTCACCCGGGCGGCGGCGCGCTCCATGTCCTTCATCAGGCGCGGGTCGGGCATGAGGTCGCGCAGCTTGGGGTCGAGGAAGCCTGGCACCTCTTCGGCCGGCACCTTGCAGCGGGCGAGGATGGCGGCGAGGGGCAGGGGCAGGGCATGCGCCTGGGCGAGGGTCTCGGCGGCCCGGCGCGACATCTCGTCCGGCCCCGCCCAGGGCCGGCCCGACAGCGACGACGACACTCCGAGGAAGGCTTCCATGGGGTCTCTCTAACCCTTGGGGGCCGGGGCGCAAGCGGTGGGAGGGGCGGGCGTCGCGCCGCCGCTCTCTCCGCTCGTGCCCTATTCATTCAGGCGGAAGGCGCAGGATGTTGCGCGAGCTCCCGCGGCCACCGCTATGCGCCCAGCCCGGTGCGCGCCGCAGGCGCAGGGCGAGCGCCGGCCCGTCCCGCGGGCTGGCGCTCTGGCTGAGCTGGGTGCGGAGCGGGCCGCGGGGCGGGGCGTTGCGGGCATAAAGCGCGGTAGCGGAGCCGTGGGAGCGCCACCCCACGAGCCGGCGCTCGCCCCGCGTGCGGGCCGGGGCGGGGGGATGAGAGTGGGACATGCCCAGCTTCGCCGTTTTGTCTTAGTGGGCTGCCCGCTCTGCGGGGCAGAGAGGGCGCGGCGGGCTGAAGCCCGCCCTACGGTGCCGCGCCGGGGCCAGGCCGACCAGCGCGCCCGGCCATCCCCCGCTCCACCGCATCCTCGGCACTGGCCAGCCCTCCGCCCCGGCGTTAAGACGCGCGGAGCTTTGAGGAATCGTACCATGCCCGCCCAGCCGCAGCCCGGCCTGATGGAGATCGCCCTCTACCAGGGCGGCCAGAGCGCCATTGCAGGGCGCTCCGACGTGCTCAAACTGTCGTCCAACGAGAACCCGCTCGGCCCCCCGCCCTCGGCGCAGCAGGCCATCGCCGCCGCCGCCGCCCGCGCGCACATCTATCCGCCGACCGATCACGCTGCCCTCCGCGCCGCCATCGCCGAGGTGCACGGGCTCGACCCCGCCCGCATCATCTGCGGCGTCGGCTCTGACGAGGTGCTGCAATTCGTGACGCAAGCCTATGCAGGGCCGGGCGACGAGATCATCCACACCGAGCACGGCTTCTCGATGTACCCGATCCTGGCCCGCATGGCCGGCGCCACGCCCGTCTGCGTGCCCGAGACCGAGCGGCGGGTCGACCCTGCCGCCATCCTCGCCGCCATCACGCCCCGCACCCGCATCGTGCTGCTGACCAACCCCGGCAACCCCACCGGCACCCTGCTGCCGGAGGAGGAGCTGGCCGAGCTGGCCGATGCCCTGCCGGAGGATGTGATCCTCGTGCTCGACGCGGCCTATATCGAATATGCCGGCGGCCATGACGGCGGCATGAGCCTTGCCGCCAGCCGGCCCAACGTGCTGGTCACGCGCACCTTCTCCAAGCTCTACGGGCTCGGCGGGTTGCGCATCGGCTGGGGCTATGCGGCGGCGGAGATGATCGACGTGCTCAATCGCATCCGCCAGCCCTTCAACCTCTCCGGCATCCAGCTCGCCGCCGCCGAGGCCGCCGTGCGTGATCGCGCCTGGGTGGAAGACTGCGTCGCCCTCAACGCCGCTCAGCGGGCGCGGCTGACTGGCGCGCTGCGTCAGCTCGGCCTGGCCGCCGACGACAGCGCCGCCAATTTCGTGCTGGCCCGCTTTGCCAGCGCCGAAGAGGCCGTCTCTGCCGATGCCGCGCTGCAGGCCGAGGGCATCATCGTGCGCCGGGTGGCAGGCTACGGCTTCCCCGAGGGGCTGCGCATCACGGTGGGCGACGAGGCGGGCACGGGCCGGGTGATCGCGGCCCTGACGGATTGGAGGCAGGCGTGAGCGTCATCTACGATAAGGTCGCGCTGATCGGCCTCGGCCTGATCGCCGGCTCGATGGCCCATGCCATGCGCCGCGCCGGCCTCGCCGGCACCATCACCGGCTATGCCCGCTCGCCCGAAACCCGCGCCACCGCCCGCGAGATCGGGCTGGTGGACGAGGTCGCCGAGACGGCGGCGGAGGCGGCCGAGGGCGCCGACCTCGTCATCCTCGCCGTGCCTGTCGGCGCCATGGGGGCCGTGGCCGAAGAAATCGCGCCGGTGCTGAAGCCCGGCGCCACCGTCAGCGATGTCGGCTCGGTCAAGCAGGCGGTGATCGCCGCCGTCGGCCCGCATATCCCCGAGGGCGTGCATTTCATCCCTGCCCACCCGCTGGCCGGAACGGAGCATTCCGGCCCGCGCTCCGGCTTCGCCGAGCTCTTCGACAACCGCTGGACGATCCTCGTCCCCGAAGGTGCCGACCGGGCCGCCGCAGACCGGCTGGAGCGGTTCTGGACAGGCCTCGGCGCGAATGTCGAAGAGATGGACGCCGCCCACCACGACCTCGTGCTGGCCGTGACGAGCCACACCCCGCACCTCATCGCCTACACGATGGTCGGCGTGGCGGATGACCTCAGCCGCGTGACCGACAGCGAGGTCATCAAGTTCTCCGCCGCCGGCTTCCGCGATTTCACTCGTATCGCGGCCTCCGACCCGACGATGTGGCGCGATGTCTTCCTCACCAACAAGGAAGCGACGCTGGAGATCCTCGGCCGCTTCACCGAGGAGCTCTTCGCCCTGCAGCGCGCGATCCGCACCGGCGACGGCGAGCTGCTGCACGATTACTTCACGCGCACCCGCGCCATCCGCCGCGGCATCATCGATGCCGGCCAGGATACCGCCGCGCCGAACTTCGGGCGCACGCCCTCGAAGAAGGACGGGACCGCGGGATGACGCGCCTCGCCCCGCTGCTGGCCCTCATGCTGCTCGCCGCCCATCCGGCAGCCGCCCAGGAGGAGAGCCAGCTGGCCCCGCAGGCCGCGCTCCGCCCCGAACAGCGCCCCGCGCCCGAGCCGCCGGCCCGCCCGGCCACGCGCCCGGATGAGGCAGAGGCGCCAGTCTCCGCCATGCGCGCCGCAATTCCGCTGGCCGCCCTGGCGGACGATCAGCGGCGCGCGGCGCAGGCTGCCGCGGCCGAGCAACCCGCGCCCGCCGCAGAAGCCGCCCCGGCCAACCCCGCCATCGACCCGGCGCTGATCGCAGAGGTGCCCGTCCCGGCCCCCGCCCAGCTCGCGGCAGAGGCGGAGTTCTTCGACGAGCCGGCGGCCGAGGACCTGGCCCACGGCGTCGCCAACGCGCCCTATCAGCGGCGCGAGACCTTCTTCGCCCCCACCGGCGATCTCGCGCCCGCCCCGCAGCTCTCTCCGGCCCCCGCTCCGGCGGCCCGGGCAGACGATGCGCCCCTCGTCACGCTCGTGCCCGCGCCGGTGGCCGAGCCGCCGCAGAATCCGGTGCTGGAAGAGCTCGCCCTCCGCGCTCCTGGCCTCGAAGAGGTGCCCTTCGGCCCGCATCAGCGCCCCGAGCCGCGCGAACAGCCCATGGCCAGTGCCCCCGGCCGCCCCGAACTTCGGCCCGAGCGGGCGCTGGCCGCCGTGCCGCTGCCCGACCCGGAGATGCCCGCCGAGCTGCCGAACGGCGAGCCTGCCCCGGCCATGCCCGAGCTCTCGGCCCTTGCCGTCGCCAAGGCCTATCGCCCGCCCGAGCGCCCGGCAGAGATCACCCGCGTTGCGCTGGAGCAGCGGGCGTTGCGCGAGCGCGGCGCCGTCTGCGGCAATGTCGACATCCAGGGCGACCGGCTGGGCAATGTGCCCGGCCCCGGCTCCTGCGGCGTGACCGATGCGGTGCAGGTGCGCTCCGTCGGTGGCATCCGCCTCTCCTATCCCGCCACGATGGATTGCCGCACCGCCGAGACGCTCAACGCCTGGGTGCAGCGCGTCGCCATCCCCACTTTATCTGGCCGGGGCGGCGGGCTGGCGGGGCTGTCGATCATGGGCGATTATTCCTGCCGGGGCCGCAATGGCGACCCGAGCGCCCGCCTGTCGGAACATGCCTTCGGCCATGCGATCGACATCGGCGGGTTCACCCTGCGCGACGGCACCTCGATCTCGGTGCTGCGCAACTGGGGCGGCTCGTCGTTCGGCAGCGAGCTGCGGGCCCTGCACAGCAATGCCTGCGGAATCTTCGGCACCGTCCTCGGCCCCACGGCGAATGCGGCGCACCGCGATCACTTCCATTTCGACACGGCCCGCTACCGCTCCGGCAGCTATTGCCGCTGACAGGCGGGTGTCAGGACTGAGGCAGAGCCTGCAACACCTGCTGCGAGGAAGCTCGGCGTCCGCAAGCACAAGCGCCGTGCGCGCCATTTTCTTGTCCGGCAGCCTGTCGTAGGGGACCGCCATGACATACGATCTGATTGTGCTCGGCGCCGGAGCTGCCGGTCTGATGGCCGCCGCGACAGCGGGGCAGGGCGGGGCCCGGGTGCTCCTGCTCGATCATGCCGACAAGGCAGGCAAGAAGATCCTGATCTCAGGCGGCGGCCGCTGCAACTTCACCAATATGGGCGTCGAGGCAGACTGCTTCCTCTCACAGAACCCGCATTTCGCCAAATCCGCGCTCGCCCGGTATACGCAGTGGGATTTCCTCGGGCTGATCGACCGCTACGGGATCGCCTGGCATGAGAAGACGCTGGGGCAGCTCTTCTGCGATGGCTCCGCGCGGCAGGTCGTGGCGATGCTTCTGGAGGAATGCGCCCGGGGCCATGTCGAGATCCGCCTGTCGACCGAAATCGGGGAAATCGGCCATGGCGACGGGCTCTTCCGCGTGGCCGGCGCGTCGGCCCGGCAGCTGGTCATCGCAACCGGCGGCCCCTCGATCCCGAAGATGGGGGCCACCGGCATCGCCTACCAGATCGCCGGGCGCTTCGGCCTGCCTGTCGTGCCGCCAAGGCCGGCCCTCGTGCCCATGACACTGGGGCCGGACGCGCAGGCCTTCCGCGAGATTTCCGGCGTGTCGACACCGGTGACGGCAAGGACCGGCGGGGCCGCCTTTTCCGAGGCCGCGCTCTTCACACACCGTGGGCTCTCGGGGCCGGCCATCCTTCAGGCCTCCTCTTACTGGACGCCCGGGGCGCCGCTCGTGCTGACCGTGCTCGAGAAGGCCGAAGAGATCCTGCGCGAGGCGCGGCGGCACTCGCCGCGCAGCCGGCTGCGCTCCGTGCTGAGCGACCATCTTCCGAACCGCCTGGCGGAGGTTCTGGCCGCGCGCATCGGGCTGGAGACGGAGATGGGCAACGCGTCCGATCAGGACATCGGGCGCGTTGCCGCAGAGCTGCAGCAGCTGACCTTCCATCCGACCGGCACCGAGGGCTATGCCAAGGCCGAGGTCACGGCGGGCGGCATCTCAACCGACGCGCTCTCGTCGCGCACGATGGAGGCGAAGGCGGTTCCGGGGCTCTATGCCATCGGCGAGGCGGTCGATGTCACGGGCTGGCTCGGAGGCTATAATTTCCAATGGGCGTGGTCTTCGGGATGGGCCGCCGGACAAGCGGTTTGCGAACGGCGCGGTCGCTGAGAGCGTTGAATGGCATGGATGCATCCCCCGCTGGCCGGTGGGCCGGTGGGCATCGTCAGCAGCAGCCCGTGCCAAAGAGACGAACGTCGATACCTCCCCTGGGAAAGCCCGCTCCGTCCCGCGTAGCCGACCTTTCTCAGCCCGCGCGCAGCGACCGGTAAAGGCAGGGCGCTCCAGAAACGCCCAGATGACCCGCATGTCCGAACTTCATCCGCACAGCGTCCAACAGTAAGGCGCGCCCCTCTTCCCTCTCGCTTTTCTCCAAATATCCCGGGGGTCTGGGGGCAGCGCCCCCAGGCACATCCGCCTGCCCGAGATCCCGCCTCAGCGGGGCGGAAACAGCACCGGCGCCGGCGCGAAGGCGGGCAGGGGGCCGATGCTCATCCGCCCGTTCGTGAAGACCAGCGGCACCTCCAGCCGGCTCTCGTCGCCCTGCGCCAGGGCGCGGGCCGCCGCTTCCCAGGTGCCTTTCAGGCGCTCGTCCACGAGCCCGGCATCGGTGGCGAGGTCGAGCGCGAGGGGCCAGTTGGTGAGCACCAGGTCGATCCGCCCCTCCGGCCGCCCGTCGGGGCGGATGGTGACGGTGCCGCTGGCCGCGGCGCTGGCCTCGCCCCAGACGATCTCGACCTCGCGCAGGCTGGCGCTCTCCACCTCTGGCTCGGCGCTGGCGCGGGCGGCGATGGGGCCGGAGAGGCCGAGCGTGACATCGGCGCGGAGCGAGGCGATCTCGTCCGGCATCCGCTGCGCCGGGTCGAGCTGGCGGAGCAGCTCTGCGGGCAGGGCGAGCGGCGTGGCGGTGAGGTAGACGTCATAGGCGGCGCCATCCCCCTCCTCCGGCGTTGCGCCCTCGCGGAAGGCGAAGAGCAGATCGTCGGCCCGCGCCTGCCAGCTGCCGAGGGCGCCGCCGCCATCGAGCTGCACCCACGTGGCCTCCAGCGTTGCATGGTCGAGCGGCACGTCGAGCGCGGGGCGCACACCGGCCGAGGCGCGCATGCCCTCGCTGGTGATCTCGATGTCGCCGCCGGGCGTGCTGATGCTCTGCTCGGGCGCGAAGGCGGCGATGACGCGGTTGGGGCGGTAGGAGAGCGCCATGATCTGCAGGAAGGGCGAGGACCAGGCGATGCCGGCCTCCGGGTCTTCGGCCCGTGGCTCCGTCAGGATGGTGTCGAAGCGCGAGGGGAAGCCGCGCACGCGCAGCTCGTCCCACTCCAGCGCCACACCCTCTTCGGCGAGGTTGGTCTGCAGCGCCTCGGCGCCGCGCGTCACGCCTGTGCGCCCGACAACCCAGTAGCCGGCGTAGAGCGCCGCGAGCACGAGGACCAGACCTGTGAGAAACCGCATCGCTCGCCTTTCGTCTTGCCTGCCGCTCCCTTACAAGCGCGCGCCATGGAGGGCCAGATGAGCTTGTGGGTGTTCGGCTACGGATCGCTGCTTTGGAATCCCGGTTTCACGCCGGAAGAGGCGGTGATCGCGCGTCTCGACGGGTTCGAGCGCAGCTTCTGCATGCTCTCGATCCACCATCGCGGCAGCGAGGAAGAGCCGGGCCTCGTGCTCGCGCTCGACGAGACCCCCGGCAGCACCTGCCACGGCCTGGCCCTGAAGGTGCCGGCCGCGGAGGAGGAGCCGGTGCTCGCTGCCCTGCGCGAGCGCGAGCTGATCTCCAGCGCCTATCAGGAGCGGCACCTGCCGCTGGTGCTGGAGGACGGGCGCGTCGTCACCGCAGTGACTTACGTGGTTGACCGGACGCACCGGCAGTACTGCCGCTACGATGCCGCGGTGCAGGTCGAGATGATCGCCCGGGCCAAAGGCGGGCGCGGGCCCAACAGCGAGTACCTTTTCAATACCGCCGCACACTTGGGCGAAATCGGCCTGGCAGACCCGGCGCTCGACGCGCTGGCCGAAAAGGTGCGCCAGTTGAGTGCCACACCTCCCTCGGATGCTGGCGGCGCCGGGCACTAGCCTTGCCATTTCACGGCTTTTCGCTTTGGTATCCGCAAGCCGGCCCCGTAATGTCGGCGTGAATGCCGAGGGGCAACCCGATGCCCTGTAGTATGAACGAGGCAGAGACGTTTTGAGTGCCCCCCGCGAGCCCGAGGCAGAGCCGCATTTCACGCAGCCCCTGCGCCAGATCGTGGCCATGGTCGCGGCGATCGTCGTCGTCGGCGCCGGCTGCTGGCTGGCCCTGCCGACCTTTCTGGCGATCTACGATGCCAACCCCTATCTGAACGGCGTCATCGCGCTGGTCTTCGTACTTGGCGTGCTGTCCTGCTTCCGGCAGGTCATCATGCTGATGTTCTCTGTCCGCTGGATCGAGGATTTCGCCAATACGCGCCACCAGGTCGGCCAGCCGCCCTCGCTGCTGGCGACGCTGGCAACGCTGCTGCGCAGCCGGGCCAGCCGGGTGCTGCAGCTTTCGACCGCCTCGTCGCAGACGATCCTCGATTCCATCGGCCAGCGGATCGACGAGCAGCGCGAGATCACCCGCTATCTCGGCAACACGTTGATTTTCCTCGGCCTTCTCGGTACATTCTACGGCCTCGCCACCACGGTGCCGGCGCTGGTCGACACCATCGGCTCGCTCAGCCCGCAGGAGGGGGAGAGCGGCACCGACATTTTCGAGCGGTTACAGGCGGGCTTGCAGGCGCAGCTCGGCGGCATGGGCACGGCCTTCTCCTCGTCGCTGCTCGGCCTTGCGGGCAGCCTGATCGTGGGCCTGCTGGAGCTCTTCACCACGCATGGGCAGAACCGCTTCTACCGCGAGCTCGAAGAGTGGATGTCTTCGATCACCCGCATCGGCTTTGCGGGCAACGATGAGCAGGGCGGCGGCGATGTGGCCGTGATGAGCCAGGTGGCCGACCGGCTCGCCGAGCAGATCGAGGCGCTGCAGGAGGTGTTCACCGCCACCGATATCGCCCGCACCGATACCGACAGGCGCCTCGCCGAGCTGACCACCGTGATCGGCGCGCTCGCGCAGAACATCGAAAGCCAGGATGCCTCCGCTCCGCTGGCCCGCGTGGCCGAGGCGCAGGAGAAGCTCTTGGAGCGGCTCGGCGATGCCGGCGAGGGCATGGACCCGGAGAGCCGCATGCGCCTGCGCTCGATCGACGTGCAATTGCTGCGGCTCCTCGAAGAGATGGTCGCCGGCCGGCAGGAGACGATGTCGGAGCTGCGCACCGATATCTCCAGCCTCACAAGGGCGCTCCGCCAGCAGAACAGGCCGCTGCGCGAGGTGCCGCGCGCCTCGGGCGATGAGAGCTGATGGCGCTTCGCCGTCGCAGCCAGCGCTTCAACGCCAATATCTGGCCGGGCTTCGTGGATGCGATGACCGGCCTTCTGCTGGTGCTGATGTTCGTGCTGACGGTGTTCACCGTCGTGCAATTCGTGCTCCGCGACACCATCACCGGCCAGGAGAGCGAGCTCGATGCCCTGTCGCTGGAGGTCGCCTCGCTGACGGATGCGCTGGGCCTGGCGCGCGACCGCAATGCCGAGCTGACCGATCAGGTCGGCACCTTGAACGCCTCGCTTGACGATCAGAACGCCCAGATCGCGCAGCAATCGGCGCTGATCGCCAGCCTAACGCAGGATCGCGACAGCGCCGAGGCCGCGCTGGAAGAGGCCGAGAACCGCATCACCGGCTTCGAGGCGCAGGTCGCGGGCCTGCTGACCCAGCGCAGCGAGAACCAGGCGCTGATCGCCGAGCTGCGCAGCAGCAGCGAAGAGGATGCCGCCACCATCGCCGGCCTGCAGGACGAGGCCGAGGGCACCGCCGCCCGCATCGCCGATCTCGAAGAAGCGCAGGCGCGGCTGATCTCCGAGGAAGAGGCGCTGCAATTGGCGCTGGCCCAGGCGCGCGACGAGATTTCCGAGGCGGATGAGAATGCCCGCCTCGCCGCCGCCCGCCGCGAGGCGATGGAGGCGCTGATCGCCGACCTGCAGCAAAGCCAGGACGCGGCGACGACGCAGATCGCCGATCTGCAGAGCACCAATGCCGATCTCAGCGACGAAGCCGCCCGGGCCGCCAATGCCATCGCCCAGCTCGAGGCCGACAAGGAAGATGCCGCCGCCCGCATCGCGGCCCTGCTGGAGGATGACGCGGCGACAGAGGACGAGCTGGCCCGCCTGCGCGCCGAGGGCGAAGAGGCCGATGCGCGCATCGAGGATCTGCTCGCCGCCGCCGCCCGCAATGCCGAGGCGCTGACCGACGAGGAGGAGGCCCGCCTCGCCGAGGCCGCCGCCGCCGAAGCCCTTCGTCAGCGGCTCGAAGATGCCGATGCCGAGCTGACCGCGATGTCGCTGGCGCTGGAAGAGCAGCGCCGCGAGGCCGAGGAGACGCTCACCCTGCTGTCCGCCGCCCGCGCTGCCCGCGACGATCTCGACACCCGCCTCGCCGAGGCCATCCTCGCCCGCACTCAGGCGGAAGAGGCCGCCGCGGCCGCGCAGGATGAGCAGGCCGAACTGGATGCAAGGCTGCTCGCGGCACTGGAGGTGCAGGACAGCACCGACGCGCAGCTGCAGGCCGCCGAGGCCGCGCTTGAAGCCTCCGACGCGCAGAGCGCCGATCTGACGACCCGCCTCGCCGCCGCCATTGCCTCGCGCGAAACCGCCGAGGGCGACCTCGCTGCCGCTGAGGAAGCGCTGCAAGCGGCGCTGGCAGAGGGCGAGGCCGCGCGCGCCGACATTCAGGAGCGTCTGGCCGCCGCTATCCTCGCCCGCCAGGCGGCGGAGACCGAGTTGGCCGCGCGCGGCGAACTTGGCGAGACGCAGGCCTCGCTGGAAGACCGCCTGCGCGCCGCGCTGCTGGAGCTGGAGGACACGCGCGACCAGGTGGCAAACCTGACGCAGGACCAGGCCCAGGCCGAGGAAGACCGCGCCGCGCTGCAGGCCCGCCTGTCGGCCGCACTGGCCGCGCAGCAAGAGGCCGAGACGCAGCTCAGCGAGGCCGAGCGCCAGGACAGGCTGCTCGCCCAGGCCCGCGAGGAGCTGAGCAATCAGGAGCAGCTGACGGAGGAAAGCCAGCTGCGCGTGACCGCACTCAACGAGCAGGTCGCCGCGCTGCGCGCCCAGCTTTCACAGCTCTCCACCGCGCTCGACCTGAAGGAGCAGGAGGCGGAGGATTCGGCGGCGCAGATCGAGAACCTCGGCTCCCGTCTCAACGCCGCCCTCGCCCGCGCCGCGCTGGAGGCGCAGCGCAGGGAGACGCTGGAAGAGAACGAACGCCAGCGGCTGGAGGATGAGGCACGCCTGTCGGCGGAAGAGGCGACGACGCTGGCCTCCTACCGATCGGAATTCTTCGGGCGGCTCCGCTCGATCCTCGAAGATGTCGACCGGGTGCAGATCGTCGGCGACCGCTTCATCTTCAACTCCGAGGTGCTGTTCCCGCCGGGCTCGGCCGAGCTGTCGGCCTCGGGCGAGGAAGACATTTCCGCCGTCGCCGAGATCCTGCGCCGCATCTCCGACGAGATCCCGCCCGAGATCGACTGGGTGATCCGCGTCGATGGCCATACCGACAACACGCCGATCTCCGGCACCTATGCCAGCAACTGGGAGCTGAGCCAGGCGCGCGCCCTGTCGGTGGTGCTCTACCTCATCAACGAAGAGGGCATCGCCCCCAACCGCCTGTCTGCCAACGGCTTTGGTGAATTCCAGCCCATCGCCGAGGGCGACAGCGACGAGGCCCGCGCGCTGAACCGCCGCATCGAGCTGAAGCTGACGGAGCGGTAGGGGCGGCCCCTCGGGCCTTGCCAGCGAGGTGGTGCGATCAGGAGGAGGGGGCGCAATGGCGACGGGTGACTTGCACAAATCTTGGATGTCGGCGTGTTCGGTCTAGGTCGGTCGCTCCGGCGTCGCCTGAGCGACCATGCTCATCGCACGAAGTTGCGCTACGAAGCCGCTCAGGCTGATGCGCTAGCCACCTTGAGTTCGGGGAATTTCGATGCCCCCACCTGGTGGGGCGACAAGCGGCGCGAAGCGACCTTCCACACGGCGCTGCACGGTGCGCTGCTGGATGTCGGGCGTGATGAAGCCGAGGTTGCGGTGCTGCTCGAAGACGCTCACGCGGTGGCCGGCGCGGTCACCGCGGCCAAGGCCTACGAGCTGCGCGGCTTCAGCTTCAACGAGCAGATTGTCGGTGCGGCCGATGTGCTGGTGCTCGCCCTTGAGAAGGGTGTGTTCAGAGGAGTGCGGAAGGACGCCGCCATGCGTCGTGCCGCGACCGGGCTACAGAGCGCGGCCGAGCGTCTCGCTGCCGCCAATGCCCGCGCTGCAGAGGCCGAGACGAAGGAGCAGATCGCGGGCGTCTCGATCCCATGCCAGATTATCGAGGGGGAAAATCCCCGTGAGATCGCGGAGGCGCTCTATCCCGGCTTGCTAGCCGAGATGCCGGCGCCCTCTGCACGCCTGCGCTATCTCGTCGAAGAGGCGGACTGGCTGTGGGATTTGAATACGAGCGGCGCCGGCGAAGCACTGTCGGAATGCGGCCTCAGCGAGGTGGAGATTGTCGGCACTCGCGAAGAGCCGGGCATCCCCGCCAGTGACCGGCAGGCGCTGTTCTGGCTGCAGGACGATGCGCTTCCGGCCTTAGCCCGAGAGACAGGCGAGGCGGCGGCGCGGGCCGTGCGGATTGCACTCTACCGGCAGTTCTGCAGGCAGGATCGCTCAGGTCTCGATGACATGCGGCTGGCCCGTGCGGAGCGGGCCCTCGCCGCCGCGACTTCTGCCGGCGATGACCGGGCTGCCGCTCTCTGGGTGGCTGTTCTGGGAGGCCTGAGATCGCCAGGCCGGAAAGAGCCGGGGCAGCAGGGCGACGAGGACGACACGACGTTCTTTTTCTAAGCCGCCAGATTTCAGCCGGTGCTTCTAGCTGAATGGCTGAATCCAAACGGGGCGGGAGTTTCCTCCCGCCCCGTTTCATGTCGCTTGGTCTGGCTCACTCCGCCGTCAGCAGCGGCGGCTTGTTGCCCGAGAGGCGCTTGTTCTCCGGCGCCTCGTAGACGAGGGCGATCTTGCCGTCTTCGATGGTGACCGTGACGATGCCACCCTTCTGCAGCTTGCCGAAGAGAAGCTCTTCCGCCAGCGGCTTCTTGATGTGCTCCTGAATCACCCGGCCCAGCGGGCGGGCGCCCATCTTGTCGTCGTAGCCCTTCTCGGCCAGCCATTTGGCGGCTTCCGGCGTCAGCTCGATATGGACGTTGCGGTCCATCAGCTGGGCCTCGAGCTGCAGCACGAACTTCTCGACCACTTGCTCGATCACCGTCTGCGGCAGGCGGCCGAAGGAGATCACCGCATCCAGACGGTTGCGGAATTCCGGCGTGAACGTCCGCTCGATGGCGGCGGTATCCTCGCCCTCGCGGCGGTCACGGCCGAAGCCGATGGCCTCTTTCGATTGCTCCTGCGCGCCGGCGTTCGACGTCATGATCAGGATCACGTTGCGGAAGTCGACAGAGCGACCGTTGTGATCCGTCAGCGTGCCGTGGTCCATCACCTGCAAGAGGATGTTGAAGACATCCGGGTGCGCCTTCTCGATCTCGTCGAGCAGGAGCACACAATGCGGGTGCTGGTCGACGCCGTCCGTTAGAAGACCGCCCTGGTCGAAGCCCACATAGCCGGGCGGGGCACCGATGAGGCGCGAGACAGCGTGCTTCTCCATGTATTCCGACATGTCGAAGCGCAGCATCTCGACGCCCAGCGTGCTTGCCAGCTGTTTGGCCACCTCGGTTTTACCCACGCCGGTCGGGCCGGCGAAGAGGTAGTTGCCGATCGGCTTGTCCGGCTCGCGCAGGCCCGCCCGCGACAGCTTGATCGCGGAGGAGAGCGCCACGATGGCGTCATCCTGGCCGAAGACCACACGCTTCAGGCTGCCTTCGAGATCCTTCAGCACCTCTGCGTCATCCTTGCTGACGTTCTTCGGCGGGATGCGGGCGATCTTGGCGACGACGGCCTCGATCTCCTTGGTGCCGATGGTCTTGCGGCGCTTGCTTTCGGCCAGCAGGTGCTGGGCCGCGCCGGCTTCGTCGATCACGTCGATCGCCTTGTCGGGCAGCTTGCGGTCGTTGATGTAGCGGGCCGAAAGCTCCACCGCCGTCTTGATGGCATCGGAGGTGTAGCGGATGGCGTGATGCTCTTCGAAATAGGGCTTGAGGCCCTGAAGGATCTTCACCGCGTCTTCCACGCTCGGCTCGTTCACGTCGATCTTCTGGAACCGGCGGCTCAGCGCGCGGTCCTTCTCGAAGTGCTGGCGGAACTCCTTGTAGGTGGTGGAGCCCATGCAGCGCAGCTTGCCGCCCTGAAGCGCGGGCTTCAGGAGGTTGCTGGCGTCCATGGCCCCGCCGGAGGTGGCGCCGGCGCCGATGACCGTGTGGATCTCATCGATGAAGAGCACGGCGTCGGGATGCTCTTCGAGCTCCGTCACCACGGCCTTCAGCCGCTCTTCAAAGTCGCCGCGGTAGCGGGTGCCGGCCAGAAGCGCGCCCATGTCGAGCGAGAAGATGGTGGCGCCCGACAGAACCTCGGGCACTTCATCGCGCACGATCTTGTAGGCCAGACCTTCGGCAATCGCCGTTTTCCCGACGCCCGGGTCGCCCACGAGCAGCGGGTTGTTCTTGCGCCTGCGGCAGAGCACCTGAATGCAACGCTCCACCTCATGCGCGCGGCCGATGAGGGGATCGACATCCCCCTTGGTGGCCTTGGCATTCAGGTCGACGCAATATTTGGCCAGCGCGCTCTCCTTTTCATCGCTGGAGGAGGACGAGGCGCTCTCGCGCTCGTCTTCCTTGGACGGATCGGCCCCGGTGACAGGGCGGCTTTCGCCGAAAGCCGGATCCTTGGCGACGCCGTGCGCGATGAAGTTCACCGCGTCATAGCGCGTCATCTCCTGCTCCTGCAGGAAGTAGGCGGCATTCGACTCACGCTCGGCGAAGATCGCGACGAGCACGTTGGCGCCGGTCACCTCTGTGCGGCCGGAGGATTGAACATGGATGGCGGCGCGCTGAATCACGCGCTGGAACGCGGCCGTGGGCACGGCCTCGGACCCTTCGACATCCGTCACAAGGGTGGAGAGATCGTCCTCGATGAAGTCTTCGAGCGTCTTGCGAAGATCTTCGAGGTCGACGCTGCAGGCCCGCATCACGCGGGCAGCGTCGGGCTCGTCTACGAGGGCGAGGAGCAGATGCTCCAGCGTGGCCAGCTCGTGCCGGCGCGAATTCGCGAGGGCGAGGGCGGCATGGATGGATTGCTCAAGCGTTGTCGAAAAAGACGGCACAGGTTACGTGCTCCTCTGCTCGGGGCCTGGATGGGGGTAGGGCCCGTCCTGACCGTGGCCTTCAAGGTTTAAGGTTCGGTTCTTTCGGCGCATCTTCAAGAGAAAATTTAGACTCGGCAGTTCACGATTGGTGAGCGGGGGTGCAAAGGCACAGTTTCTCGGCATCGGGTTGAAGGGGCGACCGGGTGGTTAGAACCGATCCTTACGGCGGCGGATTTCGGCGAACACCTCGACATCGGTTGCATCCGCCATGTCGAGTGAGGATTTGATCTGCGGTGCGCCGGCCCGCAGGAACGGATTTGTCGCAAGCTCTTCCTTTAAAAGGGAAGGAACGGTGGCACGGCCCGCGGCGCGGGCCTCGTCGACCCGCTGCTTGCGAGAGATAAGGTCGCGATTGTCCGGTTCAATAGACATCGCGAACGCTGCGTTGGCGGCGGTGTACTCATGGCCCGAGTAGACCATCGTCTCCTCCGGCAGCGCGGCAAAGCGCTGCAGCGTCTCCCACATCTGCTCTGGCGTACCCTCGAACAGCCGCCCGCACCCCAGCGCCATCAGGCTGTCGGCCGAGAAAAGCGCGCCGGGGCCGGGCATGTAGAAGGCGATATGGCCGACGGTGTGGCCCGGCGCATCCATCACCTGCACCTCTTCTCCATAGAGATCGAAGGTCTCGCCCGGCGCGACCGAGCGGTCGAGCTTGGGCAGGCGGTGCGAATCCTGTGCGGCCCCGGTCACGCGGGCGCCATAGGCCTCGCGCAGCTCGTCCACCGCCTCGGTATGATCGCCGTGGTGATGGGTGATGAGGATATCGTCGAGCCCCCATCCGCGCTCTTCCAGCGCCGCGCGGATGGGCGCGGCCTCGGGTGCATCGACGAGCGCGGTGCGGCCAGAGGTCTCGTCATGCAGAAGGTAGAAGTAGTTGTCGCTGCGGGCCGGAAGGGTGGTGATGGTCATCGGCATGGTTTTCGGCTCCGGGCTTGCTTATGTTTCCTCAAGAGTGAGGGAGAGTGGCCGCGGCTTCAATGCACCTGGATGTGACCGACCTGCGCGACTTCTATTATCGCTCGGCTCTCGGCCGCGCGGCTCAGAAGGTCGTGCGGGGCGAGCTGCAGACGCTCTGGCCCGAGGCCAAGGGCCAGTATGTGCTCGGCTTCGGTTTCGCCGCGCCGCTGCTGCGGCCCTACCTGCAAGACGCGCGGCGGGTCATGGCGCTGATGCCGGCGCCGCAGGGCGTGATGCACTGGCCCGCTGGCATGCCAAACGTCTCTGTTCTTTGCGAGGAATCGCTCTGGCCGGTGGAAACGGGGGCCGTCGACAAACTGGTGCTGCTGCACGGGCTGGAGACGTCAGAGCGCCCGACGGCGCTGCTGGAAGAAGCCTGGCGCGTGCTTGGCCCTGGCGGGCGGGCGGTGTTCATCGTGCCGAACCGCGCGGGGCTTTGGTCGCGCTCGGATGCCACGCCCTTCGGCTACGGGCGGCCGTTCTCGATCGGCCAGCTCGAGGCAATGCTGCGGGCGCATGAATTCGAGCCGGGCAGGTCGCTGTCTACACTATACCAGCCGCCGAGCGTGCGGCGGAACTGGCGCAAGGCGGCGAACTTTCTGGAAAGCGCCGGCCGGCACATCCCCGTTTTCGCCGCGGGCGGCGTGCTGATCGTCGAAGCCACCAAGCAGACGAGCCAGCCCACGCGGCCCGGCCTGCCAGAGGCTGTGCGGCGGCCGCTGCGTGTGTTGGAAGGCATCGCGCAGCCCGAACCGGCCCGCCGTTCAGCGCCAGATGCGCGCTACCGGTAGGTCTTTGCGGAAAGCCATGACGAAAGCGCATGGCTTGGCCAAGAAACCTTTGGGCAACCCTGTTGCGGCACCCGGTTCCAACTGCTAAACGCGCCTTGATTTGACGGCCGGGCACCTTTGCCGGGCCTTTCCCGGATGCCCGACTCGCGCCCTTTGGGAGGGGGCGAACGGGCCTGCGCATCGGAAGAGGGGACGTGTCCGAATCTCATTCAGTTTCAGTAGGTATCGCCGCTCGCTATGCCTCTGCCGCCTATGACCTCGCTAGCGAGGCAGGCGGTATCGCCGCGCTTGAATCCGATGTCGACACGCTCGACACCGCTCTGGAAGAAAGTGCTGATTTTTCCGATCTGATCTCTTCGCCGATCTATTCGCGCGATGCGCAAGGCAAGGCGATCACCGCCCTGGCCAGCGCCATGGGCCTGACCGAGACCATGCGCAACGTGCTTGGCCTGATGGCTGCCAAGCGCCGCCTGTTCGTGCTGCCGGAGTTTCTGGACGCGCTGCGTGCCCGCATCGCCGACGAAAAGGGCGAAGTGACGGCCGAAGTGACCTCGGCCCAGCCGCTCAGCGAGGCGCAGCAGACGCGCCTGTCCGAGACGCTGGCCGAAAAATCCGGCAAGACCGTGAAGTTGAAAACCTCTGTCGATGAAAGCCTCATCGGCGGCATGATAGTGAAATTGGGCTCGAAGATGATCGACACCTCGATCTCCTCGAAGCTCTCCTCCCTGCAGAATTCCATGAAAGAGGCCCGGTAATGGCGATCCAAGCTGCGGAGATCTCCGCGATCCTCAAGGACCAGATCAAGAACTTCGGCCAGGAAGCCGAAGTCGCCGAAGTTGGCCGCGTGCTGAACGTTGGGGACGGCATCGCCCGTGTCCACGGGCTGGACAACATCCAGGCCGGCGAGATGGTCGAGTTTCCCGGTGGCATCCGCGGCATGGCGCTGAACCTCGAAACCGACAACGTCGGTGTCGTGATCTTCGGCTCTGACCAGGACATCAAGGAAGGCGACACGGTCAAGCGGACGAACTCGATCGTGGACGTCCCCGCCGGCATGGGCCTGCTCGGCCGCGTGCTCGACGGCCTTGGCAACCCGCTCGACGGCAAGGGCGCCGTTGAAGGCTCCGAGCGCCGCGTCGCCGACGTGAAAGCGCCGGGCATCATTCCGCGCAAATCCGTGCACGAGCCGATGGCCACCGGCCTGAAATCGGTCGACGCCATGATCCCGATCGGCCGTGGCCAGCGTGAGCTGATCATCGGTGACCGTCAGACCGGCAAGTCCGCCATCGCGATGGACACGATCCTCAACCAGAAGACGTACAACGACGCCGCCGGCGACAACGAGAGCGACAAGCTCTACTGCATCTACGTCGCCATCGGTCAGAAGCGCTCCACCGTCGCGCAGCTGGTGAAGCGTCTCGAAGCGACCGGCGCCATGGAATACTCCATCGTCGTGGCCGCGACCGCCTCTGACCCGGCGCCGATGCAGTTCATCGCGCCCTATGCCGCGACGGCCATGGCCGAGTACTTCCGCGACAACGGCAAGCACGCGCTCATCATCTACGATGACCTCTCCAAGCAGGCCGTCGCCTACCGCCAGATGTCGCTGCTCCTTCGCCGCCCGCCGGGCCGTGAAGCCTACCCGGGCGACGTGTTCTACCTGCACTCCCGCCTGCTGGAGCGGTCTGCCAAGCTGAACGAAGACCACGGCTCGGGCTCGCTGACGGCGCTGCCGATCATCGAAACGCAGGGCGGCGACGTCTCGGCCTTCATCCCGACCAACGTGATCTCGATCACCGACGGCCAGATCTTCCTTGAGACCGAGCTGTTCTTCCAGGGCATCCGCCCCGCCGTGAATACCGGCCTTTCGGTGAGCCGCGTCGGCTCGTCGGCCCAGACCTCTGCCATGAAGTCGGTCGCCGGCCCCGTGAAGCTGGAGCTCGCGCAGTACCGCGAGATGGCCGCTTTCGCGCAGTTCGGCTCCGACCTCGACGCCTCGACGCAGCGCCTGCTGAACCGCGGCGCCCGCCTGACCGAGCTGATGAAGCAGCCGCAGTATTCGCCGCTGACCAACGCCGAGATCGTCTGCGTCATCTACGCCGGTGTGAACGGTTACCTCGACAAGGTCGCCGTGCGCGACGTGTCGCGCTGGGAAGCCGGGCTGCTGAAGTTCATGCGCGGCCAGAAGTCGGACGTGCTTGATTACATCACGCGCGAAGACCCGAAGATCAAAGGCGAGGCCGAGGAAAAGCTGAAAGCCGCGATCGACGAATACGCCCGCGATTTCAGCTGATCCGGAACCATAAGGAGGACAGGGCATGCCCTCTCTGAAGGACCTCAAGAACCGGATCGAGTCCGTCAAATCGACGCGCAAGATCACCAAGGCCATGCAGATGGTCGCGGCGGCCAAACTCCGCCGCGCCCAGGAAGCAGCCGAGGCCGCGCGCCCCTATGCCGAACGCTTCAATGCCGTCATGGCGGGGCTGGCGGCCGGTGTGGGTGACAGCGACAGCGCGCCGAAGCTTCTGGCCGGCACGGGCAGCGACAAGACCCATCTGATCGTTGTGATGACGGCAGAGCGGGGCCTGTGCGGCGGCTTCAACGCCTCGATCGCGCGCAAAGCGCGGATTCGGGTCGAAGAGCTGCTGGCCGAAGGCAAAGAGGTGAAGATCCTCACCGTCGGCAAGAAGGGGCGCGATATGATGCGCCGCGACCTGGGCCATCTCTTCGTGGGCCATGTCGACCTCTCCGACGTCAAGCGTATCGGCTATGGCAACGCGCAGGAGATCGCGCGCGACATTCTCGACCGCTTCGCCAATGGCGAGTTCGACGTGGCGACGATCTTCTACGCCGTCTTCGAGAACGTCGTGACGCAGGTGCCGACCGCCAAGCAGATCATCCCCGCCGCCTTCGAGGAAGAAGAAGGGGACGAGGGGTCTTCTGGCGCGCTCTACGATTACGAGCCGTCGGAAGAGGCGATCCTTGCCGACCTGCTGCCACGCGGCGTGGCCACGCAGATCTTCACGGCTCTGCTGGAAAACAACGCCTCGTTCAACGGCGCGCAGATGAGCGCGATGGACAACGCCACGCGGAACGCGGGCGAGATGATCGACAAGCTGACCATCGAGTTCAACCGCTCGCGTCAGGCCGTCATCACCAACGAGCTGATCGAGATCATTTCGGGCGCCGAAGCGCTCTGACGACCCATCGGCGCGGGCCTAACCCCGCGCCGGCCACAACATCAGGCGCCCACGACGCAAGGGGCGGCCAAGAACCGGAGACGCAATCATGGCTGAATCTAAGGGCAAGATTACCCAGGTCATCGGCGCCGTGGTGGACGTGCAGTTCGACGATGAGCTGCCGGCCATTCTCAACGCGCTGACCACCGAGAACAACGGCAAGAAGCTGGTGCTCGAAGTGGCCCAGCATCTTGGCGAGAGCACCGTGCGCACCATCGCCATGGACGCCACCGAAGGCCTCGTGCGCGGCGCCGCCGTCACCGACACCGGGGCGCCGATCTCGGTGCCCGTGGGCACCGCCACGCTGGGCCGCATCCTTAATGTGATCGGCGAGCCGATCGACGAGAAGGGCCCCATCGAGGCCGAAGAGACCCGCGCCATCCACGCGCCGGCGCCGAACTTCGAAGACCAGTCCACCGAGGCTGAAGTGCTCGTGACCGGCATTAAGGTCATCGACCTGCTCGCCCCCTACGCCAAGGGCGGCAAGATCGGCCTCTTCGGCGGTGCCGGCGTGGGCAAGACGGTTCTCATCCAGGAGCTCATCAACAACATCGCCAAGGTGCACTCGGGCCTGTCCGTGTTCGCCGGCGTGGGTGAGCGCACCCGTGAGGGCAACGACCTCTACCACGAGATGATCGAATCCGGCGTTCTGAACACCGAGAACCTGCCGGAATCGAAGATCGCCCTGGTCTACGGCCAGATGAACGAACCGCCCGGCGCCCGTGCCCGCGTTGCCCTGACCGGCCTGACGCTGGCCGAGCAGTTCCGCGACTCGACCGGGACCGACGTTCTGTTCTTCGTGGACAACATCTTCCGCTTCACGCAGGCCGGCTCCGAGATGTCCGCCCTTCTGGGCCGCATCCCCTCTGCCGTGGGCTACCAGCCGACGCTGGCGACCGACATGGGCGCGATGCAGGAGCGGATTACCTCGACGAAGAACGGCTCGATCACCTCGATCCAGGCCGTCTATGTGCCCGCCGACGACCTTACCGACCCGGCGCCCGCCACCACCTTCGCCCACCTCGACGCCCGGACGGTGCTTTCCCGCGCCATCTCCGAGCTCGGCATCTACCCGGCCGTGGACCCGCTCGACAGCTCCTCGCGCCTGATGGACCCGCAGATCGTTGGCGAAGAGCACTACAACGTCGCCCGTGACGTGCAGGGTATCCTTCAGCGCTACAAGTCGCTGCAGGACATCATCGCCATTCTCGGAATGGACGAGCTCTCGGAAGAGGACAAGCTGACCGTGGCGCGCGCCCGGAAGATCCAGCGCTTCCTCTCGCAGCCCTTCGACGTGGCGCAGGTCTTCACCGGCTCCCCGGGCATCCAGGTGCCGCTGGAAGACACCATCGCCTCGTTCAAGGCCGTCGTCGCCGGTGAGTACGATCACCTGCCCGAAGGCGCCTTCTACATGGTCGGCGGCATCAAGGACGCCGTCGCCAAGGCCGAGAAAATGGCCGCCGCGGCCTAAGGAGGACTAACGATGGCCGATACGGTCCAGTTCGATCTCGTCAGCCCGGAGCGGCGGCTGGCCTCGCTTGAGGCCACCTCCGTCGACATCCCGGGCGCCGATGGCGACATGACGGCCATGGCCGACCATGCGCCGACGATCACCACGCTGCGGCCGGGCCTTCTGAAGGTTCACCACAGCGGCGGGGTCGATGAATATCTCGTCTCCGGCGGTTTTGCCGAGATCACGGCGAAGAGCGTTTCGGTGCTCGCCGAGATGGCGGCGCCGCGCGCCGAGGTGGACAGCGAGCTGATGGGTCGCCTGCGCGAGAGTGCGAATGTCACGCTCGAGCAGGCCAAGGGCCAGGGCGACAGCACCGACGAGGCGAACAAGACGCTCGCCGATCTCGATGCCGTCGGCCGGGAGCTTGGCGTCAGCGCCTGAGCCAGCCTGTCTGATGTGATTGCAGAGGGCCCCCTTGGCGGGGCCCTCTTGCATTGCGGCGCCCCCTCCGCCGATATTCGAGTGCGGAGAAGGGGATAGCGCCATGAAGATATTGGGCACCGGCCTTGTGGCGGTGGATCAGGGCGATTGCAGCCTGTTCTCCGATTTCAGCGACAACGGGCCGATGTGGGCCGGGCAGGGGCCGCGCGAGGTGCGCCGCGACGTCGCCTTCAGCCGGCCGTTTCTGACACCGCCCTCCGTCACCTGCTCCATCGCGCTCTGGGATTTCGATTCCGGGGCCAATCTGAGGGCCGAGATCCGGGCGGTGGATGTGGGGACGGACGGGTTCGTCATTGTCTTCAAGACATGGGGCGACACCAGGATCGCCCGCGTCCATGCCGCCTGGCAGGCCATCGGCCAGGTGCCTGACGGTGAGATGTGGGACGTGGAGGACTAGGGGCGGTCGACCTCGCGGGCGGCCCATCTCCGCTCCGCTCCGCCCCCGCCCGGCGCCCGGGCGCTGGTGCGGGGATAAGAGGTCGCCGGCGGGCTCAGGCTGCCGAGTACATGCCTTCGTAGATCGGCGTCAGCGTTTCATGGTCGAAGAGCGAGCTCACCGAGGTGCCGTTCCAGATGTTCAGGATGGCCTGCGCGAACATCGGCGCTGTCGGCACGATGCGGATGTTGGGGCAGGCGGCGACCGCTTCGGTCGGCGCGATGGAATCGGTGATTACCAGCGATTTCATCACCGACTTCTCGATCCGCTCCACAGCCGGGCCGCTCAGCACACCGTGCGAGATATAGGCGTGTACCTCGCTGGCGCCGCCCTCCATCAGCACTTCGGCGGCCTTGCAGAGCGTGCCGGCGGTGTCGCAGATGTCATCGACGATGATGCAGCTCTTGCCGCTCACATCGCCGATCACTGTCATCTCGGCCACTTCGCCGGCGCGCTCGCGGCGCTTGTCGACGATGGCCAGCGGGGCGCCGATGCGCTGTGCCAGCTCACGGGCCCGCGCCACGCCGCCCACGTCGGGCGAGACGACCATCACGTCCTGCAGGCGGCCGCGGAAATTATGCGCGATGTCGAGCGCGAAGATCGGCGCGGCGTAGAGGTTGTCGACGGGAATGTCGAAGAAGCCCTGGATCTGCGCGGCGTGCAGATCCATCGTCAGCACCCGCTCGATGCCGGCCTCGTGGATGAGGTTGGCCACCAGCTTGGCCGAGATCGGCGTGCGCGCCTTGGTGCGGCGATCCTGCCGCGCATAGCCGAAATAGGGGATCACGGCGGTGATGCGGCTGGCGGAGGAGCGGCGGAGCGCATCGGCGATGATGAGCAGCTCCATCAGGTTGTCGTTGGCCGGGTTCGAGGTCGGCTGGATGATGAACATGTCCTCGCCGCGGACATTTTCGTAGACCTCGACGAAGATCTCCTGGTCGTTGAAGCGCTCGACCCGCGCCTCCACCAAACCCACGCTCATGCCTCGGTGCATCGACATTCGGCGTGCGATGGATCGGGCCAAGGGCTGATTCGCGTTGCCCGCGATCAGCTTGGGTTCGTGCAGTGCTGGCATGGGGAGAGACCTCTCGGGGGGCGAACCTTGGCGGCAACGCAACAGATTCGTGTCGTTGACACCGCCTAACACAAGCCTACCGTCCCGCAAACCAGTGAGTGGGAGGAGGACCCCAATGGCCCATATCGACTATTACCTGTCTGTGCTGTCGCCATTCGTCTATCTCGCGGGCACCCGCCCGGCCGAGATCGCCGCGAAACACGGCGCCACGATCACCTACAAGCCGCTCGATATCTCCGGCCTGTTCGGGGCGGTCGGGGCCGTTCCCATGAAGGAGCGGCACGTTAACCGGCGTGAGCTGCGCGGGCAGGAGCTGCGCCGCGAATCCAAGCGCGCCGGTGTGCCCCTGAACCCGGCTCCCGCACATTGGCCCACGAATGCGGCCCCCGCCTCCTACGCGCTGATCGCGGGGCAGGAGGATGGCAGCGGCGATGTGGCCAAGGCGCTTGCGGCGATCAGCCGCGCCAGCTGGGCCGAAGAGAAGGACATAGCAGAGGACGAGGTGATCCGCGCGGCGCTGCAGGAGGGCGGCTTCGACCCCAGCCTCGCCGACAAGGGCCTGCTGGCCGGGGCGGAGACCTACGCAAAGAACGGCGAAGAGGCGGTCTCTGCCGGTGCCGTGGGCGTGCCGTTCTTCGTTGTCGACGGCACCGAGCGGTTCTGGGGGCAGGACCGTCTGGAGCAGCTCGACGACTACCTCGCCGGCAAGCTCTGAAGTAGCGGCGGCGGGGCGCGGGCCCTGCCGCTTGCTCAGATGCCGGCGAACCATTCGTAGTTGGCAGCATCTTCCCAATAGCCGCCGTTGCCGCCGCCGACCTCGGCGAGGCTGGCGACCGCGTCGATCCCCACCAGATACTTGGCGTTCTTGTAGCCGAGCTGCCGCTCGACCCGCAGCCGCACCGGCGCGCCATGGCCGACGGGCAGGTCGGCGCCGTTCATGCCGTAGGCGAGGATGGTCTGGGGATGGAAGGCGTCGTTCAGGTCGATGCTCTCGTAATAGGGCGCGAGGCCGAAGCTGTCGGCGCAGCGGAAGACGATGTAGCGCGCCTCGTCCTGCAGGCCGACGCGGGAGAGCACTTCGGAGAGCTGCGGGCCCGTCCACTGGCCGATGGCGCTCCACCCTTCGACGCAATCGTGGCGGGTGATCTGGGTGCGGGCGGGCAGGGCGCGCAGCTCGTCCAGCGAGAACTCGTAGGGCTCATCGACCAGCCCGCCCACCTTCAGGCGCCAGTCTGCAAAGCCGGTCTCCATCCAGCGACGGTATTCGGCGCCCTGCGGCATGGTGGTGCCGTTGGTGCGGAAGTCGGGCGACATCTCGGCCTCGCTATACTCGCGCACGAGGCTGTCGCCATTGAACAGCCTCCGCGCCCCATAGGAGAGCTTTTCGCCCAGCCCCAGGAACTCGCGAAAGCTCGGCGCGGCGTTCAGCCGGTCGCAGCCCAGCAGCAGGGCCGGGGCCGCGACGGTGAGCAGGCGGCGGCGGGTGAGGAGGCGGGTCATGGCTTTTCCTTCGGCAGTCGGTAGCGGCCGGTGATCATCGAGCGGATCTCGTTGATCGGTCCGGCGAGCAGCACCATCAGCAGATGCACGATGATGAAGGCGACCAGCATCCATGCGACGATGAAATGCACCGAGCGCGCCGATTGCCGGCCGCCAAAGAGGTCGAGCAGCCAGGGCCAGGCGGCATTCATCGAGGGCGACATCGTCAGCCCGCTGAGCACCATGGTGGGGATTAGGATAACGATCACCAGCACGTAGCTGATCTTCTGCAGCACGTTGTAGTGCCGTGCCTCTTCGCCGCGCGGCAGGCGGAGCATGGCGTGGTGCTTGATGGCGCCCCAGACATGGGAGGGCCGAAGCTCCGCAAGGCGAGGGACGATGTCACGCCACAGGTGCCGGTTGATGAGCGACCAGACGAGATAGAGCACGATCGAGGTGCCGAAGATCCAGGCGAAGGTCAGATGCCAGAGCCGGGCATCGGCGAGCGAATAGCGCGAGGGGATCGTGGCCCAGTATGGGAAGGCGCGGGCGCGGAGTTCGCCCTCGGCGTCGGACCAGAGGCCGAGGACGCCGGTGGTCTGGAGCTGGAGGTTGCCGATGCGCAGGTAGCCCTCGCCATCGGTCGTGCCGATCTGCAGCCAGGATGGGTCGGGATTGGCGCCGTACTGGCCCCAGTAGAGGGCGGGATGGGCGTTGAAGATCATCAGCCCGCTCATCAGCATGACGATCAGAACGACGGCATTCACCCAGTGCCAGAGCCGGGTGGAGATCCGGTGGCGGTAGACCATGTCGCCGCCCTGCGGCGGGCGCTCTGCCTCGTCTGCCTCGTCTACCATGACATCCTCACACTTGTACGGGGGGACGGTAGCACGGGGCCGGGATGTGACCCTAATGAAAGGAGGGTGAGGCGGGACGCCGCGGGGCGAAGGTCTTTCCACCCGACTGTGCCGCTCCTCACCCCGCCCGGAGCCAAGCCGAAGGCGCCGGGCGAGCGCCTGCCCGTCCCCGCGGGCTGGCGCTCTGGTGAAGGCAGCGCTTAGCCCGCCGCTGGGGAGGGGTGTGGCCAGCATAAATCGCCGCAGCGGGAAGGGCAGGACGCCACCCCACGGGCAGGCGCTCGCCCGGCGCGCAGCCGTCGTGCAGGGTGGAGGGCGAGATGGCGGCGGCGCCCCCAACTCACCGCCCCCGATGGACGCCGCCGCGCCTGCCTGCCAAAAGGGCGCATGGCCAAGGATGCCCCCTTCATCTGCTCCGCCTGCGGCGCCGCCCATGCCAAATGGTCGGGCCAGTGCGATGCCTGCGGGGCCTGGAACACGCTTGTCGAGCAGGGCGCCCTGTCCGACGGGCCGGGGGCGAAGAAGCTCGCCTCTCGCGGCAACCGCATCGAGCTGACCGATCTGGCCGCCACCGCCGTCGATGAGCCGCGCCGCGCCGCCGGCGTGGCAGAGCTCGACCGGGTGCTCGGCGGCGGGCTGGTGCCGGCCTCGGCCATCCTGCTCGGCGGCGATCCAGGGATCGGCAAGTCGACGCTGCTGCTGCAGGCCGCGGCCCGCTTCGCGCGGGGAGGCCTGGATGTGCTCTATGTCTCCGGCGAGGAATCGGCGGCGCAGATCCAGCTGCGCGCCCAGCGGCTGGGGCTGGCCGAGAGCCCGGTGAAGCTCGCCGCCGCCACCAACCTGCGCGACATCCTCACCACGCTCGATGCCAACCCGCCGGGCCTCGTCATCATCGATTCGATCCAGACGATCTGGCACGACGGGCTCGATGCCGCGCCCGGCTCTGTCAGCCAGTTGCGCGCCGTGGCGCAGGAGCTGGTGGGTTTCGCCAAGCGGCGGGGCAGCGCCATCGTGCTCGTCGGCCATGTCACCAAGGAGGGCGCGCTCGCCGGCCCTCGCGTGATCGAGCACCTCGTCGACACCGTGCTCTATTTCGAGGGCGAGCGCGGCCATGCCTTCCGCCTCCTCCGTGCGGTGAAGAACCGCTTTGGCCCTGCCGACGAGATCGGCGTCTTCGAGATGACCGGCAAGGGGCTGGCGGAGGTGAAGAACCCCTCGGCCCTCTTCCTCTCCGACCGGGGCGCCGAAGTGCCCGGCTCTGCCGTCTTCGCCGGGATCGAGGGCAGCCGCACGCTGCTTTGCGAGATCCAGGCCCTTGTCGCGCCGGCGCCTCCGGGCCAGTCGCGTCGCTCGGTGCTCGGCCTCGATTCCGGGCGGCTCAACATGCTGCTGGCGGTGCTGGAGGCGCGGGCGGGCATCTCTTTCGCCGGGCAGGACGTGTATCTGAACGTTGCCGGCGGCCTGCGGATCACCGAGCCCGCGGCCGATCTGGCCATCGCGGCGGCGCTGCTCTCGGCTCTTCAGGGCCGCGCGCTCCCCTCGCTTTGTGTCTTTTTTGGCGAGATCAGCCTCTCCGGCGCCCTGCGTCCGGTGCCGCAGACCGAAAATCGGTTGAAAGAAGCCAAAAAACTTGGTTTCACCTCGGCGGCGTTGCCAAGGCTGAGAGGCCGGGGCGCCGCGGGTCGCAGCGAGATGCGGCTCATGGAAAGTGACGAGATCGCCGGCTTTGTGACTGACACCTTCGGCACAGATCTGAGCGGCGACCATCCTGGCGATGGGCCAGAGCAGGAGAACTGATGGACGGTTTCACCTTGATCGACGGCGTGGTGGCGATCGTCATCATCCTGTCGGCCCTGCTGGCCTATTCCCGCGGCCTTGTGCGCGAGGCGCTTGCCATCGCAGCCTGGGTCGGCGCCGCCATTCTGGCCTTCATCTTCGCCGATGAGGTGCGCCCGCTGGTCGAGCAGATCCCCGTTGTCGGCGATTTCATCGGCGACAGCTGCGAGCTGTCGGTGATCGCGGCGTTCTTCACCGTCTTCGCGTTGGCGCTGATCGTGTTCTCGCTGTTCACGCCGCTCTTCTCCAGCCTTGTGCAGCGCTCGGCGCTCGGCGGGGTGGATCAGGGCCTGGGCTTTCTCTTTGGCGTGGCGCGCGGCATCCTGCTCTGCGCCGTGGCCTTCTTCGTCTACGAGACGGTGCTGTCGGCCCAGTCGGTGCCCATGGTGGATGACAGCCGCGCTGCCGCCGTGTTCGGCCGCCTGACCGGCACCATTGCCGAGCAGAACCCCGAGAGCGCGCTGGGCTGGTTCCAGGCGCAATACGCCAGCCTCGTCGGCGCCTGCACCGGCGAAGCGATCTAAGGATTGAGGCGGCGGGGGTTGCCCGCCGCTCGCCCGGCCTCAGGACTTCAGGACAGCAGCTCCAGGAACCTGTCGATCTGTTCGTCGGTCTTCGACCAGTCGCAGACCAGGCGGGCGGTCATCGGCGCATCCGGGCTTTCGGTGGCATCGTCCCACATGTGGTAGACGGCCCCTTTCGCCATCGCCGCCTCATGCACCTGGCGCGGGGCGCGGAAGAACACCATGTTCGCCTCGGTCGGCCAGGCCAGCTGGTAGCCCTGCGCCACCAGCCCCGTGCTCAGGCGCGCGGCGGCGGCATTGGCGCGGGCGGCCATGTCCATCCACAGACCATCGGTGAGATAGGCGTTGAACTGCGCGGCGAGGTAGCGGTGTTTCGAGAAGAGGTGCCCGGCGCGCTTGCGGCGCAGCTCGAATTCCCAGGCCAGCTCGGGGTCGAACAGCACCACCGCCTCGGCGCCGAGAAGGCCGTTCTTGGTGCCCCCGAAGCTGAGCGCGCTGACCTGCTCGACCATCTCGCCCGGCGAGCGGTTCGAGGCGGCCAGCGCGTTCGAGATGCGGGCGCCGTCCATGTGCAGCTTCAGGCCGAAGCGGCCGGCAACGGCGCCGATCGCCTCCAGCTCGGTCTGGCTGTAGGTGGTGCCCGTCTCGGTCGCCTGCGTCAGCGTGACCGGTCCGCGCTGGGGCCCGTGCACGCCGCGGGTCTCTTCCTTCAGGATAGCCGCCTCCAGCGAGGCCGCGCCGATCTTGCCGTCGGGCCCCGTCACCGGGATCAGCTTGGCGCCGCCGGTGAAGAACTCCGGCGCGTTGCATTCATCGACCTGCACATGCGCCGTCGGGGCGCAGAAGATGCCCGACCAGGGCTTGGCGAGGCAGGCCAGCGCCAGCGAATTGGCCGCCGTGCCCGTCGCCACCAGATAGACAGCGGCCTCCGGCGCCCCGAAGAGCTCGCGGATCTGGCCCGTCACCGCTTCGGTCAGCGCATCGGCGCCATAGCCCGAGGCATGACCCTCGTTGGCGCGCATCAGCGCGTCCATCACCTTGGGATGGGCCGGGCCGGCGTTGTCGGAGGAGAAGTTCAGGTCGGAGCTCGTGGTCATGTGCCGGGTTCCTCGATGATGTGGTCCTCCCAATCGTCCTCCGAAATCTCGCTTTCGGAGACGGCCTGCCCGGCGATGGAGATGCCGGCCTCGTGCACGGCCTCAAGGCTGCCGCTCTTGAGGTGATGCCAGTCGTAGAGGTCGCGCCCTTCATGGACGAGCCGGTAGGCGCAGGTGGCGGGAAGCCAATACATGTGCTTCTGGATGGTCTTCGGGGTGAGCTGGATGCATTCGGGCACGTAGTCGCGCCGGTTCTCGTAATGGCTGCAGCGGCAGGTGCCGGTGTCGAGCAGCCGGCAGGAGACGCGGGTGAGGGCGACCTCGCCCGTCTCGGCATCCTCCAGCTTGTTGAGGCAGCACTTGCCGCAGCCGTCGCAGAGCGCTTCCCACTCGGCCTGGGTCAGCCGGTCGAGCCGGTAGTGGCGCCAGAATTCCAGGCGCAGATCAGGCATCGGCCAGGATCGCCCGCGCCTCTTGGCAGTCTTTGTCCATCTGCAGGATCAGCGGGTCGACGCCGTCGAATTTCAGCTCGGGGCGAAGATATTCGACCAGTGCGACGGAGATCTCGGCGGCGTAGAGATCGCCGCGGAAATCGAGCAGGTAGGTCTCGCAATTGGGGGCGTTGACGCCAAAGGTCGGCCGCACGCCGATAGAGGCGGCGCCGTCGTATTCGCCCTCATGCGGGCCGGTCAGCACGCTGACCTTCACGGCGTAGACGCCGAAGCGCGGCGGGTGCAGCCCGGCGATGGAGAGGTTGGCAGTGGGATAGCCCAGCTCTCGGCCACGCTGGTCCCCCCGGATGACCGTGCCGTCGATGCGGTGCCAATGGCCCAGCATGGCGGCGGCATCGCGCGGGCGGCCCTCGCTGAGCGCCTTGCGGATGGCGGTGGAGGATACCTCCAGCCCGCCCAGTTCCAGAAGCGGCGCCACGGAGACTCCGAAGCCGTACTGCTCGCCGAACTCGGCCAGCATCTCGGCATTGCCGGCGCGCTCTGCACCGAAGCGGAAATCGGCGCCGATGACGGCATGGCTGATGCCGAGCTGCTCGCCCAGCACGTCGCGGGCGAAGGCCTTGGGCGTGAGGCTGGCGAGCTGGCGGGTGAAGGGCAGCTCGTAGAGGTAATTGATACCGATCTTGCGCAGCCGGTGCGCGCGCGCCTCGGGGCTCATCAGCCGGAAGGGCGGCGCGTCGGGCGCGAAGACCTGCCGGGGATGCGGCTCGAAGGTCATCACCCCGAGCGGCGCGCCGAGTTTCTCGGCTTCGTCGCGGGCAGCGTCGATCACGGCGCGATGGCCGAGATGCACGCCATCGAAATTGCCGATGGCCACGACAGCGCCGCGGGCGTCGTCTTCAAGGTACAGGCTGTCGCGGAAGATGCGCATGGCGAATGGCTAGCCCCGGCGCGGAGGAGGCGCAAGGTGGGGCATGCGGCCAGGCCTCCGCGTCATCCGGGCGGGGGCGCTCAGCGCAGAAAGCCCATGGCATAAGTCGGCGAGAGCATGTGCTCGCCGAGATAGGCATCGAGCGCCGCGGCATCGGGCTGACGGTCGGTCTTCGTCTCCTGCGCCGCGAGGCCACCGGTGATGAAGATGCAATCGAGATCCTCGCCGAGCGCGCCGGCCACGTCGGTGCCGATGCCGTCGCCGATGGCGATGATGCGCGCGTCGCTGGGCAGATCGCCCAGATGCGCCAGCCGCCGGCGGGCCAGATCGTAGATCGGCGGATGCGGCTTGCCGAAATAGAGCGCCTCGCCGCCCATTTCTTCATAGAGCTTCGCCACGGCGCCGGCGCAGTACTCGCGCTTGTCGCCCCGGTCGACCACGAGGTCGGGGTTGGCGCAGAGCAGCTTCAGCCCGCGCGTCTTGGCGAGCAGCAGCTGCGGGCGCAGCTCTTCGGGCGGCGCGTAGGGGTCGAACGGGCCGCAGCAGACGATGCCTTCGGCCTCTTGCAGCGGCACGGTGGTGATCGGCTCGGGGTCGTCTATCACTTCCATCGGCTTGAAGAAGGTCTCGTCCTTCTCCTCGCCCATGAAGAACACTTTGGAGCCGACCACGCCTTCGAACATCGCGGCGCGGGCGCTGTCGCCCGAGGTGGCGATGACGTCGTAGCAATCCTCGGGAATGCCGAGCTCGGCGATCTGCCGGGCGACATGGGCGCGGGGGCGGGGCGCGTTGGTGAGCAGCACCACCTTGCCGCCCTTGGCGCGGAAGGCCTGCATGGCGGCGACGGCCTCGGCATGAGCCGAGACGCCGTTGTGCATGCATCCCCAGAGGTCGACGAGGGCGGCTTCGTAATTCTCCGAAATCTCGGAGAAGCTGTCGATGATCTGCGTCATGGGGGCTCCAAAAGCTGCGCCTCTGCCTTAGCGGGAAAGGCGCGGCGGGGCCAGTGGGGCGCTTATTGCGAGGCGCCGCCCGCGCGCAGGCCGGCAAGAACCGTGCGCACGACCTCGAGCATCAGAGGCTCGCGGTCGTCCGCCACGTGATGGGCGACGAAACTGGGGTGCTGGAAGGCGCGCATGGCCTCCATCATCACTTGCGCAGGGTGGTCGCCGGGCCCGCCCGAGAGCCCCGCCTCGGCCAGCAGGGCGGCGATCTGGCCCGTCAGTACCTGAAGATGGGCGGTGATGACGGGGCGCGCCTTGTCGGAGGCAAAGTCGAAGGCGGCGAAGGGCTCGGGGTCATGCAAGGCCCGCTGGCGCGACATGCGGTGGCGGGTGAGCACCCAGTCGATCAGGCGCTCTTCGGCGCTGCCGGGGCCGGCGACGATGCGGGCCAGCGCCTCTTCCGTCTCCAGCAGCCAGCGGCGCACGACGGCGTCGAGCAGCCCCGCCTTGCAGGAGAAATGCGCATAGAGCGCGGCATGAGAGACATCGAGCGCCGCGGCGACATCGGTGAGGCGGACCTTGGAATAGCCGACCTCGCGCATGCGCTGCAGGGCAACATCTGTCGCTTTTTCGCGCAGTTCTTCGGCTGTCAGGCCCGTGCGGGGCATCGAAATCTCCTTCGCCTTGACGGCCAGGAAGCTACAACTTACGTTTTTTGTAACCAGTAATCCTCCCGGCCGCTCCGGTCCAGCCATCCAGCCATCCAGACTGCTCGCTCTCGCGAACATGCAGAGGGGCGGGGCAGGGCGGTGCTGCCGTTTTCGAAAGCCCTTCTGCATGCTCTCTCTTCTGCGCGACCGCCGCGCTGTCGCCCTGCTTCTGGCGGCGACGCTGACCATTCTGTCGAACCAGATCATCAGCCCCTCGCTGCCCGGCATCGGCGCCCGCTTCGCCGAGACGCCGAATGCCGATCTGATGGCCCGCCTGCTCGTCACCGCGCCGTCGCTGCTGGTGGCGATCTTCGCGCCCTTCGCCGGCATGATGGCCGACCGCTTCGGCCGCAAACGGCAACTCCTGATCGGCATCGCGCTCTTCGCCGTGGCCGGCTCCGGCGGGCTTTGGCTGCCGACGCTGCCGCTGATCCTCGCCAGCCGACTGGTGCTGGGCCTGGGCGTGGCGCTGATCATGACGGCGCAGACGGCGCTGATCGGCGATTACTTCCATGGCGAAAAGCGTGGCCAGTTCATGGGCGTGCAGATCGCGGCGACCAACTTCTCGGGCTTCGTCTTCCTGCTCATCGCGGGCGCGTTGGCGGGCATGTCGCCGTTTGCGCCCTTCGTCATCTACCTGATCGGGCTGGTCTATCTGCCCTTCCTCTGGATGGCGCTGACCGAGCCGCCGAAGGGCGAGGTGCAGGAGCGGGCGGACCCGGCGGATGCCGGCCAGCGCGGCTGGGTCATGCTGCTGGCAGTCGTGATCCTGCTGGCGGGGCTGAACTTCGTGGCCTTCTACATGCTGCCGACGCAGCTGCCCTACTACCTCACCACGCTCGGCCATGACGAGCCGGCGGCGGCGGCCAAGGTGGTGGCCATGGTCACGCTCTTCGGCGGGCTGTCGTCGCTGGCCTACGGTCGGGTGAGGGCAAGGTTGGGCCGGGCGCTGACGCCGACGCTGGGCTTTGCGCTCTTCGCCTGCGGCTTCGCGCTGTTCGGCTTCGCGCAAGGCTATGGGCTGGTGATGGCGGCGGGTGTACTGCTTGGCCTCGCGGCGGGGCTGGTGTGGCCCACCTTCCTGTCGATCGCGCTCGATGTGGTGCCGGCGCATCGGCGCGGCCTCGCCTCTGGCGCGGTGACGACGAGCGTGTTCCTCGGCCAGTTCCTCTCGCCGCTGGTCAGCCAGCCGCTGATCGACGCCTTCGGCTACTCCGGCACCTTCGAGGTGATGGCCGTGGTGCTGGCAGCGATGGCGGTGCTGGTGCTGGTGACCTTCCGCGAGCGTGGGCCTGCGCTGGCGGCGGCCTGAGGCGACCTTCCCGCTCCGTCCCGTCCCGGCGGGCTGGCGCTCTGATGAAGGCAGCGCTTAGCTCTCCGCTGGGAGGGGTTTGGCCGGCATACAGTAGGGTAGCGGTGCCGTTGTGACGCCACCCCACGGCGTGTGAGCTAGTCGCCGTGGGCAGGCGTCTCCTGAAGTTGGAGCGCCGGAATGGAAAAGGGGCGGGAATTAACCCCCGCCCCAAGTCTCTAGCGCCGAGGGGGCAGCAGCGCCGCCCCGATCCCTCAGACCTTCAGCGCGGGGATGATCTGCTTCTTGCGGCTCATGACTCCGGGCAGCACCACGCTGTCGCCCGCAACGCTCGCACCGAAGCTCTTCTCGGCCACGCCTTTGACCAGATCGTTCGGCACCAGCAGCGTTGCCTCTTCGCGCAGGATGTCGACGACGAAGAGCAACACCTGGTCGACGCCGTCTTCGCTGGCGACGGTGGGCATCGTCTCCATCAGCGAGGACTTGCGCGACAGCACGGTGTCCGGCGAGGTCGTCTCGAGCACGCTGACGCGGAAGGAGGTGCCGTCGACCTCGTATTCCTTACTGTCCATGCGCAGCAGCTCGGCATCGGAGAAGGCGGAGACGTCGGATTTCGCCGCGAACATCTCCGAGGCATAGTCCGAGATGTTCACGCCCAACTCAGCCGCGAGCTTCTCGGCCAGGGACTTGTCCTGCTCGGTCGTCGTCGGCGAGCGGAATTCCAGCGTGTCGGAGAGGATGCACGACAGCACCAGCCCCTTGATGCCCTCGGGCATGTCGCCGGCATTGGGGCCCATCAGGTTGTGCATGATGGTGGCCGTGCAGGCGAGCGGCTTGATGGTGATGTCGATGGGGGCCTTCGTCTCGATGCCGCCGGTCAGCTTGTGGTGGTCGATGATCTGCACGAGGCTGGCATCGTTGATGCCCTGGGGCAGCTCGGCCGGGTTGTTGGTGTCGACGATGACGATGTCATGGCCGTCCATGCCTTCCAGCAGCGGCGGCTCGTCGAAGCCCCAGCGCTGCAGCACGAAGGCGGCCTCGGTGTTGGGCTTGCCGAGCAGGCGCGCCTCGGCCGGCGTTTCGCGATGGGCCGACAGGTACCAGGCCCAGATGAGGGGCGAGCCGGTGGAATCCGTGTCGGGCGATTTGTGGCCGAATACGAGCGTGGTCATGGGCGATCCTGCGGATAGGGTTGGGAGGTCGCGCGCCTTATAGGGGCGGCTTTCCCTCGTGTCACGCCGGGATCGGGCGCGTTTTTCCTAGCGCGGCGAGATCGCCCAGCCGGCCGCTTCGAGCTGGCCCAGCAGCCCGCGCTCGCCCGGCAGATGCGCGGCGCCGACGGCGACGAAGGTCTCGTCGTTCTGGGCGGCGGCCTGCAGGATCACTGGCATCCAGGCATCGTTGCGCCCGTAGAGCAGCGCCTCTTCGGCCATGTCGTTGATCTGCATCGCCTCGTCCACATCAACGCCCGGCGACAGCTCGGCGGCGATGGCGGTGAGCGCCATGATCTCGCTGATGCGCTCGTCGAAATAGAGATCCATCACAGCGTTGAAGACCTGCTCCTGCAGCTCGGGCGATTGCAGCGAGAGGCGCAGCATGTCGAGCTCGTCCTGGGCGTCGGCGGCCTCGACGATGGTGAGCAGCGTGTCCCACGGCTCCAGCGCGCGAACCTCGGCGCCATTGGCGGTGGCCCTGTCCATCAGCCGGTGATCGAGCGTGGAATCGATCGCGTTGGCGGCCAGACAGGGCGGGGCAGAGAGGGTGAGCACCAGAAACCACGGCTGCACCTTGGCGGCGAAGGCGGGCGGGATGCCGCGGGCGCGGGCGGCCTGGGCCAGCACGCGCCAGGTTTCGGCATCGAGGCGGGCGCGCAGATCGGGGCCTTCGGTGATGAGCATGCGCTGCGGGTCGTCGGTGAGGGCGGCGGTCATCTGCGCCTCTTCGGCGCGGGTCATCTCGAAGAGGGCGACATCGGCGCTCTGCATGGCATCGGCGATGCGGGAGAAGACAGGGTCGGTCCGCGGGTCGGGCAGGTGCATCGTGCCGGCGAGCACGATGGTGCGCCCGTCCTTTTCGGCCTGCCAGAGAACCCCTTCACCGTGGACCTCTCCCGCCGCCATCTGCGTCAGCCGGGCACGGTCACCTGCATCCATCGTCTCCAGCAGGCTCGGCGCGGTGCAGGCGGCATGAAGCGGCGCGGCGGCGAGGCCGGTGAGAAGCGTCAGAGTGGTCAGGATGCGGCGCATGCGGGTCTCCCTTTGGGTCAACTCTGCTTAGCAGCTTGAGGCGATTGCGGAAGTCTGGCGCGGCGCCCGAGGCTTCACGCCTGCGGGAGGGGTGGCGGGGCCGGCACCGGGCAATTCCGGTGCCGGCCCCGCCGGGTTGGTCACTCAGATCTCCATCAGATCTGAGGAGCGAAGGCCGGCCCGCGCCAGAAGCGAAGCAGCCAGCCCTGCCGCCGGGGCTTTGCCGGCTCGGGCGCCGGCAGATCCACCAGAGGCAGAAGGGGGACGACAGGAGCACCGGGGATCTGCGGTTCGAATTGCAGCCGCTCCGGCGCCGACCGGCGCACATGGCGCCGCTCTTGGGTGGGGTAGACATCGGCCCGCGAGACACCTGCGGGCAGCGTAGGAATAGGAGGAAACATCTTGGTATCCTTGAATGTCCTCCGGCGTGATTTTCAGTTCAGCCGGTGTTTACAAATCTCAGGTTCGGGCCATTCGGCGGCCGCGCCATGCGGACGCTCTGACCAGAAGCAATCGGTGAGGTGGATGGCGCCCTTTGCGGCGCGCCGGATGGCGCTGATGAAGGTTGGGTTGAGCATTCCTGTCGTCCTTTCAGGTTTGCGGAGCCGAAATAGGCCCCTGGGGGGTGATGAGGCATGGCTGCCCCGGCTTTCGGCGCGCTCCGGCGCCGGAAGATGAGGAAACGGGGCCGCATGACCGGCGCAAAAGGGCGCAAGTCGACTGGCGGCAACAAACGGCCTGGGGCCGGTAGCGCCGATGCGGGCAAATGTTGGAAATGGGGGAGCGATCAGCTCCCGGTGGGGCTGGCGACGTCTTTACGACGCGATGAGGTAAGTCCTGATCATATGCGAGCCCTCCGTCGGGATGTGACGTTGCGCGGCAGATAGCCGGGGGAGGTGATTCGGCCAACCCTCTAAATGCGTCAAAAACACGATTTCGACAGCTATGGCCGCCAGGCCACAGAGGCGGCGCCAGACGGGGAGGGGGCGCGAGGCCGCCCCCTCCGTTCGTTCAGTCTTTGCTGGTGGCCGGGCGCGGCGGCTGCGGCTGATAGGCGCCGCCGCGGCCCTTGCCGCCCTGGGTGGGCAGACCCTGCGGTACGCGCGAGGGTCGCGCCGGTGTCTTGGCGGCGGACGCGGCGCCCTGGGGCTTGCCCGATTTGGGCGATTTGGCGCGGGGAGATTTGCTCTTTGGCATGGGGATGATCCTGCTGATCGAAGGGGGATGCGGCCAGACGGCCGGAGGCATGGCGATCCGGCGTTAGCGGATGCTGCGATGGCTCATCGTGCAACTCTCCCGGCGGTAGGCGCAGCCTTAGGGCTCGCCCGATCCGTTTGCAATCGGGCGCGCGATACCCCATCTGCAGCCTTGACTAAGCCCGGTCCTCTGACTATCTGCCCCATTGTTAGCACTCACCTACATCGAGTGCTAAAGGGGCGCTCACAGCGCGGGCCAAGATGGCCCGGGCGGGGGCCTCTTGGGACGAAACTTTGAGCCAGGGAGCTGCAAAGATGGCATTCAAGCCGCTGCACGACCGAGTGCTGGTTCGCCGCGTCGAATCAGAAGAAAAGACCAAGGGCGGGCTGATCATTCCCGACAGCGCCAAGGAAAAGCCGGCCGAGGGCGAGATCGTCGCGTGCGGCGAAGGCGCCCGCAAGGATTCCGGCGAGCTCATCGAGATGGGCGTGAAAGCCGGCGACCGCGTGCTGTTCGGCAAGTGGTCGGGCACCGAAGTTACGGTGGCCGGTGAGGATCTGCTCATCATGAAAGAGAGCGACATCCTCGGCATCATCACCGACTGAGCCGCGCGGCCGGCCCCAGCTCGCCAAGCGCGCGGCGCCGGCCCGGCCCGGCCAGTTTACAGCACAACACAGACTTTAAGGAGCAAGCCACATGGCTAAGGACGTACGTTTCGATACCGACGCCCGCAATCGCATGCTCAAGGGTGTCAACATCCTCGCCGACGCGGTGAAGGTGACCCTCGGCCCCAAGGGCCGGAACGTTGTCATCGACAAGAGCTTCGGCGCCCCGCGCATCACCAAAGACGGTGTGACGGTCGCCAAGGAGATCGAGCTCGAGGACAAGTTCGAGAACATGGGCGCCCAGATGGTGAAGGAAGTCGCTTCCCGCACCAATGACGAGGCCGGCGACGGGACCACCACCGCCACGGTTCTCGCTCAGGCGATCGTGAAAGAGGGCATGAAGTCGGTTGCCGCCGGCATGAACCCGATGGACCTCAAGCGCGGCATCGACATGGCCACCGCCAAGGTCGTCGAGGCCATCAAGGCCGCCGCCCGCCCGGTCAACGACAGCGACGAAGTCGCCCAGGTCGGCACCATCTCCGCCAACGGCGAGAAGGAAATCGGCCGCCAGATCGCTGACGCGATGCAGAAGGTCGGCAACGAGGGTGTCATCACCGTCGAAGAGAACAAGGGCCTCGAGACCGAGACCGAAGTCGTCGAAGGCATGCAGTTCGACCGCGGCTTCCTCTCCCCCTACTTCGTCACCAACACCGACAAGATGACTGTCGAGCTGGAAGACGCCATGATCCTGCTGCACGAGAAGAAGCTCTCGTCGCTGCAGCCGATGGTTCCCCTGCTCGAAGCCGTCATCCAGTCGGGCAAGCCGCTGCTGATCATCGCCGAAGACGTCGAGGGCGAAGCCCTGCCGACGCTCGTCGTGAACAAGCTGCGCGGTGGCCTGAAGATCGCCGCCGTCAAGGCGCCGGGCTTCGGTGACCGTCGCAAGGCCATGCTGCAGGACATCGCGATCCTCACCGGCGGCCAGGTCATCTCCGAAGATCTTGGCATGAAGCTCGAGAATGTCACGCTCGACATGCTCGGATCCGCCAAGCGCATCGCCATCACCAAGGACGAGACCACCATCGTCGACGGCCATGGCGAGAAGGCCGAGATCGAAGCCCGCGTGGCCCAGATCCGTCAGCAGATCGAGGACACCACCTCGGACTACGACCGCGAGAAGCTGCAAGAGCGCGTGGCCAAGCTGGCCGGCGGTGTTGCCGTCATCCGCGTCGGCGGCATGACCGAAGTCGAAGTGAAAGAACGCAAGGACCGCGTCGATGACGCGCTCAACGCCACCCGTGCCGCCGTTCAGGAAGGCATCGTGGTTGGCGGTGGCGTCGCCCTCGTGCAAGGAGCCAAGTCGCTTGACGGCCTCGCCGGCGAGAACGCCGACCAGGACGCCGGCATCAAGATCGTGCGCCGCGCCCTCGAAGCGCCGCTTCGCCAGATCGCCCAGAACGCGGGCGTCGACGGGTCGGTCGTGGCCGGCAAGGTGCGCGAGTCGAGCGATCTGAAGTTCGGCTTCAACGCCCAGACCGAAGAATATGGCGACATGTTCAAGTTCGGCGTCATCGATCCCGCGAAGGTCGTGCGCACCGCGCTTGAGGATGCGGCCTCCATCGCCGGTCTGCTCATCACCACCGAAGCCATGGTTGCCGACAAGCCGTCGAAAGACGGCGGCAACGGCGGCGCCCCCGACATGGGCGGCATGGGTGGCATGGGCGGCATGATGTAAGCTGCCCCGTCATTCGGGACTTAAGGGAAGGGCGCCTCTCGGGGCGCCCCTTTCTGTGTTTGGGGTGCAGCGTCGTGCGCAATTGGATGCGGACGCCCCTGCCGGCGCTAGTCTTTGCTCGTCAGCCGCAGAGTCGCGTTCGGGAAGGGAAAGCCAAAATCGTCGACGTCGCGCCGCGAGACCTCCCGGAATCCAAGCTCGTCGTAAAAGCGGACGGCCTGCTCGTTGGCCGTATAGACCTCAAGGGTCAGCTCGCCTTTCCGAGCCAGCGCATGTGCGATCAGCTTGCGCCCAAGGCCCAGACCCTGCCGGCCTGGCGCGACGAAGATCCCACCGACGAAGGTGCCCAGCAGGCTGATGAAGCCAACGGGCCCCTCGGCGAGACAGGCGACAGACGTCTCCGCCTTCGGAAGGTACTCATCTTCGATCAGCCGGCGCTGTTTGGTCAGCCGTTTCTCTCCGATGAAGGGGTGGGCCCGCAGGGAGGCTTCGAACCAGATGTTTGAGAGGGTCTTCAGATCCGCCGCAGCATCGAAGGGCCGGATCGTCACGTCTACGTTCTCCATGAGAACTCCACAGAAATTATGCAAAAAGGGCCGGCAGCGATGTGCCGGTGCGATGCCGCTATGCGCGGTCAATCGAGGCCTCTGTGCATCAATCTCCTTTGGTGGCGGAGCTGTTCTAGTCCGCTCGATTGCCTTGCTCAATCATTGAAACAGACCCTTGGGGTGGTGACGGGTCCCGCCGAACGTCAGGTCGAAGGCACCCAGTGGCGCGTACGACCAATCGCCCCGCGGAAGCATGGCGTGACATCCGGCTCACCGCCCCCTAGCCTCGCGCCATGACTCAGCCCATCACCGACGAAGCCGAGATGATCGCGGGCATGACACCCCGCCTGCTGCCCGGCACCTTCGTCTTCTGCACGATCACCGATCCGCATGCGCTGGGCACCGCGCTGCCGCATGCGCGCGGTCTCTTCGCCGAGGCGGAGGGGATGTCGCTGATCCTGCCCGTGCCACAGGCGGAAGAGCTGGGCCTGTCCACCACACCAGCCATGCGGCAGATCACCCTGGAGGTCTTCTCATCGCTGGAGGGTGTGGGCCTGACGGCCGCAGTGGCGGGCGCGCTGGCCGAGGCCGGTATTCCGGCCAATGTTGTCGCCGCCAGGCACCACGATCATGTCTTCGTGCCGGAGGCCGAGGCGGAGCGGGCGGTGGCTGCGCTGGAGGCCCTGCAGGCCCGAGCCCAGGCCTGACCGGCCGCCCCGGGGCGGCCGGCCGGCGGTGCATCAGAGCGTGTCGGCGAACCAGCTCACGGTCATATCGGAGAGCTCGTCAAACACGGTCATGTCGCCCGAGAAGATCTGGAACGTGTGATCGCCGCCTTCGATGATCTGCACCTCGGCCCGGTCAGAGCCGGCGGCAGCGACGATCTCATCGGCCGTCGCGGGGTCGACGACGGTGTCCTCCGCCCCGTTGATCGCCAGCACCGGCCCGTCGAAATTGCCGAGCTCAGAGGCCAGATCGAGCGCGCGGACCTCATCGAACCACTCGGCGGAAAGGTTGAGCGGCTCACGCCAGTCGAACTCCATCACGGCAGAGCCGTTGGCCTGCGCCTCGTCGTAGAGCTCGTCCATCGAATGGCTCATGTCCATCACCCCGGCCCAGGTGACGAGGCTTTCCACCTGAGGCCACCGGGCGGCGGCCATCATGGCGATCATGCCGCCCTGGCTCCAGCCCATCACGCCGAGCCGTTCGGGGGCGATCTGCTCCAGCCCTTGCATGTAGGCCATGACATCGGCGCCATCGGTGAGGCCGCTGTTCGGGGTGTATTCGATGTAATCCACCGGGCTGTCGCCATTGCCGGCGAAGTCGAACCGGGCGGAGGCGATGCCGGCCTCGGCAAGGCGCGGGGCGAGAATGTCATAGCCGCCGCCGGCTTCGTGGCGGTCAGAGCCGGTGCCGTGGAACATCACGACGAAGGGGAAGGGGCCGTCGCCCTCGGGCAGGGTGATGGTGGCGGGGATCGTGCGCTCGCTGCCCTCGATCATCACATCCTCCGAGGTGATCTCGGCAAAAGCAGGCTGCGCGAGGGCGGCCAGGGCGAGGGGCAGGGCGGTGAGGGCAAGCTTCATGGCGAAGGTCTCCATTTGTTAATGTCTTGCGGCGAATAGAGCGCGGCCAGACTGCCGCCGCAACGCTGCGCAGCGCGTGGCACGATGCCGCAGCGTCAGTGGCCGCGGCTGGCCGGGGGTCTTGCGGGATGGACGCAAGGTCGCGCTAGAGTGAGGCTAGTGCCATGAAAAACCAGCGCTAGATATTCTGCATGAACAGCTCCCGCCGCCTCTTCCGTTCGGCCCTTGTCGCCCTGCTCTTCACTGCCGGCCTTGCGCTGGCGGAAACGTCGCCGCGCCCGGTCGAGCGGCCCACCCTGGCGCCGATGGAGCCGGGGCAGGAATGCGTGATCCTGCTGCACGGGCTGGCCCGGGGCGAGCAGAGCTTCCTCGTCATGCAGGAGATGCTGGAGCGCGAGGGCTACAGCGTCGTCAACAACGGCTACCCCTCCACCGAGGCGCCGATCGAGGATCTGTCGGAGAAGATCATGCCGCGCGATATTGACGCCTGCGGCGATGCTGAGCGGATCGACATCGTCACCCATTCGATGGGCGGCATCATCACCCGGCTCTGGCTGGCGCGACACGATCTGCCCCGGCTAGGCCGCGTCGTGATGCTCGCGCCGCCGAACGGCGGCTCGGAGCTGGTGGATACGTTCGACGATCTGGCACTGTTCGACTGGATCTACGGGCCGGCGGGGCAGGAGCTGGGCACCGATGCCAATGCCCTGCCCAACCGCCTGCCGCCGCCCGATTACGCCGTGGGGGTGATCGCGGGCACGGGCTCGCTTAACCCCTTCTCCTCAGCGCTGATCGACGGGCCGGATGACGGCAAGGTTTCGGTCGATTCCGCCCGGCTGCCGGGGCAGACCGATTTCATCGTGATGCCCGTTAGCCATACCTTCCTGATGAACAACCCGATGGTCATCGCGCAGGTCGAGGCCTTCCTCTCCACAGGCGCCTTCGATCACGATCTGACAGCGGTCGACCTGCTCTTCGGTGACTGAGGGCGCCCGAGGCTCCCCAGCGGCGGCACCAGCTTCCCGGCGACCAGCCGTGTCAGGATCATCGGCAGCGGCGGCACGAAGGAGAGTGGCGCCAGCAGGTGATCGCGGAGCACCGGCAGCACCCGGCTGCCGCTCTGGTATTGCGGGGTGAAGGCGGCGCTCATCGTCTGATAGGCCAGCACGTGCGCTCGGCGGGCGCGGGCGTAGAGGCGCAGAGCCGCCTCGCCGGTCGCCCTCTCCAGCGCGCGCGTGAGGGCCAAAGCGTCGAGCAGCGCCATGTTTGCCCCCTGTCCGAGCTGCGGCGAGGTGCGATGCGCGGCGTCGCCGATATGCACGAGCCCCGGCCCGTAAGGCCGCAGGAGCTGGCCGTGGCTGTAGCGCGCGAAGACCATCTGCTCGGGCGCGCTCACCTGAGCGGCGAAGGGGGCAAAGTCGGGCCAGAGCGCCGTGGCCTCCGCCCTCCAGGCGGGCAGGCCGGCGGCAAGCCAGTCGGCATGGCCTGTCGCCGGCAGCGACCAGAAGATCGTGGCCTTCTGACCGGCCGCGCCGGGCGGGGTGCCGACGGGCAGCACGCCCACCATCCGGTCGGCGCGGCGGTAGCGCTGGCTGAGGGCGTCGCGGGGCAGGGGCGAGCCCTCAGGCCAATCGACCGTGGCCCAGAGCGCACCAAAGGGCAGGGGCCGGGCCTTGAGCGGCGACAGGGGGGAGCGGGCGCCGGCGGCATCGACGATCAGCTCGAACGGGCCCTCTCGCCGCTCGCCGGTGAGCGCCAGCCAGCCGGCCTCTGCGCCCGTCACCTCTGAACCTGTCACTTCTGCCCCAGGCACCAGCCTGGCGCCGGCCGCCAGCGCCGCGGCGAGGAGCGCATCGAAAAGGCTCGCCCGCTGGATCGCCAACCCCGGCACCCGCCCGTAGCCCACGTCCAGCACACGGCGGCCCGAGGCGGCCTCGCGGCCCTGCAGCCGCGTCAGCCGCCGCCCCTGCGCCAGCGCCGCCTCTGCCGCGCCGGTCAGTGCGAGCACCTCAAGGCCCACCGGTTGGATCACCAGACCCGAGCCCACCGGCGCGGGCGCTGTGAAGCGGTCGTAGAGGGTCACCTCGTGCCCGGCCTGCGCCAGAAGCGCTGCTGCCGCCAGCCCGCCGATACCGGCGCCCGCAATCGCGATCCTCATTCGCCGGTCCCTTTACCCCTTGGCGCGCCGGACCTATAAGCCGGCCCATGGCACATCTCGGCGCCCTTCGAATTAGCACCCCGGCGCTCTGAGCCAGAGCCGCCGGGCAAGACGTTGCGCGCCGTCGCGACGCACACTATTCCCCCATCCGAACGATTTCCACGAGGAGCCGCATCCGATGTGCGCCGACGACGTGACCGTGCCCGAGTACAAGGACACGCTGAACCTTCCCAAAACCGACTTCCCCATGCGGGCCGGCCTTCCCAAGCGCGAGCCTGAGTGGCTGGAGCGCTGGCAACAGATCGGCGTCTATGACCGCCTGCGCGAGAAGGAGGGCCGCCCGCCCTTCACGCTCCACGATGGCCCTCCCTACGCCAACGGCCATCTCCACATCGGCCACGCGCTCAACAAGACGCTGAAGGACATGGTCGTCCGCTCGCACCAGATGATGGGGCATGACAGCCGCTACATCCCCGGCTGGGATTGTCACGGCCTGCCGATCGAGTGGAAGATCGAAGAGAAGTACCGCCAGCAGGGCAAGGACAAGGACGATGTTCCCGTTCTCGAGTTCCGGCAGGAATGCCGCGACTTTGCCGCCGGCTGGGTGGACGTGCAGCGCGATGAATTCCAGCGCCTCGGCATCACCGGCAACTGGGCCGAGCCCTATCTCACCATGGATTTCCATGCCGAGCGGGTCATCGCCGAGGAATTCATGAAGTTCCTGATGAACGGCACGCTCTACCAGGGCAGCAAGCCGGTCATGTGGTCGCCCATCGAGGAGACGGCGCTGGCCGAGGCCGAGGTGGAGTACCACGACAAGGAGAGCTTCACGATCTGGGTGAAGTTCAAGGTGCTCGGCATGGAGGGCACCGAGTTCGACGGCGCCAATGTCGTGATCTGGACGACGACGCCCTGGACGATCCCCTCCAACAAGGCCGTCGTCTACGGCGCCGACTTCTCCTACGGGCTCTACGAGGTCACCGAGACGCCCGAGCAATGCTGGGCGGCCCCGGGCGACAAGTTCCTGCTCGCCGACAAGCTGGCGGCGGACGTCTTCGCCCGCGCCCGGCTGGAAGAGGGCCAGTGGCGCCGCGTGGCCGACGTGCCTGTCGAGGCGCTGGAGCAGATGAGCCTCGCCCACCCCCTGGCCGGCGTCGAAGGCGCCGAGGGCGAGTGGGACGCGCCGCGCGACTTCCGCGCCGCCCCCTTCGTCACCGATGAAGAGGGCACGGGCTTCGTGCATTGCGCGCCGTCGCACGGGATGGAGGAGTTCGAGCTCTACCGCGACCTCGGGATGCTCGAGCAGGTCATCACCTACAATGTCCTGCCCGATGGCTCCTACCGCGCCGACCTGCCGCTCTTCGGCGGCCGCCGCATTCTCAAGGAGAACGGCAAGGAGGGCGACGCCAACAAGGCCGTCATCGACACGCTCGTCGCCCATGGCGGCCTGCTCGCGCGCGGCAAGATCAAGCACAGCTACCCGCATAGCTGGCGCTCCAAGGCGCCGCTGATCTATCGCAACACGCCGCAATGGTTCGCCGCCATCGACCGCCCTGTCGGCGACGGGCAGGACGCGCTGGGCGAGACGATCCGCAAGCGGGCGCTCACCGCCATCGACAAGGTGGAGTGGACGCCCCGATCAGGCCGCAACCGCCTGCATTCGATGATGGAGGCGCGTCCCGACTGGGTGCTGTCGCGCCAGCGCGCGTGGGGCGTGCCGCTGACCTGCTTCGTCAAGATCGGCGCCACGCCCGACCAGCCGGATTTCCTGCTGCGGTCGGAGACGGTCAACCAGCGCATCGTGGAGGCCTTCGAGGCCGAGGGGGCCGATGCGTGGTACAAGGAGGGCGCGAAGGAGCGCTTCCTCGCCGGCGAGGTCGACCCGAAGGATTACGAGCAGGTCTTCGACATCCTCGACGTCTGGTTCGATTCCGGCTCCACCCACGCCTTCGTGCTGCGTGACCGCGCCGATGGCACCGAGGACGGCATCGCCGATGTCTATCTCGAAGGCACCGACCAGCATCGCGGCTGGTTCCACTCGTCGCTGCTGCAGGCCTGCGGCACCATCGGCCGCGCGCCCTACCGCAAGGTCGTCACCGCCGGCTTCACGCTCGATGCCAAGGGCAACAAGATGTCGAAGTCGCTGGGCAACACCATCGCGCCCGACGATGTGACCAAGCAATACGGCGCCGACATCCTGCGCCTCTGGGTCGCGCAGACGGATTACACCGCCGATCAGCGCATCGGGCCGGAGATCCTGAAAGGCGTGGCCGACAGCTACCGGCGCCTCCGCAACACCGTGCGCTTCCTCCTCGGCTCGCTCGGCGATTTCCGCGAGGAAGATCGCGTGGCGCCCGAGGACATGCCCGAGCTGGAGCGCTGGGTGCTGCACCGCCTCGCCGAGCTCGACGCGCAGGTGCGCGAGGGCTACCGAACGTTCGACTTCCAAGGTGTCTGGCAGGCGGTCTTCCATTTCGCCACCATCGACCTCAGCTCGGTCTATTTCGACATCCGCAAGGACGCGCTTTATTGCGACGGCGACACCAACCGCCGCCGCGCCGCCCGCACGGTGCTCGACCTGCTCTTCCACCGGCTGACGACCTGGCTCGCGCCGATCCTCGTCTTCACGATGGAAGAGGTCTGGCTGGAGCGCTTCCCGGGCGACGAGAGCTCCGTGCACCTCGTGGATATGCCGGAGACGCCGGCGAGCTGGCGCGACGACAAGCTCGCCGAGAAATGGGCCGCCATCCGCCGCGCCCGCCGCGTCGTCACCGGCGCGCTGGAAGTGGCGCGTCGCGAGAAGACCATCGGTGCCAGCCTCGAAGCGGCTCCTGTGGTGCATGTCGACGAGGCGACGGCGGAGGCGCTGAAGAGCGTGCCCTTCGACGATCTTTGCATCACCTCGGGCATCGAGATCTCCACCGATCCCGCCCCGGCCGAAGCCTTCCGCATGCCGGAGGTCGAGGGGATCGGCGTCGTCTTCGAGCGGGCGGAAGGCGAGAAATGCCAGCGCTGCTGGAAGATCCTGCCCGATGTCGGCAGCCATTCGCATACCGGCGTCTGCGGTCGCTGCGACGAGGCGCTGACCGAGCTGAACGTGCCCGCTTGACGGAAAGCCGGGGCCGGGCGCAAGCTCGGCCCCATGCGCTACAAGCCCGACGGATATACCGACCTCGCCCCCTATCTCTACGTGCCTGACGCGCGCGGATTCCTGGCATTCTGCGAGGAGGTCTTCGGCGCCGAGCGCCTGCGCGTCATGGAAGATGGCGGGCGCATCATGCACGGCGAATGCCGTATCGGCGACACGGTGCTGATGGTCAGCGATTACGACGGGCCGCCCGCCGTGCTCCATCTCTACATGGCCGACCCCGATGCCGCCTTTGGCCGGGCGATGAAGGCGGGCGCCGAAGAGCTGCAGCCGATGATGGAGAAGGGCGACGGCGACCGCCGCGGCGGCTTCCGCAGCCCCGATGGCACGCAATGGTACGTGGCGCGCGAGGTCTGAGGGCCGGCGCCGACACCGCTCTCGGCCCTGTCTGGGTCGAGGTGACCGACGGCGAACTCACCGCCTCGGGCTGGGGCGCCGCCCCGACGCCCGAAGGCGGGCTGGCGGACGAAGCGCTGGGCCAGCTCGGCGCCTATCTGGCCGGCGAGCGCCAGAAGTTCGACCTGCCGATAGCCGCGGGGGAGGGCTTCGCCGCCCGCTTTCGCGCCGCGCTGCTCGCGATCCCCTATGGAGAGACCCGGCGCTATGGCGAGATGGCGGCGGACTTGGGCGTCTCGGCCCAGGCGGCCGGCCAGGCTTGCGGGGCGAACACTCTGCCGATCTTCGTGCCCTGCCACCGGGTGCTCGGCGCAAACGGCCTCGGCGGCTATTCCGGCGCGGGCGGGGTGGAGACGAAGGTGGCGCTCCTGCGCCTCGAAGGGGCTGGCGGGTTGCTGATCTGAGTGCGGTGGATGACGGAGGTGAGCCCCGCCGCCTCAGCCGTCCTTGCCGTAGGCGATCTGCTGCGCGGCGCCGGCGCAGAGCAGGTAGACCGAGGTGATCACCAGCCCCAGATGCGCCCAGCTCTCGGGGTGGAAATCCACCAGCACCGCCCAGAGAGCGAAGCCTGTCCACGCCAGCGCCATGGGCAGCGTCACCATCCGCCAGCGCGCCGTGCGCACCGGGTGGACGAACTTGATGGGAAGGAACATCGCGACGGACAGGATCGTCACCAGCCCGAGGATCACCCAGAAATCCGGCTTCAGCGCGAAGAGCACGAGCACCACCATGTTGAAGCAGCCGGGGAAGCCGGAGAAGGAATAATCCTTCGTCTTCATGCGGCTGTCGGCGAAATACATCGCCGAGGCATAGGTGATGAGGATGATGCCGATCCACCCCGTCCAGCCCGGCAGCAGGCCCGATTTGAACAGGGCATAGGCCGGCACGAAGACATAGGTGAGATAATCGATAATCAGGTCGAGCAGCACCCCGTCGAAGATCGGCGCGTTCTTTTTCACGTGGTAGCGGCGGGCGAGGGGCCCATCGATGCCATCGACGAAGAAGGCCACGACGAGCCAGAAGAACATCATCTGCCAGTCGCTCTCGACCGCGGCCAGCATCGAGAGCATGGCGAAAACGGCGCCGGTGGCAGTGAACAGGTGTACGAAAAGGGCTTTGGTCTTGATCGTCATGGGGCGTTCATGAACGAGCCGGCGCCATGGGGCAAGGCGCCAGAGGTCACGCCCGCGGGTGCGCCGCCTCATAGATGCGCATCAGCCGCGACTCGTCGACTGCCGTGTAGCCCTCGGTTGTGGAAAGCGAGGCGTGGCCCAGAAGCTCCTGAATGGCGCGCAGGTCGCCGCCCGCCGCAAGCAGATGGGTGGCGAAGGAATGGCGCAGCGCATGCGGCGTGGCACTGGCTGGCAGGCCGAGCTGCAGGCGCGCTTTCTCGGTCGCCTTCTGCACCTGGCGGGGCGAAAGCGGCCCGCCCCGGGCGCCGCGAAAGAGCGGGGCATCGCCTTCCTTCGGGTGGGGGCAGACGGCGAGGTAGTCCTGTACCGCCAGCCGCGCCTCTGGCAGCACCGGTACCAGCCGCTCCTTTCCGCCCTTGCCGAAGATGCGCAGCACTTCGGGCAGCGGCGCATCGCGGCCCTTGAGCGAGAGCGCCTCGCCGATCCGCAGCCCGCAGCCGTAGAGCAGGGTGACGACGGCGACGTCGCGCGCCGCCTGCCAGCCTTCCACCGACTGCAGCTCGACCGTGTCGATCAAAGTGGCAGCGGCGTCTTCGCTGAGCGGGCGGGGCAGCGTCTTGCGGAACTTGGGCGCCCGTGCGGCGAGCACGGCGGTGGGCTCAAAGCCCTCACGGTCGGCCAGCCAGCGGCAGAAGCTCTTGATGGCCGACAGCCGCCGGGCCAGCGAGCGCGGCGACAGGCCGCGCCCCCGCTCCGCCGCCAGAAAGGCCCGCATGTCGGAGATGGTGATCCCGGCGATCGCTGCCACGCCCATTGGCCCGCCATGGTGCCCGCCCATGAAGCCAAGGAACGCGGCGACATCGCGGCGGTAGGCCGTGATGGTATGGGCCGAGGCGCCGGCGAGGGCTGATTGCTCGTCCAGCCAGCGGCTGAGCGCATCGGCGGCTCCGTCGGAAAGCCCGATCACGCCAAGAAGCGCCGCATGACCCGTTCGAAGACGCTGCCGAAGAAGGTGAGCAGATCGGTGCCCTGCTGCGGCGCGTAATGGTGCGGGTCTTCCGCCCCCAGCGCCAGCATCCCCGGTAGGCGGCCATGGCCGAGATCGAGCCGGATCAGCGCCTCGGAGCGGATGTATTGCGCGCTCTCGCCATAGACTTGCCCGTCCTCGGGCCGGTACTGGCGCAGGATCACCCGCCGCGCCGCGCCGCCGCGGCCGAGCGTCTGATAATGCTCGATGAAGCCCGGCTCTGCCACGCGCAGGATGCCGCTGAGCTGGTCGATGCCGCTCTTGTCGTCAGCCGCCGTCTCGAGGATCAGGCGCACGCTGTCGATCTGCAGGATCTCGGCCACTTCGCCGCCGAGATCGTGCAGGAAGGTCTCGAATTTCGGCGATTCCAGCAGCACCAGCACGGCGCGGTGCACCTGCTGCATGCCGGCGAGATTCTCGTAGGCCGCCGCGATGACCGAGCGGTGCGTGTCTTCCAGCCGGTCGAGCCGGGCCTCCAGCCGCTCCATCGCGATGCCGCGCATGTCGACGATATTGCCGCCCATCAGCCGCTCATTGGCGGCGACGAGGGCGCGCATGATTTCCTTGTCGTCGAGAAGAAGGTCAGGGTCTTTGAGAAGGCGGTCCCGAAGGGAGGCCTCCATAAGGGGATTGCTGCTCATGTCTCACTCGTTGCGGTGATTTTGACCGAGCATAGCAGAGCCTCCGGCGGGGGGAGGGAAAAATGCCCTGGCAGGCGGAGGATTGCCCCGGCTATGGATTTCGCGGAACACCGGGGCGCGGGCGGGCGGAAACCATATGGTTTCCGGGCACGATTTCCATATGGAAATCGCAGCCTTGAAGGTCGCCACCAAAGGTCTAGCGTCGCGCCATGGAAAACGCCCTTATCGTCGTCGCCGTGGTTGTCACCGGCGGTATCCTTCTCTGGCCGAGGGTGTTTCGCGCCCCGCTCTGGCGCGCCACGGTCACGCCGCTGGCTTCGATCATCGGCTCGGGCTTTCTGATCCTCGGCCCGGTGCTCAACGCCGAATACGGCGCCTGGGCGCCGGCGGTGATGGCCGCGCTCTGCGTGGTAGCCTGGGCCTTCGGCTCGGCCATCCGCACCAATATCGCCAGCATCGAGGCGGTGAAGGACAGGGGCCGCAGCGTGGCAGCGCTTGAGGGTGCCAGCCAATGGGTGCTGGCCTTCGCCTATGTCATCGCGGTGGCCTATTACCTCAACCTCTTCGGTGCCTTCGCGGTGGAACTGACGCCATGGCGCGGCGAGGTCGAAGCCCGGCTGGTGACCAGCGCCATCTTCCTGCTGATCCTCGCCACCGGCTGGCTGAAGGGCTTCTCTGCCCTCGAACGGATGGAGCAGGTCGCCGTCGGCCTGAAGCTGGCCATCATCGCGGGGCTGCTCGTGGGGCTGGCCTGGGCCTTCGGTGCCGATGCGACGGGCGAGGGGCTGTATATCAACCCGGTCGCCGTGCATGGCGCCGATGCGCTGTTCCTGGCCTTCGGGTTGCTGGTGACGGTGCAGGGCTTCGAGACCTCGCGCTACCTCAGCGAGGAATACGATGCCCGCCGGCGTATCCGCTCGATGCGGCTGGCGCAGATCGTCGCGACGCTGATCTACCTCGTCTACATCGGGCTCTTCGCCTATCTCTTCGCGCCGCATGTGGCCGAGGTGGATGAGGCGGCGATCATCGGCATGTTGCGCCAGATCGCGGCCATCCTGCCGCCGATGTTGGTGGTAGCGGCGCTGGCGGCGCAATTCTCCGCCGCCGTGGCCGACACCTCCGGCGCCGGGGGGCTGGTGGAGGAACTGACGGGCGGTCGCATCACCCCCCGGCCGGCCTATGCGGTGCTGGTGGCGGCGGGGCTGGGGCTGACATGGTGGCTCGACGTTTTCGTCATCATCACCTGGGCCAGCCGCGCCTTCGCGCTCTACTACGCCCTGCAGGCCGCCATCGCCGCCGTCGAGGCCCGCCGGGCGGGGCAGCGGATCTGGCCCTGGGCCTGGGGGGCGCTCTGCCTGCTGGGCCTCGCGATCACGGGGCTGGGGACGCCGGTTGAATAGGGCGGGGGCTGGGCGCCGGTTTGTGCTATATCGTTTCGCCAATTGATTTATCATCCCCATCGCTGGAACTGCTGCTGGAGAAAGCAACTCGATAAATCTGGCGAAGAATGAAATCTGCGCTAATGACGCGACCAAAGCGCGACTTGTTACCGCCGCGTATCACGATGCCGAGCCACCTGACATAGAAGGATCCTTCTTCTCGAACTACCTCGAATACGGGCGAACCGCTCATGCCGTCTTCAAAGAAACGGTCTTCTGAAACCGTACGAAAGGTATAGACGTCTTCCGAGGTCGTCTGGCCAACTAGCTCGACGAAGCTGGAGACTGTGAGCAAATCAACCTCGCCGCTGTAGTAGTCTACATTCTGTAGCCGTGTCGGGTAGCCAATACTCAGAGCAATTTTCCCGACGGTTGCGGGGACTCCGCTAAACCCTCTGGTCTCAAAGAATTGGGCACTCAGCGTTCGGCTTGGGTACTGGGATGGCTCAAACTCGTATATTACAAAGTCGAGATTATCATCTCTTTCTATTTCGTCTGGCGAGTTTACTTCCCACATCCGACTAGGGGTTATAACCGACTCTCCTGGTTCGCATACAATTCCAAGCTGTCCTTTTGTCCCTAGCTTTTTTTGATGTTCAGTTGAGATTACAAAGTGGCGCCCTTGATGCCGTATGCCGGTGGCGGTGCCTAGGTGCTGAAACTGGTAGACATCGTCATCGGTGCAATTAACAAACCGCTGCGCGTAGCGGCCCAAGTGTTTCTGAAGCTCTTTGGGCCGGACGAAGAGGTTGCCCACCTGGATTGCGGAATTTAGAGAGTACCCCGTGATCCCTAGATGCTTGAGTAAATTGATCTCACTTGGCATGGGGCAACCCGTCGGCAGTACTCCGTGATAGTCGGAGCGTTTTGTCTTTTAGTCAAAGTATTAATACAACTGTTCAGAGACATCATTAGGCCACAGACACATCGCGCACGTTGGTCCATGTGATGCCGAATGCCATTTCTGCAGAGCAGGCTCTAGCAGACGGTTGTCGCATTATCGATCTCTGCTCAGGCCCGCCGCCCGATCCGCTCAGCCGGGCAGCCCGTCGATCCTGTCGATGGAGGCGAGATCATTGTCCCAATCCGCGCGACTGGAGACGCAGATATGGGCGCTGGGGCGGATGCCGATCGGGGTGTCGAGGGACCCGGCTGGTACGACGAGCACGCCATCTTGAGAGAAGGGCAGCGCCGAGCCGCATTCGGTGCAGAAGCACTTCGCGTGTCGTGAGCCGGGGAGCTTGAATTCCTTGGCGGTCTCCTCGCCAGACACCCAGGTGATCTTCGCCGTGAAGGAAAACAGGTTGGCCGAATGGGCGGAGCCACTGTCCTTGCGGCAGCGCCCGCAATGGCAAAGGAAGAAGCTCTCGAAGTCTCCCGAAATGTGGAATTGCACCGCGCCGCACAGGCATTGTCCGGTTGTCAGCTTATCCATGCGGAGCCTCTCAGGATGTGACCGCCAGTGCGCCGGTCAAAGGTAGTTTTTCGAACCCCACCCTTTTGCAAGACCAAGGGCAGGCGGCCACCCCACAAAACAAAAGGCCGGGCGCTGGGCCCGGCCTTTTCTATCTCGTCTCGCGACTGGCCTCAGAGGATCTTCTGACCCGTCGTCTCCCAGTCCTTCAGGAACTGGTCGAGGCCCTTGTCCGTGAGCACATGGTTGACCATGGCCTTGATGACCGACGGCGGGGCGGTCGCCACGTCGGCGCCGATCTTGGCGGCTTCGCTCATGTGATTGGCCGAGCGGATCGAGGCGGCGAGGATCTGGGTCTCGAAGCCGTAGTTGTCGTAGATCTCGCGAATGTCGGCGATCAGCTCCATCCCGTCGATGTTCAGATCGTCGAGGCGGCCGATGAAGGGCGAGATGAAGGTGGCGCCGGCCTTGGCGGCGAGCAGCGCCTGGTTGGCCGAGAAGCAGAGCGTGACGTTGACCATGCGGCCTTCGTCGGTGAGCACCTTGCAGGCCTTCAGGCCGTCCCAGGTGAGCGGCACCTTGATCGTGATGTTGTCGGCGATCTTGGCAAGCTCGCGGCCCTCGGCGATCATGGTGTCGGCATCGAGCGCGACCGTCTCGGCCGAAACGGGGCCGGGGACGAGATCACAGATTTCCTTCGTGACCTCCTTGATGTCTCGGCCCGACTTCATGATGAGCGAGGGGTTGGTGGTCACCCCGTCGACCATCCCGTAAGAGGCGAGTTCGCGGATGGCATCGATGTCGGCGGTATCGACGAAGAACTTCATGGCACACTCCTGTGCTGGCCCGGCGCGGGCTTGGCTGGCTTTGCCCTTCGATCTACCGCGATTGCCGGCCTTCCGAAACCCCGGGTGTAGGGAACATTGGTTGTGAGAGGCGAGCTGCGATGAGCACGTTCTTCCCGGCTGGCGAGCGGATCGCCGTGCTCACCACCCAGCCTTTGCCGGGACCGCTCGACTACCTCGCCCCCGAGGGCGGGGTGATGGAGGGTGCCGCGGTGGAGGTGCCGCTCGGCCCGCGCCGGGTGCTCGGCATCGTCTGGGGCCGGGGAGAGGGCGGCTTCGATGCCGCGCGGCTGCGGCCGGTGGCGCGCGTGCTCGATGCCGCGCCGCTGACGGATGTGATGCGCGAGTTCCTCATCCGGGCCGCCGATTACACGCTCACCCCGCCCTCGGCGATGCTGCGCCTGGCCCTCCGCGCCCCCGGCCTTGGCGACCCGCCGGCGATGCGCCGCGTCTACCGGCTGGGGGAGGAGACGCCGCCGCGCATGACGCCGGCCCGCGAGCAGGTGCTGGCGGTGATGGAGGAATTCGAGGGCGCCTCGTTCACGCTGAAGGAACTGGCCGAGGCGGCGGGCGTGGGCACCTCTGTCGTCAAGGGTCTCGTGAAAGCCGGGGCGCTCCGCGAGGAAGACGCGCCGCGCGACACGCCCTTCCCCTGGCTCGACGCCAGCCTGCCCGGCAAGGCGCTGACGGGCGATCAGGCCATGGCCGCCGGGCGGCTGCGCGAGGGCGTGGCGAGCAGCACCTATGGCACGACGTTGCTGCGCGGGGTCACCGGCTCTGGCAAGACCGAGGTCTATCTGGAGGCCGTCGCCGAATGCCTCGCCAATGGCCGCGAGGCGCTGGTGCTGCTGCCCGAGATCGCGCTGACCGGCGCCTTTCTCGCGCGGGTGGAGGAGCGCTTCGGCGCCAGGCCCGCCGAATGGCACTCGGGCATCACGATGACGGAGCGGCGGCGGCTGTGGAAAATGGTCGGCGAGGGGGGCGCGCAGCTTGTCGTGGGCGCGCGCTCGGCGCTGTTCCTGCCGTTCCGCGAGCTTGGGCTCATCGTCGTCGATGAAGAGCACGACACCTCCTACAAGCAGGAGGATGGCGTGCTCTACAACGCCCGAGACATGGCGGTGCTGCGCGCCTCGCTGGCCGGGGCGAGGGTGATCCTCGCCTCCGCCACGCCCAGCCTGGAGAGCTGGGTGAACGCGGAGCAGGGCAAATACGAGCGGCTCGACCTCACCTCGCGCTTCGGCCCGGCAGTGATGCCGAAGATGCGCGCCATCGACATGCGGGTGGAGGACCTGCCGGGCGGGAAGTGGATATCTCCCACGTTGGCACGGGCCGTCGAAGGGCGGATGGAGGCGGGCGAGCAGTCGCTCCTGTTCCTCAACCGCCGGGGCTTCGCGCCGGTGACACTCTGCCGGGCCTGTGGCGAGCAAATTGCCTGCCGCAATTGCGATGCGCGGATGGTGGAACACCGCTTCCTCAAGCGGCTGATGTGCCACCAATGCGGCGAAACGATCCCCGTGCCCACCAAGTGCCCGAGCTGCGAGGTCGAGGGCAAGCTCGCCGCCATCGGGCCGGGCGTGGAGCGGCTGGCCGAGGAGGTCGCGGAGCGCTTCCCCAAGGCGCGGCTGGCCGTGCTGTCGAGCGACCTCTTCGGCTCGGCCCGCGCGCTGAAGGAGGCCATCGAGCAGATCGCGGCGGGGGCGGCCGATATCATCATCGGCACGCAGCTCGTGGCCAAGGGGCACAACTTCCCGCTGCTGACACTGGTGGGGGTGATCGACAGCGACCTCGGCCTGCAGGGGAGCGACCTGCGCGCGGCGGAGAAGACCTTCCAGCTCATCCGGCAGGTGGCCGGCCGGGCCGGGCGGGCGGAGGCGCCGGGCGAGGCGCTTCTGCAGACTTTCCAGCCCGAGCACCCGGTGATCCGCGCGATCCTTTCGGGCGAGGAAGAGCGCTTTTGGGCCGCCGAGGCCGCCGAGCGCCGCGCCGCCGGGGCGCCGCCCTTCGGGCGGATGGCCGGCATCGTGCTGTCGTCGCCCGACCTGCAGGCGACCTTCGACATCGGCAACCACCTCGCCCGCCATGCCGAGGGGCTGCGCGCCATCGGGGCGGAGGTCTACGGGCCGGCGCCGGCGCCCATCGCGCGGGTGCGGGGGCGGCACCGGGTGCGGCTGCTCGTGAAGGCGGCGAAGACGGCGCCGCTGCAACAGGCGCTGGCCGACTGGGTGGCGCCGGTGAAGCTGCCGGCGAACTTCCGGCTGGCGATCGACATCGACCCGCAGAGCTTTTGGTGAGGTCGGAGGGGGCTGTCTGCCCCGCTGCCGTTGGCAGCCCCCCCGAGGATATTTGGAAGTCAAAGATGGGGGGCGGCGCGCGAGCAGGGGGAGCGCGGCGCGAGAGGTCTGGTTGACGCGACGGTTTGGAGCTAAGGGCGAGGGATGAAGCCCGTCGTTCCCCTGTCAGAAGCGCGCAGCCTGCCGTTTTTCAAGCGGCCCGAGGCGCTGCTCTTCCTCGTGGCCATCGCCATGCCGCTGGCCTTTTCGACATGGTCGGCGCTGCTCAACAACTTCGTCATCGATGTAGCCGACTTCGACGGGCACGACATCGGCTGGCTGCACACGGTGCGCGAGATCCCGGGCTTTCTGGCCATCGGGGTGATCGCACTGCTGATCGTGATCCGCGAGCAGGTGCTGATACTCGTCTCGCTGATCCTCTTGGGGCTGTCGACGGCGGTGACGGCGCATTTCCCTTCGATGGGCGGCATCCTGACGATTACGCTGCTCTCCTCCATCGGCTTCCACTACTTTTCGACCGTGCAGACCTCATTGCAGCTGCAATGGATCGACAAGAAACGCGCGCCGCAGATGCTTGGCTGGCTGATGGCCGCGGGCTCGGCGGCGACGCTGGTGGCCTATGTGGCCATCGTTCTGACCTGGCGGCGCTTCGATCTGAGCTACAACCTGGTCTTCTGGCTCTCGGGCGGGGCCTGCGCGGCGATCGCGGTCTATTGCCTCGTGGCGTTTCGGCAATTCTCGGCGCCGAACCCGCAGACGCACCGCATGGTGCTGCGCCGGCGCTACTGGCTCTATTACGCGCTCGAATTCATGTCGGGCGCGCGGCGGCAGATCTTCGTGGTCTTCGCCGGCTTCATGATGGTCGAGCGCTTCGGCTTCGAGGTGGATCAGGTGACGGGGCTCTTCCTCATCAACCTCGTGCTCAACATGGCCGTGGCGCCGCTGCTCGGCAAAGCCGTGCATGTCTTCGGGGAGCGCAAGGCGCTCATGTTCGAATACACCGGGCTGATCTTCATCTTCCTCGCCTATGCCGGCATTTATGCCTTCGGCTGGGGCGTGGTGCTGGCCGCGGTGCTCTACGTGCTCGACCATTTCTTCTTCGGCCTCGCGCTGGCGCTGAAGACCTATTTCCAGAAAATCGCCGACCCGAGCGACATCGCGCCCACGGCGGCCGTCTCGTTCACGATCAACCATATCGCCGCCGTCTTCCTGCCCGCCGGCCTGGGTTATCTCTGGCTGGTCTGGCCGGGTGCGGTGTTCTATGCCGCCGCCGGCATGGCCGGGATCTCGTTCTGCCTGGCGCTGCTGGTGCCGCGCCACCCGGGGCCGGGGCATGAGACGCGGCTGAGGCCGCTGCTGACGGCGCCCGCCGAGTAAGAGGATATCGCTATGAGTTCATGGTCCGCCATCACACAGGCGCAGGGCCTGGAGAAGGCCGAGGCGCTCGTCGAGGATCTCGAAGCGCTGGAGCCTGGCGCCGTGGGATATTTCGAGATCGAGGACGGCAGCGTCGTCTATGAGATCGGCGCGCATTGGGAGGAGGAGCCCGATGGCGTGGCCCTCTCGCTGATCGCCGCCGCGCATGGGGTGCGCGATTTCATCATCTCCGAAGTGCCGGATGAGGATTGGGTCGCGCGCGTGCAGCGCGGCCTGCCACCGGTAGAGGCAGGGCGCTTCTTCGTTTACGGCTCACATGATGCGGGCCGGGTGCCCGAGGGGACGGAGCCGCTGCTTATCGAGGCCGCGATGGCCTTCGGCACCGGCCACCACGGCACCACCAAGGGCTGCCTGCTGGCTCTGGAGCGGCTGTCGGGCGGGCATTTTGCGAACATCGCGGATATCGGCTGCGGCACGGCCGTGCTGGCCATGGCGGCGGCGCGGCTGTGGCCGGAGGCGGCGGTGATCGCCAGCGACATCGATGAGGTCGCGGTGGACGTGGCGCGCGCCAATCTTGTGGCGAACGGGCTGGAGCGGCGCGTGGAGCTGGCAGAGGCGGCGGGTTTCGATGCGCCGGCGCTGGAGGCGGCCGCACCCTACGATCTGATCCTCGCCAACATCCTCGCGGCGCCCCTGAGCGCCCTCGCCCCGGCCATGGCCGAGCGGGCCGCGCCCGGCGCCACCGTGATTCTTTCGGGGCTTTTGAATGAACAGGCCGAGGATGTGGCCCGTCATTATCGCGAGGCCGGGATCAATCTGAAGCAGACCGATGCCATTGGTGACTGGGCGACCCTCACTCTGCAGAAGGAGTGAGTGTTTAGTCGAGTTATCGAAGGTTTTTAAACGTTTGCCACGATCTCGCCGCAATTCGGCAGCACCTCTGACCGCATCCGGGCGGGGGCCCGAACAACGGTTAGCTGCCAATGACCACTGCATCGTTCAATGAGTTCCAGACGCGCCTGAAGCGCATCAAGAAAACCCATCTGCGCCTTGCCGACGGTGCCCAACTGCATATGGACAAGTCGGGCCTGGTGACGGCGCAGCCGCGCACGCGGCTGGTGTTTCCCTGGCGCGTGGTTCTGCATCTGGTGGTGGGTGCCCTGCTCCTGAAGGCCGCGCTGCTCGCCGGCCTGGGGCCTGCGGCCTATGCCGAGACGCTGCAATCGCTCGCCACCGGCACCACGCCCGAGCGGGTGGGCGCGTTCATCATGCAGGCCGACCCTGTGACGGAGCTGCTGGCGGCCGGGCTCGGCAAGATCTTCTGAACTTGCGGCCGGCCTTGGCCGGAGCGATGCGCAACAAAAAGGGCCGCCCTCGGGCGGCCCTGTTCGCATCCGGGGGCGGCTTTCGCGCCCCTCAGGCCTCGCTCAATAGCGGCTGCCGAGCCGGGCGATCGTATCGATGTCGCCACGGCACAGGCCGATATCATCAAGCTCACGCGCGGTCAGGGCGGAGAGCGATTTGCGCGTCAGGCGCTCGTCGTTCCAGCCGGTGATGGCGGAGACCAGCGAGGCCAGGGGAGCGCGGAAGTAGCCGCCCACCGGGGCGGCGTTGGTGGTCGAAGTGGCCATATGCCCATCTCCATGTTCGGGTCTGCTTATTTGCAGAGCGGTTTGAGAACATCCCGCACCTAATGGTTCGCCCCTGCGCGCACAAATGCGAAATTCGCATGGGTCTCATGTGCGGCGAGCATGGCTGAACATTGCCGTAAATGTCTGTTATGAAAGCCAAAATTCGGGGTCGCCGCTGCCGCTCCATGGCGATGGAGTGTCGCTTTCAGACGCCGGTGATGACGGAAATGCGACGGGCCGGTGACGGCGGTGCTTCGGGCCATTCGGGGCGGAGTAGGCCTGGCTGGCCGATCTGGCTGCCAAAAGGATGGGCGATGCGAGAATCCGGGCGGGTGCGGCGAATCGTGGGGCTGCGCGCGGTGGGCTAGGGCGGCGTTTGGACGGGGTCGGAATGCTCTGGCGGAGCAGCAAACCCGGGGGCACCATGGCCGACAGATCGAAGCAAACCGCACAAGGGCGCCGGGCATGATCGGGCCTGGTCTCGATCCCGCCGCCGCGCGCGCCGCCATGACGGAGGCCGTGCCGCTATTCGTCTTCGGCCCTTCCGCGCTGATGTACCAGGATGCCGCCGAGACGCAGCCGGTCGTCGCGGATGGTGACCCCGTGGCCGTCGTCTACGCCACCGGCCGGCCGCAGCTTGCGCCGCTGTCGGTGGCCAATGCGGGCTTCGACAGCGACCTCGCGGGCTGGGCCGTCGCCAATGGCACCGCCGTCTGGCTGGATGGCAAGGCGCGGGTGCAGCGGACCTCGACCACCGCCTCTCTGGCGCAGGGCTTCTCGCTGCAGGCCGGGCTGCGCTACCGCATCATGGCGGAGGCGGCTTGGGTGTCTGGCGGCTCCTGCTCCGCGGCGCTGGTGCTGCGCGCAGGGGAGGCGTGGACGACGACCAACCTCGCCTCGGTCGCGCTGGCCCCGGGCGCCTCGGGCCAGCTGGTGCTGGACTATACGCCGGCCGCCGACGGGCCGGTGCATCTGCATCTCTCGATCACCTCCGCTTCGGGTGTCGTCGATTTCGACGACGTCACACTCACCGCCGATCCGCGTTTGAAGATGGTCACCGATGTGCCCTCCCGCCGCCCGCTCTGGCGGAGCGATGGCGTGCGGCACTGGCTGGAGTTCGACGGCATCGACGATTGCCTCGAGTTGAACCTGCAGGGCTATGGCGAGGCGGATGCGGCGGGCGGCCTCTGGGCCGCCTACCGCCCGCTCAGCCTCGCCGGCGGCTTCGTCTGGTGCGCCGGGGCGCTGACCGAAAGCGCGACGGCGCTCGCCGCCTCCGCGGCTGGCGACAGCTTCCGCATCGGCGGCGAGGCGGGCAACGTCATGGATGCAGGCCTACACGACAAGGCCGCAGCGCTGGTGTGGGACAGGGGCGCCGGCACCGGCCTATTTGGCCGCGAGGGGGCGCTGACCGAGGCCGCGATCGGCAGCGAGAGCGCGCCGGGGGCGCTCGTGGTGGGCGCCCGGCTGAATGGCAGCCCGGCCTCGCCGCTGGCGATGCGGCTCTACGGGCTGGCGACAATGCAAGGCGCTGTGCCCGCCTCCCTGCGCGAGCGCACGTCGGCGCGGGTGGCGGCGCTGGGCCGCCACCGGCCGGGGCGGCGCCTTCGCGTGCTGCTGGTGGGCGGGCAGAGCAATGCCGACGGCCGTGTGGCCCTGGGCGACGGGCCGGCCTGGCTACAGGACGGCGTGGTCGACGGCGTGAGCTGCTGGACAGGTACGCGCCTGGAGGGGAGCTACTGGCTCAACCCCGCGGGGCCCGAGGGCAATGGCGCCAGCTTCGTCACCAGCGGCTCGGCCGGTTGCTTCGGCTTTGCCGACGTCGCAGCGAAAGAGCTGGCGGCGGCGATGGACGATCTCGTCATCTGCCGCGTTACCGAAGGCGGCACGGCGGTAGACCCGGGCATCAACCCGCGCGGCAGCTGGCATGCCGACGACGTCGCGATTCCCGCCGGCACGCCCCGCTTGCTGGCGGCGCTGGAAGCCCGATACGCCGCACTGCTCGCCTGGGCGGGGGCGCGCGGCATCGAAGTGGAGCCGCTGGCGCTGCTCTGGCACCAGGGCGAGGCCTCCGCCGCCTCCTCCAGCGCCGTCTTCCAGGCGCAGACAGAAGCGGTGTTCGCCTGCATCCGTGCCTTCACCGGCGCGCCGGAGCTGCCCGTGATCTCCGGAACGGTCAGCCACGCGAGCGCTCAATACGCGCCGGCCATTGAGGCGGCGATGCAGGCCATCGCAGCGTCGGACCCGGCGGTCGTCTACCGCGACAACTCCGCCGAAACCCTCTTCGACGGGCTGCATTTCGATGCGGCGGGGGCACTTGCTGTAGGGGCACAGTTAAGTCTGCAGTTGTTGGAGATGATCCGGGATTAGGTGGGAACAGGTAAAAACAGCCGGGAAAACAGGGGCCTGAGAGGCGGTGGAGTGTCCCGCGGCTGTGTGGGCTCTAGTTTTTCAGTAGGCGCGAAAATGGCCTGTTTCGCCGGCTGGAGGCCGATTTTGGCCAGCTCGAAGCCGCCGAACCTAAGTGTTGTTAAACACGACATAAAAGAGCGATCTGAGGGCCGATTTCTCCCTGGGGCGGCCCTCGGAACTGGGAACTGGCGTTCCCAGTTCGCTTTCGAGTTCCCAGAACGGGAATTCTGGCGTACAAACAGCAACTTGGTAAAGCGAGGCGCAATCGCCGGCGCCGCGGAACTGGGAACGGATTTGCCAGGAGCTGGCCTACCCGGCGGGCGAACATCGGAAGTGGCCGTTCGCGCCGGTCAGTCGATCTCATCTTGGAACGTGGCCAGGTCGACCTCGCCCTGGTAGCAGCGCAGCGCCCAGGCGTTGGTGAATTCCTCGGTGGCGATCTCTTGCGCGTCTTCCGACTGGTAGCGCGGCTGCTCGAAGGCCTCGATCACCATCGGGCGGATGCCGGCGAATTTTCCCAGGCCATCCATAAGCTCCACCATCGACATGGTGCCGCGCTGGCGGTTCTGCATGACCACCTCTGCAATCCCGGAAACGCCAGGGCAATCCGCTTCTTGGGAGAGAGCTGGTGGGGAGACTGAAACCAGATAGATGACTGGTAAGACGAAGGCCTTCATCACAAAGCTCCTAGTTCCAGGTATGCGCCGACCAACGTATTTCGCCGAGGATACGCAGGGCAGTCGCATCTACTCCTGAACGCAACTCTACCTGATAGGCTGGATTGTCCGAGCGAAGGATCACCAACCGCTTTTTCGGCAGCTCAAGTCTTTTCACTCTGAACGAGCCGTCGGTGTCAACGAAGGCGTAAACCCGGCCCGACTGCACGTCAGATCTCGCCATGTCGAACATCGCGGCATCGCCGTCTTCCAATGTCGGGGCCATGCTATCTCCGCGGATCGAAATCAGGCCCGCTTGGCTCGGCGATATTTGCTGCCGCTTGAGCCAATCTAGGCGGAAGGCAATTCTCCCCCTGACCTCCTCTTTGTCATCGAAGCTGCCGGGTCCTGCCGACCCCTCTGCAGCGTAGAGAGGCAGCGTAGAGAATTCCGCTCCCTGGACGTCGATTTCTCCGCCAGGTGGCTCAGCGGCGGACCCGAAGCTCAGTTCCAGCCCCAGGGCCCGCGAGATCTGCTCCGCTTTGTCTAGCCTCGGCGTCTGCGCCATCTGCTCATCGAGCATGCCTCGAAGGGACCAGCGCGCGAGACCGAGTTTCTGCTCAAAGGCACGCTGGCTCAGGCCGCTTTCCCTGAACTGCCGCAAAAGCTCCGAGCGGAGCACATCTGAAGCCGACATGTGCACAAACGTGCACATAGCGAAGCCGTGATGTCCCGTCACTCCCCGAAATACATCACAAACGAAATCCTACTAACAATTGTCTGAGCATGATCGTGCTTGACTGCTTGTGCATCATTATGCACAACATTGAGCATGTTGAACGAGCAGCAAATCATACGGCTCATCCAAGGGCTCGCTAACGCCAAGGGTTGGAGCCTTAGCCACGCCTCGCGCATGGCGAGCGGCAGCGGTGACACCGTAAATCGGCTCCAGGCTGGCATCGGCATGACGCTCCGCCGAGCGAATGCTGTGACGGTGCGCTGTGCTGAACTCTGGCCAGAAGACGAGCCCGCCTCTTGGCCGTCCGACATCCCCCGTCCCAGCAAGGAGAAGGTCCAATGACCGTCCGGCAATCCCGGCCGGCGCCGGATCGGCGTCGCCAACTTCGCGAGGTCGCAGAACTGCTGATGGAGCTGCTCTGCGCTCTCTGCCTCTTGGGCCTTGCCTACGCCTTCCTTCTGATCGGGTGGGCATTGTCATGAAACTCGGCCCCGAAGCGACCTTCGAGCGGATGACGGCGGCTCTGACGCGCGCGCTCGCCCTGCATGACCAGATCAGCCGCGACCCAGAGAGCGAGCGATCTCTGGTGCTCACCCAGAAGCGCCATGCCCACGAATTCGAAGCGGTGTTGGCCTTCGCCGACCTGCTGGAGAGCGGTGCGGTTGAGGACATCCAGGCCTTCCTCGCGACCACCTACGGGAGGCCTGCATGACCTTCAAAGTGAAGACCTTCGGCCCTGGCTGGGCCGTCTATCGTGGCGCGGAGCGGGTGACCTCCAGCTATCTCCACTTCGATCGCGCCGTTGCCGCCGCCGAGCGGCTGGAGAAGAAGAGCGAGGCCACCGAGAGGCCCTGCATCACCTGCAGCCGGCCCTTCCTCTCCGAGGGACCGGGCAACCGCATGTGCAATCCCTGCCGCGGTGGTGTCGGCCTCGACGACGGCATGCTCGTCCCCGTGAGTTTTCACGACGGCATGCCCCGCGGAAAGGGGCGTAACTGATGCATGCCGCTGGCCTCCAGTCTCCGCGCCTGCGGAGGGTGCTGACTGTCCTGAGCGACGGGCAGCCGCACTCGACCCGCCAGATCGTGCGCGAGGCGCGGGTGATGGCGGTGAGCGCGGCGGTGGCCGAGCTGCGGACCCATGGCGCGACCATCACCTGCGAGCGAGCCCACGACCACCGGGGCCTCCGGTTCGAATACACCATGACGAAGGCGCCAGACGATGCGTGAGCCCACGCTCCTCGAGATCCGCGACCTGGAGCCGGATGAGATCGACGTCTCGGGACGCATCCGCCCGGTCTCGAAGGCCGGCGTCGCCAGCCTCATCGCCTCGATCCAGGAGCTGGGGCTGGTGAAGGACGAGGTGATCGTCCGGCGGGTAAAGCACCAGGGTGGCAAGCTAAAGCTGATCGCCGGCGGCCACCGGGTGGAGGCCTGCCGCGAGATCGGACGCACCGTCCCGGCGAAGATCTTCGACTGCACCGACGACTGGGCGCGTCTGATGGAGCTCGACGACAACCTTGCTGGCGGCGAGCTCACGGTGCTCGACACCGCCATCTTCCTCGCCACCCGCAAGGAGGTTTACGAGCGGCTGCACCCAGAGGCGAAGCGTGGATATGCAGGCGGCAAGGCACGCCATGGTCAGCTAGCGGAACTCAGTTCCGTTAGCAGCTTCGCTAGTGCGACAGCGGAGAAGTTCGGAATCTCCGAGCGCCAGGTTCGGAAGATCGTCGCTGCCGGTCAGCATATCGCCCCTGAAGAGGCGCAGAAGCTCCGCGCCGCGCCCCGCCCGGTTGGCCTGGCCGATCTGCAGACCCTCGCCAAGATCGGTGACGCGCCCGAGCGCTATCACGTCCTCGCCGCTCTGGCGGGGGGCAAGAAGGCCTCCGAAGGGCGCCATCAATGGGCCGTACAACAGGGCCTTAAAGGCCCGAAAAAGAGCAACGTCGAGCAGCACCTCGCCGCCCTTCTCAATCCCTGGTCGCGCGCGCCGCTGGAAGCGAAGCGCCGGTTCGTCGCCACCCATGCCGAAGAGCTTCGCGGTCTTCTCGACGACCACGATACCGACGAGGGCGACGACGCATGAGCCGCGCCCCGACACAGATCTGGTGGAGTCCCTCGGAGCTGGGCGATGCCCGGCTACCGGATCTTCCGGCCACCAAGCGCGGTGTGACGAAGGTCGCCGAGCGGGAAGGGTGGGGGGCCGACCCGCAACGCGCGCGTCGCCGCAAGGGCAAGGGCGGCGGCTGGGAGTTCCACTGGACGCTCCTGCCGTCCCGAGCCCAGCAGGCGCTCCTTGCGAAGGCCGAGCGCGAAGAGCCCGCCGAGCCCGCCGCGCCGCTGTCCCGCGACGAGGCCTGGGGCGCCTTCGACGCGCTGCCCGAGGGACCGCGCGCCAGGGCGGCTGAGCGGCTCGGCGTCATCCAGGCGATCGAGGCGCTGGAGCGCGGCGGCGCGACCCGGTCCCGCGCCGTCGAAGCGGTAGCAACGGAGCGGGGCCTCAGCGCTCGCACGATCTGGAACTGGTTCGACGCCATCGCCGGCGTCCGCGAGGATGACCGTCTGCCCTATCTCGCCCCGCGCCACCGGGCGGCAAAGCGATCGATGCGACGCACTGCCGTGCATCCCGATTTCGCGAAGCTGATCCGCTCCGATTACCTGCGCCCGTCGCAACCGTCGCTGACTTCGGTCTATGACCGGGCCTGCCGGATCGCCGAGGCCGAGGGTATCCCGACCGTACCGCTGCACACGATCCGCCGTTGGGCCGAGCGCGAGATCACGCCTGAGGCTCTGGTGTTGGGCCGCAAGGGCTACGATGCCCTCAAGCGCCTCTACCCTGCCCAGACCCGCGACAAGACGGCCCTGCATGCGATGGAGGGCGTCAACGGCGACTTCCACCGCTTCGACGTTTTCGTCCGCTTCCCGGCCGGCCCTGGCGGCCAGCGGGAGGAGATCGCGCGGCCGCAGATGGTCGCCTTCCAGGACCTCTATTCGGGCCGGCTGCTTGCCTGGCGCCTTGATCGCACTGCCAACAGCCACGCCGTGCAGCTCTGCATCGGCGACATGATCAAGCGCTGGGGCATCCCCGAGCATGTCCTCCTCGACAACGGGCGCGAGTTCGCGGCCAAGGTGATCACCGGCGGCGCGCCGACGCGGTTTCGCTTCAAGGTGCGCGAGGACGACATGTCGGGCCTGCTGACCAGCCTCGGCTGCAAGATCCACTGGGCCACACCCTATGCGGGCCAGTCGAAGCCGATCGAGCGCGCCTTCCGCGACCTCTGCGACCGGGTGGCAAAGCATCCCGCCTTCGAGGGCGCCTATACCGGCAACCGGCCTGACGCGAAGCCCGAGAATTACGGCAGCCGGGCCGTGTCTCTTGCCGAGTTCACCGCGGTGCTGACGGACGAGATCGAGCGGCACAATCAGCGCCCCGACCGCCGCAGCGAAGTGGCCATGGGCCGCAGCTTCGCCGAGGTGTTCGACGAGAGCTACGCCACCGCGCCGATCCGCAAGGCGACGGAGGAGCAGCGCCGGCTCTGGCTCATGGGGGCAGAGGGCATCCGCGCCAACAGCCGCAACGGTGAGCTCCACTTCATGGGCAACCGCTACTGGTCCGACTGGATGATCGCCATCCGCGGTCAGCGGGTGACGGCCCGCTTCGACCGGGCGGCGCTCTGGGACGGGCTGCACCTCTATGACGCCGCCGGCGCCTATCTTGGCCATGCCGAATGCCAGGTGAAGGCGGGGTTCTTTGACATGGACGACGCCCGCAGCCACGCCCGCAATCGCCGCGAGTGGATGAAGGCGACGAAGGCCGAAGCAGCCGCCTATGAGCGCATGACGGCAGCCGAAGTCGCAGATGCCCTGCCCACGCCGCTGCCCGTCGGCGAGCCGGTGAAGGCCAAGGTCATCCGCCCGCTCTTCAACACCACCCGCGCCAATAAGCCTGCGCTGGAGCGGCCGGATGAGGCCGCCGCGCATCAGGCGGTGATTGCCGATCTCACAACCCGGCAGCCGAAGGCGGATGCCGGCACCGAGGAACCTCGCGAGCTTTACCGCCGCGCCCTCGACCTCGAGCGACGGCTCGCGGCGGGCGAGGCGGTGACCAAGGAGCAGCAGCTCTGGCTCGCGAGCTTCCAGAAGACGCCCGTCTACCGGGCATGGGCGGACATGGTCCGCGACTTCGGCGACGGCGCCCTCGGGTAACCCGATGCCGCAAGAAAAGGAGGGGAAGATGGAGCAGACAAGTTTCGGCACGATCGCACCACTGCGCAACGTCGCCGCCCTTGCAGCGCTGGTCGGGCGGCTGAAAGGCCGCAGCCTCGGCCTGCCGGGCATGGGCACGTTCTATGGCCCGTCAGGCTGGGGGAAGAGTACCGCCGGTATCTACGCGACGAACAAGTTCCAGGCCGTGACCGTCCAGGTGAAGTCAGTATGGACGCAGAAGAGCCTTTGCGAGGCCATCATCGCGGAGGCCAACATGCAGCCGCACCGGACGACCGGCCGGATGATCGAGCAGATCGGCATGTACCTCGCGCAGACCGACGTGCCGCTCATCATCGACGAGGCCGACTTCCTTGTGAAGCGCGGCATGATCGAGATCGTGCGCGACATCTACGAGAGCAGCCAGGCGCCGGTCATCCTCATCGGAGAGGAGAACCTGCCCCAGCACCTCATGAAATGGGAGCGGGTGCATGGCCGCATGCTCGATTGGGTGGCCGCCCAGCCTGCGGACATCGCCGATGTTGGCCACCTCGCCGCGCTCTATGCCAAGGGCATCAAGGTCGAGCGAGATCTGCAGCAGCGCATCCTGACCGCCTCCAAAGGCTCTATCCGCCGGATCAGCGTCAACCTCGACCGGGCGGCCGAGCGGGCGCGCAACCTCGGCAAGACCACGCTCAGCGTCGAGGATTGGGCTGGAGAGCTTTTCACGGGCGCCGCACCTGAAGCGCGCCGGTTCAGCGAGAGCACGAAGCGGGGGGCGGCATGAGCGATCCTCGCACATTCGGCGCCCAGGCGAACCAACCCGCACTCTGGGCGTCCTGCCGCAAGCTTAAGCGATTCACCCGCGCGGAGCTGCGCAAGGAAACCGGCCTCGGCACCTGGACGGTGGACACCTTCGTGCAGCGGCTCCTTGAGGCTCACACGCTCAAGGTGGCCGGTATGGAGGGCAGGGCGCAGATCCTCGAGGTAACCGACACCGAAGCCTACGAGTTGGCGCCCGCGCCGCGTGAGCAGAGCCCCAAGGGCAACATGTGGACGGCCATGCGCCATCTGCGAAGCTTCACCGTCCTCGACGTCTCGGCCAACGCCTCGACCGAAGAGGTGCATGTCAGCGAGGTCGAGGCCAAGAGCTACTGCCAAGCGCTCCTTCGGGCCGGCTACCTGCGAGTCATCAACACCGAGGTGCCGGGGCGACGCAGGGCTTCCTACCGTCTGATCCGCAATTCAGGGCCGCAGCCGCCGGCCCAGCGCCGCGTGACGGGCATCTATGATCCGAATGCCGGCGAGTGGACCTATCTGCCGGAGCCCACGTCATGAGCGCGGCCCTGCAGAAAGCCCGCGAGGCCTGGGGCGCCGAGTTGCCTGACTGGGTGGTCTCGCTGGCCGAAGCTTGCGCGGCGAGCAGCCAGAACAAGGTGGCGGCGCGCGTCGGCTATTCCGGCGCAGTGATCAGCGGCGTTCTTTCGCGGCGGTACCGTGGCGACATGAGCGCGGTCGAGGAGCGCGTCCGCGGCGCCCTCATGCGCGCCGTCGTCGATTGCCCGGCCCTGGGCGAGCTGCCCACCAACGAATGTGCCGACTGGCGCAAAAAGGCGCGGCAATTTTCAGGGCATAACAGCCAGCGGGTGCGCATGTACCGCGCCTGCCACGGCTGCCCGCGCTTCAAGAGGGAGCCCGAAGCATGAGTGGCGCTCCCCAGGTGCAGATGGAGGTCCAGCATGGCTGACTACTGGCCCGATTTCCCGCGCTGGAGCACCGCAGAAATGTACGCGCTCGCGCAGAGCGGGGTCTCGAAGGTCGACCTGCTCGGCCCGCGCGGCACCACGCTCTGCTCGATGGAGGAGATCGAAGCCATGGCGGCCGTTCTCGCGATCTCCGGCGCGATCCCCAAACCCCAAGACCGCATGCCGGCGCCTCCGGCGCCACAGCAGAAGGAGACCTGAGCCATGGATTACGACCACCCCGAGACACATGCCTGGCCCGACGGCCGGCAGGCAATCGACGGCCGCGACTACCTCGCCGACGCCAAGGGCGGGCTCGTCCCCGTCGAGCTGATCAAGCCCCAGCACCTTCTCGAGGACGAGGTGGTGCGGAAGATCATCCACTTCGCTACCGAGCTGTCCGCCCAGATCGCCCGCTTCAAGGACCACACCTTCAGCGACATCGGCGGGCTCGAGGCGCTGCTGGCGCAGGAGTACGGCGCCATGCTCGGCGGCCGGAAGGGCAACATGACCATCCAGACCCATGACGGGCTGATGAAGGTCCAGGTGCAGGTTGCCGACCATATCGACTTCGGTCCCGAGCTGCAGACCGCCAAGGGCCTCGTCGATGAATGCCTCAACGAGTGGGCGTCGAACGCCCGCTCGGAGATCCGCACTATCGTCACGCGCGCCTTCAACACCGACAAGGCGGGCCAGATCAACCGCTCAGAGATCTTCATGCTCCTCCGGTTGGAGATCGAGGACGCGCGCTGGAAGAGGGCTATGGAGGCGATCCGCGATGCCATGCGCGTCGTCGGCTCCAAGACCTATGTGCGCTGCTACCGCCGCGAGCGCTTTGATGGGCCCTGGCAGCCAATCACCATCGACCTGGCGAAGGCCTGAGCGATGAGAGCTCCCGGCATCCTTCCCAAGGCCAGCGCCGTGGCTCGCGAAGCCTGCCAGCCCTGCGTCGGCTGGTGGATCTTTCCGGCTGCCGTGTTTGGCGTCGCCTTTTGGCTCGGTGTCGGCTGGATGGTCTGGAGGAGCTTTGCATGAGCAAGAGCACCCTCCAGCGGAAGGTCCATCTCGCCTGCCGCGAGCTCGGCCTAGACGAGGACGCACGCCATGCCCTGCAGCTGCGCGTGACGGGCAAGGGCTCCATGCGCGACATGAGCGAGGGCGACCTCGCCGCCGTCGCCAAGGAGCTGGAGAAGGCTGGCTTCAAGCCGTCTTCAAAGGGGCGCCGCCCGCCTGCGCCGCGCGCCGATCTGAGGCTCATTCACGTCCTCTGGCGCATGCTCGGCGATGCGGGCGTTCTGACCCGGCCGGGGCGGCCAGGGCTCAACACCTTCATCCGCTCTCGCTTCGAGGCGACGTGGGGTTCGGTCCCGGCCGACATCGACATGCTGCGCGATCACGAGAAGATCGCCGCCGTCACCCAGGCGCTCAGGGACATGTGCCGCCGTCATGGTATCAAGGTGGAGAGGCGCCGGTGAGGAAGCCTTGGTTCCGCGTCTCCGACCGCGCCGTCATCCGCTATCTGGAGCATGTGCTTGGCCACGACATCGCGGCTCTCCGCCGCGAGATCAGCGCCCGCGCCGAGCGGGACGGTGCCGACTACCGCATCGCTGGCCGCACGATCACGAACATTATCCCCAAGAAGCTCACGCCCCCCGAAAGCGTCTCCGCGATCCAGCGCAGGGAGCTGGATGAATGACCGAGGAGCTGCCCCGCCCGCCGGCGCATATCGAGCGCTATGTCGAGCTCCTCGGCGTCGACGAAGCGATCCGCTTCTTTCTGACCTTCGGCGGGGCAGAGCTTTATATCGCCCGCAAGCCGACCAAGCGCTCCAAGCTGGTGCGGGAGATGGGCGAGGAGACGGCTCGGTCGATCGCCGCCAACGCCGATTACTTCCCGCGCCGAGTGCCGATCCCGAAGCCCTGGATCGCCGGTGTCTGGCGCGCGCGCGACTTGACGATCTCCGAGATCGCCACCCGGCTGCATGTCAGCGACAAGACGGTCTACGAGATGCTGAAACGACCCTTCGAGGGCGGGGGGCTGGATGAGGACGAGCGGCAGGGGAGATTGTTCTGATGCGCGTCCGCAAGAGGCATTCAGACAATACGTCGAGTTCGGACCCGCGGCGGCTCATAGGGTCGGTCCGGTTCGAAGGGGATGAATTTGTCGCAGGGGTTGCAGCGCTTTCCGGTGCCTTGGGGCTGAAGGAAGCTCCGAAGCCCTTTCTCGGCGCAATCGGGGCAGATGTAATGCGACGGCTCGCCCCGGCTCTCCTCCGTTTTGAGTTGGAGTACCAGCGCCCCGGCGGGCGTCTCCACCGGCTCGTATCGACGCTGAAGCTCAAAGCGGCGATCTTCCTCTATCATCGTGGCTTTAAGCTCCAGAAGCTGGTTTACCAGCGTCAGCTGCGCCGACTTCGCCTGGAGGAGCTGGTTGGTGAGTTCCGCAGCCAGATCGGCCGCCTCCCTCACCCTCTCCCCATCGCCGCCGGAGCGCTTGACCAGCTCCCCGATCTTTGCCGCCGCGCCAGCGCTGCCTGCGACGAGTTCGACCAGCTGCTGGCCCGACTGCAAAATGGCGTTCAATTCCACTGGAATCACCTTCCTCAGCTACTGCTCGAGGAGAATACCGCCCAGCACCCCAGTGCTGACAGCATTTCCAACGATACCTAGGAGAAGCTTCTCCGAGCCCTCTTGCTCCGCTAGCCTCAGCTGCATTGCGGCGACTGGGAGAGAAGCGTGAAAATCTACAACACTGTGAAGGGCCTGGACTGGGAGGATCGCGCAGCGCTCAAAGCTGCAAAAAGAGAGATGAAGTCCGTCTCAACGGCGCAACTCTATTTCACCATTTCAAGGTTCTCTGTTGACGCGTCGAACGCAAGCGATGCCGGAAGGAGCTATCAGAAGACTGTCGCTTTTTGTGAGGAGGAACTCTCGCGCCGCGCGCAGGCAGAAGCCCGAAAGCTGATGTGGATTGGTGGAGCGATCGCGCTGATATCGTCGATCATTGGGGGCATCGTCGGAGCGATCGTCTCGATCTGCGGCTGACGACCACCACACCCCCGTGTGGGTGTTTCCGATCCGCCGCAGGCGTGAGGTTCGGGGGGCAGATCGGAGGCCCCCATGCGCGACATCGTCACCTTCAAGAGAGGCTTTGCCGAAGGCATCGAATACCAGAAGGCCCGCTGGATCAACGGAAAGATCACGCCGACGCTGGCGGTGATCCACGACACCGCCAGCCCGCTCACTAAGGGCAACGTCGCCACCTACCTCCGCGACAACACCGCCAAGGTCTCCGTCCACTTCGTCATCGAGCGCGACGGCATCACGCTGCAGCAGGTGCCGATCGACCGCGGCGCCAATCATGCCGGCCGCTCGACCTATCACGGGCGGCCCAGCTGCAACGAGTTCTCGATCGGGATCGAGATGGTCAATCCCGGTAAGATGGAGCGCACCGCCCAGGGCGGCGCCCGCGCCTGGTGGGGTCAGACCTGGACGGCCGAGGAATGCGACGAGTTCGGCGTCGAGGAGCGCGAGACGCCCCAGCACGGCCGCGGCCTCTGGATGCCGCATACCGAGGCCCAGATCGCCTCGGCGCTGAGCCTCCTTCATGGGCTCTTCGCCCAGGTGAAGACGCTGCAGGACATCCAGCCGCATTGGTACATCTCGCCCGGCCGCAAGATCGACGTCCATCCGCTCTCGCCGCTCGGCTACATCCGGTCCCAGGTGCTCGGCCGCGAGGAGCCAGCAGAGGCCGCCGCCGACGAGGAGGCCCTCGATCTCGATGGCTTCGCGCGCATCGATGTGCCCGGCGACAGCCTCAACATGCGCCGCTGGCCGAGCTTCAATCCGAACGTTATCGCCTCGATCCCGCACTCCGCCATCGTTCCGGTCGTCAAGCAGGGCACCTTCGACGGGCGCCACTGGCTGAAGGTCGTCTACGCCGGCCAGGAGGGCTGGATCGTTTCCCGCTACACCGACGAGCTTTCGTCTGAGCCCACCAATCAGGAGACCTGAAATGCTCCCCAAGCTGTCCAACAACTCAGAGCTGCCCGATCTGCCGGCATGGCAGGCCCGCTCCTTCTGGGCGATGCTGCTCTCTGTCGTCGTGGTGCTCTGCACTTTGGTCGGTTTCGACGTGCTCGGCTGGCTCGGCGAGATCGGCGCCGGCGGGACCGAAGAAGCGGTGCTCGAGACTGGCGACCGCGTCGTCGCCGCCTGGCAACTGGTCGCCCCGCTGGTCCTCGGCTTCTGGGCGTGGATCGAGCGGCGCGCACCGAATTACCGCCTGGTCTGGCCCTGGTCGAAGAAGCGGGGCGAGAGCGCCGGCGACGGGGAACAGGCGGCGACCGTGGCTGACAACCCGGCGCATGTCGCGCGGCGCTGGATGGCCCTGCTTGTCGTCGCCTTTCTGTTCGGCGCGCTGTTTCTCGTGACCGCCTGGGCGTGGATCGTGGGGCGCATCGCCGCTCTGATCGACCTGCTTCGGGCGAAGCCGCGCCGAGCAGTCGCCGATATCTGACATGGATGCTGCGACCCTCGACCTCCAGCCCATCGTGGTCTGGGTGCTGGCCATCGGCACCCTGCTCAATTTCGGCACGACGATCTGGACGCTCGTCTCTGGGCCGACCCGGCGCAACGCGGCTCAGATCGCAGAACTCAGGGAGACCGAGACGAGGCTGGAGCTGAAGATCGCCAGCATCGAGCTGCGAATGCAGCACATGCCGGGGAGCGGTGACCTCGGCGCCATCAAGGAAACGCTGGCGAAGATGGCCGGCAATATCGAGCTGCTCGATGAGCGCATGAAGCCGATCGCGGCCATCTCCGACCGGCTGCAGGAGATGATGCTCCAGGGTGTCAGGATGAACGGGCAATGAAGGACATGGAGACCCTGATCCGCGAGCAAGCTCGGCTGATCGTGCTGAAAGCCCTCGCGGCCGACCCCGGCGAGACGCTCAACAGTGATTTGCTGCGCGAGGAGCTGAAGCCTTTCGGCATTCGCAAGGACCGCGCCTGGCTTCACCTGCAGCTCGACTGGATGGCCGAAGTTGGCGTCATCACCCTGCGCCAGGTTGGCACCGTGAAGGTGGCGACGCTCGCCCATGACGGCGCGCGCCACCTGGAGCGCGAGATTGCCGTAGAGGGCATCCAGCGCCCGTCCCGGCCGGGGGGCTGAGCCATGGCAAAGGGCGGGCGCAGCCGCGGTCGGGGGAGGCTCTCCTCGTTCGACCGGCTGCCGGACGAATGTGACGGCATACTCTCCTGGGCCGCGGCCGAGCTGTCCGGCCGCGACCGGACCCAGACCGAGATATATGCCGAGTTCGTGGAGCGCTGCGAGGCCCTGATGGCCGAGCACCGGGGCGAGCTTGAGTTCGACATCCCGGCCTTCAGCTCATTCAACCGCCACTCGATGCGGCTGGCGCGGCTGTCGCGTCGCCTCGACCAGACCCGAGAGATCGTGCGCAGCCTTAGCGGCACGTTCGATGCCAGCGATGCCGATGATCTGACCATCATGACGGCCGAGACGATCAAGAGCCTCGTCCTGCATATGCTCTCTGAAGGCGAGGAGGGGCTGGAGACGAAGGACGTCATGCAGTTGGCCTCCGCCTTCCGGCAGGCGGCCCAGGCGCAGAGCATTTCCACCGATCGCCGCCAGAAGGTGAACGCCGAATTCGACAGACGGGTCGGCGATGCGGTCGATACCGTCGCCAAGGCCAAGGGGCTCTCGGCCGAGGCGGCCGAGGCCATCAGGGCGGAGATCCTGGGGGTGGGGGCATGATCCGCGCCATCCACTTCTCCAGCGTCGAGAGCTTCGAGCAGCACAAGACGCCCGGCAGCATCCGCATCACCCCTCGCCAGGCGGCGGGCCTCTTCGAGCTGGCCTACTTCTGTCCCTGCGGCTGTGGCACCAGGAACTCGCTCCTGATCGGAGAAGGCTTCAAGCCCGAAGGGACGCGCGCCAGCTGGACCTGGAACGGCTCTCGCTCCGAGGCCGGACTGGAGCCCTCCGTCCACCAGGTGGGTCACTGGCACGGGCACCTGCGCAATGGCTACTGGCGCGAGGTGGGTGAGGCATGAGCGCCCCGATCAGCAAAGCGGAATGGGAGCGCCAGAGGCGCGAGGCGACCGAGGTCATCCCCGGCCTCGTCGAGGAGGTCGGCCTGCCGAAGGTGCTGCTGCCCTATCAGCAGAAGACGGTCGGTCTGCTCGACAGCGCCTCCACCCAGGTGCTCTTCGTCGAGAAGAGCCGCCGGATCGGCCTGACTTGGGGGCTGGCCGCCTATGCCGTCCTGCGCGCCGGCCGGCAGCGCAAAGCCGGCGGCATGGACGTCATGTACATCTCCTACAGCCAGGAGATGACGCGGGAGTTCATCGACGCCTGCGCCATGTGGGCGCGCGCCTTCAACACGGCCGCTTACGCCGTCGACGAGACGCTGTTCGATGACAGCGATGCCGAGGGCGAGAAGTCCATCAAGGCCTTCCGCATCGGCTTCGCGAGCGGCTTCGAGATCATGGCGCTCTCCTCGGCTCCGCGCGGACTGCGCGGCAAGCAGGGCGTCGTCATCATCGACGAGGCCGCCTTCGTCGATGCGCTGGCCGAGCTCCTGAAAGCCGCTCTGGCGTTTCTCATGTGGGGCGGCCAGGTGGTGGTCTGCTCGACGCATGACGGCGTGGACAACGCCTTCAATGCCACGGTCCAAGACATCCTCGGGGGCCGGCTGCCATACGCCCACCTTCGTATCGACTTCGATCGGGCGCTGCGCGAGGGGCTCTATGAGCGCATTTGCCTCGTCTCGGGCCGGGAATGGACGGCCGAGGGCGAGGCCGCCTGGCGGCAGGACATCATCGACTTCTATGCCGACGGCGCCGACGAGGAACTCTTCTGCATTCCGAGCCAGGGCTCCGGTACCTGGCTGGCGGCGCCGCTGATCGAAGCGCGCATGACGGCCGACGCGCCGGTGCTGCGTCTCGACCTGCCACCCGACTTCCTGCAGCGGCCAGAGCTGGAGCGGCGTTCGCTCGTGCGGCCTTTCATGGAGGAGCTGGAGGCGGCGCTGGAGACGCTCGACCTCGACCCTCACTTCGCTTTCGGCTTCGACTTCGGCCGCGTGGCGGACCTTTCAACGGGCTCTTTGCTGGCCATTGAACGGATGCTGAAACGCCGCGAGGCGCTCTCCTTCGAGCTGCGCGGCGTCCCCGGCGATGAGCAGAAGGCAATCGTCAAAGCGATTCTCGGTCATGTGCGCGCCCGGCTTGTTGGCGCGGCCTTCGATGCCACCGGCATGGGCTGGACCGTGGCCGAGGACATGGGCCGCCTTTTTGGCCTGCGCGAGACCGAGGACAGCTCGGGCCTGGTGATGGCGATCAAGTTTTCCCAAGACTGGTACCGGGTGAACATGCCGCCGCTGAAGACAGCCTTCGAGGACAACGCGATCGCCATCGCGCCCGACGATGCCCACCTCGGCGATCTCCGCCTGGTGAAGGTGATCCGCGGCATTCCGATGCTGCCTAAAACTCGCGAGGGCGAGAAGGGCCAGCGCCGCCACGGCGATTATGCGATCGCCCTGGCGCTCGCGCACTACGCCTCGCGCATGCGCTGGAGCGAGTACGGCTACCGCCCGGCGGTGACCCGCGAGCCCGAGCCGGGCCGTATGCAGATGCAGCGGCACCATGACGACGACAGGCGCCGCCGGAGCCCGATGGCCTCGCCGCTCGGCACCCGGATCAGGGGGACGATCTGATGGCCGACACGAAGCACAGCTTCGACCCGATCACCGGGTGGTGCCTGCGCTGCGGGCAGGCGCGCCATGCCATCGCCGACGGCGAGATTTCTTACCTATGCGACGCCGGCCCGACAGTGGTCGCCATCTCGCATCAGGTCCGAGGCCAGATGTTCGCGGTGGCGGCTGAACGAATGACGAGGAGAACCTGATGGCCCGCACACCCCAACTCCTTGACCACCTCGGCCGCCCCGTGAAGCGCGCCGTTCTGTCCGAAGAGATCTCCGCCGCCCGCGTCGGCAGTGCCCGCTCGCCGATCGCCGGCACCCCTGCGAACGGGCTCGATCCGGTGCGCCTTGCCTCGATCCTGCGCGCGGCCGACCAGGGCGACCCGCTCCAGTATCTCGAGCTCGCAGAGGTCATTGAGGAGCGTGACCCGCATTACCTGGGCGTGCTAGGCACAAGGAAGCGCTCCGTCAGCCAGATCGAGATCACCGTTGAGGCGGCGAGCGACGCGTCCCATGACGTGATGCTGGCCGACATGGTGCGCGATTGGCTGAAGCGCGACGAGCTGACCCTCGAACTCTTCGACGTGCTCGATGCCATCGGCAAGGGCTTCTCCTTCACCGAGATCATCTGGGAGGTGTCCGAGGGCCAGTGGCGCCCCCAGCGGCTCGAATTCCGCGACCCCCGCTGGTTCCGCTTCTCCCGCGACGATCTGGTGACGCCGGTGATGATCGGCGATGACGGGCAGGAGCAGGATCTGCAGCCCTGGAAGTTCATCGTGCCGCGCATTCAGGCGAAGTCCGGTCTGCCGCTGCGGAGCGGCCTGGCGCGCGTTGCGAGCTGGGGCTGGATGTTCAAGGCCTACACCCAGCGCGACTGGGCCATCTTCACCCAGACCTACGGCCAGCCCGTTCGCGTCGGCAAATTCGGGCCGGGCGCCTCCGAGAGCGACAAGGATACGCTCTTCAATGCCGTGGCCAACATCGCCGGCGATTGCGCGGCGATCATTCCCGAGAGCATGGCGATCGACTTCGTCGAGGCGAGCAACGTCGGCTCCAGCACCGCGCTCTACAAGGAGCGAGCGGATTGGCTTGATCAGCAGATCTCCAAGGCCGTCCTCGGCCAGACCGCCACGACCGATGCGATCGCCGGCGGCCATGCCGTGGGGCAGGAGCATCGGCAGGTGCAGGAGGACATCGAGCGGGCCGATGCCAAGGCGCTCGCCGCCGCGCTCAACCGCGACCTGGTCATCCCGTGGGTCCAGCTGGAGCATGGGCCGCAGAAGCGCTACCCTCGGATCGTCATCGCCCGGCCGGAGGCGGAGGATCTCGACCTGCTCACCCGCTCGGTCGCCCGGCTGGTACCGCTCGGCTTCAGGGTCTCGGCCTCGGACCTGCGTGACAAGCTCGGCCTGCCCGATCCGGGCGAAAAAGACGACCTTTTGCACCCTGCCGTGCGCCGAACCACGCCGCCCGCGGTCCCTGTCAAACCGACTTCGCCAATTAAACGGTTTTCCGGGCCGATTAAACAGCAGGTCGGGTCCGAGGGCACACCGGGGGCGCTCCAGGCAGAAGGCGCCTCAGCGGGCCTTACAGCGCCTCTGAGCCCCGTGGCCTCTCAGGCCGATCAACTCGCGGTAGAGGCTCGGCCGGCGATGGAGATGATGCTGGCGCAGATCGAGGCGATGGTCGCCAAGGCGACGGACTTCGATGAGCTGATGGCGATGGTGAATGCGGGCTTCGGCACGATCGACAATTCCGACCTGGCCGAAGTGCTCGGCCGGGCCATGATGGCGGCAAGCGTGGCCGGCCGGGTGGCGGTAGACGAGGAGGGGCAAGATGCCTGAGACGGCCTTCGGCGGGATCTTCGGCCGACCGTTCCTCGAGCAGCTGATCGCGCTCAAGCTCCGCACCGCCAATCTGGTGCCCACCGCCGCCTGGGACGATCTGTGGCAGGAGCAGCACCAGCGCGCCTTCGCCGTCGCCGGCGCCACGAAGGCCGACCTCTTGGCGGATCTCGCCGAGGCGATCGAGAAGGCGGTCGCCCAGGGCACGACCTTCGACACGTTCAAGAGGGATTTCCGCCGCATCGTCGAGGACAACGGCTGGCACGGCTGGACGGGCGAAGGGACGGCTGCCGGCGAGGAATGGCGGATGCGGACCATCTATCGCACCAACATCCGCACCTCCTACCAGGCCGGCCGCTTTGCGCAGCTGAAGGCCGGCGGCTTCAAGTTCTGGGTGTACCGCCACTCGGGGGCGGTGGAGCCGCGCCTCGATCACCTTTCCTGGGACGGACTGGTGCTGCCGGCCGGCCACCCCTTCTGGACCACCCACTTCCCGCCCAACGGCTGGGGCTGCGGCTGCGAGGTGCGCGGGGCGATGAGCCTGGCGTCCGCCGTTATCCAGGGCGGCGATCTTACCAAGACACTTCCCGAGGACTGGAACAAGATCGATCCGCGCACCGGGGCGCCGGCGGGCGTCGGCAAGGGCTGGGCCTATGCGCCCGGCGCCGATGTGGCCGATGACGTGAACCGCATCGCCGCTGCCGTGAAGGCGCGGGTGCCGAAGCCGATCGGCGAGGCGCTGCTGGCCGCCATCGCTGAAGAGATCGGCCGGGCTGCCTGATGCGGCTGGAGATCGACGATGCCGACCTGCTCGCGGCGCTGAATGCGCTGGACGACGGGCTGACCGACCAGAGCCCGGTCATGAACCAGCTCGGCGACTACCTCGCCGGCTCGGCGCGCGATCGCATCGAGAACGGCGTCGATGTGGACGGCAACCCCTTCGCGACGCTCGCGCAGACCACCCTCGACCGCTACGCCAAATCGACCCCGCCGAAGGTCTCGCGCTCGCCGCTCTGGCAATCGGGCATGTTCCGCCGGGGCCTCTTCCACGACAGCGGCCCCGACTTCGTCGAATGGGGTTCCAATGCGATCCAGGCGGCGATCATGCAGTTCGGCGCCGAGAAGGGGGCCTTCGGCCAGACCAGTCGCGGCGCTCCGATCCCCTGGGGCAACATTCCGGCCAGGCCCTTCATCGGCGTCTCCGACGACGACGAGACCGCGATGGTCGCGCTCATCGAGGAGTGGCTCGAGTCTGGAGCGGACGACGCAGGATAATCGGTGTCGGTCCTTCTGGAGTTGTCGGCCGGTGCCCCAAACCGGCCATCTTTCGACAATAAACCAGACGTGACGGAAGGAGGCGCTGTGTGGTTCACGGGCAGTGCGGCAATGGTGGTGACCTAGGTCGAAGAGGAAAAGGCTGTGCGGTTCAATGTGATCATCGTGGTGCTGGCCACGTTAGCCTTTGTTTTCCTGCACTACATCGATTTTTTTGACCTGCTCTATGAAGAGTCTCGGCACTACGAGCACCTTGAACTCGACGAGCTGTTCAACCTCTTCATCGTTGCCGTACCAGCGCTGGCTATCATTTTGGCGGCCCGCTCACGACGGCTGGCAAGGGAGGTCGCAATGCGGCGCGAGGCGGAAGATGAAGCCTCGATCCTTGCGAACTTCGACCCACTGACTGGCATGGCAAACCGCCGCATGTTCCTTGCCGAGTTTCGGAACAGGCTTTCCGCGGCAGCTGACCTCAACAAAGAGCTCAATTTGATGGTGATCGACTTGGATCGCTTCAAGTCGATAAACGATTTTTACGGCCATGCGGCTGGCGACGAGTTGCTGCGCACTGTCGCAGCGCGGATCCGGAGAAACGTCCGGGATGGTGACCTGGTCGCACGCCTAGGCGGAGACGAGTTCGCGGTCCTCAGCATCAGAAACGACAAGGATGACGCTCTCTTCGGGATATTGGATCGGTTGGTCACGGCGATCAGCCAGCCGATGCAATTCGGCCAGTACCACGTCGGAATAACCTGTAGCATCGGCGCGGCGCGGTACCCGTCAGACGGCAGTGATGAAGACGTGCTCACGAAGCACGCCGACCACGCATTGTATCAAGCAAAGTCAGCGGGAAAGAACCGATACGCCGTTTTCGATGAGACGCTGGCAGATTCTATCGCAGAGCGACAGGCTTTGGAGCGCGATCTGAAGGTGGCTCTCTCCGACGGTACCGGCGAGATCGTCCCATTTTTTCAGCCTATCCTAGAGCTAGCGACCAATCGCATTTTGCAGTTTGAGGTCCTCGCTCGATGGAACCACCCGCAGCGGGGTCTCATCGAGGCAAAGGATTTCGCCACCATGGCCGAGGATATCGGAATGGCGGACCAGCTCTACCTCGCGATGCTGAGGGGCGCATGTCTCGCCGCACGAGGATGGGATAAGGCGATCGCCATCTCGGTGAACCTATCGCCTGCCCAGTTCGCTGACAAAGATCTGGTCAGAAAGACGCTTCACGTGTTGAGTGAGACGGACTTTTCGCCTGAGCGGCTCGAGCTGGAGGTCACGGAGACCTCAATCGTACAGGACTTCGGTCAAGCTCAGCACGTTATAAAAGGGCTGAAGGCGGCAGGCATTCGTGTGGCTCTGGATGACTTCGGTATCGGTTATTCCGGCCTGCGCCACCTTCACAATCTCACCCTCGACAAGATCAAGATTGATCGGAGCTTTCTCGCCCCGTCGTTTTCGCCTACGGACACCAATATCATCGTCTCCGCTGTCATAGACCTCGGGCATAACCTTGGCCTGACCGTCGTCGCGGAAGGAATTGAAGACACGACCCAAGCTAGCTGGCTGAGCGCCCGAGGCTGCGATCTCGGTCAGGGCTACTTGTTTTCGCAACCTCTGACCGCCGATGATGCCGCGATAATCGCAAGAGATGGCATCGCTTGTTCTCCGCTAAAGGGGCTGTAACAGGCCCTACTTGACCCACTTTGGTTGGCCTGCCACGGTCACCTGCCTGCCTTTGCGATCAAGCCCCTCACCCCGGTGTGGGTGTTTCGACCTTCGCCGCTCGGCGATGGTCTGCAGCATGAACAAGCTCATCTCGACAGCCCTCTGCTTCGATCTGCCCGCCGGCGACGCGCCGGATTGGGTGCATCTGCTGCCGGCTGGCGAGAATGGCCAGATCAAGTCGTTCGACGCGCGTGGGCCCTACGAGGCCAAAGACCTGCAAGCCATCGTCGATGCCAGCATGGCCAGCCCGCGCGGCATGGTCATCGACGTCAATCACTCCACCGACCTTGCCGCGCCCCTGGGCGGTGAAGCGCCCGCCCGCGGTTGGATCAAGGAGCTGCAGGCGCGCGACGACGGCATCTGGGGCCGGGTCGAATGGACCGACGAAGGCCGCCAGATGGTCGCCTCGCGCTCCTATCGCATGCTCAGCCCGGTGATCGGGCTGGCCGCCAAGGGCAGCAAGCGGATCGTGTCGATCCTGCGCGCCTCCCTCGTCAATCGGCCGAACCTGCAAGGTCTGGCCGCTCTCAACTTCGAACAAGAGGAGGAGCCGATGGGCTTCCTGCAAACCATGGCCGAGCTTCTTGGCCAGCCGGATGACGCCACCGAAGCAGACATCACCGCCGCTGCGGAAAAGGCGTTCGCCAAGCCGGCCGAGCCTGCGGCGGAAACCGAGCTGCAGTCGCAGCTGGGCGAGATCGCCAAGGCGCTCGGCGTGGCCGACGGCGGCGACATCCTGGCGGCGGCCAAGAGCGCCGCCGCGCCGGCCGAGATCGCGGCGCTGCAGGCGGAGATCACCACCATGGCGACGCAGCTCAACCAGCTGCAGGCCGACGGCAAGCGCGGCAATGCCGAGGCCTTCGTCGACGCCGAGATCGCCAAGGGCCGTGTCGGCCTCAAGCCGCTTCGTGAGCGCTACGTGGAGCTCTGCATGAGCGACCCGGCCGCCGGCAAGGAGCTGGTCGAAGGCCTGCCGATCCTCACCCCCGGCGCCAACCCCCGGATCGTCACGCCCCCGAAGGAGGGCGAGATCCAGCTCAACGCCGAGCAGGAGGCTGCGGCCAAGGCGATGGGCATGTCCACCGAGGCCTTCGCAAAGGCCCTCGCTGACGAGCAGAAGGAGGTCCTCTGATGGCCCGCACAACCCCTCGCGACACGCCGGCGAAGATGGCCGGCATCCGCAACGGCGCCCTTGCCGCCAGCGCCCTCGCCTTTGCCGGTGCGCTGCTCATGCGCAACGCCGCCGGCTACCTGCTGCCCGGTGCCACCGCGACCGGCTCCGTCGGCGTCGGCCGGATCAGCAAGACCGCCGACAATAGCGGCGGCAGCGCCGGCGATCTCGCCGTCGATTTCGAGGAAGGTGTCTTCCTCTTCGACAATTCCGCCTCGGGTGACGCCATCACCATCGCTGACATCGGCGAGGTGGCCTGGATCGTCGATGACGAGACGGTCGCCAAGACGGACGGCACGGGTACGCGCTCGCCCGCCGGCATCATCCAGGACGTGAGCGCCGCCGGCGTTTGGGTCCGCTTCGACGAGGCGCTGACGCGCGCGGCCATGGTGGCCGACGAAGCGCTCGCCACCGCCAGCGCCTGAGGAGGCCAACCATGCTTATCACAGCGACCGCCCTGGACGCGCTCCGCACCGGCTTCAAAGCCAGCTTCAAGAACGGCCTCGGCCGCGCCGAGGATCAGTGGAAGCGCATCGCCACCGAGGTGCCGTCCTCGACCGGCTCCAACACCTACGGCTGGCTCGGCAAGTTCCCGCAGATGCGGGAATGGATCGGCGAGCGCATCATCCGCAATCTCGCCGAGCACGGCTACACGATCGTCAACCGCGACTTCGAGGACACCGTCGCCGTCGACCGCAACTCGATCCTCGACGACGAACTCGGCATCTATGGGCCGATGTTCGAGGGCCTGGGCGAGGCGGCCGCGAACCTGCCCAGCAAGCTCGTCTTCGTCGAGGCGCTGAAAGCCGGCTTCACCAACCTCTGCTATGACGGCCAGTACTTCTTCGACAGCGACCATCCGGTGCTGGACGAGAATGGCGTCGCCGTCTCGGTCAGCAACACCGGCGGCGGCTCCGGCGCCCCCTGGTTCCTGATCGACGCCAATCGGGTGCTGAAGCCGATCATCTTCCAGAACCGCCAGCCCTTCGACCTGGTGGCGCTGGACCGGCCCACCGACCCGAACGTCTTCAGCCGGAAGCAATTCTTCTATGGCTCCGACGGGCGCTGCAATGTCGGCTACGGCTTCTGGCAGATGGCCTATGGCTCGAAGCAGCCGCTGACCGCCGCGAACTACGCCGCCGCCCGCGCCGCGATGGGCAGCTTCAAGGGCGATTACGGCGCGCCGCTTGGCATCCGGCCGACGCTCCTGGTCGTCCCGCCCTCGCAGGAGAGCGCGGCCATGAAGATCCTCAACAACGAGATGGCCGCCGGTGGCGAGACCAACGAGTGGAAGGGCACGGCCGAGCTTCTCGTCGTTCCCTGGCTCGCCTGAAAGGAGACCTGATCCATGGCGAAATCGACCAACACGAAGCCGGCTGACGACAAGAAGCCGGCGACCACCCAGGGCGGGGCCAAGCCGGCTGATGGCACGACGCCGGCGACCGGCGCTGACAGCAGTCCGGCCTCGACCAAGCCGGGCCAGGCGGCGCCGCCGAGCCCGCCGTCTCCCGGCCCCACGGGCTCCGCCGACACGTCGGACGCGACCGATGCCGAGCAGTTGATCGCGCCCCCGCCCCAGGGCGAGGCGCCGACGGCCGTGGCGGCCAAGGCGGCTGCCGATCGTGAGGCTGCCGCTCGTGCCGCGGCTTCGAAGTCAGCAGATACGCCGGCTGACGAGACCTCGATGGTGGTCCAGGTGGTCGGCCCCGAGAAGGGCTTCCGCCGTGCTGGGCGCCTGTTTGGGCGGACGCCCGTGGTGATCCGCGTCGCCGACCTCGGCCATGGCGATCTCGACGCGATCCTGACCGAGCCGAAGCTCGTGGCGCTCGTCCGCCCGGCCGCCCCCGGCGAGTGACCATGTCGCCCTCCGCCTTCCGCCGGTCCCACCCGCACTGGTCCAACCTCTCCCGACGGACGGTGCTGGATCTGATGCGGGACATGGGATTGCGGAAAGGCCGGGCCCAGGCCGAGTAGCCTTCCGGCCCCCGCTTTCCCTCGGGGGGGCCGTTTTGCCGGGGACGCCCGGTCTGCCGTGCGGCGGTGCGCCGCCGCCGGCATCTCTCTTCAACGCCCTTTGAACGGGCCTTTCACGGATGATGCCGGCGCATGGCCTATACGAGCCTTCAGGATCTGGAAGACCGCTTCGGCGCGCAGCTAATTCTGCAGCTTGCCGATCGTGCGACCCCGCCTGCCGGCGCGCCAGACGCCGCTGTCATCGGCCAGGCGATCGAGGACACCGATGCCCTGATCGATGGGTATCTGAAGGGCCGCTACAAGCTGCCGCTCGTCAATGTGCCGGCACTGGTGGCGACGCTCGCGGGCGAGATCGCGATCTACAAGCTCCATATCTATGAGCCGAACCCCAAGATCGCCGACGATTACAAGATGGCCATAAAGGGCCTCGAGGCCATCGCAGCCGGCCGCATCCGCCTCGATGTGGAGGGCGTCGAGCCCGAGACCTCCGGCCAGTCCGGCGCCCGCCTGACCGATCGCGAGCGGCCGATGACGGAAGCCAAGATGAAGGGCTTCATCTGATGCTGCCCGAGGTCAAGGCGCGTCTGCAGGCCGAGGTCACCGGCCTGCACTCGATCGGGACGGCGGGCACGCTGGCGGCACTGGTCAGCCAGAATACGCTGCCACAGCAAACGCCGGCGGCGATCCTGCTGCCGTTGGGCTTGAGAGGCGCCGGTGTCCAGTCGGCCGCCGGTTCATACACCCAGGCGACCGAGGAGGTCATTGGGGTGCTGCTGGTGTTCCGCATCACCGATCCCACCGCCGCCACGGCGCTCGAGGATCTCGGCGGTTTTCGCGACCAGGTCATCGCCGCCCTGGCCGGCTGGGCGCCTGATGACACCGTCGGCGTCTTCGCGCTTCGGCGCGCCGCCATCGTCGCCGTCCAGAACGGCATCGTCACCTACCAGATCGAGATGGCCATCACGGATCAGCTGAGGATCGACACATGACCAAGACCCCGAAGAAGCCGGCGCGCCGGACGCTGCCCACCGAGGGCGGCTCTTACCGCGTCGAGGGCGGCAAGGCGGCGCTCGTCGCCCGCACTGAACCCGCCCAGAAGAAACCCGACCAGGCGGCGGCGCCCGCCTCGGCCGATGAGAAGAAGGAGGGCTGAGGATGGCCAAGCTCTGGCGCAAGAAGCTGCTACTCTCGAAAATCGAGGCCACCTATGGCACCGACGCCACGCCGACCGGCGCCCTCAACGCCATCCAGGCATATGACTTCCGCCTCATGCCGATGGAAGGCCAGGACGTCGAGCGGCCGCTGGAGACGCCCTTCCTCGGCGGGCAGGAAACGATCCCTGCGGATCTCCACGCCAAGATTACCTTCAAGGTCGAGCTGGAGCCCTCCGGCGCTGCCGGCGTCGCCCCCGGATGGGGGCCGCTCCTGCGCGCCTGCGGCTGCGCCGAGACGATCACGGCCGACACGTCGGTCGTCTACAACCCGGTCTCGGGCTCCTTCGAGAGCGCGAGCCATTACTTCAACCTCGACGGCCAGCTCCACAAGCTGCGCGGCTCGCGCGGGACGGCCAAGATCACGATTGGCGCCTCGGCCATCCCCTACCTGGAATTCGAGTTTACAGGGCTCTGGTCGCAGCCAACCGACACCGCCTTCGCCACCCCCGATTTCAGCGCCTTCAAGAAGCCGCTGGTCGCGACCTCGGCCAACACGCCGACGGCGACGATCGACGAGGTCGACATGGTCCTGCGCAGCTTCGAGCTAGATCTCGGCTGCACCGTCGCGCCGCGCTTCCTGGTCGGCGGCGAGAGCATCCAGATCACCGACCGCAAGGAGACCATCTCTGCGGTGGTCGAGGCCGTGCCGCTCAGCACCTTCAACCCCTATGCGCTCGCCACCGGCGAGACGCTGGTCGAGCTGCAGCTCGTCCACGGCACCGCGGCCGGTCGCATCGCCACGATCGTCGTGCCGCAGTTGCAGATGCAGCGCCCGGGCGCGCCGACCGAGAACCAGGGCATCGTCGAGTGGCCGCTTTCGGGCGTCCCGATCTTCGATGCCGGCAACGACCAGTGGACGCTGACGCTCACCTGAGGAGGCAAATATGTTCAAGATCGTGAAGGAGCCGCAGTTCACCCACAAGGTCACCGTGAAGGTGCCAGTGGACGGTGGCCATGAGAGCCAGACGATGATGGTGCGCTACCGCTACGTGCCCGACGCCGAACTATCCCAGATCTACGCCGACAACCCGGCCAACGGCGACAGCGAGATGGCGCGCGCTGTCACGGTCTCGCTGGACGATCTGGCGGGCGAGGACGGCCAAAAGCTCGACTGCACCCCCGAGGTGATGGAGCAGGTCTTCTCCAAGACCTATGCGCGCGCCGCCATCATCGCCGGCTACGTGGCAGCCGTCTCGAAGGCCGCTGCGGGAAACTGAGATGGGCCGGGGCGGCCTGGGCGCGCGGCACGCTCATGGCTGCCCCGCCGGGCGAAAGCTCCGGCCTCAGCGCCTTCCTGGACGACGCCGTCGAGATGGGCCTCGAGCTGCCGCCGGAGCTGGCGGCGATGGCCGAAGACGAGGAGGAGGCGGGCGAGGGTGTCTGGCCGGAGAATGCCGAGGCCGTCAGCGCCTTCCTCAGGGTCTGCAATCAATGGCGGGTGACTGAAGGCATGGGCGGGCGGCTCTGGATCGGCCTCGATTATGCGGCGGCGAGGGACGGCCTGGACGCCGCCGCAATCGCCGTGACGCCCGATCTCTGGGCGGCGCTGCAGCTGGTGGAAGCCGGGGCGACAAGGGCCCTGAATGAGGGAGCGGAGACGTGACATTCGTTGTCTCAGGTCGGGTCGAAGTCGATGGCGCTGGCGCCCGTGCCGAGGTGCGCCGGACGAGCGACGAGGTCCGCAACCTCGGCCGGGCGACCGATGAGCAGGGGCGGTCGTCGCGCAGCACCGCCGGCGCCGAGGAGGCGCTGACAGCGCGCACCCGTGCCCGCGGGCAAGCCTCGGCGACCGCTGCCGGCCAGGCGCGCCAGCTGGACGCTGCCACGCAGCTCTCCGCCGGGTCGGTCGCCAACCTCGGCGCCCAGTTCAACGACATCGGCGTCATGCTGGCGGCGGGGCAAAACCCGCTGCAGCTCGCCGTCCAGCAGGGCACCCAGATCACCCAGGTGATCGGCCCGATGGGTGCGGGCGGTGCCGTGCGCTCGCTCGGCGCTGCCTTCATGACGATGCTCTCGCCGGTCAACCTGATCACGATCGGGTCGATCGCCGCCGGCGCCGCCATGATCCAGTGGCTGACCAGCTCCATGGGCGGGGCGCGCTCGCTCGATGACACGCTGGAAGCACTGAACGACCGCGTCGATGAATATGTCGAGGCCTCCGAGCGCGCCCGCCGCTCCACCGCCGAATGGCGGGTGGAGGAAGGGCGCTTCGCCGAGGAGGCGGCGGCCCAGGCGGCGCGGCTGGCAGAGGATCGGCGCCGGGCAGGCGTGGCGGCCGCGCGCGATGTGATCGCCGAGATCACCAGCATCTACGACCTGCGCAGCCCGACCAGCATCACCTCCCGCGACAGCGCGAACTTCCGAGACATGTTCGGCATGGGCTCGCGGATCGATCGCGGCGACGAGGAGAGGCTGGTCTCGGACGTCTACCTCGGCCTGCGCAACCTTGACGCGGCGCGCACCGGCTCGGTCGAGGACCAATACGCGGCCTTCATGCGGCTGATCGAGGCCTATCGGTCGGCGGCGGCCTATTCGGGCCAGATCAACGCGACCGAGCAGGCGCGGATCTCCATCCTGGAGGAGCAGGCGGCGAAGCTGCGCGAGATCCTCGCCGAGGATGACGCCCAGACGCGCGCGGCTGAAGGGCCCGACTGGGCGCTCGCCTCCGACATCGCCCGCAACGAGGCCCGCGTCCAGGCTGCCCGCACCATGGTGGAGGCCGAGCGTGAGGCGGCCGAGGCGGCGCGCCAGGCGGCGGCCGAGCGCGAGCGGGCACAGGGCGCGCTCTGGCGGCCGCAAGCCGAGCTGAAGGCCCGCGCCGATGCCTTCCGCAACGAGGCCCGCGCCCGGCTCATGCGCGAGGTGGCGCAGGCCGAGGCGGCGGCGCGGGTGCAAGCCCAGCTCCGCGCGGCCGAGGGCGAGAAGATCGTCGCGCAGAACCAGCTCGAAGCGAACGTCACCCAGGCCATCGCCCGCTACGGCGCGAATTCCGTCCAGGCGATGCGCGCGCGGGCAGCGGCCGTCGAGGCGACTGTTCGCGCTGAGTACGAAGCGAAGAACTACGCGGCAGAGCTGGTCGACCAGATTGTCCAGTCGACCCTCGCCGCCCAGGGCCTCGCGTCGACCGACATCGCCTCGACCATCGCCGCCGGCTCCAACCAGGCGGCGCAGCTGGCGCGCAATCTCGGCATCGCCCTCTCGGCCGCCCAGGCGCTCGCGAATGCCGGCGCCCGGCTGCCTGGGCGCGATCGCAATGGCGAGGTCATCTACGATCCGCGCGATCCGCGCTATGACGCCGGCCTCGCCGCCCGCGAGAGCAACTTTGGCTTCGAATATGGCACCGTGTCGCCCTTCGCCGCCTCCCGCATCGATGTCGGCTCGGCCGCCGCCGGCGGCGGCGGTGCGGCGTCGGCGGCCGAGGAGACCGACGCGGCCCAGGAGCTGATCGAGCGGCTGACGGATGAGCGAGCGATCCTGCGCGAGCTGGACCCGGTGCAGAAGGAGATGCTCCGCAACCGCGAGGCCCTCTCGGAGGCGACGCGCGAGCAGCGCGCCCAGGTGCAGGAGCTGATCATCGGCAATTACGCGCTGGAGCGCGCCCAGGAGACCTTCAGCTTCCTGCGTGAGAGCGCGGCGGATTTCGTGAGCCAGCTGCGGCCCCAGCAGGGGGAGAACTTCCTCGACGGGCTCGCCCGCTCGGGGCTGAACCTTCTAAAGGTGCTCGAGGACGCGGTCTGGCAGGCGGCGCTCCTGGGTGAGGGCCCGCTCGCCGGAACCTTTGGCACGTCCAACGGCAGCGGCTGGGTCGACCAGCTCCTCGGCGCCCTGCTGCCATCTATCCTGCCTGGCGCCGCGCCGGGTTCTGTCGGCGCACCGCTCGCCGATCCAGGCATCGCTGCCGCTCTCCGCCGTGCCGAGGGTGGGCCGATCTGGGGGCAGGGGCACGGCACCGCTGACAAGGTGCCCGTTTGGGCCTCTGCGGGGGAGTTCGTGGTCAATGCCCGCGCCACGCGGCGCAACCTGCCGCTCCTGGAGGCCATCAATGCCGGCGCCGCGATGGGCCGCTTCGCCGCCGGCGGCCAGGTGGGCGGCGGCCCGGCATCGGACGGCTTCGGCGGGCCGCTCGTGGTGGTCGAAGATCACACCAGCATGGGGGTGACGAGGGAGGAGCGCGAGGAGGTCACTCCCTCCGGTCAGCGCCGCACCCGCCTCATCCTCGCCGATGCCGTGGGCGAGGGACTGACGACGCCCGGCGGCGGCGGGCGGCGCGTCCTGCGCCGGTTCGGCATCGATCCGCCGGGGCCGCTGAGATGAGCGTCCCGAGCTGGCCCTCCGAGCTGCCCCGTCCCCTGCGCGATGGCTACGATCTGCGCAGCGACGATCCGCGCCTGCGCCGCCCCGCCGACACCGGCCCGCCCGGCTACCGCCGCCGCTTCAGCGCAGCTGCTCTGCAGAGCCGCATGACGATCGACGTCTCGCGCCGCGAGCTGCATCTCTTCGATCTCTTCTGGCGCGACACCTGCCTCTTCGGCAGCCAGCCTTTCACCATGCCCGACCCGGCGACGGATGGCTGGCCGCTCCTCACCGATGACGGCCAGATGATCTTGGCCGGGGACGGGCGGCCGATCCTTCTGGCAGCGACTTGGCTCTGCCTCTTCGGCTCGGAGACGCCGGTGCGCAGCGCCGTGGCAAACCAGTTCAAAGTCGCCTTCTCGGTGTCGGTGATGCCATGAGGCAGATCTCGCTCACCGCCCGCCTCTCGGCCGAGGAGGTCTCGGCGACCGAGGTGGAAATCGCGCTCTTCAAGATCGAGCATGCGAGCCTAGACGCGCCCTTGCGGATCTCCACCGATCCGACCTCGCGCCTCTCGGCCGAGCCGCTCCGCTATGGCACGAGGTCGAGCTGGGGCGATGCCGATCCGGCCAACGAGCCCTACCTCTTCCTGCCGATCGCGGTGGAGCTGCCGGGCGACCAGGAGGACGTGCCAGCGGCCTCCACACTCGTCATCGACAACCTGGTCGCCGGCCTGCCGAAGATCCTGCGCGGCCTCACCTCGCCGGCCAGCGTCAGCGTGGCGGTGGTGCTCGCCTCATCGCCCGACGTGGTCGAGGTCGAATACACCGGCCTGCAGCTGGTCACCGCCGGCGGCGATGCGAGCCAGACCCGCCTCGAGCTGTCCCGCCGCCCGATCGAGGAGGAGAACGTGCCCATGGATCGCTTCACCCGCGACCGCTTTCCGGGGCTTTTCTGATGCGCGCCTTCACCAACGCCTCGGCCTATGTCGGCCTGCCGTGGCTCGAGCGCGGCCGCACCGCCGCCGGCGTCGATTGCTGGGGCCTCGCGGGGCTGGTCTACGGGCTCGAGCTGGGCATCGAGCTGCCGAGCTACGCCGGCGACTACGTCAGTCCGCATGAACTGGTCGAACTCGATCGCCTGATCAGCGCCGGCCGCGAAGACTGGCTGCCCGTGGCCGATCCGCAGCCCTTCGACCTCCTGCTCTTCCGCCGCAGCCACTTCGACAGCCATGTCGGCATCTGCGTGACGCCCCGCGCCATGCTGCATGCGACCTCGACCGACTGCAGCAAGATCGTGGACCCGACCGGCCCCCGCTGGGCGCCACGCTTCACCGGGGCTTTCCGGCACCCTTCAATGGGGGTTTGAACATGCCTGCAAAGGCCCTCTCCGCTCCGCTCTTCGATCCCGGCGCCGGCCGCCAGGCCATCGAGGTGCCGCCCGGCGCCACCGTGGCCTCGATCGTCGCCGAGCTTTGCCCTGGCGCCGATCCGGCGGCGCTGCGCGTGACGCTGGTCAATGCCCGCGGGGCGGCCGTCGTCTCCCAGGCGCACTGGGCGGGCCTGCGCCCGAAGGACGGCACCACGATCGTCATCCGGGCGGTGCCGGCGGGGGACAACCTCCGCCCCGTCCTGCTCGCCGTCGTCTCCATCGCAGCCGTCTCGCTCGGTCAGTACTGGGCCGCCTCGCTTATCCCGACGGCCGGCCTCGGCCAGACGCTGCTCGCGGCCGGCATCGCGGCTGGCATCAACGTGGCGGGCGGGCTCCTGGTCAACGCCCTGGTGCCGCCGCCCGAGCCGGAGCAGGCGCCCGGCCGGGGCCGCCAGGTCTACGGGCTCGCCGGCTGGCGCAACGAGACCCGCCCCGGCGCGCCGGTGCCGCTGGTGCTCGGCCGCATGCGCTACGCGCCGCCCTTCGCCGCGCGCAGCTGGACCGAGATCGTCGGCGACGAGCGCTACATCCGCGCCCTCTTCACCTTCGGCTACGGCGAGCTGGACATCTCCGACATCCGCATCGGCGAGACGCCGATCTCCGAGTTCGACGAGGTCGAGGTCGAGACGCGCAGCGGTGCCGATGGCGACGAACCGGTGAGCCTCTATCCCTACCAGGTGATCGAGGAGGCGGCCTCGGTCGAGCTGGTGCGGCCTCTGCCGCGCGATGATTTCGGCGAGGTCGAAGAGGGGGCGTCGATCGAGACGCCGATTGTGCGCGTCACCTCGGCCGACACTGCCAAAATCACGGCGCTGATCGGCTTCCCCTCGGGCCTCTTTCGGGTGAATGACGACGGCGACATCGTCTCGCTGGCCGTCAACACGCGCATCCGCCAGCGCCCCTTCGGCACGACAACCTGGACGACTGTCACCACGCTCAACATCTCCGCCCGCCAGCGCGAGGCCTTCGTGCGCGCCTATACCTGGGAGCCGCCGAGCCGCGGCCGCTGGGAGGTGGAGGTGACGCGCATGACCGACGAGCGCACCGACACGCAAGTCTCCGATCGTGCCGTGCTCGCGGCTCTTCAGTCGATCCGCCCCGAATACCCGATCGCCCTGCAGAAGGGGCTGGCCCTGGTGGCCGTGCGGGTGCGGGCGACCTACCAGCTCAACGGCACGCTTGAGAACTTGAACGCCATCGTGCAGCGCAAGGGCATGGTGCGCGATGGCGGGGTCTGGACGACGGCGCTCACCCGCAACCCGGCCAGCGCCTTCCTCACCGCCCTGATGGGGCCGCAGAACCCCTTCCCGGTGGCCGAGAGCGGCATCGACATGGATGCCATTTCCGACTGGTTCAATTACTGCGAGACGAAGGGCCTCAAGTACAACGCCGTGCATGACCAGTCCGAGCCGCTCGCCCGCCAGCTGCGGGCCATCTGCGGGGCCGGCCGAGCCTCCCCCCGCCACGATGGGCTGCGCTGGACCGTGGTCGTCGATCGGCCGCAGAGCCTCGTGGTCGACCACGTCTCGCCGCGCAACTCGGGCAACTTCCGCTGGCGCCGCCAGTATCTCGATCCGCCTGAAGGCTTCCGGGTCCGCTTTTTCGACGAGACCAACAACTGGCAGCAGGCCGAGCGCATCGTGCCCTGGCCGGGCTTCTCTGGCGAGCCGACCCTCACCGAGGCGCTCGATCTGCCCGGCAAGACCAATCCCGACGAGGTCTGGATCGAGGCGCGCCGGCGCATGTACGAGCTGATCCATCGCCCCGACCTCTTCGAGGCGACGCAGGATGGCGCGGCCCGCGTGGCCACGCGCGGCGACCTCGTCATGCTCTCGCAAGACGTGCTCGAGGAGACGCAAGTCGCCGCCCGTGTCCGCTCCGTCGCCGGCACCTTCGCCACGCTCGACGAGGAGATCGAGATGGAGGCGGGCATCAGCTATGGGCTGCGCTTCCGCACCTGGCCGACGTCAGACCCGGTCGGCACCTCGATCGTCGCCGGCGTTGTGACCAGGGCGGGCGTGAGCCAGGTCATCGAGCTGGAGGACGAGGCGGACGTTCCGCCCGTGGGGCACCTGGTGCATTTCGGGGTGATGGGGCAGGAGAGCCTGCCCGTGCGCGTCAGCGGCATCGAGCCGGCCGAGGGCATGGCGGCGCGGCTGACCATGCTGGCCGATGCGCCCGAGATCGACACACTGACCGATGCCGAGGAGCCGCCGGCCTGGGACGGCCGTGTCGGCGAGATCCTCGACATCGATACCGGGACGCCCACGGCGCCGCGCATCCTGCGGCTGGCGGCTTATCCGACCGAGATCGAGGTGCTGGTGGCGCCTGGGAAGGGGACGCCGGCGCTGGTGACCACCTTCGAGATCGATCACCGGCTCTCGGGCAACCTCGCCTGGCTGACGAAGACGGTGCCCGCAGCCGAGGGCGGCACGACGATCATCGGCTACGATGCCGGCGACGAGGTGGAGATCCGCGCCAGGGCACTGAGCGGGGCGGAGGATGGCGCCTACACCTCAATCCGCACGGTCACCGTGCCGGCCCCGACGCCGCCCTAAGTCCACGACGTTTGACGAGGGGCGGCGATCTGTGCTGATCTGGAGCCATCCCCCGTCTCCCGCCAGCCATCCCCCACACCCCGGTGAGGGTGTCTTGTGCCGGGCGCTTTCGCCCAAATTGCGCCTGATGACACCGGGCCGGGGGCAGAGCGCGTGGCGGACAACGGACTTACAAGCACAGACCTGCCAGAGGCCCCGCTCCAGAGCGTTCTGGGCAACGGCGCCAATGGCACTGCGGTCGCCACCATCGCCAATCTCGCCTCCCAGATCGCGGCCAGTTCCGCCATCCAGAGCCTCATCAGCAGCTTCTCGGCGGGCACCCACCCTCGGGCCTCAGTGCTCGTTTCGACGCTGACCTATTCGGGGGCGCTCTCGGGCGATCCGGGCGTCATCGATGGCATCGACGTTCCCGACAATGCCCGCGTCCTGCTGCGCAGCGGCCGCTCGGATGCGGCGGAATACGGCGCTTGGAACGTCAACTACGGCGGCCCGTGGACCCGCGTCTTCGATGCCAACAGCGCCGCCGAGATCCCCGGCTCCACGTTCTACGTGGAGGAGGGCACCTATTCGGGCAAGACGTTTGGGCTTGTGGTGGCGGACGCGGGCAGCTTCACGCTCGGAACGGACCCGATCAGCTCGGTTCTGATGAGCGATCTCGCTCCCTTGCTGGCTGCCGTCAGCGCCGAGGCCAGCGCACGGGAGGCGGCTGTCTCCGAGCTGCAGACTAGTTTCGAGGCGATATTCGACGAACTCACCGTTGAACCTGCCGCCGCCAAGGTGCCCCGCGCCGACGGGGCCGGGCGGATCAAGGAAGGCTGGCTGCCGCCGCCCTCCTTCTTCCGTGGTCAGGAGGTGCTGATCCCGGCTTTCGACAACGTCCCGCCCGGCTGGCACGACATCGGCGAGCGGCTGCTCTCCACAACTTCGGCGCGGGCGATCCTCAGCAACTGGCAGCCGGAGCTGCCGGTTGCGGTGTTCGTCTTCGACGACACGTCGCTGCTCTTCCAGGATGCGGCCGAGACGGTGCCTGTCGAGGATGACGGCGACCCCGTGGCGGTGGCCTATGCGAAGGTCGGCGGCGGTGCCATCTCGGCCGTGGCCGTCGCCAACGCGACGTTCGCCTCCAGCCTCACGGGCTGGACCGTGGCCAACGGCTCGGCGAGCGCCACTGGCGGCAAGGCGCGGATCGCGCGCACCTCCGCCACCTCCTCGATCCAGCAGGCGTTCAACCTGACTAAGGGCGTCCGCTACATCTTCCGGGCCGATGCCACCTGGGTTGCCGGCGTCTCCGCCGCGGCCGGCCTCGTTCTTCGGGAGGGCGCGGCCTACAGCTCGGCGCTGATCCTCTCGCAGTCGCTGGCGGCAGGCGCCTCGGGCGAACTCGAACTCGACTACACGCCCGATGCCGACGAGACGGTCTACCTGCACCTCTCGGTCCTCTCGGCGAGCGGCACGATCGACTTCGAGAATGTCGCGGTCAGCGCCGACACCCGGCTGCGCTTCGCCACCGCCGATACCGCCCGCCGGCCGACCTACCGGACGGATGGCAGCCTCCACTGGCTAGAGTTCGACGGCATCGACGATGCGCTCGAAGCCAACATCTACGGCATCGGCCTCGACACATTCGACGGCGCCGTCTGGGCCTCCTACCGCCCGCTCGACGTCACCGCCGGCTATGTCTGGAACGCCGGGCCCCTCACGGCCGACACGACCGGCCTGGTGGCCAACGTAGCCGGCGACTTCCTGCGCGTGGGCGGCAATGCCGGCAACGTCATGGACGCCGGCGCCCACGACAAGGTCGCGGTGCTGAGCGTCGACCGTGGCGCCGGCACCGGGAGCTTCGGCCGCGAGGGCGATCTCGCCGCCGTCAGCGCCGGCACCGGTGACGTCGACTGGGCCCTTGCAATCGGGGCCCGCATCGACGGGACGGACGTCGTCAACTCGCCGCAGAAAATGCGGCTCTACGGGATAGGGGTGGCGCAGCAGGCCGTGTCCGCCTCCGTCCGCGACCGGGTGACGAGCTACTTCCTAAACCTCGCCCGCTATCGGCCCCCGCGGAAGATCTACGTCATCCTCGTCTCTGGGCAGTCCAACGCCGACGGCCGCGCCGTGATCGGCGACGGTCCGGCGTGGCTGCAGGATGGCGTCATCGAAGGGCTGGCCACCTGGACGGGGGGCAGGATCGAGGGCGCCTACTGGCTCAACCCGGTCGGGCCAGAGGGCAGTGGGGCGAGTTTCATCACCTCCGGCGCCACCTCCGGCGCCACCTCCGGCGCCGCGGGCTGCTTCAGCTTCGCTGAGGTCGCCAACAAGGTGATCCTCGACGAGGGCATCGGCAACGTCGTCGTCTGCCGCGTCACCGAAGGCGGCACCCGTGTCGATACGGCCGCCAATTCCCGTGGCTCCTGGAATGCCGATTACGACGCGATCCCCGCCGGCACCCCGAAGCTCCTGCAGCTCCTGGAGCAGCGCTACGCAGCGCTCGTCGCCTGGTGCGCTGCCCGCGGGATCGAAGTGGAAGTGGCGGCGCTCTTTCACCACCAGGGCGAGGCATCCGCCGCGTCTGGCAAGGCGACCTTCCGCGCGGATACGGAGGCCGTCTTCGCCAAGGTGCGCGAGTTCACCGGGGTGCCGAACCTGCCGGTGATCTCCGGCACGATCAGCCATGCCAGCTCGCAATACGACGCCGACATCGAGGCCGACATGCTGGCGATCGCGGCAGCCGACGCCAACGTCTACTACCGCGAAAACAGCGCACTGACGCTCTTCGACGGGCTCCATTTCGATGCCGACAGCAACGTGACCTTCGGCACATGGGCCGGCAATCAGCTGGCCACGATCTACGGGCTCTGATCTCAGGCCACGCCCTCCTCGGGGGGGCCAAGGGGCGCTGTAACGCCCCTCGACACGGGGCGATTTCGAACCTCCCCGCCGACCTAGCTTAGCTTGAGGCCGCCCCCTCCCTCGCGCGAGGACGGCGATCATGGAGCGATTCTGACCATGGGCGATAGCCCCCAAATGCAGCCGGTGGACCCGGCCCGCCCCGTTGCCCCGTACCTCGGCGGCAAGAAGAACCTCGCCAGGCGCATCTGCGACCGGATCGAGGCGATCCCGCACACGCTATACGCCGAGCCGTTCGTGGGTATGGGCGGCGTGTTCCTGCGCCGGCGCGCCCGGCCGAAGGCGGAGGTGATCAACGACATCAGCCGAGACATCGCCACGCTCTTCCGCATCCTGCAGCGACACTATCCGCAGTTCCTGGAAGTGCTGCGCTTCGGGCTGACGACGCGGGTGGAGTTCGAGCGCCTGGTGGCGACCGATCCGGCGACCCTGACCGACCTCGAGCGCGCCGCCCGCTTCCTCTATCTCCAGCGCACCGCCTTCGGCGGGAAGATCTCCGGCCGCAACTTCGGCGTCTCGAAGGACCGCACGGCGCGCTTCAACCTCTCCACGCTGGAGCCCATGCTCGAGGACCTGCATTGCCGCCTCGCCGGCGTCGTCATCGAGTGCCTGCCCTGGGAGGCGTTCCTCGGTCGCTACGACGGGCCGGGGACGCTCTTCTACCTCGACCCGCCCTACTGGGGCGGCGAGAGCGACTATGGCCCCGGCGTCTTCGAGCGGGCCGATTACGAGCGTTTGGCGGGGGCTTTAAGGGGCCTTCAAGGCCGCTTCATCCTATCGATCAACGATCGCCCGGAGGTGCGGGAGTGCTTCGCCGGGTTCGAGCTCGAGGAGGTGGAGACGACGTATTCGGTGCAGGGTGGCGCGCAGACCGGGCGGCGGGAATTGATGTTCTTCAAAAACCAAGCTCAAGTGAAGTCTTGGTAGACAGCAAAAAAGGCCAATGATGGCAGTTCGGCGTCGTTCACAAACACCCCGTCCTGGATGGTCGCTTCTATCCACTCGTCATCGGTCGCACCGCCGGTTCCGGTAGTGGGCCTCAGCCGGTAGGCGGCAATCGTCCGTCCTGCCTCGTTCTCTTCGGAGCCATGCCACTCATATTCAGCTTCAAGAAGAAGCTTCGGCGGAGGGAGGGAGGCGACAGGGATCGTCACAACGATCGTATCTTCTTGGTTAGGGGGCAAGCCGAACTGCGAGCCATCCTCCATTGAACTCAGATAGGTTTCGCCCTCGAAAGTCACGGAGGGCGGGTTGCCGAACGCCGGGAGCTTCCCGACGTTCTTGACCCTGATGCTGATGCTAAACTCGAACTCTGGGTCTTCTCCGGAAGGATCGGGCGTAGCAACGATGTATCTGAGCTGAACGCCACCAAAGCTCAGGTAGGGTCGCTGCCCAAGTCTCATGAGGCGATTGGCCTCGAGAGCAGCTTTATTGACCATTGCGTTCTGCCAGAGTGTACAGAGGAGCAGAGCTGTACCAATTACGCTTAGTACGAAAGAGGATAGTGCCAGATAGACCATGGCGTTGGTAGCCCGCGCCATTGACTCCTGAGCTCGGAGGTCTTGGCGAGAATAGTAATCAGGACTGCTCTCAGCATCATCCGGACCAACAACTGCAGTGGTGTTAGGGCCCGCAGCTAGAGGCACCCAGTATGCGTAGTCGTATGGATCGCTGTTTTCTCCGTTGCCGTATCGGCAGGGGTCGTTAGGGCAGTAGTTGAGGCCAACCAAACCAACGAGGGAGAATACAGCGAGTGCTCCTCCGACGATCAAGCCAAGTGCGAACGTCGCGCTCCATCCCTTAGACACTAACTCAGACCTCCAGTACTTATCGGCTGAAGATGGGAACCGCGGCCGCGAGATGTGTTTTTCAAAGCCGTCCCTCGCACGATTCTTTGCGCTTCAGATCTAAGCTACATCGGATCGTGCGAGCAGGCATCCTTGGACTGAGGCTGAAACCTCGTGCAGCCAGTGAACGCACTCCCAAGGGCCGCTTCGATAGGCAAGCCGCGCTGCTGCAACTTTCACTGTAATACACTGCAAATTTTGCTGCTACGCTACACTTGCCTTTGGCACCTGGGCCGCCGGGCAGCTCTAAGCTTGGCGCGTGTTCGCCTTTTGTGCTAGCCATGGGCCAAAGGCCGGGAACCGGCCAGGCACAGGCGAGAGCAGCGGGGCAAGCAGATGCGGGTATTGGGCCTTGATCCAGGGCTGAGGATGCTCGGCTGGGGCGTGATCGACGTGGAGGGATCGAAGATCCGCCACGTCGCCAATGGCGTCTGCCGGTCGGGCGAGGGGGCGCTGGCGCTGCGGCTGCTGGCGCTGCACCGCCAGCTGACAGACATCCTCGCCGAGCATGCGCCCGATGCGGCGGCGGTGGAGGAGACCTTTGTGAACCGCGACGGTGTCGGCACTTTGAAGCTTGGTCAGGCGCGCGGTATCGCCCTGCTCGTGCCGGCGCAGGCCGGGCTGGAGGTCGGCGAATACGCCGCCACCGCCGTGAAGAAGGCCATCGTCGGCACCGGCCGCGCCGAGAAACGCCAGGTCGAACATATGGTTCGCCTGCATCTGCCGGGCGCCGTGCTCGCCGGGCCCGACGCGGCCGACGCGCTGGCCGTCGCCATCTGCCACGCCCATCACCTGCAATCGCGCGGCGCGCTGGCCGCGGCTCTCGCGAGGGCGGGCGGATGATCGGGCGGCTGGCTGGTGTGATCGTGCATCGCGGCGCCGATCACGTGATGATCGACGTGCGCGGCGTGGGCTATGTGGTGCATGTCTCCGAGCGGGCGCTGTCTTCGCTGCCGCCGGTGGGGCAGGCCGCGGCGCTGTGGACAGAGCTGCTGGTGCGCGAGGATCTGCTGCAGCTCTTCGGCTTTCAGAGCCTGATGGAGAAGGAATGGCACCGCCACCTGACCTCCGTTCAGGGCGTCGGCGCGAAGGCCTCGATGGCGATCCTCGGCGCGCTGGGGCCAGAGGCTTTGGGCCGCGCCATCGCGCTCGGCGACTGGTCGGCGGTGGCGAAGGCCAAGGGCGTCGGCCCCAAGCTGGCGCAGCGCGTGACGGCGGAGCTGAAGGACAAGGCGGCCACGGTGATGGCTCTGGCGCAGCAGGCGGCAAGCGCGCCGGTACTGCTGGAGGACGAGGGCGAACCGGTCGCAGCGCCCGCCCCGGCGGCGCCCGAGGGCGGCGCGCCGCAAGCCTCCGCCTCGGCCGAGGCCCTGTCGGCGCTGGGCAATCTGGGCTACGCCCCCGGCGAGGCGGCGGGTGCCGTGGCGCAGGCGGCGGGCGCCAGCCCCGAGGCCGACACCGGCGCGCTGGTGCGCGCGGCGTTGAAGCTTCTGGCGCCCGGGAGGTAAGGGATGGACCGCGCGATCAGCGCCGAGGCGCAGCCAGAAGACGAAGACCGTGCCCTCCGGCCCGAGCGGCTGGCCGATTTCATCGGCCAGGCCGAAGCCCGCGCCAACCTCTCGGTCTTCATCGAAAGCGCCCGGCGGCGCGGCCAGGCGATGGACCATACGCTGTTCCACGGCCCGCCCGGCCTGGGCAAGACGACGCTGGCGCAGATCGTGGCGCGCGAGCTTGGCGTGGGCTTTCGCATGACGTCCGGCCCCGTGCTGGCGCGGGCCGGCGATCTCGCCGCGATCCTCACCAATCTGGAGCCGCGCGATGTGCTCTTCATCGACGAAATCCACCGGATGAACCCGGTCGTCGAAGAGGTGCTTTACCCCGCGCTTGAGGATTTCGCGCTCGATCTGGTGATCGGCGAAGGGCCGGCGGCGCGCACCGTGCGCATCGACCTGCCGCCATTCACGCTGGTCGGCGCCACCACGAGGCTCGGCCTGCTGACGACGCCGCTGCGCGACCGCTTCGGCATCCCGACGCGGCTGAACTTCTACGGGGTGGACGAACTCTACCAGATCGTCAGCCGCGCCGCCCGCCTGATGAACACGCCGACGGAAGAGGCTGGCGCGCGAGAGATCGCCGCCCGCGCCCGTGGCACTCCGCGTATCGCCGGGCGCCTGCTGCGCCGCGTCGCCGATTTCGCCCTGGTCGAGGGCGATGGCAGCATCACCCGGGCCGTGGCCGACAATGCGCTCACCCGCCTCGGCGTCGATGCGCTGGGCCTCGACGGGGCAGACCGGCGCTATCTGCGCCTGATCGCCGAAAGCTATGCCGGCGGCCCGGTAGGGGTAGAGACGCTCTCTGCCGCGCTGTCGGAAAGCCGTGACGCCATCGAAGAGGTCATCGAGCCCTTCCTGCTGCAGCAGGGCCTGATCCAGCGCACGCCGCGCGGCCGGGCGCTGGCCATGGCGGCCTGGCGACACCTCGGGCTGGAGCCACCGGGACAGGCCGCGCTCGACCTCTAGCTGCAGACCGCCTCAAAACAGCTCCACCGGATTGGCGGCGGGCGGCGGCGCGGGGCGGACTGGGCGCAGCTCTTCCTTCGCATCGCCGCGGGGCACGAGCATCTGCCGCGCCTCGCCGGCCCAGGGCTCGAACCGGATGCGCCGGGCGGAATCGCCGCCGACGCTCTCGGCCAGGCACTGAATGCCCTCCGCCGCCAGAAAACTGCGGATGAAGGCGATGTTGGAATCGCTGACATAGGAGAAGCGCTGGGTGATGCGCCCGGCGCCGAACACCTTGGCCGTCAGCTTGCTGCGCATGGCACCCTTCTTGATCATCTCGTTGATCAGCAGCTCCATCGCATGGGTGCCCTGCTTGACGTCGCTGGACGAGCCGGCGCCCTGGCTTTCAGGCAGCAGAAAATGGTTCATGCCGCCGATGCGCCGCTGCGGCTCATGCAGGCAGACGGCGATGCAGGACCCGAGCAGCGTGTTGATGACGACGGCGGGGTCGTCTGACACATGGAACTCGCCCTGGAAAATTGTGACGGCTTTGCCGCCAGTTGCAATGTGGCTCATGCGTTTGCTCCCCGTGCTGGTGAGGCGGCGGCTGATTTGAGGATGGCCGCGGCGATGCCGGTGATCGGCACCTGCTGGCAGACGGCGCCGCGCTCGAACGCCACCCGCGGCATGCCGTAGACGACAGACGAGGCCTCGTCCTGCGCCAGCGTCATGGCGCCGGCGCGCCGCAGCGCCAGCAGGCCCTGCGCGCCGTCAGAGCCCATGCCGGTCAGCAGCACGCCGACGACCTTGCGCGCCTTGGGCACGGCGGAGTGGAACAGCGCGTCGACCGAAGGGCAGTGCCCGCTGACCGGCGCGTCGTGGCTGAAGCGCAGCGTGGGTGCGCCGCCTGATGCAAGTTCCAGATGTTTGGGCGTGCCGGCGGCGATGATCACGCGGCCGGGCCGCATCTCAAGCCCCGGCTCGGCGGGGCACACCTCGGCGGCACAATTGCGGGCCAGCAGCTTTGTCAGGCTCTGGCCGAAGCCCTGGCCGGTATGCTGCACGATGGCGGTGGGCGGGCAATTCGCCGGGTAGCCGGCCAGAATGCGGATCAGCGCTTCGATACCGCCGGTCGACGAGCCGATCAGCGCGAGCTTCCCCCATTGTGCGCCGGCCGCCGGCAGCGGCGACTTGACGCTCGCGACATGCTTCGGGTTGCGGATGACTGCGCGCACCTGTTCGAGCACGCGGCGCGGCGACTCGTCGATATCCAGGCAGAACAGCCCGGAGGCGCTGCCGGCGACCACAGACCGGCCCGCGCCCCGATGCGAGCATAGCGTCAGCCAGCGCGTGTCGATGGCAGTGAACAGCATCTGCAGCGCGCGAAATTCCGGCAGAATGGCGAGTGCGTCGTCGACAATGACGAGCGCGGGCTCAATCTCTTCCGTCAGGTTGAACGTGTCGCGCAGCGTGTGGCCCTCGCTGATCTTGGCCTCGATCTGGCCCTCCAGCAGCTGGGAGAGCCGCGCGCGCCTGGCCCTGTCGGGGCTGGCGATGATGATGTGAACAGGTGACATATCGCCCCGCGATGCCGGAGTTCATGGAAGGGGAGGGCCGCGGGCGGCCCCCACCCGAGGTCAAAAACTCTGCCAGATGCCAGCCTGATCGTTGGTGCCGGCGATGGCGGCCTCGATGGGCAACGGCTTGATTTCGGCCTGCGCGCTATGGCCAGTCAGCTCACGCGGGCCGCGGGGCGCCTCGTCGGGATCCTCCGACGGAGGGTCGGCGCGCTCGGGCGCCTGCATATCCCACCTGTCGGTCGCAGGGGGCGACCCAGCCTCCTCGGCGAAGGCGTCTGCATCGCTGTGCCACAGGTCGGCGCTGCCGCGGCGGGTGACGAAGCGCTGCACCAGCCCGCTCAGGTTCTGCGCATCCTGCTTCAGGATGTGGCTGGCTGCGGTGGACTGCTCGACCATCGCGGCATTCTGCTGTGTGACCTGATCGAGCTGGCCGACGCCGGTATTGATCTCGCCCAGGCCCGTTGACTGCTCGACGGCGCCAGAGGCGATCTGGCTGATAAGCTTGGAGATATTGGCCACCCGTTCAGCAATGGAAGCCAGAGCCTCCCCTGTCTTGCCGACAAGCTTCACCCCGGTTTCCACCTGCACCGTCGAGCCCGAGATCAGATCCTTAATCTCCCTCGCGGCGTCGGAGCTGCGCTGGGCCAGAGCCCGCACTTCGCTGGCAACTACGGCGAAGCCCTTGCCCGCCTCGCCGGCCCTGGCCGCCTCGACGCCGGCGTTGAGGGCGAGCAGGTTGGTCTGGAAGGCGATATCGTCAATCACGCCGATGATCTGGCTGATCTGCTCGGACGAGGTCTCGATGGCGGTCATCGCCGAGACGGCGCTCTGCACGATCTCGCGAGATTGGCGCGCTTCGTCCGTCGCTTCGCCCACGACATGCTCCACCGACTTGGCGTTGTCGGCTGCGGCCACGACAGAGGTGGTGAGCTCGTCGAGGGCGGTCGCCGTTTCTTCCAGCGTGGCGGCCTGCGTTTCGGTGCGCGACGACAGGTCGTCGGACGCCTGGCTGATCTCGACCGCGCCCTGGTTGATCGACCCCGCCGTCTCGACCACCTGGTCGATCACAGAGGCGAGGTTGGCCAGCGTGCGGTTGAAATTCTCGCGCAGGGCCTCGTATTCGGCAGAGAAGGGGCTGTCGATGCTGGCCGTCAGATCCCCCGCAGCAAGGCCGACGAGACCTTCGGAGAGGGCGGCGACAACCGCCGCCTGCTCGGCCTCGCGCTTGGCGCTGTGCTCGCGCACCTCGTCGGCCTGGGCGAGCCGGTCGCGGAAATCGACCAGTTCGCGGGCGATCTCGCCGATCTCGTCGCCCCGGTCAGCACCTTCCACCTGCGTGCGGTAATTGCCCTCGCTTATGGAGGACATGGCCTCCCGCACCCGCGTCATGCCGCGGGTGATATAGATCACCCCGCCATAGATGATTGCGCAGATCAGCAGGCTCACCCCGGCTGTCGCCGCAATGAAGAGATTGCGCAGGCGGGCAACGGTGGCCAGAGCCATCGCCTGCTCTTGCTCGGCCATGACGACCCAGTCCACACCCTTGAATTCAAGACGTGCCGCATAGGTGAGGACCTCGTCGTGATGCAGCCCGGTCAGGCCTGCCTCAACCTTGCCTTCACCCTCCGAACTGGCAGCCCGGATCACGCCGCTGACCTCGTTGTCGGCAGGCAGGGGCTCGAGCAGGTTGAAATCGCCCTCTGCGTCGCTGTTGCGGAAGGTGAGGTCTTCGCCGATCAAGGCCAGCCTCACACCTTCGGGGCGACCAAGTGGATCGCCGATCATGGTGTTGATCTCGGAGATCGAGAGCTGAATGGCGATGACACCGATGAGCGAGCCGTCAGCCGCGCGAACCTGGGTGGCGAGAAAGGCCGCCGCCTCATCGTTGCTCGGCGCGTATCTGGCGAAATCGGCGAAGTATGCGCGCTCGGCCTCGCCGCTCATGGCAGCTCGAAAAACCTCGCCGAGGCCGCTGTCGGCATAGGGGCCGGTCTCGATATTCGTGGCGAAGTCCGGCTCTTTGGCGACGGAATAGATGACGTCGCCGACCGTGTTCAGCAGAAAGATGTCGTAGAACCCCCGACCATCCAGCTCTGAGCGCAGGCCAGGGTGGAAGGCGGCATGGTTGAGATTGTAGGCCGTCGGGGCCTCGCCCCGCAGCATGTTCTGCCGTTCGCCCGCCTCATAGACATTCTCGGTGATGTAGTCGCGCTGCAGCGAGTCTTCTGCCGTCTCACCAAGGGTTTGGAAGGCATTGCCGAACCGCTCTATCGCTGCCGCCGTCGAGGGGCTGCTGGCCAGAACCATGAGGTCGGTCTCCATCGCCTCCAGCCAGTTCTCGATGTCAACGCGGCGTTGCTCGACGATGGTCTTCATGGTCTCGCTGGTGACGTCGATCGCCGCCGAGCGCAGGGTCATATAGCAGACGGCGCAGAAGAGGGTCATCAACGCCAGGGTGAAGGCGCCGATCGCCAGGGGGATCTTCACGGCAATTTTCGTGTTCTTCATCATCTTCGATCCTTCACCGATGCCCGGCTCGAACGCGCGGTTCGCAGGCCCCGCCTGTGAGGGCGGCTATTTTCCAGTGTCGGCGCTTCTGGCGCCTGTCCGGCGAGCCGGACGTCAGAACAGCTCGATGGCCTCCGCGGCCTGAACGGCGGGGCCCCTCGATTGCGCCTCACCGGCCAGGCGAGCGGCGAGGGCGTGCAGCGGCACCCCGCCGAAGGCGGCGGCGGCGTCGATGCAGTAATCCTCCGGCAGGCCGTTCATGGCAGAGCGCAGAAAGCCGGCGACCGCGAGAAGGCATTGCGACAGCGTGTCGAAGCTTTGCAGCGTCTCCAGATCGTCGGCGCCGGCAGAGCTGCGCCTGGCCAGCGCGTCGATGACGATCTCCTCAAGGTCGCGCAGCTCGCTGTCTGCACGCTGCAACTCGTTCGCGACATTGCCGAGGATCTCGCGCAGGGGGTGGACATGATCCTCCATCGCCTAGAGAGGCCCCACGACGCGTTCGATGCAGGCTTTCATCTGCGGCGTGGTGAAGGGCTTTTCGATCAGGTTGTTGAGGCCGAGCTGCTGGCCGGTCTGCACGATTTCTGGCGTGGCGCGGCCCGTGACGAGGATGAAGCCGATCTGCGCCGTCATGCGGTTCTGGCGCAGGGCCTGCAGAAGCTGCAGCCCGTCCATCTTCGGCATGTTGTAATCCGACAGCACGAGATGCACGGGGTTGGCCGCCAGCTTGCTGAGCGCGACCTGGCCGTCATTCTCGGCGTAGTTGTGCACGATCCCCAGCTCATCCAGCGTGTTGGTAATGATCGCCCGGCTCGTCGACATATCGTCGACCACCATGATTCTGAGCGAGTCCTTGAGGCTCATGTGTTCAAGCTCCTTGGCTTCGGCTCCGCCGCCCCGGCGCGCCGCCTGTAGGAGGTGATGCCAGAGTTTTCATAACAATTGCTCACCTCGCCCGAGAGACGCTCGGAATGGCCGATGAACAATTCACCCCCCGGCGCGAGAACGCTGGTGAGTTTCGACCAGACCTTGGCCTGCGTCGGCTTGTCGAAATAGATCGCGACATTCCGGCAGAAGATCGCATCGAACGGGCCCCGGAAGGGCAGATCGTCCATCAGGTTGAGCACACCGAACGTGACAAGGCCGGTGACGCGTGCGCTGAGCTGGTATTGCCCCGGGCGGGGTTGGCTGCATTCGGCGCGCATGTCGGCCGGCATCGATTCCCATTCCTCGGCCACGTAGGTGGCGGCCTTGGCCTTGGCGATGATGACCGGGTCGATATCCGTGGCGAGGATCTTGATATCGAGCTTGCCCGCTTCAGGGCAGGCGCGCAGCACGCTCATCGCCATGGAATAAGGCTCCTGCCCCGAAGAGCTGGCGGCCGACCACAGGCGAACCCGGCCCCGCTTGCGGGCGCGTTCGACCAGTTTCGGCAGGATTTCCTTCTCCAATCGTGTGAAATGATGGGCCTCTCGGAAGAAATGCGTCGTATTGGTGGTGAGGGCGGTGAGAAAGTTCAGCCGCTCATCCTCCCATTCCGGGCCGTGCAGCATCGCGACATAGGCGGCGAAATCCTGCAGCCTGTATTCGCGCAGGCGCCGCGCCAGGCGGGAATAGACAAGGCTGCGTTTCGATGCCGTCAGATGAAGGCCGAAATGCTGATAGGCCAGATTTGCGATTGCCGAGAAATCGGCATCCGTCAAAACGAATTCCCGCCCCGCTGGAGGGGGCTGCACGGGCGCGGCGTGGGTCATGGCGGGCTCAGGCGACTGCGCGCGAGAAGGTGCCGGTGATGAACCGCAGATCGAGGATGCGCGTCATGTCATCGGCCAGCGAGATCACGCCCTGGATCGCTTCGCGCGTGGCTTCCGACTTCACATCGGGCGTCGGCAGCAGCTGATCCTCGGTGACGGAGAGGATTTCCTGCACGGTCTCGGCGAGCAGACCGAAGAGGTTGTCATCCATCGCGACGACGATCACGACATTGCGCTCGCTGGGGTCGGTGCGGCCGAGGCCGAGGCGAGAGGCCATGTCATAGATCGGGATGACCGCGCCGCGCAGGTTCATCACCCCCAGCACGCCGTTTGAGGCATGGGGCAGGGGGGTGACGGGCTGCCAGCGGCGGATCTCGCGGATCTGCTGGATGTCGAGGCAGTAGTTCTGCCCAGCCACCGTGAACGTGACGAACTTCAGCTCCTTGCCGGAGATCGCCTTCGCCGAATCTTCACTCATCGAAAAACTCCATGGCTTGCATGTGGGAGACGCCGCCTTCGTTGCGGCGGCCGGCGATCTGGGCGACGCCGTCCGGGTCTATGATCAGGGCGATCTTGCCATCGCCGAGGATGGTGGCGGCAGAGACGCCGGGAATGTCACCGAACGAGCGGTCGAGGCTTTTGATCACGACCTGGCGCTGATCGTGGATGGCATCGAGCGCGAGGGCGCATTGGCCGCGCTGCTCGGTTTCAACCAGGATCAGCACCGAGTTGGTGAGCGGGCGCGACTGGCCGTGCATGCCGAGGCTGCTAGCAACGTCGATGATCGGCACATAGGAACCGCGGATCGAGAGGACCTCTTCATCGGCGCCCACCTTATGGGTGTCGCTCTCCGTCGGACGGATCGTCTCCAGCACCGAGGCGATGGGAACGACCATCGTCTGCCCCTGCACCGAGACGACCATGCCGTCCATCACCGCCAGCGTGAGCGGCAGGATGATGGTGAGCGTGGTGCCCTTGCCGGATTCCGACGTGATGGAAACGCGGCCGCCGAGCGCCTGGATGGCGTTGCGCACCACATCCATGCCCACACCTCGGCCCGAGAGGTTCGACACCTCGGTGGCGGTGGAGAAGCCGGCGGCGAAGATCAAGTTGTCGATCTCGGCATCGGAGAGTTCGGCGCCCTGCGGCACCAACCCCTTGGCGATGGCGATCTCGAGGATCTTGGGCCGGTTGAGACCTGCCCCATCATCTGCAATCTCGATGAAGATCGAGCCGGAGCGCTGCGAGGCCGACAGGCGGACCTCGCCCTCCGGGTCTTTCCCCACCTCGCGCCGCTTCTCGGGCCGTTCGAGGCCGTGGTCGATCGAGTTGCGGATCATGTGGGTCAGCGGGTCGGACAACCGCTCGATGACCGTCTTGTCCACCTCGGTGCCCTCGCCCACGGTGACGAGACGGGCCGATTTGCCAGTGGCGGCGGAGGCTTCGCGGACGATGCGGGCCATGCGCTGGAAGAGCGGCTTCACCGGCTGGGCGCGGATCGCCATGACGCCTTCCTGGATCTCGCGGGCGAGGAGTTTGTAATCCTCCAGCTCGACCTCGACATCGGCGCCCTTGGGCAGATCGAGCTCGGCGATGCGCTGGCTGAGCATCGCCTGGTTGATGATGAGTTCGCCGACCGTGTTGATAAGCCGGTCGACCCGGTCGAGTTCCACCCGCAGGGTGGCGCGGTTCTGGGCCGAGGCCTTCTTGCTCTCGTCTTCGCGGCTGCGGGCAGCGGGCGGAGGCGGGGCTTCGGGAGCCGGGGCGCTGGGCGACGCGCTCGGTGACGGCAGGGGGGGCAAGCTGGGGGCGGAGGCGGCCTCTTCAGCGCCTGCCTCGGTGATCTCCAGCGTGCAGAGACCTTCGACGAATTCGAAGATCTTCTCCACCGCGGCGCGATCCGACTCTGTCTGCAGCTGCATCGACCACTTGAGGTAGCATTCTTCGGGGTCGAGCTCGTCGAAGGCGGGCAGCTCGTCGGCCTGGGCCGTGACTTGCAGGTCGCCCAGCTCGGCCAGGGCGCTGATGAGCAGCATCGGCTCATGGCCATTGGCGATCAGCGCGCGGTCGGGCTGGAAGCGAATCTCGAAGCTGCGCTGCACCGCGGCCGGCGCGAGGGCGAGGGCCGAGAAATCGAGCGTCATGGGCTGGAAGCCGCCCGGAGGTTCGCCCGGCGCGGCGGTGGCGCCCGCAGGCTCGTCCGGCTCGTCGAGATAGCTCTGCAGCTCTTTTAGCGTGGCGTCGCGCGGGACAGGGTCGATCTGAGTCTCGTCGCGGGCGGCCTCGACCAGGGTTGCGAGCTGGTCGCCCGCGCGGAAGAGGATCGCCACGAGTTCGGGCGTAACGGGCAGCCGCTCGGAGCGGACCTCGTCGAACACCGTCTCGAACGTATGCGCGAAGGAGACCAGATCGGTCAGGCCGAAGGCGCCCGCGCCGCCCTTGATGGAATGCACCGCGCGGAAGACGGCGTTCACCGTCTCTGAATCGTAGGAGCCCTCGTCGATGATGCCGAGGCCTTCCACCATGGCTTCGAGGAGCTCTTCGCATTCCTCGAAGAAGGTATCGCGGATGGAGGGTTGCGCAGCCATCTTATGCCGCGTGCCCAGTAAGGCGCTTGAGCACCGAGATGAGCGAGGCATCGTCGAAGGGTTTGACGATCCACCCCGTGGCGCCGGCGGCGCGGGCGCGGGCCTTCAGCTCGTCGGAGCTTTCCGTTGTCAGCACGATGATCGGCACCTTCGTGGCATTTGGCCCGCGGCGCAGCTCGTCGATGACGCCGTAGCCGTCGAGATTGGGCATGTTGATGTCGGTGATCACCACGTCGGGGCGCACATTGGGGAAGGCATCGACGCCGAGGCGCCCATCCTCGGCGCAGTGATATTCGAAGCCCGCATTCTCGAGCGACATGCGCAGGAGATTGCGGATCGTCCGCGAGTCATCGATCGCCAGAACCTTGGTCATGCTCAATTGTCCTCAAAATCGAATTCCGCCGGGTCGAGGCCCGACAGCGTCAGCCCCTGCATGAAGGCGTCGCCGGCCCCCCTGAGACGCAGCGATGCGCCCGCGGCACGCCACTGGCGGCTGGCGCTGACCAGCATCTGCAGGCGTTGCGAATCGCACAGGCCCACATCGGACATGTCGATCACCGCGCTGCCGCCCGACGCCTCCTTCAGGAAGCTGTACAAGGGGTCGGCCCCGCTTTGGGCGCGCTGAGGTTCCATCCGGTGGGTCTGGCCCATGTCGGTCACGTCGCATTCTCCCGGCTGCCGCATCGAGTGAGCGCCCGGGACGACACCCCGCTTGCGCTGACATCCCGCATAGGGTCGGTGATTTAAGAAATGGTTCTTGGCAGCGGAGCGAGGGCGACAAATCTGCCGGGCCGCGGGGCGTCGCGCGCCTTTCCATTCCCGGCCCGAGGCGCGAGGATGGCGGCATGGCCCACCACTTCACCACGCGCGTCTATTACGAAGACGTCGATCTCGGCGGCATCGTCTATTACGCCAACTATCTGCGCTATATCGAGCGGGCCCGCTCGGAATGGGTGCGGGCGCTGGGCATCGACCAGCTGGCGCTGAAGGCGGAGGGCATCGTCTTCGCGGTGCGCCATATCGAGGCCGATTACCTGATCCCTGCGCGCTACGACGACGTGCTGGAGGTTACCACCGAGCCGCTGGAGGCGCGGGGCGCCCGCGCCGTTCTGCGACAGGAGGTGCGCCGCGGCGAGGCGCTGCTTTTCGCCGCCACCGTCACCATCGTGGCCATCGGCCCGGCGGGCGCACCGGCCCGGCTGCCGGCCGCGCTGCGCGAGGCGGCGGCAGCTAAGACGAACTGACGGAGCGAAGCACAGCAAAAACGCGCCTGTGACCGTGGCAACGTTGGATTTCCCCGCGCGCCTGCGCTAGAATCACCGCCAAACGGCCCAACAGACGGCCGAGGCAGAAAGAGCAGAGCATGGATATCGCCACCGATTACACGATGTGGGCGCTGTTCGCCCGCGCGACCCTCATCGTCAAACTGGTGATGGTTTTGCTGGTGGCCGCGTCAGTCTGGTGCTGGGCGGTGATCATCGACAAGCTGGTGCAGTACCGCCGCGCCCGGCGCGAGGCGCAGGTCTTCGACGAATCCTTCTGGTCGGGGGAGCCGCTCGACGGGCTCTTCGATCAGATCGGCACCAATCCCGCGGGGCAGAGCCAGAAGATCTTCGTGGCCGGCATGCTGGAATGGCGGCGCAGCCACCGTCAGGATGGCGGGCTCATCGCCGGCGCCCAGGCGCGGATCGACCGCAGCATGGATGTCGCCATCGCCAAGGAGGCGGCGAGCCTGCAGCGCGGCCTGCCGGTGCTGGCCACGGTGGGCTCCACCGCGCCGTTCATCGGCCTCTTCGGCACGGTCTGGGGCATCATGAACGCCTTCATCGAGATCGCCGAGGCGCAGAATACCAACCTCGCCGTCGTGGCGCCCGGCATCTCCGAGGCGCTGCTGGCCACCGGGCTGGGCCTGCTCGCCGCCATCCCGGCGGTCATCTTCTACAACAAGCTTTCGGGCGACGCCGACCGGATCATCGCCGGCTACGAGGCCTTCGCCGACGAATTCGCCACGATCCTCTCGCGCCAGCTGGACAGCTGACATGGGCGCCGGAGTTCAGAAGAAGGCCGAGGGCGGAGGCGGGCGGCGGCGCAGGCGCGGCCGCGCCGTGCCAATGGCCGAGATCAACGTCACGCCCTTCGTCGACGTCATGCTGGTGCTGCTGATCATCTTCATGGTGGCGGCGCCCCTGATGACCGTGGGCGTGCCGGTGGAGCTGCCGGAGACGGCGGCGGGCGCCCTGCCGAGCGATCAGGAAGAGCCCCTGACGGTGACGATCACCGCTGATGGCGAGGTGCTGATCCAGACGACTGAGGTGCCGGCGGAGGAGCTGATCCCCCGCCTCGCCGCCATCGCGGCGGAGCGCACGTCGAACCGCATCTTCCTGCGCGCTGACGGCGCCAATGCCTGGGCGCGCGTCGCCGAGATCATGGGCGCGCTCAATGCCGGCGGCTTTACCAACATCGGCCTCGTGACCGATACCGGCGGGCCGACGCTGGGCGGCGAGCCTGGCGGCCTGGGGGCGGGGGCAGGCAGCGGCGCGGCCGTGCCGGCCGATGTCGTGCCGGGTTCAGGAGCCGCGCTGGACGGCTCGGACGGGTAAGGCCGGGCATGAGCGTCGGCGGATATCTCTCAGGCGCCGGCCATGCCGCCCTGATCGTCTGGCTCTTGGCCGGATGGGGGCTGGATCACGAGCCGATGGATTTCGAGGTCGCCGAGGTCTCGATGGTCTCGGCCGCCGATTACGCGGCCATCGTCGCCGCGACCACGCCGCAGGCCCAGGCCGATCTGCCGCCCGCGCCCGAACCGCCGGCGGTCGAGGAAGAGGCGCCTCCGGCCCAGCCTGAGGCCGAAGAGCCGGTGGAAACCGCCGAGCCCGAGCCGCAGCCTGAGGCGCCGGTCGACGAGGCACCGCCGCCCGAAGCCCCCGAGGCGCCGGCAGAGGTGACCCCGCCGCCGCAGGACATCCCCGATCTGCCCCCGCAGCCCGACCCGGAGCCTGAGCCGCAGCCCCAGCCGGCCCCCGAGCCGGAGCCGGAGCCTGCCCCGAGCGACTTGCCCGTGCTGCCGCCAATCCCCGATGCCGAGCCGGAGATCACACCGGATCAGACGGTCGTCGCCCCGCCGCCGCAGGCCGAGGCGCCCGATGTCTCGCTGCGCCCGCAGCCGCGCCCGGCCGAGCGCATCTCGCCCGAAGCGGCGCCGGAGACGGAGGCCGCCGAGGCGCCCGAGGTGCAGGAGGCTGTCGAGCCCGAGGCGGAAACGCCGGCCGAGGTGGTGGAGGAAGAGCCGCAGGAGGCCACCGCGCCGCCAGAGGCCGCCCCCGAGATCGTCACCGAGGCAGAAGAGCCCTCCGGCGCCGTCGACAGTGCCATGCGGCCGCCCTCGCGCCCCGCCAACCTCGGCGGCAGCGCCGGCTTCGCGCCCGAAACCGAAGCGCCGGAGACCGAGACCGCCAGCGACAGCGCCGACAGCGAGGCAGATGCTCTGGCCGAAGCGCTGGCGGCGGCCACCAGCGGCTCTGCCGGCGCCGACACCGGCGCAGCGGCGGGCGGATCGCAGCCGCTGACCGCTAGCGAGCAGGATACGTTCCGCGTCGCGGTACAGGGCTGCTGGGTGCTCGACCCGGGGTCGGAGGCGGCGAGCGTGACCGTGACGGTCGCCTTCGGCCTGACCCGCGAGGGCCGGGTGGAGAGCAACCAGGTGGTGATGATCGGCAATTCTGGCGGCACGCCGAACGCCGTCAACTCCGCCTTCGAAGCCGCGCGCCGCGCCGTTCTGCGCTGCCAGGGCGAGGGCGGCTACCCGCTGCCGGCCGAGAAATACGACAGCTGGCGCATGGTGGAGATGACCTTCAACCCCGATGACATGCGCACGCGATGACAGGCGACCGTCTGCCCGCGCCGGGCACGCTCTCGCCCTCCCACCCCGCGCGCCCGGCGCTTGTGTGGCGCGAGCCTGGGGAGGGTGGTGTTGGTGGAGAGGTTGGAGGGGGGCTGTCTGCCCCCCGTCGCCGTGCCGGCGACTCCCCCCGAGGATTTTTCGGGAGCAAAGACAAGGGGGCTTGGCGGGCCGTGCTCGGCAGAGGGTCGGGGGCGGTGCTTGCGGCGGGCCGGGGAGACGGGAAGTGTGGCGGGAAGGCAGCGCTGGCAGGGCTGGCTGAGACCGCCGCCTGTTGATGTGAACGGATGACGGACCAAATGGCGTTAACAGCACGCAAGCGGCGCAACTGGCCGCCAGGTGGACGAGGGAACGATTCAGCGATGTTCAAGAGACTTCTGACCGTAATGCTCGGCCTTGTTCTGGCCGCGGGGCTGGTGGCCCCCGCCAGCGCCCAGCAGGGCCCCCTGCGGATCGAGATCACCGAAGGCGTGATCGAGCCGATCCCGATTGCCGTACCGATGTTCCAGGACGAGGGCGGCGCGGGGCAGCTTGCGGCAGACATCGCCCAGCTCGCCGCCGAGGATCTGACCGGGACAGGCCTCTTCCGGCTGATCCCGCGCGATGCCTACATCACCCAGACCTCCGACTTCGCCGGCAATGTCGCCTATGCCGATTGGCGCGCAATCAACGCGCAGGCGCTGATCACCGGCGCTGTTTCGGTGAACGGCAGCAATCTGAATGTGAAGTTTCGCCTGTATGACGTCTTCACCGGCGCCGAGCTCGGCGCCGGGCTGCAATTCACCGGCACCACCTCGGGCTGGCGCCGGATGGGGCACAAGGTGGCCGATGCCGTCTACAGCCGCATCACCGGTGAGGGCGGCTATTTCGACAGCCGCGTCGCCTTCATCTCGGAGAGCGGACCGAAGGACAACCGCGCCCTGCGCCTGGCGGTGATGGATTACGACGGCGCCAACATCCAGTACCTCACCGACAGCTCCTCCCTCGTGCTGAGCCCGCGCTTCTCGCCCACCGGCGACCGGCTGCTCTATACCAGCTACGCCTCGGGCTTTCCGCGCATCAACATGCTGCAGGTCGCCTCTGTCGGCACGCAGGCACTGCCGACAGCGGAGGGCGAGATGGCCTTCACGCCGCGCTTCAGCCGCGACGGCAGCCAGATCATCTATTCGATCTCGTCGGGCGGGAATACCGACCTTTGGCGGACGGACCTGGGCTCGGGCCAGCACACGCGGCTGACCAATGCGCCCTCGATCGAAACCTCGCCCAGCCTCAGTCCTGATGGCAGCCAGATCGTCTTCGAGAGCGACCGCTCGGGGCAGCAGCAGCTCTATATCATGCCGGCAGGTGGCGGTGAGCCGCGGCGCATCTCCTTCGGCGAGGGCCGCTACGGCTCGCCGGTGTGGAGCCCGCGGGGCGACCTGATCGCTTTCACCAAGCAGAATGCCGGGCGCTTCCATATCGGAGTGATGCGCACTGATGGCTCTGAAGAGCGGCTGCTGACGGCGAGCTTCCTCGACGAGAGCCCGACCTGGGCGCCGAATGGGCGGGTGCTGATGTTCACGCGGGAGACGCAGGGCGCCTCTGGCGGGCCCTCGATCTACTCGGTGGATATCTCGGGCCGCAACCTGCGGCAGGTGCAGACCGGGGGCTTCGCCTCGGACCCGTCGTGGGGGCCGTTGCAGCCGTGACGCTTCAGCGCTGGCCGTCGCGCTGGCGGGACGGGCGGCGCCTTGGTACAATGATCGAAACGAGCAGCAGGTGAGATGAGATGAAAACCATTCCGGTAATTCTGATGGTGGCGGCGCTGGCCCTGTCCGCCTGCACCCGGCCCGACCGCTTCGGCGGCGCGGGCGCCGATGGCATGGCGGGCGCCGGTGGTGCCGGCGCTGGCGGCGTGACCACGCTGCCTGGCGGCCCGGGCGACCCCAACAGCCCCGAGTATTTTAACCAGGTCGTGGGCGACCGGGTGTTCTTCGCCGTCGACCAGTCGACGCTTTCCGATGCTGCCAAGGCCACGCTCAACGGCCAGGCCCAGTGGCTGCAATCGCATCCCGAGTACCTCGCGGTGATCGAGGGCCATGCCGACGAGCAGGGAACGCGCGAATACAACGTCGCCCTCGGCGCCCGCCGGGCCAATGCGGCGCGCGAATATCTGATCAGCCTCGGCATCGCGCCGACGCGGCTCCGCACCGTCTCCTACGGTAAGGAACGGCCCGTCGCGGTTTGCTCCGACGAGGCCTGTTACTCGCAGAACCGCCGCGCCGTGACGGTGATCGCCGCGGGCGCGCTGAGCTGATGCGCGGGCTGGCCCAGGCCTGGCTGGTCCCGCTGGCGCTGGCGGCCAGCCTGATGGCGGCGCCGCTGGCGGCGCAGGCGCAGGATGGCGAGACGCTGGCGGATATCCGCCAGCAGCTCTCGACGCTTTATGTCGAAGTGGAGCGGCTGAAGGGCGAGCTCAACACCACCGGTCTGCCGGCCGACGGGGTGGCGGGCGCCACCCCGCTCGACCGGCTGAACGCCATCGAGGCCGAGTTGCAGCGCCTGACCGCGAAGACGGAGGAGCTGGAGTTCCGCATCAACCGCATCACGGTGGATGGCACGAACCGGATCGGCGACCTCGAATTCCGCGTCTGCGATGTCGACCCGAATTGCGACATCGGCAGCCTCGGCGATACGCCCAGCCTTGGCGGGATCGACAGCGCCGCCGAGGTGCCGGTGCCGAACGCGCCGCCCGCCCAGGGCCCCGAGCTTGCCGTGGGCGAGCAGGAGGCGTTCGACCGGGCCGAGGCGGCCTTCGCCAGCGGCAATTTCGCTGAAGCGGCAGAGCTTTATCAGCAATACATCACCACCTATCCGGGCGGCCCGCTTTCCACCGCCGCGCTCTACAAGCGGGGCGATGCGTTGGAGCAGACGGGCGACATGCAGGCGGCGGCGCGGGCCTATCTCGACGCCTTCAGCGGCGCGCCTTCGGGCGAATTCGCTGACGATGCGCTCTTCCGGCTTGGCCGGTCGCTCGGACGGCTGGGGCAGGCGGCCGATGCCTGCGTGACGCTGGCAGAGATGCCGACGCGCTTTCCCACCTCGCCGCTCCTGGCCGACGCGGCTGCGCTGCGCGGCGAGTTCGGGTGCCCCTGACAGGCAGCCGGCCGCCCGCCGGGCTGGCCGGCATGACGACGCTTCTGGAACAGCATTTCGGGGCCGAGCCGCCGTTGCGGCTCGGCCTTGCCGTCTCGGGCGGCAGCGATAGCCGGGCGATGATGGAGATCGCCGTGCCCTGGGCCGCGCATTGGGGGGTGGCGCTGGAGGTGGCCAGCGTCGATCACCGCTTGCGCCCCGAGGCGGCAGCGGAGGCGGCAGGGGTGGCGACCCGCGCCGCGGAACTGGGGCTGCCGGTGGAGGTTCTGCGCTGGGAGAGCGCGCCTGAGGGCAACGTGCCCGCCGCCGCGCGGGCGGCCCGCTATCGGCTGCTGGCTGACTGGGCGCAGCGCCGGGGCCTGGGCGGCGTGGCGCTGGCTCATACGCAGGACGATCAGGCGGAGACCTTTCTGCTGCGGCTTGCGCGTGAGGCGGGTGTCGATGGCCTATCGGGCATGGCGGAGCAGGTCACCCGGCACGGGGTGACCTTTCACCGCCCGCTGCTGGCCGCCACAAGGGCGGAGTTGCGCGCGGCGCTCGTCGCTGCGGGGCAGGGCTGGGTCGATGATCCCTCCAATGACGATCCTCGTTATGCCCGCACCCAGGCGCGCGCTGTGCTCACCGCTCTGGCTCCGCTGGGCATCGATGCTGCCACGCTGGCGGAGACGGCGGCGCAGCTCCGCTCGGCCAGGGAAGCGCTCGACGGGCAAGTCGAGGTAGCGCTGGCCGCACATGCGCAGGAGGATCGGGGCGACGTTATCCTCTCCGCTAGGCTGCGGGAGGAGCCGGAGGAGATCCAGCGCCGGCTGTGGATCGCGGCGCTGCGGTGGATCGGCTCCAGAGACTATGCGCCCCGGCGGGCGGCTCTGGCCAACCTGATGCTGCGCGCAGGGCCACTCCGGGAGACGCTGACGCTGGCCGGGGTACTCGCCTCGCCGGCCGAGGAGGGGGCCGTGCGCCTGACCCGCGAGTATGCCGCCGTGGCCCGGGCCAGCGCCCCGCCCGATGCGCTGTGGGACAATCGCTGGATCGTGACCGGTTCGTTTCCCCCCGGGGCAGAGGTACGTGCGCTGGGTCATGCCGGTCTGGCCGAACTGGGCGATTGGCGGGCTACGGGCCTTCCGCGCCAGTCGTTGCTGGCTACGCCGGCGATCTGGCAGGGAGAAGCGCTTCTCGCGGCCCCGGTCGCGGCGCCGGAGCGCGGCGGAGGCGCGCGGCTCGCCGCGCATTTTACACTCGCGGCATTATCGCATTGAAGACGGCGCTCAGGCCACTATTTTAAGGGAGCAACCGAGGCCGCAGAGGAGCCGCCCCGGAATTTTCGCATCAAAGGAGCCATGGTTTGGGCAACGCGCGAAATATCGCCTTCTGGGTCGTCCTGTTCCTCTTGATCCTGGCGCTCTTCAATATCTTCACGAATGGCAGCGCCGGCCTTCAGAGCCAGTCCACCAGCTATTCCGATTTCGTCGAGGCGGTCGACAACGGCGAGGTCGCCAGTGTCACCCTCAATGGCGAGCAGGTGCAGTATCAGGGCGAGGACGGGAAGACCTACAGCACCGTCATGCCGGCCGATGCGCAGATCACCGACCGGCTGATCGACCGCGGTGTGCCGGTGACGGCCAAACCGCAGGAAGAGAGCACGTTCGCCTCCTTCCTGATCGGGCTGCTGCCCTTCCTGCTGCTGATCGGCATTTGGATCTACTTCATGAACCGGATGCAGGGCGGTGGCCGTGGCGGCGCCATGGGCTTCGGCAAGAGCCGCGCCAAGCTGCTGACCGAGAAACATGGCCGCGTCACGTTTGACGATGTCGCCGGCATCGACGAGGCCAAAGAAGAGCTGGAAGAGATCGTGGAGTTCCTGCGCAACCCGCAGAAATTCTCGCGCCTCGGCGGCAAGATCCCCAAAGGCGCCCTGCTCGTAGGCCCCCCCGGCACCGGTAAGACGCTGCTTGCCCGCGCCATCGCGGGTGAGGCGGGCGTGCCCTTCTTCACCATATCCGGCTCCGACTTCGTAGAGATGTTCGTGGGTGTCGGCGCGAGCCGCGTGCGCGACATGTTCGAGCAGGCCAAGAAGAACGCGCCTTGCATCGTCTTCATCGACGAGATCGACGCGGTCGGCCGCTCGCGGGGCGCCGGCTATGGCGGCGGCAACGACGAGCGCGAGCAGACGCTGAACCAGCTTCTGGTCGAGATGGACGGTTTCGAGGCCAACGAGGGCATCATCATCGTCGCGGCCACCAACCGCCCCGACGTGCTCGACCCCGCGCTGCTGCGCCCCGGCCGCTTCGACCGTCAGGTCACCGTGCCGAACCCCGACATCAAGGGCCGCGAGAAGATCCTCGCCGTGCATGCCCGCAAGGTGCCGCTTGGCCCCGATGTCGACCTGCGCGTGATCGCACGCGGTACGCCCGGCTTCTCGGGTGCCGACCTCGCCAACCTCGTCAACGAGGCGGCGCTGATGGCGGCCCGCGTCGGCCGGCGCCATGTGACGCTCGACGATTTCGAGATGGCCAAGGACAAGGTCATGATGGGCCCCGAGCGCCGCTCGATGGTCATGACCGAAGACGAGAAGAAGCTGACCGCCTATCACGAGGCTGGCCACGCCATCGTCGGCCTGCACGTTCCGCAGCACGACCCGGTGCACAAGGTCACGATCATCCCGCGCGGTCGCGCGCTGGGTGTTACCTTCTACCTGCCGGAGCGCGACAAGCTGTCGATGACCAAGGAGAGTGCGCTCAGCAAGCTCGCCTCCGCTATGGGCGGCAAGGCGGCGGAAGAGCTGGTCTTCGGGCCCGACAACGTGACCAACGGCGCCTATAGCGACATCCAGCATGTCACCAATATCGCCACCTCGATGGTCAGCCAGTGGGGGATGTCCGACAAGCTCGGCAACATCAACTACACCTCGACGCAGGAGAGCTATCTGGGCAGCCAGAGCCAGTTCAATGCCTCCGCCGAGAGCCGCACCATCATCGACCAGGAGGTGCGCCGTCTGGTGGATGAGGGCTACGAGCGGGCGAAGACCATCCTGAAGGAAAACTGGACCGAGATGGAAAATCTCGCCCAGGGCCTGCTGGAATACGAAACGCTCACCGGCGCCGACATGATGCGCGTCATCCGCGGCGAAGCGCCTGGCGGCGATGATGGCGACGATGACGCGCCGTCGGAATCCACCAAGACGCCCTCGCTGGCCGTGGTTCCCAAGACCAAGCCGCGCCGCAAGGGCGACGGCGGCGGGCTGGAGCCAGAGCCGACCGCGTGATCGACATCTGACAGATCGGGCCCCCGCGAGAGATCGCGGGGGCCTTTCTTTTTGGGGCAGGAGGGGCGGATGACCGAGGATTGGAACCCAGGGGCCTATGCCCGCTTTCGCGCGCTCAGGCTTCGCCCGGCGCTCGACCTGCTGATGCAGGCAGGTGCGCTCCCGCAGGGCGACCTCGTCGATCTTGGCTGCGGCGACGGCGCGGCGGCGGAGAGCCTGCGCAGCCGCTACCCCAAGCGCCGCCTCATCGGTGTGGACAGCTCGCCTGCCATGCTGGCCAAGGCGCGCGGCTATGACAAGACCTGCGAGGCCGACATCGCAGCCTGGGAGCCTGCCCAGCCGCCGGCGCTGATTTTCTCCAACGCCGCTCTGCACTGGCTGCCCGATCACGAGCGTCTGCTGCCCCGCCTGGCCGGGCTGCTCGCGCCCGGCGGGGTGCTCGCGGTGCAGATGCCCCGCCAGTTTGGCGGCGCCTCGCACAGCCTGATCCGCCAGGTCGCGGCAGATATGTTTCCGGAGCGCTTCGACTTCTCCGCCTTTGTGCCGCCCGTCGCGGCGCCCGAAGCCTATCACCGCCTGCTCGCCCCGCTCGGGCAGCTGAACCTGTGGGAGACGGAGTATCTGCAGGTGCTGGAGCCCGTGGAGGAGGGCCATCCCGTGCGTGCTTTCACCGCCTCCACCGCGATGCGGCCGGTGAGCGAGCGCCTCACAACAGCCGAGCTCCAGCGCTTCCTCGCGGCCTATGACGCGGCGCTGGCGGAAGCCTATCCGCCCGAGCGGGGCGGCACGGTGCTCTTCCCCTTCCGCCGGCTCTTCTTCGTGCTGTCCCGGCCGCGCTGAGCCCCACGTCAGGGCTGCAGCAGCCCCAGCGACAGGTAGAAGACCAGCGTCGCCGCCAGCGGCAGCCCCATGGGAAAGCTGCGCCCCGCCTCCCAGCTCGCCCAGTCGGGGGCGAGTCGGCGGAGGGGCGACATGCGGGCGGCACGGTGCGCGATGTAGCTGGCGAGCAGGCAGGCGGCGAAGAGCATCAGCACCAGCCGCAGATCGGCCAGCGCAATGAAGGGCGCCGCGGCGGCGGCGAATTTGGCATCGCCCGCGCCCATCGCGCCGGCGGCCGTCAGCACCATGCCGATCAGCAGCACAACGGCGAGGTGGAGGTAGCGCCAGAGGTAGTCCGGCAGCTCCATCGTGAAGGGGCCGAGCACGGCGAACACCGCCAGCAGCGCCAACACCGCGACATTGGTGATCTTCATTGAGGAGAGGTCCGACCAGGCCACATAGAGGCAGATCGGAATGACGAGGGGCAGAAAGAAAGCGGCCTCACGGGCCGTCACGGCGAGCATTGTCAGTAGGCCACGTTGTCTTCGAGCGCGCGCAGGGCGCGAACCGCCTCCTCGAAATGTTGCGGATGGGTGTCGATGGCTTCGCGCAGCAGGCCCTTGCCCATGCTGATGTCGTTCTGCTTGATCGCCGTCAGCGCCGCTGTGTAGAGCAGCTCCGCCCGCTCGATCTGCGTCATCGGGATGACCGGCAGCTCATAGATGCGCTGCGCCCCCCGGGCCATGACGAGGTTGTTCTTGGCGGTGAAGAGCTGCGGGTCTTGCCGCAGCGCATCCTCGAACAGCGCCTCTGCCGCGCGATAATCGCCGCGGCTGAGCTTTGAGAAGCCCCAGTTGTTCAACACGCTGGCCGGCGTCGTCGTCAGCCCCACGGCAATCTCGTAGAAGCTATCGGCCTTCTGCCATTCCTCGTTGCTGTCGGCGACGATGGCCTCCAGCCGGTAGCGCTCATAGGTCTCGTAGGTCGGCGGGATGGCGTCGAGCGCCTGGTCGGCCTCGTCCCAGCGGTCGGCGCGGATGAGGGCGCCGGCGAGGTTCACGCGGTCTTCGCTGGTGGCCTCGGGATGCGCGATGACGGCGCTCCATGCGGTCACGCCCTCGGCCGCGCGCCCGGCACGAACGAGAGAGGTGGCGAGGCCGCGCTCAAGGTCGATCCGGCCGGGATTGTCGTTGAGAGCGCGGGAGAAATAGCTCACCGCCTCGGCCGGGTCGGCCACCGTGAGCATGACATCGTTGAGATTGGTCTCATCCACGACGTTCACATCCGCCATGGCGCGGTCGACAACGTCGTCACCGGATTCGGAACAGGCGGAAAGGCCAACGGCCCCCGCCAACAGGGAGATATGGATCGCCCGGAGCATGGAACTGCCCTCGCTATGCCTGCCTCAGAGCGGCGCGAGGATCAGGTAATCGCCCTGGCCACGCCGCACTAGTTGGAACTCTTCGTTCTCTTGAGGCTCAACATAGAGCGCCGCGTCGCGTCTTGCGAGCGCCAATCGCAGGTTGTCTCGAATCTGGTCGGAGTCGCCGTTATCCGTTGCATAGGCGCGACGAAAGGCCTCAGCCGCCTCGGCGACCTTGCCGCGCTCCATCAGGATGACGCCGAGGTTGTTCCAGGCGGGCGGAAAGCTTGCGTCTTCCTCCACGGCGCGGCGCAGCAGCTCTTCGGCCTGGTTCAGCCGCCCCAGCCGCAAATTGGCCGAGCCCATGGCCGAGAGCGTGTCGATGGTCAGGCCGTCTTCCACGGCGGCGCGGGTATAGGCGCGCAGGGCCAGCTCGTATTCGCCGGCCTGCATCAGCCGGTGGCCGATGATGAGCCCGTCGACATCCGGCTCACCACTCGGGCCCGGTGCGTAGACGCCGCCAGCGGATTGGTTGAGATCGCCGCCACCGCAGCCGGCGAGCGCCAGCCCGAGGGCGAGCGCGATGAGCGCGCCGGCGCGGGAGTTACTCGTCGGCCTCCTGGACCTGGTGTCCTTCGTCAACGCCCGTTGCTCTTGCCGCCCCACCGCCGCCGAGCGTCTGGTAAATGTCCCAGACCGACGGCCCGATAAGGATGATGAGAAGCGGCGGCACGGTCAACATCATGGTCGCCAGCGTCATCTTGGTGGGCAGCGTGTTGGCCTTCTCCTCGGCCCGCATCACCCGTTTGTCGCGCATCTCGGCGGCGTAGATGCGCAACGCTTCGGCGATCGAGGTGCCGAATTGCTGGCTCTGGATGAGCACGGTGACGAAGCTGGATACATCAGGCACACCGCAGCGCTCGGCCATGTCACGCAGCACCGCCTGCTTGTCCTTGCCGGCCTTCATCTCGTAGGCGACCAGCTCGTATTCACCGGCCAGATCGGGGAAGCCCACGCGCAGCTCGCGGGCGACGCGGATGATCGACTGGTCGAGCGACTGGCCGGCCTCGACGCAGACGAGCATCATGTCGAGACTGTCGGGAAAGCCGTTGGTGATGGCCTGCTGCCGCTCGCTCTGGCGGCGGCTCACCCAGTATTTCGGCAGCATGTAGCCCACGATGCCTGGGCCAAGGCCGAAGAGCACCAGATCGCGCGTCGTGGGGTCGCCCGTGGCCGAGAGGTAGAAGGTGTAGAGCACCCCCAGCACCAGCCCCCCGATGCCCATGGCGAATTGCGAGAAGTGGAAGATGCGCACAGCGTTCTTGCTGGTGTAGCCGGCCTGCAGCAGCTTCAGCCGCGAGGCAGAATATTCCTCTTCGTCCTGCGGTTCGAGGAAAGTGGAATAGCGTTCCAGCTTGTCGGTTCGCGTGGCGGGGCTGCGCAGCTTGTCCTGGGCTTTGACGCCCTGCACGGGCTTGGCCGGCGCGGCGCTTTGCTGCTTAAGACGGTCGAGCGGATCGTCCTTGCGGCGCATCAGGGCCGGCAGCATCAGCAACGCAAGCACGATGCCGAGGCCGCCGAGCGCCATCACCGGGCCAAGGGGCCCGAGCGTCTGGATCAGCCAGGCTTGGATGGTCTGAAACATGGGAAGATGCGTCCTTGCAGCTTGAGGGGGCTCAGACCTTGATGTTCACGAGGGAGCGCATGACGAGGATGTTCGTCACCAGAAAGCCGGCCACGACCAGGCAGGCGGGAATGAAGACCGAGGTTTGCTTCACCTCGTCGTAGTAGTTCGGCTCCATCACGTTGATGGCGATGAGCGCCACGAGCGGGAAGGCCGACAGGAACATGCCCGACCATTTCGCCTCGGCCGTGATCGCCTTCACCCGGCGAAACAGGCGGAAGCGGGCGCGGATGACCTTGGCCAGACCGTCGAGGATCTCGGCAAGGTTGCCCCCCGCCTGCTGCTGGATGGTCACCGCCACGGCGAGGAAGCGCAGATCCTGCATGTCGATCCGCTCGGCCATGGCCTTCAGCGTCTCGCCCATGTCGCGGCCATAGGCGGCCTCGTCAGAGATGACGCCCATCTCGCTGCCCAGCGGGTCGGGCACCTCCTTGGCGACGATATTGATGGCGCTGGAGAAGGGGTGGCCGACACGCAGGCTGCGAACCATGAGCTCCACCGCGTCGGGCAGCTGCTCTTCGATCAGCGCCATGCGCTTCTTGGCCTTGTTGTTGATCCACATGTAGACGCCGCCTACGCCCATGACGATGGCGACGAGCACGCGCACGGGGGTGGCGGCATCGGTGGCGTAGGTCAGGCCCATGTAGGCGACGGCAGCGAGGGCGGCCATCACGCCGATGAGCTGCACGGGCGTGAAGGCGATGTTGGCCCTCTGCGCCTTGGCGGCGAGCAGTGAGTAGAGCGGGATGCTCTGGCTCTTCATGTGCTGCGTCATCTCCTTGCGGAGCTGTTCCAGCACCTCTTCGCGGCGGCCGCCTTTTTCCAGCAGCTCCAGCCGGCGGTTCACGCGGCTGTTCAGCTTGATCGATTTGCCGAAGGCGACAAGGTAGACGCCCTCGACGAGCACGAGCACGGCCACGAAGATCAGCCCGTAGATGATCGGTTCGGGTGAGAGCATCATGATGGCTATCCGTTGAACGGTTCAAAGATCGCCGCGGGCAGATCGTAGCCCCACAGGCGGAAGCGCTCGGAGAAGTGGCTGCGCACCCCCGTCGCGGTGAAATGGCCGACGATCTTGTTGTCGGGCGTCAGGCCGGTGCGCTGGAAGCGGAACACTTCCTGCATCGAGATGACGTCGCCCTCCATCCCGGTGATCTCGGTGACAGAGGTCATGCGGCGCGAGCCATCCTGCATGCGGCTGGCCTGCACGATGAGATTGACGGCGCTGGAGATCTGGCTGCGCATGGCCTTCATCGGCATGTCGACCCCGGCCATGGCGATCATGTTTTCCAGCCGGCTGATGGCATCGCGGCTGGTGTTGGCGTGGATCGTCGTCATCGAGCCGTCGTGGCCGGTGTTCATGGCCTGCAGCATGTCGATGACTTCCTCGCCCCGCGTCTCGCCGACGATGATGCGGTCGGGCCGCATCCTGAGAGCGTTCTTCAGGCAGTCGCGGGCCGAGACGGCACCGCGCCCTTCCACGTTGGCCGGCCGGCTTTCCATGCGGCCCACATGGGTTTGCTGAAGCTGAAGTTCCGCCGTGTCCTCGATGGTGAGGATGCGCTCGGAATTGTCGATGAACGACGAGAGGGCGTTGAGCGTGGTGGTCTTACCAGAGCCGGTGCCGCCCGAGACGATGATATTCAGCCGCGTCGCCACGGCGGCTTGCAGATATGCCGCCATCTCTTCGGAAAAGGCGCCGTATCGCACCAGATCGTCGATGGCGAGCTTGTCCTTTTTGAACTTACGGATCGAAACGAGGCTGCCGTCCACCGCGATGGGCGGCACCATGGCATTGAAGCGCGAGCCGTCGGCGAGGCGGGCGTCGACGTAGGGGTTGCTCTCGTCCACGCGCCGGCCGACTGCTGAGACGATCTTGTCGATAATGCGCTGCAGATGGCGCTCGTCCTTGAAGGTGACATCGCTCAGCATCAGCCGGCCGTCGCGCTCGATGAAGATCTGCTGCGGGCCGTTGACGAGGATGTCGGAGATGCTGTCATCTTTCAGCAGTGTCTCAAGCGGGCCAAGGCCGGTGACCTCGAAGTAGAGATCCTGCGTGAGCGTCGCGCGCTCTTCGCGGTTGAGCACGATGCCCATCTCTTCGAGTGTCTCGGCCGAGATCGCCTGAATCTCCGTCCGCAGCTCCTGCTCGCTGGCCTTTTCCAGCGCCGCGAGGTTGAGGTTTTCCAGAAGCGCCTTGTGCAGCTCGAGTTTGATCTCGCCCAGCCGCTCCTTGCGCTTCTTCTCCTTGTCGGCATGCGCGGGTTCAGCCGGCTTGGGCGGGGTGCCTCGCACCAACGACTTGCGCGGCGGCGCCTCGGCCACGGCCGCGGGTGCAGCGGCCGGAGCCGGCTGGGGCTTGCGGGCGGCCGGGCGCGCCTCGGGCTTTTTGTACTTCGAGAACATCAGGCTGCCTTTCGCATCAGGCTTTTGCGCGCTCTTCGCCGATGTTCACATCGTGAACCGATTTGGCGAGTTTCTGGATTTCCTTGCGCAGCGCGTTCTTCGGCGCGCCGATGCCGAGCGCCGCGCCGTGATCGTTGATTTGCACCACCTGCTTGCCGCCGTCGGGCAGGCTGACCTCGATCGAGATGCCCAGGCTTTCGGCCAGCCGCTTGATGCGGGCCTTGCCGTTCAGATCGGTGAAGCCTGGCGCCCGGTTGAGCAGGAAGCGCAGCTTCTCGAAGGGCAGATCTTCGCCCTGCAGCGCGCGCTTGAGGCGCAGGGTGTTCTGAGCAGAGCGCATGTCGAGCTCGACGAGCGCGAAATACACATGCGCCGCCTGCAGCACCGTCTCGGACCATTCGACCATGGTCGTGGGCATGTCGATGATGACGTAGTCGAAATTCAGCCGGGCCGTCTCGATGATGCGGTCTACATCGGCGGGCGAGAGCAGGTCGACCGGCACCAGCTCTGCCGGTGCGGTGAGCACCTGCAGCTTGCCCTCGTAGGGCAGCAGCGCCTGCATGAAGCTCTCGCTGTCCATCGCGTCGATGTTCGACAGAAGCTCCAGCACCGCCTCGCGGCGGGGCATATCCAGATAGGTGGCGACCGAGCCGAACTGCAGGTCGAGGTCGATCAGGCAGACGCGCGGGGTGCCTTCTTTCGGCGGAGCGACATTCGCCAGCTCCCAGGCCAGGTTCACGGCCAGCGTCGTGGCGCCTGTGCCGCCGGCCAGGCCCTGCACCGGGATTACAACGCCCGAGCGGTCGTCCTTGGCGCGCAGCGGGGCAGGGGGCGTCTCCTGCCGCTCGGTGGGGGCAGAGACGCGGCGGATGGCACGGTCTAGCTCGCCTTCGGGCAGGGGATAGGGAATGAACTCGTCGCCGCCCTCGCGCAGCAGCTGGTGCAGCGCGGCAGGGCTGACATCCTCGGCGATGATGATGACCTTGATGCCCAGCGACTTGGCAGAGGTGATCACTTCCATCAGCAGAGCCAGCTCGTCCTCATCCTCGGAATCGAGAGCAAGCGCGATGAAATCGAGGGATTCGGCCTCAGGTTGGTCGAGGAACAGCAGCGCGTCGGTAAAGCTCAGATCGCCCCAGCGCTCGCCGAGGCTGGCTTCCATATCCTCGATCAGCAGGTCGAAAATCTGAACGTCCCGGCTGACCGTGCAGGCCACGATGGGCTGCGGTTCCGGCTGCAAGACGGCAGTACTGCCCATGGGCCTGTTCCTCACTCTCTCGTCGCATGGAGCGACAGGCGGCCCAGGGGCCGCCAAGGGGCCGAACGGAATCGGCGCCTCTGGCCCCAAGGAATGGGGACCAATCGGGGCAGGAATCAGGCTTCAAATCTGGAAATGTTGGGGCAGGGATGACGATCGCGTGGATCGGGGCACCCTGTTGCCCCGGGATATACGCTCAGCCGCCGCTGGCACCCGCTTCGCCGCCACCGCCCGAGATGGTCTGCCCCGCCGTCTGCACTTCGGGCGCCGGCGTCGCGGACGCGACATACTCGCGGAAGACGACCTCGGCATATTTGCCATTGAGAACATTGGGATGGCCGGAGACGAAGCCAGAGACCTCGGTCACCGTGCGCCGGTTCGCCCGCTCGGGATCGGTCGTGTAGATCAGCGGCTGCGTCTCGCCGTACGAGACGAGCGCTTCGAGGCGCGAGCGTGAAATACCCTGCGCTGTCAGGTAGTTGACGGCTGCCGTCGCCCGGCGGAGGCCGAGGTTGTAGTTATAGGAATCGCTGCCGACGAGATCGGTATGCCCATAGACGCGAAAGCTCACCTCGGGGAATTGCGCGATGAAGGCGGCCTGCTGATTCAGGATGGCGCGGGCCGAGGCATCGAGCACGGCCGAATCGAAGGCGAAGGTGATCGTCGTCGTCACGGCCTCGGCGAAACGCGCGTTGAAATCGACGAGGTATTCCGCTTCGCCGGTCTGCAGGGCCAGATTGTTGGCGGTGGCGACGCCGAAGGTCGCGTCGCTCAGCGCATTGCCCGCAGGGTCCATCGTGCAGCCGGCGGCCAGGCCGAGCATCGCCGCCATGGGGATCAGTCGCTGCATCGCCTTGCCCGCCTTTTGCCTAGTCATCGAGAACGTAGCCATACGGGGTGGAGAAGTCTTGCCGCGCCACCTCGCCGGCCGCGCCGGTGGTGGGCGCATTGCCAGAGACCCGGCCGAAGAGGAAGAGATCGCGTTCCGACGGCGGGCGAACCCTGTCGGTCGGCAGGGCGAGCGCTTCGCCCCGCGTGGGTGTGACGAGATGCGGCGTGATGATGATGACGAGTTCGCTCTGCTCGCGCTGGTACTCGGCCGAGCGGAAGAGGGCGCCCAGCACCGGAATGTCGCCCAGCCACGGCACCTGGCCGTTGAGGTCACGGAAATCGTCGGTCAGCAGGCCGGCGATGGCGAAGCTCTCGCCGTCGCGGATTTCGACGGTGGTGGAGGTCTCGCGGCGGCGGAATGCGTCGACAGAGAAGCCGTTGACGCTGATGCCGTTCGTCGGGTCGATGGAGGAGACGGCGGCGGAGAGCTCCAGATTGATCAGGTCGCCATCCACCACGCGGGGGGTGAAGTTCAGCTCGACGCCGAAGGGCTTGTATTGCACCGAAACGGCGTTGCCGTCGCTGATCGGCACGGGGTATTCACCGCCGGCGAGGAAATGCGCCTCTTGCCCCGAGAGGGCGGTGAGGTTCGGCTCGGCCAGGGTGCGGACAACGCCGCGCGATTCCAGCGCTTCCAGCAGCATGCCCACTTCGACGCCGCCGGCATTGAAGCCGAAGAGGAAGGCGCCGTTGTTGAGGTTGGCAGCGGGGATGTTGCCGCCGAAGGCGTTCTCCATCGCGCCGGACGTGTTGAGGCTGTTGGCGCCGCCGGACAGGCCAAGATTGCCGCCCGCGGCACTGCCCTGCAGGGTCAGCGAGGACGAGAGCGACTTGGCGACGGAGCGCTGCATCTCGGCAAAGCGCACGCGCAGCATCACCTGCTGCTGGCCGCCCACATCCATGAGATTGCTCACCCGGTCCGGCGCGTAGCGCTCTGCCAGCTCCAGCGCCCGGTCGAGCGCGACGATGGACGAGACGGTGCCGGACAGGACGATGCCGTCATTGGCGGTGCGCACTTCCACCGGCTCACCGGGCAGGATCTGTGCCAGCCGCTCGCGGAACTCGCCGATATCGGGAGTGACCTGCACCTCGACATTGGTGATGAGCCGCCCGTCGGCATCGAGAATGGTCAGCGTTGTGCGGCCCGGCTCTTTGCCGAGAACATAGATCGTGCGGTCAGAGAGCGACGAGATGTCGGCAATGCCGGGGTTGGCTATTGAGAGTTCGGCGAAGGCGGTGTCGCTTTCCACCACCACGGCGCGGTTCATCGGCACCTGCAGGGCAGAGTTGGGCTGGCCCCGCAAAACCTGCAAAGATTCCGCCATGGAAGGCAGCGGCGCGCAGGCAGCGATGCCAGAGAACAGCGCGAACCCGGCCACCCTGAGAGCTTTTCGAAAGTTCATGTGACCTGCCTCTCGGATCACGACCCGACATGCGGGTCTTGCGCCCGCCTTTGCGTCACCCTGACAGCGAGGTGCCCGCAAATCAAGAATCAGGGCGTTGCAGGCCAACGCTCATGTGCGCAATGGGCAACAACCATGCCTGCCCACATTGGGGCCGGACCCGGCCGAAGGTTCGATTTGGGCAAGCGACGCCGGGTGGCGCGGCAGCAGTCAGTTGCTGCAGGGGATCGGGATTTCCACCACGTCCGAGCCGCGGCGCGTACGGATGGTGCATACCTCTTCCGCCGGCGGGGGCGTGACTTCCTCGACCTCTACGGGCTCTTCCTCGGCGATGCCGAGCAGGGCGCGCTGGTCTACCTCCACGGCCATAGCCACGGTCTCGTCGGAATAGCCGACAAGAGAGAGCGAGAGCTTGCCGGAGGCTTGGGCCTGGGCCAGCGCGGCCACCTGCTGCGGATCGACTTCGACGGTGACGGTGCGGGCAACGGAAACCTCTGCGCGCGTGGCATCCGCCGTTTGGTCGACGGCGACGAGGCGCAGGCCCGTCTCGATCAGCTTCGTCACCTGCCGGCCGGCAGTAGAGCCGGAGCGGGCGACAGTGCCTGTCCAGTACACATCCACCCGGTCGCCGGGGCGCAGGAAACCCGACACGCCGGAGGCGACATCGACAGAGATGGTAAAGGCCCGCTTGCCGGGCGTCAGTCGAGTGGTGATGCCGGCATCCTCCCCCGGCTCGGTGACCTTCGAGGCGAGGACGGGTTCGTTGAGCAGCAGCCGTTGCGACACCATGCGCAGGCTGTCTTCGCCCTCGGGGAAAAGCTCTTCGGCGGTGCGGAAGACGCCTTCGGGCAGATAGGCCTGCGGATAGGGGACAAGCGCCACGTCATCGGGCGTCAGCACATCGCCATAGGCCATGGCGCGGGTCACGGCATACACCTCGACCGTCGGCACCTGCTGAGCGGCCTGCGCGCGCACGGTCGCCAGCGCGATCTGTTGCTGCTCGAGATAGCCCTTCACCGTGTAAACGGCGAAGCCGGCAAGCCCGAGGCCAATCATCAGCACGAGTCCGAAAACGGCGCGCATGTCGTGGTCCTTTCTGCTCGGCGGAGGGGGGGGTGCCCCGCCTGCGGAGGGTCAGTCGCCTGCCATGCCTGTCAGCGTATTGCCGACGGCCTCGGCAGGCTCGGTGGCCGCGGTGGAAATCCCGGCAATGATTCCGATGGCGAGAAATCCGGCGGTGGCCGTCAGGACGACCCAGTCCACTGTCACCGCACCGCTTACATCGCGTGCGAACCTTGTGAAAACCTGAAGCACGTCAGCACCTCGTCTACATGTCAGAACTTGCACTTAGGGTGTGAATCGCCGGTGAATGTGGCGGAACTCTGTTGTGTGAAGGGTGGTTTGGTGAAGTTGCACCAGCCCGTCACGCAGTCCGTAAAAGAGAAAGGGCCGCGCCAGTCGCGCGGCCCTTCTACTCTCGAACAGAGCCGGAATTACGGAGTGGTGATGCCGGCTTGCGTGTTCAGGTCGCCAGCGATCGAGGTGGCGAGGTTGCCGGCACCGGTCTGGATCGAGCCGAGAACGGCGATGCCGAGGCCGACGATGGCAGCGGTGAGCACCACCCAGTCAACGGTGACGGCGCCGGACTCGTCGGAACGGAAGTTCTTGATGAAGTTGAGCATGTTGACCCTCCTCAGGGTGTCTCGCATTAAAAGGGTCTGATACGGATCACGCCGGGCCGGCCTCTCATGGCCCGATCCCCGTTTCAGGTGCACCCAATTGACCGGCCAAATCGGGCGGGAATTTGTCTGCTTTCGTCCGTTTATGGTATAACTCCGTGGCAGGGGCGGATTTTCAAGGCATTGAAATAAAAGGATTTCTGTCCCCGCCGTCACCTAAAATCCGCAGAAATGCGGCGCTTCGCCTTCGCCGGCTGTGCAAAGCGCCACCGCCATGAGAGATTGGGCCTCGCAACGACAAGGGTGGCAAAGCCCCCGGAGGCAGGCAGATGGTTCAGGCAAGAGGCGCGGCGCTGGCCGCGCTTGTGATCCTTGGTGCGAGCTTCGGGCCCGGCACGGGCCTGGCCCAGGACACCCGCCTGCAGCCCGATTTCTCGGCCCGCCGCGTGTCGGCCCCGCCGCCCGGATCGGCTCCCCGCATCACCGTACAGATCGACCCAGAGGCTCCCAGCGCCATCCGCGCCGGCAATTCGGCCTATGAGCGCGGCGAGCCGGTGCCCCTCGCCGCCGAGCCGGGGCTGCTGCCCGCGGGCATGGTGCCGATGCCGCCGCTCAGCGGCGCCGAATGGTTCTGGGCCATCGTCCCCGCAGAGCTGGGCATGGGCTCGGCGGAGCGGGTGAAAGCCGCGCTCGATGCGCTGGCCGCCCCGCCAGAAGGCGAGGGCGTGGCCGCGCCCCGCCTCGCCACCCTGCAGGCCATCGCCGAGGCGCATGGCCGCGACATCCTCGCCGCCACCATCGGCACAGAGGTGTCGCCGGCGCTGGTGCTGGCGGTGATCGCGGTGGAAAGCGCGGGCAATGCGGGGGCGGAGAGTCATGCCGGCGCGGCGGGGCTCATGCAGCTGATGCCGGATACGGCCACCCGCTTCGGCGTCGCCGACCGGCTCGACGCCATTCAGAGCATCAAAGGTGGCACCGCCTATCTCGACTGGCTACTGCGGCACTTCCAGGGCGACGCGGTGCTGGCACTGGCGGGCTACAATGCCGGCGAAGGGTCTGTGCGCGACAATGGCGGCGTGCCGCCCTATGCCGAAACCCGCGCTTATGTGCCCAAGGTGCTGGCCGCCTGGCGTGCCGCCCGGAGCCTTTGCCAGACGCCGCCCGAGCTGCTCTCGGACGGCTGCGTGTTCACAGTGAACAACCTCTAGGCCGCTTCAGCCGTTGAAGAGCTCGGCCCATTCGGGGTGCCGGCGCCGCTGCGCGTTCACGTAGGGGCAGAGCGGCACGATCTTGAAGCCCTTGGCGCGCGCATCGTCCAGCAGCGCCTGCAGCAGCTGCTTGGCAAAGCCCTGCCCCTCCAGCGCCTTTGGCACCTCGGTATGCTCGGCGATCACCAGCTTCGGGGAGGACAGCGACAGGATCAGCTCGGCGCTGCCTTCAGGCGTGTCGATATGATACCGGCCCTTGCCGCCGCCCTCTTCGTAGAGAACCTGGGGTGCGCCCTCAGACAATCGTTGCCTCGGTGGCGTCGCGCATCTGGTCTTCAGTCACCCCGTCGGCCAGTTCCACGATCTTCAGGCCGCCTTCGACCACATCCAGCACGCCGAGATTTGTGATGATCCGGTCGACCACCCCCGCACCCGTCAGCGGCAGGCTGCATTCCTTCAGCACCTTGCTGTCGCCGTGCTTGTTCTGGTGATCCATCACCACGATGACCTTGCCGACGCCGGCCACCAGATCCATCGCGCCGCCCATGCCCTTCACGAGCTTGCCGGGGATCATCCAGTTCGCCAGATCGCCGTTCTCGGCCACTTCCATGGCGCCGAGGATGGCAGCGGCGATCTTGCCGCCGCGGATCATGCCGAAGCTCTGCGCGCTGTCGAAATAGGCCGTCTTCGGCAGCTCGGTGATTGTCTGCTTGCCGGCGTTGATGAGGTCGGCATCCTCTTCGCCCTCGATGGGGAAGGGGCCCATGCCGAGCATGCCGTTCTCCGACTGCAGGGTGATCTCCTTGTCGCCCACATAGTTGGCCACCAGCGTCGGGATGCCGATGCCCAGGTTGACGTACATGCCGTCTTCCAGCTCTTCGGCTGCGCGCGCGGCCATCTGATTACGGTCCCAGGGCATGGGCTCTCCTCCCTCAAACGTCCACCGCGGTGAGCGCGGCGGGTATGTCTATCGTGATCGTGGTGCCGGCGGGGCCGGTCTCGACGTTCAGCTCGGCTTCCAGCTCGGCCAGAAGCCCGGCGAGCACCCGCCCGCCGACAGAGCTGGAATGCGGCCATTCGGTGCCCGGCTTGAGCCCGCTGCCGTCATCGGTGAACGACAGGGTCAGCCCGCCCGGCTCGGTCTGGCGGCCGGTGATCGTGATGCGGCCATCCTCGCGGTCGACATAGGCGTGCTTCATCGCGTTGGTGACGACCTCGGAGGCGACGAAGCCCAGCTTTCCGCCGACGAGGGCAGAGACGCGCAGATGCTCATCCACATCCACCACGATCTCGACATCGTCATGCCCGCCGGTGCGGGAGACGGCCTCGGCGATACGGCGCAGGAACGGCCCGAGGGCGACTTCGTCGGCCGCGCGGTCGCCCGCCGGGTCGGAAAGCTCTTCGTACAGGGCCTGCAGGCCGGCGATGCGCTCGATCACGCGGTTGAACGGGTCACGGTCCTCGGCGCGGCGGCCTTCCATGCGCACCAGCGAGGCGATCATGGCCAGGTGGTTCTTCACCCGGTGCTGCAGCTCGCGCACCATCCGGCTGCCGAAGTTCACGCTGCGCAACCGTTCCGCCCGGGTCAGCGGTTTCTGCACGCCGAGGAAGTAGATGACTTCGCCGTTTTCGCGCACCGGCGACATGACCAGCCGGTTGACGAAGGTCGTGCCGTCCTTGCGGTAGTTCAGGATGTCGACCGTCGTCTCGACCTCTTCGGCGATGGCGCGGCGGAGCGCATCGACATCCTCGGGGTCGGTCATGATGCCTTGCATGAAGCGGCAGTTCTTGCCCATCACCTCGTCACGCCGGTAGCCAGTGACCTTCTCGAAGGCCGCGTTGACGTAGACGATCGGATTGTCGTCCTGGCGAGGGTCAGTCACCAGAAGCGAAATGTTCGAATGGTCGAGCAGCGCCATCGCCTCGCGATCGCTGAAGCCGTCCGACGGGATGGGGAAGTTGAAGCCTTCCGTCATATGGGTCAGGCCGCCCGGGTGGTGCGCTGCTCGATGCGCTTCTCGTGCTCGCCCTGGATCAGGCGGTGCACGTAGATGCCGGGCAGGTGGATGCTATCGGGGTCGAGGCTGCCGGTGGGCACGATCTCTTCGACTTCCATCACGCAGACCTTGCCGCACATGGCGGCAGGCGGGTTGAAGTTTCGGGCCGTCTTGCGGAAGACGCAGTTCCCCGTCTCGTCGGCCTTCCAGGCTTTCACGATGGAGACATCGGCGAAGATGCCCTCTTCCATGATGTAGGTCTCGCCGCGGAACTCCTTGTGCTCCTTGCCCTCGGCAATGACCGTGCCGACGCCCGTCTTGGTGTAGAAGCCGGGGATGCCGGAGCCGCCGGCGCGCATGCGCTCGGCCAGGGTGCCCTGCGGGTTGAACTCAAGCTCGAGCTCGCCGGAAAGGTACTGCCGCATGAACTCGGCATTCTCGCCCACGTAGGAGCTCATCATCTTCTTGATCTGCCGCGTTTCCAGCAGCTTGCCGAGGCCGAAACCATCGACGCCCGCGTTGTTGGAGGCGACCGTCAGGTCCTTCACGCCGCTCTCGACCAGCGCGTCGATCAGCAGCTCGGGGATGCCGCACAGCCCGAAGCCGCCCGCTGCGATGAGCATGCCATCGAACAACAGGCCGTCGAGCGCTTCGCTCGCCGAACCATAAACCTTTTGCATGTCATGCCTCCCCATTCCCAGTCGCTGAGTTTTTCGCGCGCAGGTGCAGCAAAGTCAACGCGGGTAGGGGGCTATGTCATTCGATAACATTGGCGTCATGGCCTTGGATCAGCGCTATTTTCCGCCGCTGAGTGACGGGCCAGCGCGATGCCGAAGGTTAGGATGCCGAGCCGCCCCGCCGTCATCAGCACGATGACGATCAGCTTGCCCGCGGCGGTGAGGTCCCCCGTCAGCCCCAGCGACAGCCCGACGGTGCCGACGGCCGAGACGGCCTCGAAGAGCACCTGCTCGAAGGGGGCGCTCTCGGTGGAGAGGAGCAGGATCATGGCGATGCTCATGACCCCGGCGTAATAGGCCAGCGAGGCGCCGGCGGCGCGCAGCTTCTCCTCCGGCAGGCGGCGCCCGGCGAAGCGCACCTCGCTCTCGCCGCGCAAGGTGGCGCGCACCAGCGCGAAGAGGGCGGCGAAGGAGGTCGTCTTCAGCCCGCCACCCGTGCCGGCCGGCGAGGCGCCGATGACCATGAGGACCAGCAGCCCCATGACGGAGGCCGGGCCGAGCGAGCTGATCGGCACGGTGTCGAAGCCGACGGTGGTGGCGGCGGTCATCGTCTGGAAGAAGGCCGCGAGCAGCCGTTCGCCAAGGGGCAGGGCGGCGATCGTCGGGTCGTCGATGGCGAGGAGGGCGGTGCCGAGCAGCAGGAAGGCGGCGGTGATCCGAACGATCATCTTCGTGGTGAAGAAGGCCCGCGCCCGGCGCCGGCGCAGCGAGCGCCAGACATCGACGACGACGAGAAAGCCCATGGCTCCCAAGAGGCTCAGCGCCGAGATGACCAGCGAGACCCCGGCGTGGGCGGAGTAATCCTCCAAGCTGTTGGAAAAGAGCGAGAAGCCGGCGGTGCAGAAGGCCGAGACGGAGTGGAAGATCGCGGCCCAGAGCGGCGCCTCCTCTCCGGCATCGCGGAACATCGGGTAGAGCGCCGCGGCGCCCGCTGCCTCTGCCAGCAGGGTGAAGAGAACGACGGACATCAGGAACGGCCGCGGGTCGATCCTCTCCGGCAGCTCGAAGGCCGCGCGGGCATTGGCGGCGCGGTGGCTGGAGAGCCGGCGCTGCACGGCGATCAGCGCGAAGGAGCCGATGGTCATGTAGCCGAGGCCGCCGAGCTGGATCAGCGACAGGATCACCGCCTCGCCGAAGCCCGAGTAGCTGGAGCCGGGATCGACGGTCGCAAGGCCGGTGGTGGAGACGGCGGAGGCGGCGATGAACAGCGAATCGAGCGGCGCCACGGCCTCACTCCGGGAGATCGGCAGGAGCAGCAGCACCCAGCCGATGGTCATGTAGGCGAGGTAGCCGGCGAGGAGGCTGCGGGCGGGCCGCTCGGCCCAGCGGGCATAGCGGGCGCGCAGGCGGCCTGTGCGCGCAAGGGCGGGCTCGATGGAAGCCATGTCAGATGTCCTTGAAGGGGGGAATGACGCGCGGCGCCGCCGGCGGGGCCGGGGCGCTGCAGGGCAGTCAGACGTATCCTACTGTGCCGGCCCGGGGGCGGCGAAGGGGGAAGAAGAGGAGGGGCGCCGAGGCGCAGCTGTGAACATTGTCATGTCCTCACAACCGGGATGCTGGATAAAGCCGCAGGGGCCGCGGAGTTCCGCGGCCCCCGGGGATATTCAGCTGTCGCCGGCCTCGTCCGTCTCGGCGGTCTTCGCCGCGGCGGTTTTCTTGGCGGGGGCCTTCTTGGCCGCCGCCGTCTTGGTCGTGGACTTGGCCGCCGTGGATTTGGCGGTGGTCTTCTTCGCGGCGGTCTTCTTGGCGGCCGGCTTCTTCGCAGCGGCTTTCTTCGGTGCGGCCTTCTTGCGGCCGCCGCCCTTCTTCGCCGCCTTCTCGTTGACCAGCTCCACCGCCTGATCCAGCGTCACCGCGTCGGGCTCGACGTCCTTCGGCAGGGTCGCGTTGACCTTCTCCCACTTCACGTAGGGCCCGTAACGCCCCGGCATAACGGCAATCGCGCCGCCATCGGGGTGCTCGCCAAGCTCTTTCAGCGGCTTGGCCGCCGCGCCGCGACCGCCGCGGCTCGCCGCCTTCTGGGCCAGCAGGTCCACCGCGTGGTTCATGCCGATCTCGAAGACCTCGTCGACCTCCTTGAGGTTGGCATAAAGCCGCCCGTGCTTCACGAAGGGGCCGTAGCGCCCGATGCCGGCCTCAACTGGCTCGCCATCCTCGGGGTGCTTGCCGACCTCGCGGGGCAGGGACAGAAGGCGCAGCGCCTTCTCCAGATCCATCGCCTCGACATCCCAGCTCTTCGGCACCGAGGCGCGCGGCGGCTTGGGGATCTCCTCCGTCACCTCCCCGCGCTGCACGTAGGGGCCGAAGCGCCCGTCGCGCAGGGTGATCGGGTCGCCCTGGTCGTGGCCGAGAAGCTTGCCCTCGGCGGGGATGTTGCTCTCCTCCGCACCCGGCGGGCCGAAGGGGCGGGTGTAGCGACACTCGGGGTAGTTCGAGCAGCCGATGAAGGCGCCGCCCGAGCGCGCGGTGCGCATCGAGAGGCGGCCCTTGTGGCAATTGGGGCAAAGTCGCGGGTCTGTCCCATCCTCGTTCGGCGGGAAGAGATGCGGCTCGAGCACCTCGTTGATCTTCTCCAGGACCTCGGTGATGCGCAGCTCGCTGGTCTCGGCGATGGCGGCAGAGAAATCGCGCCAGAAGCGGGCGAGCACCTCTTTATACTGCGCGTCACCGGCGGACACGCTGTCGAGCTGCTCTTCGAGCGCGGCGGTGAAGTCATACTCCACGTAGCGGCGGAAGTAGTTCTCGAGGAACGCCGTCACGAGCCGGCCTTTATCCTCCGGAATCAGGCGGTTCTTGTCCTTGCGGACGTACTCGCGGTCCTGAATCGTCGTGACGATCGAGGCGTAGGTGGAAGGCCGGCCGATGCCGAGCTCTTCCATGCGCTTCACCAGTGTCGCTTCGGTGTAGCGCGGCGGGGGCTGGGTGAAGTGCTGCTCGGGCGTGATGCCCTCTTTCTTCGCGGCCTCACCCTGCGCGATCTGCGGCAGGCGCTTGTCGTCATCATCGGTGAGGGCGTCGTCGCGGCCCTCTTCGTAGATCTTCAGGAAGCCGTCGAAAAGCACGACCTGGCCGGTGGCGCGCAGGCCCACCTGCTTGTCGGCGGACGCGATGTTCACCTCTGTCCGCTCCAGCCGGGCGGCGGACATCTGGCTGGCGATGGTGCGCTTGTAGATCAGGTCGTAGAGCTTGCGCTGGTCGGGCTCGGAGATCTTCAGCTGGTCGGCCGAGAGCGTCATGTCCGTCGGGCGGATACATTCGTGCGCTTCCTGCGCGTTCTTGGCCTTGTTCTTGTACATGCGAGGCGAGTCGGGAATGTACTCCGCCCCGTATTTCGCCTTGATCGCGTCGCGCGCCTGCATGACCGCCTCGGGCGCCATGTCGATGCCGTCCGTCCGCATGTAGGTGATGAGCCCGGCCTCGTAGAGGCGCTGGGCGGTGCTCATCGCGGCCCGCGCGCCCATGCCGAGCTTGCGTGACGCTTCCTGCTGGAGGGTCGAGGTCATGAAGGGCGGCGAGGGGTTGCGGCTGCCGGGCTTGGCCTCGACGCTGGCGACAGAGAGGTCGCGCTTGTCGATGGCGCTGACGGCCATGTCGGCGGCCGTCTTGTCGCCGAGGTCGAACCGTTCGAGCTTCTTGCCGCCGAGCGTGACAAGGCGGGCATCGTAGGTCTGCCCGCTCGGCGTCGCGAGCCTGGCGGTGACCGACCAGTATTCCTGCGCGCGGAAGGCCTCGATCTCCATCTCGCGCTCGACGATCAGCCGCAGGCAGACCGATTGCACCCGCCCGGCCGATTTGGCGCCGGGCAGCTTGCGCCAGAGCACCGGCGAGAGGTTGAAGCCGACCAGGTAGTCGAGCGCGCGCCGGGCCAGATAGGCCTCGACCAGCGGCGCATCGACCTGCCGGGGGTTCTTCATCGCCTCGGTCACGGCGGCCTTGGTGATGGCGTTGAAGGTCACGCGGCTGACGGCGGTGTCCTTCTTGATTGCCTTGCGGGCGGTCAGCGCCTCTTGCAGGTGCCACGAGATCGCCTCGCCCTCGCGGTCGGGGTCGGTCGCGAGGATCAGCGCGGGGTCGGTCTTCAGCGCGTCGGCGATGGCCTTGACGTGCTTCTTGCTGTCGCTTGCGATCTCCCACTGCATCTCGAAATCATGCTCGGGGTCGACAGACCCATCCTTGGGCGGCAGGTCGCGGACGTGCCCGTAAGAGGCGAGGACGGTGTAATCGCTGCCCAGATATTTGTTGATCGTCTTGGCCTTGGCGGGGGATTCGACGACGACAACGGGCATGAGGGGTCCGGCTCTCCATGGGGCGGGCCAGCCTGGCGGGCCGGCGTTTTGGGGCGCGACCATGCGGGCGCGCCGTGCGGCTTGTCAATGTGGCGCCGTCCGGCGGGATGACCCGAAGCCCAGGCGGCGACCCCGCGCCAATTGGGGCGTCAGCCGTCGCGGGTCAAGAGGCCGCCGGCATCGCGGCGGATCTGGCCGCCCAGCTCAAGCTCGGTGAGAGCGGGGCCCAGCGCCTCTGCCGGCGTGCCGAGATCGCGCAGTAGCTGATCCTCTGCCAGGGGCGCGTGGCCGAGGCGTGAGAGGATCGCAGCGTGCAGATGTCGCAGCTCGCCCTTCGGGCGGGGCCGGGCGGCGGGCAGGGCGGCGATGTCGGCCGGGGCCGGCGGCTCGCCGAGTGGCAGCTCCGCCTGAGCGCGGGAAGAGGCGAGCGGCGGCAGCGCTGCGATCACGTCTTCGGCATGGCGCACCAGCGTGGCACCGTCGCGCAGCAGCATGTTGCAGCCCGAAGCCCGCGAATCGAGCGGATGGCCTGGCACCACCAGCACCTCGCGCCCCTGATCCAGCGCCGCGCGGGCGGTGATGAGGCTGCCTGATTTCGCCGCCGCCTCGACCACCACCACCGCCTGCGCGAGGCCCGAGACGATGCGGTTGCGCATGGGAAAGTGCCGCGCCTGCGGCTGCAGTCCGGGCTGCTGCTCGGTGAGCACCAGGCCATTTGCGGCGATCTCGGCGGCGAGATCGGTGTTTTGCGGCGGATAGATCACGTCGACCCCGCCCGCATAGACGGCGATGGTGCCGGTGGGCAGGGCGGCGGCATGAGCGGCGGCATCGATGCCGCGGGCGAGGCCCGAGACGATGGTGAACCCCGCCTCCCCCAGCTCCTGCGCCAGCCGCCGCGCCATGCGCAGGCCGAGCGACGAGGCGTTGCGCGCGCCGACGAGCGCGATGGCGGGGCGGCTGAGCAGGACGGTATTGCCGACGGCCCAAAGAAGCGGCGGCGCATCTTCGAGCTCCATGAGGGCGGCGGGGTAATCCGGCGCGCCCCAGGGAATCATCCAGGCGCCGGCCCGGCGCGCGGCCTTCAGCTCGGCGCGGGCGACAGCTTCGGGGCAGGTTTGGTAGTCCGTCTCACCGGCAGCGCGGGCGAGGGCGGGGAGCGCTTCCAGCGCGGCTTTCGCCGTGCCGTGTTCGCGGAGCAGGCGGTGGAATGTCTGCGGCTCGACACGTCGGGAGCGCAACAGGCGAAGCCAGAACAGCCGTTCATCTTCCGTGGTGGGTGGGAGTGGGGGGTGAGTGGAAGAAGGGGTTTCCCCGGCCATCCTGACCTCGTCCTGTTGCAGACTCAGGATTAGGCGTTCGGGGTTAATGATAGGTGAATTGAATAACGTACTTTTCCAGTTCGTTGACGGGCCGGGTACAAGCTTGGCTTCCGGCCCGCAGTACGGGGCGGCAGCAACGCCGCCCGCGCTTCATTTTCCACCCGGTTTCAGTGGCTTAGAGGCCAGGCGCCCGCCTCTTCAGCCCCCCACCGTCAGCCCGCCGATCAGCAGGCTCGGCTGGCCTACGCCCACCGGCACCCATTGCCCGGCCTTGCCGCAATTGCCCACGCCCGGGTCGAGCGCCAGATCGTTGCCGATGCCGCGAATCTTCTGCAGGGCCGTCGCGCCGTCGCCGATGAGCGTGGCGCCCTTGATCGCCGCGCCCTTCACGCCGTTCTTCACCCGGTAGGCCTCGGTGCACGAGAAGACGAACTTGCCGCTGGTGATATCCACCTGGCCGCCGCCGAATCCCACCGCCCAGATACCGTCCTTGAGGTCGCCCAGCAGGGCGCCCGGCTCGGTATCGCCGGCCAGCATGTAGGTGTTGGTCATCCGCGGCATGGGGATATGAGCGAAGCTCTCGCGGCGCCCGTTGCCCGTGGGCTCCACGCCCATAAGCCGGGCGTTCTGGCGGTCCTGCATGTAGCCCACGAGCTTGCCGTCCTCGATCAACACGTTCTTGCCCGATGGCGTACCCTCGTCATCCACCGTCAGCGAGCCGCGGCGGCCCTCGATGGTACCGTCGTCCAGCACCGTCACGCCCTTCGAGGCGATCTGCTGGCCCATCAGCCCGGCGAAGGCGGAGGAGCCCTTGCGGTTGAAATCTCCCTCCAGCCCATGGCCGATCGCCTCGTGCAGCAAGATGCCGGGCCAGCCGGGGCCGAGCAGCACGTCGAGCACGCCGGCCGGCGCAGCCTCGGCGCCCAGGTTGACCTGCGCGATGCGCAGGGCCTCGGCGACATGGCCCTTCCAGCCATCCGGCGTCATCAGCAGCTCGATGCCGTGCCGGCCGCCGCCGCCGGAATGGCCGCTCTCGCGACGGCCATTCTCTTCGATGATCACCTGCACATTGAGGCGGGCCATCGGGCGGATATCGGTGACGCTGTGGCCTTCGGGCCGCAGGATGACGACTTCCTGATGGCTGGCGGCCATGCTGGCCGAGACCTGCACGACCCGCGAATCCAGGTCGCGAGCATAGGCATCGATCTCGCGCAGAAGGTCGACCTTGGTCGCAAAGGCGGCGCCGTCGATGGGGTTCACGTCGCTATAGAGCCGCCGGTTGGTGGCGGGCGGGGGCGGCGCCATGGTGCCGCCGCCATCGCCCACGGCCAGCCGCGCGGTGGCGGCGGCGCGGGCCAGGCTGGCCTCGCTGATCTCTGTCGAATGCGCATAGCCCGCCACATCGCCGCGCACCGCGCGCAGCCCGAAGCCCTCGGACGCATCGAAGCTGGCCGTCTTCAGCCGCCCGTCATCGAAGCCCAGCACCTCCGACGAGCGCCGTTCCAGGAACAACTCGCCGTCGTCGGCGCCGGCCACGGCATCGCGCAGGCGGGCCAGCGCTTCGGCCTCGCCGAGCAGGGTCTCGAAGGGGCGGAAGGGGGCATCGGCCATGGGGCTCTCCTGTCGGGGGCGGAATGTTAACGGCTCTCGGGGCACAAATGCCGCAACCGGCCTTCTTGTTCTGATCGTCAGGATATGGGAATAGAGCGCCAATCCGCAATCGGCCCCCCGTCACGGACGGGCCGGACGCCAAATGAAGATGCGCGGCATCGCGCGCCAGTACCCAGGGGACATGATGCGCCAGTCCAGTCTCATCCAGCGCGGGGTCGCCGCGCTTGCCGCCGCCGCCACAGCGATGTTCAGCGCCACTGCGGCCTTCGCGCAAAGCGCAGAGATGCAAGAGCTGCTCAGTGATCTGCCGATCGTCGGCCAGCCGACGCCGGGCGGTATCGACTGGCAGCCCGCCGTCACCAGCGTAGCGCGCGATATCCACTTCCTCGATCACCTGCTGCTGTGGATCATCGTTCCCATCGTGATCCTCGTGATGGCGCTGCTGCTCTTCGTGATCCTGCGCTACAACAAGCGCGCGAATCCGGTGCCAAAGCGGTTCACTCACAACTCGCCGCTCGAAGTGACGTGGACGATCGTTCCCATCGTCATCCTGGTGTTCATCGGCTCGTTCTCGCTGCCGATCCTGTTCAACCAGCAGACGTTCCCCGAGGGCGACATCAACATCAAGGTGACGGGCTACCAGTGGTTCTGGGGCTACGAATACACCGATGAAGACGTGATCTTCGACGCCTTCATGATCGGCTCGGGCAACAGCGGCGTAACGCCGGAAGTTTCCGAGCAGCTCGCCGAATACGGTTACAGCGATGAGCAGTTCCGCCTGGCCGCCGACAACGCCGTGGTTGTGCCCGTGGGCGCCACCGTGGTGATGACGGTGACCGGTGCCGACGTGATTCACTCCTGGGCCCTGCCGGCCTTCGGCGTGAAGCAAGACGCCGTGCCCGGCCGCCTCGCGCAGCTGTGGTTCGCCGCCGAGCAGGAAGGCGTTTATTTCGGCCAGTGCTCCGAGCTTTGCGGCAAGGATCACGCCTACATGCCCATCGTGGTGAAGGTCGTCGATCAAGAGACGTATGACGCTTGGCTCGCGATGGCGAAGGAAGAATTCCCGGTCTGATCCCCGGGCGAGGCGCCGCTGCCAAAAGCGGCGCCAGCAAGGATATGAGCATGCAAGAGGCAAGCCTCGACAAGAGCGCTCCCGGCCCGGTTGAGGCTGGTCTCGGCGATTACTTCGCGCTGTTGAAGCCGCGGGTGATGTCGCTTGTCGTGTTCACGGCACTGGTGGGTCTGCTCGTCGCACCGGTGCCGGTGCATCCCTACATTGCCTTCGTCGCTGTGCTCTGTATCGCGGTGGGCGCGGGCGCCTCTGGCGCGCTGAACATGTGGTGGGATGCCGATATCGACGTGAAGATGCGCCGTACGCAGCGCCGCCCCATCCCGCAGGGCCTCGTGCGCCCGCAGGATGCGCTGGGCCTGGGGCTGGCGCTCTCGGGCTTCGCCGTGGTGATGCTGTGGCTGGCGACGAATGCGCTGGCCGCCGGGCTGCTGGCCTTCACGATCTTCTTCTATGCCGTTGTCTATTCGATGTTCCTCAAGCGGCGCACGCCGCAGAACATCGTCATCGGCGGTGCCGCCGGCGCCTTCCCCCCGATGATCGGCTGGGCTGTCGCGACGGGCGGCGTGAGCCTCGAATCGGTGCTGATGTTCGCGCTGATCTTCATGTGGACACCCCCGCACTTCTGGGCGCTCGCCCTGTTCGTGAAGGGCGATTACGGCAATGCCGGCGTGCCCATGCTGACCGAGACGCATGGGCCCAAGGTCACCCGCAACCAGGTGCTGATCTACACGCTGCCGCTGATCGCGGTGTCCTTGGGCCTTGGCTTCACCTCTATCGGGGGCTGGGTCTACCTCGCGGTCGCTGCAGCGCTCGACGTTTGGTTCCTGATCGGCGTGATCGCCCTGTGGCGGCGCGACACTGCGGCGGCCGAGGCGGACAATTTCGCCACTGAGAAGCGCGTGTTCATGATCTCGCTCTGGTACCTCTTCGGCCATTTCGGCGCCCTGCTGGTGCAAAGCGCCCTGCGCGCCTGGGGTGTGCTCTGATGGCGATTCGGGTTGAACACGAACTGCACAAGCGCCGGTCTGGCCGGAACTACGGGCTGCTGATCATCCTGATCGCCTTCGTGGCGCTGGTCTTCGGCCTGACCGTGGTGAAGGTCTCTCGCCTGGGCGACATCCGCACCTTCGAGAGCTTCGACCATGTCGCCAATCCCGCGCTGATTCCCCAAGACGAGGCAGAGGAGACAGGCCAATGAAGTGGACACCGGGCAGAATGGCTGCGGGCCTCGTCGTCGTGGCCTTTGCGATGGTCGGCTTTTCGTTTGCCGCCGTTCCCTTCTACTCGTGGTTCTGCGCCGTCACCGGCTTCGGCGGTGAAACGGGCGTGGCCTCGGCCGGGTCGGACGAGATTCTCGACCAGACGATCAAGGTCCGCTTCGACGCGTCGCTCGACCGCGAGATGCCATGGACGTTCCGCCCCGCGCAGCGCGAGATGGAGCTGCAGATTGGCGAGACCGGGCTGGCCTTCTTCGAGGCGACCAACCCGACCGACCGGCCGGTCGCAGGGCAGGCGACGTATAACGTCACCCCCTACGAGGCCGGTGGATTTTTCGACAAGATCGAGTGCTTCTGCTTCACCGAACAGGTGCTGCAGCCGGGCGAGACGGCGATGATGCCGGTGAGCTTTTTCGTCGATCCGGCCATCGTGGATGACCGTGACGCGAAATACGTGAACACGATCACGCTGTCCTACACCTTCTACGAGATCGACATGCCGGAGGATTACGCTGCCGCCACCGTCGATATCGCGCCTGGGCCTTTGACAGGCTCGGCGCAAGACGCCATAGACACCTACTGAAGAACCATCGAGGGACGGCAAAGATGGCCCATGCGAAGAACCACGATTACCACATTCTGAACCCCTCGATCTGGCCGCTGACGGGGGCCCTGTCGGCCTTCATCATGCTCTTCGGCGCGGTGCTCTGGATGCATGGCTCGGGCCCCTACATGGGCCTGATCGGGTTCGTCGGTGTGCTCTACACGATGTACGCCTGGTGGGCCGACACGGTGGCCGAGGGCGAGAGCGGCGTCGATTACACGCCCGTCGTGAAGATCGGCCTGCGCTACGGCTTCATCCTGTTCATCATGTCCGAGGTGATGTTCTTCGTCGCCTGGTTCTGGGCCTTCTTCAAGAACGCGCTCTACCCGATGGGGCCGGAAAGCCCGATGGTCGATGGCCAGTGGCCGCCGGCCGGCATCGAGACTTTCGATCCTTGGCACCTGCCGCTGATCAATACGCTGATCCTGCTCTGCTCCGGCGCCGCGGCCACCTGGGCCCACCACGCGCTGACGCATGAGAACAACCGCCGCGACATGAAGACCGGCCTGTGGATCGCCGTGCTGCTGGGCCTGCTGTTCACGTTCTTTCAGATCTACGAATACAGCCACGCCGCCTTCGGCTTCTCTGGCAACATCTACGGCGCCACCTTCTTCATGGCGACGGGCTTCCACGGCTTCCACGTGGTGATCGGCACGATCTTCCTCGCCGTCTGCCTGTTCCGCGCCTACCGCGGCCATTTCACCCCCGAAAGCCATGTCGGCTTCGAGGCGGCCGAATGGTACTGGCACTTTGTCGACGTGGTCTGGCTGTTCCTGTTCCTGTCGATCTACATCTGGGGCGGCTGACCCCAACTCAAGGCTGATCGAGGCGCGCGGGGGCCTGCCCTTCGCGCGCCTCTCGCGTTCTGGGAGGACATCTTGCGGCGCATCGCCATTCCGCTCCTGTTCGGCATCGCCGGCTTTGCCGTGCTGGTGGCGCTCGGGGTCTGGCAATTGCAGCGGATGGAATGGAAGACTGCCCTGCTGGCCGAAATCGGCGCCCAGATCGCCGCCGCGCCAACCCCGCTGCCCGCACCCGGCGAGACGATGGCCGAGTTCGCCCCCGTCGAGGTGACGGGCGAGATTACCGGGCCGGCGCTGCGCTTCATCTATTCCGGCAGCGAGGAAGACATCGTCGCCGCCGTTGAGACCGACGATGGCCGCCGCGTGATGGTGGACCTCGGGCTCGCCGAGGCACGCCCGCTTTCCTCCGCCGCCCCGCCGCTGCCCGAGGGGCCGGTCACCATCACCGGCAATATCGCCACGCCCGCCGGAAAGGGCGGCCCACTGCGGCTCGACCAGTCGAACGCGTGGTCGGCGCGGCAGATGGATGGGCTGGCGGAAGCGCTAGAGGCGGAGCCGCTCTTCATCGTCGCCCGCGCCGCCGAGCCGCCGTTGCCGGGCCTCACGCCGCTGCCCGTGACGACCGAGAACATCCCGAACAATCATTTCGGCTATGCGATCCAGTGGTTCGGCATGGCGCTCGTCTGGGCCGGGATGACGATCTACCTTCTTCGCCGCACGCTTCGAGCCAAGGACTGACCTCATGCGCTACATCTCCACCCGTGGCCGCGCGCCCTCCCTCGGCTTCGAAGAGGCGATGCTCACCGGCCTCGCCCGCGACGGCGGCCTCTATGTGCCGGAAGAGGTGCCGCATTGGGCGCCGGAGCAGATCGCCGCGCTGGCCGGGCTGCCCTATGAAGAGGCGGCGCTGCGGGTGGTGGAGCCGTTCATCGGCGGGGCCTTCACGACCGACGAGCTGATGGGCCTCATCGAGGCGGCCTATGCCGGCTTCAACCACGCCGCGCGGGCACCACTGGTGCAGATGGCGCCGAACCACTTCCTGCTGGAGCTGTTCCACGGGCCGACGCTGGCGTTCAAGGATTTCGCCATGCAGCTCATCGGCCAGATGATGCAGGCCTCGCTGGCCCGCTCCGGCCAACGCATCACAATCGTGGGCGCGACCAGCGGCGACACCGGCTCGGCCGCCATCGAGGCGTTCAAGGGCCTCGCCAATGTCGACGTGTTCATCCTCTTCCCGCAGGGTCGCGTTAGCGAGGTGCAGCGCCGGCAGATGACCACTGCAGCGGATGACAACGTGCATGCCATCGCACTGGAGGGGGATTTCGATACCTGCCAGGGCCGGCTGAAGGACCTGTTCAACGATCACGCCTTCCGCGACGAGGTCGGGCTGGCCGGCGTGAACTCGATCAACTGGGCGCGGGTGCTGGCGCAGGTGGTCTATTACTTCACCTCGGCCACGGCGCTTGGCGCGCCGCATCGCGCGGTCGATTTCACCGTGCCCACGGGTAATTTCGGCGACATCTTCGCGGGCCATATCGCCCGGCGCATGGGCCTGCCCATCGGCCAGCTCGTGATCGCGACCAACCAGAACGACATCTTGCACCGCACGCTCAGCAGCGGTGAGCAGCGCAAGGAGGGCGTCGCGCCCTCGATCTCGCCCTCGATGGATATCCAGGTCTCGTCCAATTTCGAGCGGGTGCTCTTCGAGGCCTATGGCAACGACGGAGCCGCGGTGACGGCGGCGATGGAGGGGCTGGCCCATGAGGGCGGCTTCGCGCTGGGGCAGGGGGCCTGGGGTTGGCTGCAGGAGCGTTTCGCCTCTGGCCGCGCCAGCGAGGAAGAGACGCTCGCCACCATCGCCCGCGCCCGCGAGGCTACGGGCGAGGTGCTTTGCCCGCACAGTGCCGTGGCCTACCACGTGGCCGAGCAGCATCTGGGCGCGAACCCGATGATCACGCTCGCCACCGCCCATCCGGCCAAGTTCCCCGACGCGGTGGAGAAGGCCATCGGGCTCCGCCCGCCCCTTCCCCCGCACATGGCAGACCTGTATGACCGCCCGGAACGGGTGACCGAGATGGCCGACGATCTGGGTGCCCTGCAAAGCCTCATTCGGGAGAAACGCCGCTCGTGACCGTTCAAGTTCATACGCTCTCCAACGGGTTGCGCATCGCCACCGAGCTGATGCCCTCGATGCGCTCCGCCGCCATCGGCATCTGGGTGCAGGCCGGCGGCCGGCATGAGCGCGAAGAGCAGAACGGCGTGGCGCATTTCCTTGAGCACATGGCCTTCAAGGGCACCGAGACGCGCAGCGCCCTGCAGATCGCCGAGGCCATCGAGGATGTGGGCGGATATATCAACGCCTATACCGGCCGTGAGATGACGGCCTATTACGCCCGCGTGCTGGAGGCCGACGTGCCGCTCGCCATGGGTGTGATCGCCGATATCCTGCTGCGGCCCAAGTTCGACGATGCCGAGGTGGAAACCGAGCGCCACGTGATCCTTCAGGAGATCGGGCAGGCGCTGGATACGCCCGACGACATCATCTTCGACTGGCTGCAGGAGACGGCCTATCCCGGCCAGGCCATCGGCCGCTCGATCCTCGGCCCCGCCGAGCGGGTGGCGGGCTTCACCAAGGCCGACCTCAAGCAATTCGTGGCCGAGCGCTATCGCCCCGGCGAGATGATGCTCTGCGCCGCCGGCGCCGTTGATCACGACGAGATCGTCAAGGAGGCCGAGCGACTCTTCGGCCATCTGCCCGCCAGTGAAGCGCAGGAGGCGGCCTCGCCCGCCAGCTTCATCACCGGCGAACGGCGCGAATTGAAGAAGCTCGAGCAGGTGCATTTCACCCTCGGCATCGAGGGGCCGCATTACCGCGACGACCGCGTCTTCGCCGCGCAGGTCTACTCGATGGCTTTAGGGGGCGGCATGTCGTCTCGCCTGTTCCAGAAGGTCCGCGAGGAAAAGGGCCTGTGCTACACCATCTTCGCCCAGGCTGGCGCCTATGCCGATACCGGCATGCTGACGGTTTATGCCGGCACCTCGGCTGAAGAGATCGGCCAGCTTGCCGAGCTGACGATCGACGAGATCCGCCGCTCTGCCGATGACATGAACGAGGCCGAGCTGAACCGCGCCAAGGCACAGATCCTCGCCGGCATGATGATGGGGCTGGAAAGCCCGTCGAACCGTGCCGAGCGGCTGGCCCGCATGCTGCAGATCTGGGGCCGCATCCCGACCCTGGAAGAATCGGAAGAGCGCATCTCCTCGGTTACGATGGCGGATATTTCGGCCCATGCCGGCGCGCTTGGCGAGGCCAACATGGCGATGGCGCTTTACGGCCCGGCCAAGCGGGCGCCGGAGTTCGAGGCGCTGCGCCGGCGCCTGGCAGCCTGATGCTGGGGTCTCGCCGCAGGCTGCGGCTGGAGACCGAACGCCTGACGCTTCGCCCCCCGGTGCATGCCGATTTTCGCGCCTGGACCGCCCTGCGCGCGGGCAGCGCCGATTTCCTGAAGCCCTGGGAGCCGACCTGGGCGGTGGATCACCTCAGCCGCAAGAGCTTCACCAACCGGGTCTACTGGGCGCAGCGCTCGATCAACCAGGGCTCGGCGCTGCCGCTGTTCCTGATCCGCCGCGAGGACGAGCAGCTGCTCGGCGCCATCACGCTGGACAATATTCGCCGCGGTCCGGCCCAGGCGGGGACGACCGGCTACTGGATTGGCCAGCCCTTCGCGCGGCAGGGCTACATGAGCGAGGCGATCCGCGCGCTGGTGCATCACGCCTTCACCATGCTCGACCTCAGCCGCATCGAAGCGGGCTGCCTGCCGGAAAACGCGCCCTCGCGCGGGCTGCTGGAGAGCTGCGGCTACAAGTACGAGGGCGTCGCGCAGAGCTACCTGCAGATCAACGGCCGCTGGCGCAACCACGTGCTCTACGCCAACCTGCGCAGCGACCGCCGCGGCAAGACCGGCGCTGGCTGAGGGCGGCGCCGGGCGGCCTCCCGCCCACCCACCCCGGCGCGCCCGGCGCCGCCCTGCTCAGACGGGAGCGCGGGCTGAGGGGTGGAGGGGGGCGCTGCCCCCCGCTGACGCTCCCCCCGGGATATTTTGAGAAAAGCGAGATTAAGGGTTGGGCAGGGCGCCGGGCAGGCGCGCTCGGAGGGGCGGTTCACGGGATAGTGACGTTTGGGAAGGGGAGGGTGGTGGCAGCATGGGGGCATGCGCCTTGCCGCTCTTCTCGCTCTGTTGGCCTTGGCTGCGCCTGCCGCCGCGCAGGAGCGGCTGCCCTCGCATTGTCTGGCCTTTGCGGAGGGGCCTGAGCGGGTGATGCAGGCGGGGTTTCGTGAGCCGCTGGCCGAGAATGAGGTGCGGCTGAGCTATATCGATCACGCCATGTTCCTGATCCAGGCCGGCGGGATCAGCGCGGTGACCGACTACACGGGCTACATCGGCAATGTCGATTTCCTGCCTGATGTGGTGACCATGAACCGCGCCCATTCCTCGCATTGGACACCCTTTCCCGACCCGGCCATCCCCCATGTGCTGCGTGGCTGGGGAGAGACCGAGCCGACGGTGAGCCATCACCTCGACCTCGGGCCGATGCTGATACGCAACGTGCAGACGGATGTGCGGTTCTTCGACGGCTTTCGCGGCGGCGTGGTGCGCGATGGCAATTCGATCTTCATCTTCGAGGCCGGGGGCCTCTGCATCGGGCATCTGGGCCATCTGCATCATGAACCGACGCTGGACGATTACGCCCAGATCGGCCGGCTCGATGTGGTGATGGTGCCCGTCGATGGCGGGCTGACCCTGCCGCAGGAGGTGCTGCTGCGCGCGATGGACCGCTGGCAGGCCCGCGTGGTGATCCCGATGCACTGGTTCGGCGCCGCCAACGTGGCGCGCTTCGCCGCCAGCATGGAGCAGCACGGCTTCACCGTGGCACCGCAGGAGGGGGCGGAGCTGGTGCTCTCGCGCGAGACGCTGCCGCGGGAGCCGACGCTGATGGTGCTGCAGCCGGCCTTCCTGGCCGAATAGAGCCTGGCCGACCGGGCCATCTTGCCGCCCGGGCCGGGCCATGCTTCATCAGGGTCATGAGCCTCAACGACGCCTCCGACAGCCTGATTGCCGCCCTGCGGGGCAGCCTCGGCGATGCAGCCATCCGTGCCGATCTGGCGCCCTATCATGACGACCCGCGCGGGCGCTGGCAGGGGCGGGGGCCGGTGGTGACGCCGGCCTCGGTGGAGGAGGTGGCCGAAGTCGTGCGCGCCTGCGCCGAGGCGCGCGTGGGGATCGTGCCCTATGGCGGTGGCACGGGGCTGGTGGGCGGGCAGATCGCGCCCGACGGGCCGGTGCCGCTGATCCTGTCGCTGGAGCGGATGCGGGCAATCCGCGCGATCTATCCCGAAGAGAACGTGCTGGTGGCCGAGGCCGGTGCGATCCTGACCGAGGTGCAGGACGCCGCCGAAGCCGAAGGGCGGCTCTTCCCCCTGACGCTGGCCAGCGAGGGGTCGGCGCGGATCGGCGGGCTCCTCGGCACCAACGCCGGCGGCATCAACGTGCTGCGCTGGGGCAATGCGCGGGCGCTCTGCCTGGGGATCGAGGCGGTGCTGGCCGACGGGACCATCGTCAACACGCTGACCCGCCTGCGCAAGGACAACACCGGCTACGATCTGCGCGACCTGATCATCGGCTCGGAAGGCACGCTGGCCGTGATCACTGCGGCGGCGCTGAAGCTGGTGCCGCGCCCTGCCGTGCTGGGCACCGCCGCGCTGGCCGTGCCCTCGCCCAAAGCGGCGCTGCGACTGCTGGCGCTGGCGCATGAGCTGTCGGGCGAGACGCTCTCGGCCTTCGAGCTGATCCACCGGCAGGGGCCGGATTTTCTGGATGAGGTCGGGCCGGAGGTCACGCATCCCTTCGCCGAGACGCCGGAATGGATGGTGCTGGCCGAGATCGGCCTGCCCGAGGGCGGCGATGCCGAAGACATCCTCACGCGACTCTTCGAGGCGGCGGCGGAGGAGGAGCTGGTAAGCGACGGGGTGATTGCCTCATCCGAGGGGCAGCGGCAGGCGCTTTGGACGCTGCGGGAATCCATCCCCGAGGCGAACAAGCGCATAGGCGCCATCGCCAGCCACGACATCGCGCTGCCGCTCTCTGAGCTGCCGCGCTTCATCGAGGAGGCGCCGGGGAAGGTCGCGGCGATCCAGCCGGGGCTGCGGATCAATTGCTTCGGCCACCTGGGCGACGGCAATCTGCACTACAATCTCTTCCCCCCGCAGGGAGAGAATCGTTCGGCCTATCGCGAGCAGGCGCCGAAGCTGTCGCGCGCTATTCACGACCTTGCCCATTCGATGGGCGGAACGATCAGTGCAGAGCACGGGATCGGGCGGCTGAAGACTGGCGATCTGGCCCGATACGGCGACAAAGGTAAACTTGCCGCGATGTTAGCGATCAAGACAGCGCTCGATCCCGAGGGAATCCTCAACCCCGGCGCCATTCTGCCTGCGAAGTGACCGGCAAACCGCCGGCGAGCCACATCAAAGTGACGACGCAGCGACAAAAATCGCAGCAATGCGGCAGAGCGGGCCCCGCCGCCCCGTTTTGCCGCTGTGTTACTTTGAAAGGCTCTTGCCATTTTCTTGCGCAGGCCAAAGGATCGGCCCCATGGCGCGCGGCTCCCCGCGCGGCCTTCGTCATCTGCGGCCCGGAGAGGGACATCTCCAACCGCGTTATCCGAACAGGGAGACTTCAATGACAGTCAAAAACATTCTGAAGGGCGGCACGGCTGCTCTCGTCCTCGGCCTTGGCTCTGCAGCCGCCGCCCAGGACAGCTCTTTCACCATGCGGATGCTCGACGAATCCCCGTCGATCGACCCCAGCCTCATCGAGGACGTCTCGGGCTCCGACATCGCCCGCCAGCTCTTCGAAGGCCTGATGAACCAGGATGCCGAGGGCAACGTGATCCCCGGCGTCGCGACCGATTACGAGGTGTCTGAGGACGGCCTCACCTACACCTTCAACCTGCGCGACGGGGCCGTCTGGTCCGATGGCGAGCCGGTGAAGGCCTCTGACTTCGTCTATTCCTGGCAGCGTGCGGCCAACCCCGAGACCGCCTCGCCCTACGCCTGGTACATCGAGCTGATGTCGATCGAGAACGCCTCGGCCGTTATCGCCGGCGAAGTCGAGCCGTCGGAGCTGGGCGTCGAAGCCCCCGACGACAGCACCTTCGTCGTGCATCTGACGACGCCGCTGCCGTACTTCCCGCAGATGGTGACGCACACCACGACCTTCCCGGTGCCCGAGCATGTGATCGCCGAGCTGGGCGATTCCTGGGTTGAGCCGGGCAACATGGTCTCCAACGGCGCCTATGTGCTCACCGAGCGCGTGCCGCAGGAGCGTCTCGTTGCCGAGCGCAACGACATGTACTGGGATAACGAGAACACCTCGATCGAAGAGGTCGTCTTCCTCATCATCAACGACGAGAACGTCGCGCTGACCCGCTACCTCGCGGGCGAGCTCGACCGGACCGAAGTGCCGACCGGCCAGTTCCCGAGCCTCTCCGAGGAATATCCGGATCAAGCCGTCTCGGTGCCGTCGCTCTGCACCTATTACTACAACTTCAACCTGCGTGACTCGGCCCCCGAGTGGGAGCACAACGCCGACGTCCGCAAGGCTCTGAGCTTGGCCGTCGACCGTGACGTGCTGGTCGACAACGTGCTGCAGGGTGGCCAGATCCCGGCCTACACCTTCACGCCCGGCGCCACCGCCGGCTTCGAAGTGCCGGATGTGCCCTTCGCCAGCATGACGCAGGAAGAGCGCAACGAGATGGCCAAAGAGCTTCTCGCCGGTGCCGGCTACGGCCCCGATGGCGAGCCGCTCGAAGTGGAGATCCTCTACAACACCTCCGAGGGTCACCGTCAGATCGCCGTCGCTGTGTCGCAGATGTGGCAGCAGAACCTCGGCGTCACCGCCACGCTCGCCAACATGGAATGGCAGACGTTCCTTGAAGAGCGCGGCAACGGCAACTTCGACGTCTCCCGCGCCGGCTGGTGCGGCGACTACAACGAAGCCTCGACGTTCCTCGATCTGATGGACAGCAACTCGGGGTACAACGACGCCGCCTACGTGAACGCGGATGTCGATGGCATGCTCGACGAAGCCAAGACGGCTGAAGACCCGCAGCCGCTCTACACGCAGATCGAAGAGATCGTGGCCGAAGACATGCCCGTGATCCCGCTCTATCACTACACGTCGGTCTTCATGCTGAACCCCGACATCCAGGGCTGGCCCTACGACAACGTCCAGGGCAACTTCTACGTCAAAGACCTCTCGCTCGCCTCGGCCGAGTAACGTTCTGACATGATCAGGTTTCACGCCCCACTTCTTCGGAAGTGGGGCGTGAGACGCTTTTAGCGGGGCCGCACATGATCAACTACATCCTGCGCCGTCTGGCGATTGCCGTGCCGACGATCCTCATCCTTGTGATCATCAGCTTCGTGCTGATGTTCGCGGCTCCTGGCGGGCCGTTTAACTCGGAGAGGCCTCTGCCGCCGCAGACGCTGGCGAATATCGAGGCGCGCTACGGGCTCGACCAGCCGTACGTCGTGCAGATATTCAACTATATCAAGAACATCGTTCTGCACTTCGATTTCGGCCCCTCGTTCAAATACAAGGATCTCTCGGTCACCGAGATCATCCGCCAGGGCTTTCCCGTCACGCTGACCTACGGCTTCTGGTCGTTCGTCGTTGCCGTCGTGGCCGGTGTCTCGCTCGGCATTGCCGCCGCGATCCGCCACAATTCGAAGCTGGACTACGCCGCCGTCGGCGTGGCCATCGGCGCCTCGGTGCTGCCGAACTTCGTGCTGGCGCCGATCCTCATTCTCATCTTCACGCTGTGGCTGGGCTGGCTGCCGGGCGGCGGCTGGAATGGCGGGCAGGTTGAATACATCATCATGCCGGTCATCGCGCTTTCCACCTCGTATTTCGCCTCCATCGCGCGCCTCACCCGCTCGTCGATGCTGGAGGTGCTGAACACCGGCTTCATCCGCACGGCGCGGGCCAAGGGCCTGCCGATGCGCCGCATCATCTGGAAGCATGCACTCAAGCCCACGCTGATGCCCGTGCTCTCCTACCTCGGCCCGGCCTTCGTGGGGATGATCACCGGCTCGGTCATCATCGACGTCTATTTCTCCACCGGGGGCATCGGCCAGTACTTCGTGAACTCGGCGTTCAACCGCGATTATTCGGTGATCATGGGGATCACCATTCTGATCGGGGTCCTCACCATTCTCTTCAACCTCGTGGTCGACATCCTCTACGCGTGGATCGACCCGAAGATCCGCTACTGAGGGCCGGCATGAGCTTTGTGAGCAAAGAAACCTCTGAGAACCTGCAGGAGGTCGCCGGCCGCTCTCTCTGGGCTGACGCGCGCCACCGCTTCTTCCAGAACAAGGCCGCCGTCGTCTCGATGGTGGTGCTGTTCCTGATCCTGCTGTTCGCGCTGTTCGGGCAGTACCTGAACGAGCACAATCCGACGTTCATCGACTTCTCGCTGGGCGGCAACCTGCGCGAGATCGGCAAGCCCAGCATCGAGAACGGGCATTACTTCGGCCTCGATCAGGACAAGCGCGACCTCTATTCGCGCACCGTGCAGGGCACCCGCATCTCGCTGATGGTCGGCGTGCTCGGCGCACTGGTCGCCGTGGTCGTCGGCACGCTCTACGGCGCCATCGCCGGCTATGTCGGCGGCAAGACCGACAGCCTGATGATGCGCACCGTCGACGTGCTGATGTCGATCCCCTTCATGTTCGTGCTGATCATCCTGCTGGTGATCTTCGGCCGCTCGATCGGGATGCTCTTTGTCGGCATCGGCCTCATCTCGTGGCTCGACATGGCGCGGATCGCACGGGGGCAGACGCTGTCGATCAAGAACAAGGAATTCGTCGAGGCCGCCATCGCCACGGGTGTCGCGCCGCTGACGATCATTCTGCGGCACATCGTGCCCAACCTGCTTGGCATCGTCATCGTCTATGCCACGCTGCTGGTGCCCGGCATGATCCTGGCGGAGAGCTTCATCTCGTTCCTCGGCCTCGGGGTGCAGGAGCCGAACACCTCGCTCGGCGCGCTCATCAACTTCGGCGCCCAGAACATGGCCTATGGCACGCTTTGGATGCTGTACTTCCCGCTGACGTTCTTCGTGCTCATCCTGACGGCGTTCTACTTCGTGGGCGACGGCCTGCGGGACGCACTCGACCCGAAAGATCGCTGACATGGCTCTGCTGGAAATCAACAACCTGCGCGTCGACTTCCGCACCAACGATGGGGTCGTCAACGCCGTGAAGGGCATCGACTTCACCCTCGACCGCGGCGAGACGCTGGCCATCGTGGGCGAATCCGGCTCGGGCAAAAGCCAGACGGCCTATGCCGCCGTCGGCCTGCTCGCCCAGAACGGCGAGGCCACCGGCTCGGCCAAGTACGACGGGCGCGAGCTCATCGGCATGCCGCTGGCCGAGATGAACAAGATCCGGGCCCGGGAGATCGCCATGATCTTCCAGGATCCGATGACCTCGCTGAACCCCTACATGCGCATCTCCGACCAGATGGCCGAGGTGCTGCAGCATCACGAGGGCAAGTCGAAGAAGGAGGCGCTGGCCGAGGCCGTGCGCCTGCTCGACATGGTGCGCATCCCTGCCGCCAAGGCGCGGCTGAACATGTATCCGCACGAGTTCTCGGGCGGCATGCGCCAGCGCATCATGATCGCCATGGCGCTGCTCTGCCGGCCCAAACTGCTGATCGCGGATGAGCCCACAACGGCGCTCGATGTGACGGTGCAGGCCGAGGTGCTCGACGTGATGCAGGATCTTCAGCGCGAGATGAATACCGGCATCGCGCTGATCACCCATGACATGGGCGTGGTCGCGCGGATGAGCGACAACATCATCGTCATGCGCCACGGCGAGGTCGTCGAGCGCGGCACCGCCGACCAGATCTTCTACGAACCCAGCCACGATTACACCAAGATGCTGCTCGAAGCCGTGCCGCATCTGGAGCGGCTCGACAGGGGCGACCGCCCCTCGATCGACGCCGATGCAGGTGAGGGCGAAGAGCCGATCCTCAAGGTGCAGGACATGAAGGTCCATTTCCCGGTGCAGATCGACCGGAAGGGCCTGTTCAAGCGCACCCGGCAGCTGCGCGCCGTCGATGGCGTCTCCTTTGACCTCAAGCCCGGGCAGACGCTCGGCGTTGTCGGCGAATCCGGCTGCGGCAAGTCCACCCTGGCGCGCGGCGTGCTCCAGCTCATCCCACCGACAGCGGGAGAAGTGGTGTGGCTCGGTAAGGAGGTTTCCAACGCCGACCGCTCGAAGATGCGCGACCTGCGCGAAGAGCTGCAGATCGTCTTCCAGGACCCGCTGGCCAGCCTCGACCCCCGCATGACGGTGGGCGATTCCATCGCCGAGCCGCTCAAGGTTCACCGCCCGCAAATGACGCGCAAGGAGCGCGACACCAAGGTACGTGACATGCTGGAGCGGGTCGGGCTCGACCGGAACATGATCAACCGCTACCCGCACGAGATGTCGGGCGGGCAGAACCAGCGCGTCGGCATCGCCCGCGCCATGATCACCGAGCCGAAGCTCGTCGTCTGCGACGAGGCGGTCTCGGCGCTCGACGTGTCGGTGCAGGCCCGCGTGGTCGATCTGCTGATCGAGCTGCAGAAGAGCATGGGGCTGGCGATGATCTTCATCAGCCACGACCTGTCGGTCGTGCGCGAGGTGAGCCATCGCATCATGGTGCTCTATCTCGGCCGCGTCGTGGAGCTCGCCAATGGCGGCGACATCTACGAAAACCCGGCGCATCCATACACGCGCGCGCTCCTCTCCGCCGTGCCGCGGCCAGACCCGCGCTTCGAGCGCGAGCGCGAGCGGGTGCGTCTGGAGGGCGACCTGCCCAGCCCGCTCGACAGCCGCGCCCAGCTGCGCTTCATGCCGTCGAAGCTGGTGGACGACCCCGAGGCCGATCAGTACAGCCCGCGCCTCGTCGAGATCGCGCCCGGCCACTTCGTTGCCGAGCATGACTCGGTGCTCGGCACCGAAGAGTTGCGCGCCTCCTAGGTTTCCAGCCTTGAATGCAGAAGGGCCGGCGTGGAACATCTCCCGCCGGCCCTTCTTTCATTCGCTTTCTTGCAAATACTCTAGGGGGGGCCGGGGGGCAGACAGCCCCCCGGGCTCTAAGCCCATGCCCCGGCCTCAGTAATCGAGCTCGTAGAACACCCCGAGCCGCGATTCTCCGTCGGACGAGACGGCGCCGCGCACGGTGATGTTGTCCGTCAGGTCGAGGTTCAGCGTGACTTCGGTGTCGTTGCCGAGCGTCACGTCGGCATAGACGTTTTCGCTAATGTATTTGCCGGCCTGCACCGCGGTGTTGCCCTCGTCATCCGTCTGCACATCCAGATCGTCGAGGCCCAGCCCCATGCGCAGCCGCCCGAGCACGCCCACGCCGCCACGCCCGGCCAGCGTCGAGACGGCGGAGGCGAGCTGAACGGCCTGGAAGGGCGAGATATCGGTGATCGATGTGCCGAAGAGTAGCTGCGAGAGCACCTCGTCCTGCGGCAGGCTCGGTTCGGAGCTGAAGGTGACCTCCGGCTCCAGCGCCGGCCCTTCGACGGTGATGATCACCACCGTGCCGTTCTGCGCCTCGGTGCGGGCGATGAGCCGCAGGTAGGGGTCGAAATTGCCCTGCAGGGTGACGGAGCCCTCGGACAGGTCGAAGCGCTGGCCCAGCAGATCAAGCCGGCCGCGGATCAGGTTGAAGGCACCGGTGGGGATGACATTGGCCGTGGTGCCGGTGATCGTCAGCTGCCCGCCAAGCTCGGCATCCAGCCCGCGGCCACGCACGAAGATGCGCCCCGGCGCGTTAAGCGTCAGATCGAGCGCGAAGGCGCCGCTGCCGCCCGAGCCGCCGTTGCCGCCACCACCCAGCTCCTCACCCGCGAGGTTCAGGTCGGCGCGCGCCAGCGTGGTGCGCACGGCGGGGGTGGGGTTGATGTGGTAGACGGTGGGGAGGTCGCCCAGCGGCCCGATGGGCGAGGAGGGCACGCGGATCTCGGCCTGCTCGACGTTGACGTTGCCGGCAATGCGCCCGCCGCCGGTCAGCGGCCCCTCGATGGTGAGGGCGGCATTGATCGTGGCCTCGTAGAGTGCCGGGTCACGCAGCACGAGCCCGCTGGCAGAGACCTGCAGGCCGGCATTGTAGCCTCCCGTCAGCCCGATATTGCCGCCGACAGAGACAGTGCCGCCCGTCGCGACATTGCCGTTCAGGGCGACATTGGCCTGCCCTCCGGAGAGGGTGATCGTGCCGGAGATATCCTCCAGCGATTCCGTGAGGGTGGGCAGCGATAGCCGCGCGCCGTTCACGGTGACCTGGCCAGAGATGGCATCGAGCGAGGGGCCCGCGATGGTGAGGTCGAAGGCGGCGGTGCCGTCCAGCCGGCGCGGCTCGATGAAGGCATTGACCAGCCCGAGCGGCAGCTGGCCGGTGGCGCCGAGGTTCATCGCGCTGCCCGGCCCATAGGTGCCGGCGACGCGTGCGCCCAGGCCGCCGGGCCCTTCGATATCGGTGCTCACCGTCCATTGGCCGCCATTCAGCTCGGCAGAGCCATTGGCGCTGAGCGGGCCGTTGAAGCCGGGCGCCAGCAGGCCGACATCGGCGAGCCGCACGTCGAAATTCGCGGTGCCGCCGCCATCCGCCTGCCGCAATGCGCCAGTCGCGGTGATGTTGGGGAAGCGGATATCGAACCCGTCGGAGACGAGGCTGCCATCGGGGCGGCGGGCGATCGACAGATCGATGCGGCCGGTGCCGGCGAGGATGCGGTTCGCCAGCTCGTTGCCGACGCCGAGGTTCTGCGCGGTGGCCGAGACCTGCTGCTCGAAGACCAGCGCCATGGGCTGCACGCTACCCTCCACCGTGCCGCTGACACCGCCCGACAGGGGCAGGCCGAGCGGGCGGGCGAGGGCGGCGAGCTGCGGCGCGTCGATGCGGGCGCTGGTGGTTAGCTGCCAGTCGCCCTGCTCCTCGCTCCAGGGGCCATTGGCGGTGAGGCTCACGCGGTTACCGGCAGCGCTGGCGGTGAGAGAGACATCGAGCGCCCGGTCGGCGGCGAGCGAGGCTTGTAGCGCCAGATCCACCGGATCGGTGACGCCGGAGACGAGCGCACCCGGCTGCAGGAGCGTCGCATCCAGATCAGCTTCCAGCGCGCCATCGGCGCCACGCTGAGCACGGCCGGTGAGGGTGACGGCCTGAGTGGAGATGTCGATATCCTCGGCCGCCAGCAGGCCCTGATCGCTGATGAGGGTTGCGGAGATTTCGCCCGGCCCGGCGAGCAGGGCGTCGACCTGCGCGATGCCGATGGCCACGTCCTGCGTGGTGCCGCTGAGGTCGATCACCAGACGCTCGCCGCCGGCGGGGATGGCGCCGCTGGCGTTGATCTCGGCCGAGCCGCCAAGCTGCAGGCCCGCGAGGTCGGAGAAGGGCGCAAGGTCGGGCACGCTGGCCGTCGCCTCCACGCTCAGCGGCGCGTCGGCATCGGCGCGCTGAACGGTGACATCGGCGCCGAGACCGCCCGGAGCGGTGATGTTGGCCGTCACATCGACAGCGCCGCCCTGCAGCACGGCCTCGCCGGTGGCATTGGCCGGCCCGTCGAGCCCGGGTGCAATCAGGCCCACGTCGGCGAGATTGGCGTCGAAGCGCGCATCGAGATCGCTGCCGGCCAGCGTGCCCGAGGTCAGCAGCGTGACCTGCGGCGTGCGGGCCGAGAAGTTCTCGAAGCTGATCGCCCCGTCGGCGCCGTTGATTTCGCCGCTGATGCGGCCTTCGCCGGCGAGCAAGGTGTCGGCGGCGTCGATGCCGAGGGCGAGGTTCTGCGTGGTGCCGTCGATCGAGACGTCATAGCGCGACAGGTCACTGGCGGCAGTGCCCTTGATCTTCACGTCGATGGCGCCGTCCAGATCGTAGCTGGTCAGGCCCGAGAAGGGGGCGAGGTCGGAGACCGAGGCATCGACGGTGCCCTGCCAGCCATCGGCATTCTGGGTGATGTCGACATCTGCCATCAGCGCATCCGCGGCGAGGGTGGCCACGATGCTGGCGCCGCTGGCGCTGCCCCAGCGGGCGGTGCCGTTGAACGTGCCGGGGCCGCTGAGCTCGGGCACCGCGCGCGACAGATCGGGCAGGGTTAGCGAGAACTCCCCGTTGGCCTGGGCGGAGGAGATGTTGGCATCGGCGATCAGCGTCAGCCCATCGGTGCGCACCTGCAGGTCTTCCACGCGGGTGCCGGAGCTGTCGCGCGCCACGGTGATGTTCAGGCGGCCGTCGCCGGCGAGCAAGCCGTCGAGTTCGGGAATGCCGAGGCCGAGATCGCTGGTCTCGCCTTCCAGCGTCAGCCGGCCCGAGCGGTCGAGCAGGGCGAAGTCGCCGCCGATATTCAGCGTGGCGCCGCCGGTGAGGTCGATGCCGGCCAGCGGGGCGAAACGCGACAGGTCGCCTGCGGTCAGCGCCAGGTCGAGCCGGCTCTGCAGCCGGTCGCTGCCCGTATCGACGCTGGCATTGCCGGAAAGCTCGATGCCGGGGCCCTCCAGCGTGAGCTGGCTGATCTCCAGCGGCCCCTCGGCGGGCTGCGCGAAGGCGATATCGCCGCGGATCTCGGTGCCGACGGCCTGGCTGAGGGCGGGGTCGCTGAAGTCGAGGGCGGTAGCGGCATAGCTCAGATCAGCGCTGTAGGTCTGGGCATCGGGCGAGATGGCACCGTTGCCCTCCAGCGAAAGCTCACCGACGGCGATGTCGCCCTGCGTATAGTCGCGGGCGTTGAAAGTGAGCGTGAAGGCGTCGCCCTGGGCCTGGTCGTAATCGAGCTGGATCTGCGCGGAGCGCGCCGAGATGCCGCCGCCCCCGAAGGGCAGCACCATCATCTGGCCATCCGCCGCGCCAAAGCTGCCATCGAGCTGCAGGCGCTGCGGCCAGCCATCGGATTCCAGCGCGCCGCTGGCGGTGAGATTGAGCGTCTCGGCCTCGGCGGTGAGCGTGTCGAGGATGAGCTGGCCATCGGCCTCTCGCCGGCCCTGGAAGGTGATGCGGCTGTCGGGGCCGAAGAACTCCACATATTGCGGCGGCACCAGCGGGGTGACGTCACCCGAGACATCGGCGCGCAGCTGGCTGGCGCCATCCACGGTGACGAGGCCGAAGGTGCCCGTCACGCGCTCTTCGCCATCGGTGGCGAGGCGCAGGTCGGCGGTGTAATCGTCGAGCGGGCCGGTGCCCTTCAGATCGAGCTCCAGCGAAGGCTCGCCCGGCAGGCCGATCAGCCCGGCGACGATGCCGCCTTCGCCCTCTTGTAGCGAGACGTCGAGGCCGAGGACGCGGGTGTCGTTCGAATAGGACGCGTCGATGGTAAAGCTGCCCGCGGCGCCGATGCGGTTCGCCACGATTTGCGCCTCGCCTTCGCCGCCGACGAGGCTGAGCGAGCCGTCGAGAGAGAAGGAGGCTTCCTGCCCCAGCACGGCCTCGCCGAGCACGACAGAGCCGGCGCTGATCTCTTCGATCTGCACCGAGACGGGCAATTCCGGCAGGCGGAAGGGCGTGGCCTCGGGCTTGGGCGTCGTCGAGGCGACGGGCGGGCGCACAAGCCGGATCTCCTCGGCGCTGATCTCGCCGATCTCGATGCGCCGCTGCAACAGGGCCGAACGGTCCCAATCCATCACCACGCCGGAAAGGATGAGCCAGACGCCCTCGCTGTCCGACACCACGATCCGATTGATGGTGGCGCGGGATGAGAGGGCGCCGGCAAAGCCCTCGATCACCACGTTGCGGCCCGTATCGGAGAGGGCGCCGGTGATGAGCCGGGTGATGAAGTCCTGATCGGAGGTGGCCTGCGCTGCCTCCTCCAGCAGGCTCATCTGGCCATCGTCATCCTGCGCTGCCACCGGAGCGGCGGCGAAGAGGGCGAGGGTGAAAGACAGGGCGAGGGCGAGGCGGGTGAACACAGAGGAAAACCTCATCAGAAGGATTGACCGATACCGACATAGACCTCGACCCGGCCAAAACTCTCCGGCCCGGTGGCGGGAGTGGCCACATCAAGGCGGATCGGCCCGATGGGGGTGTTGTAGCGCACGCCAAGCCCGACGCCGGCCTGCCAGTCGTTGTCGTCCGGGTTGCCCGGATCGCGGCCCACAAGGCCGGCATCGGCAAAGGCGACCGCGCCCAGCTTGTCGTTGATGGCGAAGCGCGCCTCGGATTGCAGGCCGAGGAACAGCGCGCCGCCGGTTTCGATGGTGACGGGGCCATCGCCGAAATCCGCGACCGTCTCGATGCCGAGCGACTGGTATGGCTGGCCGCGCACGGTGCCGCCGCCGCCGGAGTAGAACAGGTAATCCGCCGGCGCCTCTTCCGGCCCGACGCCGAAGACGGCGCCCGCCTGACCGCGCAGGGCCAGCACGAGCTTGTCGCCGAGGCCGCGGTAGTAGCGCCCGTCGACATAGGTGCGCGCACCCGAGCCGATGCCCGTCAGCCCGTAGAAGGGCGTGACGGAGGCTTCGATGTAATAGCCTTCGGTGGCGTTCTGCGCATTGTCGCGACGGTCGAATTCGGCCCCGAGGGGCAGGGTGAGCAGCTGGTATTCACGCTCACGGAAGGGCGTGCGCTCGCGGGCGTAGGTGTAGCCCGGGCCGGCGGTGAAGATGAGATCTTCGATGAAGACCTCGCGCGTCAGCCCCGTCTCGATCTCGAAACTGTCGAGCGAATAGCCCGGCTCCTGCAGGCGCTGCAGTGTCACATCAGCCGAGAAGTCGATATCGGGGCGGAAGGTCGCCTGACGGTCGAACGAGGCGGAGAGGATGTAGTCGGCATCGCCCTGCGAGCCGCTGATCCCGTTGATCTCGGCCCGCAGCTCCAGGCTCTCGGCGCCGCCCAGCAGGTTGCGGTGCAGCCAGGCGGTGGTGAGCGCCAGCCCTTCGACTGATGAGATTTCGGCCCCGAAGGACAGATGCCGCGGCGGTGCCTCGACCAGCTCGACATTCACGTCGAGCGTGCCGTCGGCGTTGTACGTCTCCGCCTCGGTCACCGCGACGGTCGAGAAGGCGCCGGAGCGCTGCAGTCGGCGGGTGGCGCGGGTGAGCACGTCGGGCGTGAAGGTGCGGCCCTGCGGCAGGTTGGCGATTGCAACGATGCGGTCCGTCCGCACATCCTCGTTGCCCGAGACGATGAGCTGGCCGAAGCGCAGCTCTGGCCCCGGCTGGATGGCGACGTTGACGTCGAGCCGGGTTTCTGGGTGGACGGCGGTGATGTCCTGCTCACCGGCCTCTGCCTTGGCATGGCCGATCTCGCGCCAGCCATCGACCGCCGCGCCCACGGCGTCCACCACCGCGCCGGAAAGCGCCGGCTGGCCGGTGGCGAATTCGTCCGGCAGCTCGGTGCCGGGGGCCAGCGGCATGACCTCGGCCTGGCCGAACACGAACTCCGGCCCCGGGCTGACGGTGATGGTGATCCGCTGCACGCTGTCGGGGGATTCCAGCGGCTGAAGGCTCGCCGCCTCGCGCCCATCGATCTGGATAGAGATGGTGCCGCCATAGCGCCCCTCGGCATAAAGGCCGGTGAGAATGCGCCGGTAATCGGCGCGGGCGGCGGCCACGTAATCCTCGGGCGAGGGCGGGCCGGATTCGGGCACGTCGGCGGCGTCGACGGCGAAGAGCAGCGAGGCGTTTTCAAGCGTCGTGCGCAGATCGTCTTCGCCCGGCGGCAGGATCAGTTGCACGTCCTGCGCGGCGGCGGCCTGGCCGAGCGCGCCTGCCGTGATGCCGGCCATCAGGCACGCCCCGATGATACCCCGGCTTTGCCCCCGCCCTGTCCTGCAACCGCTCATGCCCACACCCGTCGAAATCCGTTTGCACGACCCTAGCGGCTTGGCAGCGGAGGGCCAGTCAACTCTTTGCAGGCCTGCGAATTCCTGCCCAGTTTTCCGCCGCTCAGGCGAAGGGATCGACCGGATAGCCGACGCCGGTCATGCACAGCCCCTCCGGCGGCGCGACGGGGCCGCAGGCGGCGCGGTCAGCCGCGGCCAAAGCCTCGCCCACCCGCTCCGGCGGCCAGGCGCCGTAGCCCACCCGCTCCAGCGTGCCGGCGATGGAGCGGACCTGGTTGTGCAGAAAACTGCGGGCTCGCAGATGCAGGCGGATCTCGGGGCCGAGTGGTGTTGCCACCTCCTCGACATCGCAGGTGTCCAGCGTCTTCACCGGGCTGGCCGCCTGGCAGATCGACGAGCGGAAGGTGGTGAAATCGTGCTTGCCGATCAGGTAAGCCGCCCCCGCCGCCATCGCCCCGGCATCCAGCGGCCCCGGCACACGCCAGACCTGCCCGCCCGCCAGCACCGCCGGTGCCCGCCGCACGAGGATGCGGAAGGTGTAGCGCCGCTCGATCGCGGAAAAGCGGGCGTGGAACTCGTCGTCCACCGCCGCGCAGGCGGTCATGGCAACGGGATCGGGGCGGAGATGGTGGTTCAGCGCTTCTGACAGGCGGAACGGGTCCCACGCCTTCTCCATATCGCAATGGGCGACCTGGCCGCGCGCATGCACACCAGCATCGGTTCGCCCGGCAGCAGCGATGGTGTGCTCTCGCGGCTCCAGTTTCGCTAGCGCGGCCTCGATGGCGCCCTGCACGGAGCGCTGCTCCTTCTGGCGCTGCCAGCCGGCGAAGGGGGCGCCGTGATATTCGATGCGTAGGGCGTAGCGGGGCATGGCGGCCTGATAGGCGGGAGAACCTGACTTTACAATTGCGGCCCCCGCACGTGCCATGAGGGGGCCCTTTGGCGGCATCTTTTAAAGTGACCTTTTTTCGAAAGAGCTTTGTCATGATCTTGCATTCCCTTGCCCGGCGGTTTGCCCTGCCGGGCCTCGTTCTGCTCTCGCTCTCGCAGCCCCTCGCGGCCCAGCCCGTTCTTGAAGGCGGCCGGGCGGTTGGCGCCGGCCCGGCCCTCCGCGGCGATCACGGGCGTCTCCTGCCCTTCGGTGACGGGCGCACCACAGAGGCAATGGCGCGCCAGATGCTTGCCGAAGAAGGGTTCGACTATATCGACCACTTCGCCTGTGCCGGGGCGGGGTGCCGCGCCGCGCCCGGCGCCCCCCTGCCGACCTTGGGTGAAGAGGCGGCCACGGTGATGGAGCTCACCGGCTTTCATCCCCGCCTCGGCGTTGCCACCATGGTGGTGGCGGATGTGCCCTGCGGCACCGGGACAGGCGCTATCGCTGCCACCGAGACCACCCGGCCCCGCTGTTTCGCTGGGTCGCGCCTGGCCTGGCGCTTCCTGCTCGACTACGGCTACCACGAGGATGCCGATGGCTGGCTCTTCCAGCGCGCCGCCCGCATCCAGGTGCCCGCAGGCCCGCGCACGGCCATTGCCGAGGGGCAGGGCCTGTGGGTGGATGTCGGCACGCTGGAGCTGCGCAACCACGGCTATGGCTGGTCGAATGTCTCGGACGGCGCGTGGTGGGTGGTCTCCGAGCGCTTCGTGCTGCCCGATGGCACCGTCTCGGCGGAGGAGCAGGAGGCCAGCTTCACCATCTCTGGCAGTTTCGACGATATCGCCCTGCCCGAGCCGCCGGAGGGCACGGAGCCGCCCGGCACCGGGCCGAACGGGGCGGAGGTGCGACCCATCGGCACCGACAACGTGCCGAAGACCGAACTCTGCGATGCCCGTGCAAACAAGAAGGTGGCCGAGCTGGAGTTCCGCGCCACCGTCCGGGAAGAGACGATGAAAAACGTTGCGGATGCCACCGGCGTCGGCCTTATCGAGAGCATCACCGTCGGGGGCGCCGCAGTCGGCGGCTCCGTCACCATCGCGCTGCCAGACCCGATCGGCTCGGTCGCCCGCGTCTCGCAGAAGGCGCGCGACTATGTGCGGGCCGAGCTCTACCTCGCCTGCCTGGAAGAGCGCGTGGCCGATTTCACCATCGATCTCGAAGCGTCCAATGCCTACGACCTCATCATGGAAGAGGGGCAGCGCGACATGGAAGTCACCTTCGACAGCTTCACCGGCTCGGAAGGACTGACCTGCGAGAGCTACTCGGAGGAATACACCGAAGAGCGGGGCGGCGAGACCTGCACCATCTCGCACGAGGTTTCCTGCGATGCCGAGTGCAATTGCCAGGAGACCGAGGTCATCATCTGCGGCCCGGCCTGAGGCCGATCTGCCCGGCCTTTCGGGCGCTTGCCCTTCCCACCGGCGCCGCGCGGCCCTACCTTGAGGCGCTGTAACGGTGGGAAGGAACAGGCGTGGTCATCTCGAACATGGCCGAAGGGCTGCTGCGCGGCGTCGAGGGGGCGACGGACCGGCTCACGGCGCCATTCTCCGACCCCGTCGTGCGGCTCGGCGTCACCGGGCTCAGCGAGGCGGGCAAGACGGTGTTCATTACCTCGCTCGTCGCCAACTTGCTCGACCGCGGCCGGATGCCGGCGCTCCGCGCAGCGGAATCGGGCGAGGTCCGCTCCGTCTGGCTGCAGCCCCAGCCCGACGACACGCTGCCCCGTTTCGATTACGAAGAGCACCGCGCCCGGCTGACCGGGGCGAACCCGCAATGGCCCGAGGGCACGCGGCGGATCAGCACGCTCCGCCTGTCGTTCCGCATCGAGCCGGCGGGGTTCTTCAACCGCATGGCCGGGCCGCAGACGGTGCATCTCGATATCGTGGATTACCCCGGCGAGTGGCTGCTCGACCTCGGCCTGATGGAGAAGAGCTTCGCCGAATGGTCCGCCGAGGTCCTCGCCCGCGCTCGCCAGCGCAAGGTGGCCGAGCCCTGGCTGGCCGCGCTCGACGCCGCCGATCCCGGCAAGCCGCTGCAGGAACCCGATGCCAAGGCGCTCGCCGGGGCGTTCAGCGCCTATCTGCAGGAGGCCCGCAAGGAGGGCTATGCCGATCTCGGCCCCGGTCGGTTCCTGCTGCCCGGCGACATGGAGGGCTCGCCGGTGCTGACCTTCGCGCCGCTGCCCGAGGGCCCGGCGCCGCGCGGCAGCCTCGCGCACGAATTCGAACGGCGGTTCGAGAGCTACAAGCGTCATGTGGTGAAGCCGTTCTTCCGCGACCACTTCTCCCGGATCGACCGGCAGGTGGTGCTGATCGACGTGCTGGGCGCGCTCCATTCGGGGCCGCGCGCGTTTGACGATCTGCGCACCGCCATGGCCGACATCCTCGCCGCCTTCCGCCCGGGCCGCGCCGGCTGGCTGACGCGGGCCTTCGGCGGGCGGCGGGTGGAGCGCATCCTCTTCGCCGCCACCAAGGCGGACCACCTGCACCACTCCCAGCACCCCGCGCTCGCCAATATCGCCGCCGCCATGCTGCGCGAGGCGCGTGACCGGGCCGATTTCGCCGGGGCGACGACGGCGGCCATGGCCATCGCCAGCCTCCGCTGCACGGTGGAGGACCGGGTGACCTGGCAGGGCGAGGAGCTCGACGTGGTGAAGGGGCGCGTCGCCGGCGACAAGCAGGCCGCCTTCCACCCCGGCGCCCTGCCGAGCGACCCCGGCCACCTGCTCAACCCCGCCCGCAGCGGGGCAGAGACATGGGCCGACGATGGCTACCAGGCGGCCAAGTTCCTGCCCGCGCGGTTGACGCTGAAGCCGGGCGAGGGGCCCCCGCATATCCGCCTCGACAGTGCCGCCGAGTTCCTCTTCGGAGACAAGCTGTGACCGCCCTGCGCCCCGCCACGCCGGACGACGCGCCCGCCATGGCCGCCATCCTCGGCGCCTGGGTGCGCGACACGCCGTGGATGCCGCGCCTGCACAGCGCCGAGGAGGATCGGGCCTTCTGCGATCGTCTGGTCGAAGAGGCCGAAGTTCTGGTGACGGGCGATCCCGTCGAGGGGTTCCTCACCCTCAAAGGGGACGAGATCGGCAGCCTTTATGTGTCACGGGAGGCGCGGGGCAGGGGCCTTGGCCGGGCGCTGCTGGAGGCCGCGAAGGCGCGGCGCCGCCGCCTCACCCTATGGACCTTCCAGGCCAATGACCGCGCGCGGGCCTTCTACCGGCGCGAAGGCTTCGTTGAGGCCGGCCGCACGCCCGGTGACAACGAAGAAGGCCTGCCTGACATCCGCTACGCCTGGGAGGCACAGCCATGAGCCGCGGCCCCGTGATGATCGAGCTCGAAGAGGCGGCGGAACAGGCCCGCCCGGAGACCGCGCCGCCGGTGCCCGAGCCGCTGCCGCAGGGCGCGGCGATGCAGCGCGCCGCCGCGCTGGCCGCGCGCCGGCCCTCGCCGGTGCTGCGGCTGTTCCTGTCGTTCCTCGGCTCGCTGATCCTCTTCGCCGCCTCCATCGCCACCTGGCGCTGGATCGAGGGGCTCATCCTCGCCTATCCGCTGCTCGGCCTCATCGCGACGGTGCTGGTGACGGGCACGGTGCTGTTCCTGGTGGTGCTCACGCTGCGCGAGCTGGCGGCCTTCGCCCGTCTCGGCAAGCTGGAGCATCTGCAAACCGCCGCCGCCTCGGCGACAACGCTGAGCGAGGCGCGGGCCGTGGCCGATTCCATGCGCCGGCTCTACCACGGGCGCGAGGATCTGGCCTGGGGCCTGGGTCGCCTGAAGGAGCGGCAGGACGAGGTGATGGACCCGGGCGCGCTTCTGGGCCTCGCGGAGCGCTCGCTGCTGGAGCCGCTCGACAACGCTGCCCGCCGTGAGATCGAGGCCTCTGCCCGCTCGGTGGCGACGGTGACGGCGCTGGTGCCGCTGGCGCTGGCCGACGTGGTGACGGCGCTGACGGCCAACATGCGTATGATCCGCCGCATCGGCGAGATCTACGGCGGCCGCTCCGGCACGCTCGGAGCCTGGCGGCTGGTGCGGGCGGTGATGACGCATCTAGTGGCGACGGGCGCGGTGGCTGTGGGGGACGACCTCATCCACTCCGTCGCCGGCGGCTCGATCCTGACGCGGCTGTCGCGGCGCTTCGGCGAGGGCATCGTCAACGGAGCGCTGACGGCGCGCGTGGGCGTGGCGGCGATGGAGATCTGCCGCCCGTTGCCCTTCACGGCCCTGCGCAAACCCTCGGTGACGAACCTGGTGAGCCGGGCGCTGACGGGCCTGTTCGGCGTGGGCAAGGAGCCGGTGGTTCCGCCGGAGGAGAAGCGATAGCGCGCCGCCAGGCCGATTTTCGCGCGAAAATCGTGACGGAAATCGCGCGATTTCCGTGGCTCGCCGCCGCAGCCGGGCGGCGATTTCCATATGGAAATCGCGGGCGGAAACCATATGGTTTCCGCTCTCTGGCTCAGCCGGGGTAGTTCAGCAGGCGGTTCACATGGCCCATCTTGCGGCCGGGGCGCGTCTCGGCCTTGCCGTAGAGATGCAGGTCGGCCCCCTCGGCAATGATCTGCGGCACCTTTGCCATGTCGTCGCCGATCAGGTTCTCCATCTCCACGTCGCTGTGGCGGCTGCCGTCGCCCAGCGGCCATCCGGCCACGGCGCGGATATGTTGCTCGAACTGGTCGATGAGGCAGCCCGCCTGCGTCCAATGGCCCGAGTTGTGCACGCGGGGCGCGATCTCGTTGACCACGAGCCCGGCCTTGGTGACGAAGAGCTCCACCCCCAAGACGCCCACGTAGTCGAGTGCATTCAGGATACGCCCCGCCATCAGCACCGCATCGGCGGCGAGGCTGGAGGAGATCTCCGCCGGCACGCGGGTGTGGCGCAGGATGCCATCCTTGTGGCGGTTCTCACCGGGGTCGAACGCGGCGACCTGCCCGTCCTGCCCGCGCGCGGCGATCACACTGATCTCGCGGGAGAAATCGACGAAGCCTTCCAGCACGGCGGGCGCGCCGGCCATGGCCTCGATCGCCGGGGCGGCGTCTTCGCCACTCATGATGCGGGCCTGGCCCTTGCCGTCGTAGCCCATGCGGCGGGTCTTCAGGATCGCCGGCATGCCGATGGTGGCCAGCGCGAGGTCGAGCTCGCCGGCATTGTCCACCTTGGCGTAGGGGGCAACGGTCAGGCCGAGCGAGGTGAGGAAATCCTTCTCCGTCAGCCTGTCCTGGCTGATGGCGAGCGCGCGGCGGGGCGGGTGGATGGGCACCACTGCCTCGATGGCGTCGAGCGCCGCCTCGGGGATGTTCTCGAACTCGTAGGTCACGACATCGACGCTGCCGGCGAAGCGGGCGAGCGCCTCGGCATCGTCCCAGCCCGCCGTGGTGAGCGGGGCGACCTGCCCGGCGGGGGCGCCGGGCGTCGGGTCATAGATCGCCGGGGCGAGGCCGATCTTGCCGGCGGCCATGGCGAGCATCCGGCCAAGCTGGCCGCCGCCGAGAATGCCGATGCGGGCGCCGGGGGGCAGGGGGTCACTCATCGCTGGGCTCATCGGGGATGGAGGCAGAGAGGGCCTCGCGCCAGGCATCAAGGCGCTGGGCGAGGGAGGGGTTGGAGATGGCGAGGATCGCGGCGGCCATCAGGCCCGCGTTCTTGCCGCCGCCGATCGCCATGGTGGCGACGGGAAAGCCGCTGGGCATCTGCACGATGGAATAGAGCGAATCGACGCCGCCGAGCGCCTTCGTCTGCACCGGCACACCGATGACGGGCAGGCGGGTCTTCGACGCCATCATGCCGGGCAGATGCGCGGCGCCGCCGGCGCCGGCGATGATCACCTTGAGGCCCCGGCCCGCAGCTTCCTTGCCGTATGTATAAAGCCGGTCGGGCGTGCGGTGGGCGGAGACGATCTTGGTCTCGACCTCCACCCCCAGCTCGCCCAGCACCTCGGCCGCGGCCTTCATTGTGGGCCAGTCGGACTGGCTGCCCATGATGATGCCGACCTCGGCCATTCGGATGCCCCCTTCGATTTGGAAGCGGCACTATACTGGCGCGCGACCTTGCCGCAATGGGGCGGTGGAGGCGTAACGGAAGCCGGGCGAGCGCCTGCCCGTAGGGTGGCGCAGCTCGGCTGCCGCTGTTGTGCCTTGTGTCAGCCACACCCCTCCCATCCCCTAGCTAGATGCTGCCTTCACCAGAGCGCCGCCAGCCCGCAGGGACGGGCAGGCGCTCGCCCGGCGCCTTCGGCTTGATTCCGGGCCGGGTTCGGAACGGCGCTGGTGGCAGTAGGCTGCAGAACCTCATCTCTAGAGGGCGGACCGCCGAGGTGGGCCGAGCTGACGCACAGCTCGCGCCCACCACCCGTCTCCTTGCCCTAGCGTCGGTCACAAAACCTTAACCCGTCTGTCACGGAACGGAGTCGCGCCGCTCCTATGCCCGCCGCACGAGCAACCCTAGGAGCAACCCAATGAAATCTTCGCTCAAGGCGAGCGTGGCCCTCGTGGCCCTCGCCGCGCCCGCATTCGCCCAGGACATCACCCAGGCCGACAGCGAGTGGTTCACGAACGGCGCTGCTGCCGTCGAAGCCCGCGCCGGCGTCACGCCGAATACCAACACCGCGACCAACGTCATCCTCTTCGTGGCCGACGGCATGGGCGTGGGCACGAACTACGCCATCCGCCTCTTCGCCGGCCAGCAAGAGGGCGGCATGGGCGACGATTACGTCCTGCCCTACGAGGCCTTCCCGAACTCGGCCCTCGTCAAGACCTACTCGGTCAACGGCCAGACGCCTGACTCCGCCCCGACCGCCGGCGCCATGAATACCGGCGTCAAGCAGCGCAACACCGTCATCAACCTGCCGGCCGAAGTGGCCGTCGACGATTGCGCCGCCGGCCTCGAAGCCGAGCCGCTGACACTGATGTCCGAGATCGCCACGGACATGGGCAAATCAGTCGGCATCATCTCGACCGCGCGCCTGACGCACGCCACGCCGGCCGCCGTCTACGCCCGCACCGCCAACCGCAACTGGGAAGACGACACCGGCATCCCCGAGGGCTGCGAGCAGCTCGACATCGCCGCCCAGATGATCGCCGCCATGGAAGCCGGCACGATCGACCTCGCCCTGGGTGGCGGCGGCCGCTACTTCATGCCGTCCGACGTCACCGGTGACGAAGGCTATAACGGCACCCGCGAAGACGGCCGCAACCTGGTCGCCGAGATCACCGACATGGGCGGCCAGTTCGCCTGGAACGCCGAGACGCTGGAAGGCCTCGACGCCTCCCTCGAGAACGGCCCGATCCTCGGCCTCTTCGAAGCCAGCCATATGGAATACGAAGCCGACCGTTCCGACGAGCCCTCGCTCGCCGAGATGACCGAATTCGCCATCAACACGCTGTCGGCCAATGAGGGCGGCTATTACCTCGAAGTCGAGGCCGGCCGTGTCGACCACGCCAACCACGCCGGCAACCTCGCCCGCGTCGTGCGCGACGGTGTGGCCTTCGCCGAAGCCGTGCAGGCCGCCATCGACATGACCGATGAGAGCAACACGCTCATCATCGTCACCGCCGACCACGAGCATGCCATCGCGTTCAACGGCTACTGCGGCCGTGGCTCCGACATCCTCGGCCTCTGCATGGATGCCGACGATGCCGGTGAGATGAACACCGGCGAGCCTCTCCTCGGCTCCGACGGCAAGCCCTACACCGTGGCGGGCTTCCTCAACGGCGCCGGCTCGGTGCTTGTCGAGCAGGAAGACGGCACCTATTCGGGCACGCGCCCCGACCTGACCGAAGAAGAGGCGACCGACCTCGACTACGTGCAGCAGGCGCTGATCCCGATGGGCTCCGAGACGCACTCGGGCGAAGACGTCGCGATCTTCGCGAAGGGCCCCTGGGCGCACCTCGTCAACGGCGTGATGGAGCAGAACGAGATCTTCCACGTCATGAACTACGCCCAGCACGCCGAGTAACAGCTCAGCTTGCACCGGCGGGCCGTCCTTCGCGGGCGGCCCGCTTTCCATTATCCTCCTGTCGAGCCCGACCCGCGACTCGCCAAATTGGAGTGCTCCGATGAAGCGCCGCACCTTTCTTGCCAGCGCCACGCTAGCCGCCCTGCCTCTGCCGGCCCTCGCCGCCGCCGGGGCCACCGAGCCGGTCAAGCTGCGCGACCTCTACAACCGCGACATGTCCTTCTCCGACCTCGCCCTCTCGCTCGAAGGCGCGCCCGTGACGCTGGAAGGCTTCATGGCGCCGCCGCTGAAGGCCAATTCCACCTTCTTCGTGCTCACCAAGATGCCGCTCGCCGTCTGCCCCTTCTGCGAGACCGAGGCGGAATGGCCCGACGATATCGCCGCCATCCACACGGCCCGCGTCTACGACGTGCAGCCCTTCAATGTGCGGCTCAACACCACCGGCATCCTCGAGCTCGGCACCGAGACGGAGGCCGACACCGGCTTCGTCAGCCGCCTGCGCCTGGTCGACGCCCGCTTCTCGCGCGCCTGACGGGCCATGACCAACGCCTTTGCCGCGCCGGCCCCCGCCGGCGCCCCGCTCGCCCTGCGCGACCTCACGGTCGAGGCCGGCGGCCGCCGCCTGCTGACCCTTCCGGCGTTGGACCTCGCCGCCGGGCAAGCGCTCGCCATCACCGGTCCCTCGGGGGCGGGCAAATCGACGCTGCTCTTCGCGCTCGCCGGCCTCGTGCCAGCGACGAGCGGGCACATCGTCTGGGGCGAGGACGAGATCACCGCGATGTCCCCCGCCGCCCGCGCCCGCTGGCGCCGGGGGCGGGTGGGGCTGGTCTTTCAGGACCATCAGCTCTTCGACGAGATGTCGGCCCTCGACAACGCCGCCCTCAGCGCCGCCTATGCCCCGCCCGCCGAGCGCGCCGCCCTGCGTGCCGGGGCCGCGCATTGGCTGGAGCGGCTCGGCCTCGGCGACAAGACCGGCCAGCTCGCTGCCTCCCTCTCGGGCGGCGAGCGGCAGCGCGTCTCCATCGCGCGGGCGCTGGCGGGCAACCCGGCCGTGCTGCTGGCCGACGAGCCGACGGCGAGCCTCGACCGTACCAGCGCCGACCGGCTGATCGCCGACCTTGCCGCGCTGGCCGGCGAGCGCACGCTGGTGGCGGTGAGCCACGATGCGGGGCTGGTTGCGGCGCTGGGCGCCCGGCTGGAGATCCGCGATGGCCAGATGGCGGAGCCGGCCCATGCGTGACCTCTGGTATGGCCTGCCGACCGGCGTGCAGGATCTTCTCTGGGCGCTCGGCCTTCTGCTGCCCGCCCTTGTCATAGGCGCGGTGCTGCTGCGCGGGTTCGCCCCGCTGCCGCTGATCCGCGACATGGGCCGGCGCTTCCGCTTCGCCAATATCGCCTTCGTCGCCCTCATCGCCTCTGCCATCGCCATCGGCGCCGGGCTTCTGGCGGCGGAGCGGGGGCTGCGCGCCGGCACCGCCCGGGCGGCGGACCCGTTCGACCTGATCATCGCGGCGCCGGGCAGCGAGCTGACCGCCATGCTCGCTGCCGTCTACCTGCAGGCCAGTGACATGCCGCTGCTGACCGGCGCTCAATATGCCGAGGTCGCCAGCGACCCCGCCGTCGCTCTCGCTGCCCCGCTGGCTTTTGGCGACAGCGCCGGCGCGGCGCCGGTGGTGGGCACGACGGCCGAGTTCGTGGCCCATATGTCGCCCGAGCTGGCCGAGGGGCGCGCCTTCGCCGCCCATGAAGAGGCGGTGGTGGGCGCGCTGGCGGGCTTCGCGATCGGCGACCAGATCGAACCCGCGCATGGGGTGGGCGACTTCGCGGATGCGCATGCCCACGCGGGCCACCATTTCGGCGTAGTGGGTGTAATGGAGCGCACCGGTTCGCCCTGGGACCGCGCGGTGCTGGTGCCGGTCGAGGCGGTGTGGGAGGTGCATGGCCTCGCCAATGGCCACGCCCCGGAGGCCGGCGAGCAGCTCGGTCCGCCCTTCGATGCGGAGTACTTCCCCGGCACGCCCGCGATCCTCGTGCGGGGCGCAACTCTGGGGGCGAATTACCAGCTCCTCTCGCGCTACGGGCAGGACGACATGATGGCGTTCTTCCCCGGCACCGTGCTGGCGCAGCTGCAGGCGCGGCTCGGCGATGTGCGCGAGGCGATGAGCGTGCTCGCCATGGCGTCGCAGGTGCTGGTGACGCTGGCGGTGTTGCTGGCACTGGCCATCCTCGTGCGGCTCTTCGCCCGGGCACTGGCGCTGCTGCGGGCTCTGGGCGCACCGGGCCGCTTCGTGGCGGCGGTGGTGTGGAGCTATGCCGTGGGTCTGCTGGCGCTGGGCACGGCGCTGGGGTTGGCATTGGGCTTCGGCGCCGCCTGGGCGCTCTCGGCGGTGGTGACAGCGCGGACGGACATCCTGGTGCGCGCGACCCTGGCCTGGCCGGAGGTGCAGATGGCGGCTGGCTTCGTCTCGCTGACGGCGGTTCTGGCGCTGCTGCCGGCCTGGGCGGCTTTGCGGCGGGAGATCGTGCCGGAGCTGCGGGCGTAGGGGAGGCGGGGTTCACCCCGCCGTTGCCCGGCCACCAGCGCTCCTCCCCCGCGCGGAATCAAGGCCGTCAGGCCGCCGCGCGAGCGCCGGCCCTTCCCCGCGGGCTGGCGCTCTGGTGACGGTACCGCAGAGCCCGCCGCGAGGAGGGTCGTTGCAGACATAAAGCGCGATAGCGGCGCCGTTATAGCGCCACCCCACGGGCCGGCGTGCGAAGTGGTCTCGGATTTCGGATCGGAATGGTGGGCCAGGTCACCACTCGACGCCCCGACAAAAAACGGCCCGGCATCGCTGCCGGGCCGCCTTCATGTCGCTCTGGTCTAAGCCCTTAGTTGCGGGCCTTGTCGACCAGTTTGCCCTTGCCGATCCACGGCATCATGGCGCGGAGCTTTTCGCCGACCTGCTCGATCTGATGTTCGTCGTTCAGGCGACGCGTGGCCTTGAAGCTCGGCTGGCCGACGGCGTTTTCCTGCATGAAATCACGCACGAACTTGCCGTTCTGGATGTCGGTCAGCACGTCCTTCATGCGCTTCTTCGTCTCCTCGTACGGCAGGATGCGCGGGCCGGAGACATACTCGCCGTATTCGGCGGTGTTCGAGATCGAGTAGTTCATGTTGGCGATGCCGCCTTCGTAGATCAGGTCCACGATCAGCTTCACCTCGTGCAGGCACTCGAAATAGGCCATCTCGGGCTCGTAGCCGGCCTCGACCAGCGTCTCGAAGCCCATGCGGATGAGCTCGACGAGGCCGCCGCAGAGAACGGCCTGCTCGCCGAAGAGATCGGTCTCGCATTCCTGCCGGAAGTTCGTCTCGATGATGCCCGAGCGGCCGCCGCCGATGGCGGAGCAGTAGGAGAGGCCGATCTCCATGGCGCGGCCCGTCGCGTCGGTGTCGACGGCGACGAGGCAGGGCACACCGCCGCCTTTGACGTATTCGCCGCGCACGGTGTGGCCGGGGCCCTTGGGAGCCATCATGATGACATCGACGCCCTTCTTCGGCTCGATCAGGCCGAAGTGCACGTTGAGACCGTGGGCAAAGGCGATGGCCGCGCCCTCTTTCAGGTTGTCATGCACGTATTTCTTGTAGGTCTCGGCCTGCAGCTCGTCGGGCATGGTGAACATGATTAGGTCGGCCCAGGCGGCGGCTTCTGCGATGCCCATGACCTGCAGGCCTTCGCCCTCGGCCTTGGCTTTCGACGGCGAGCCCTCGCGGAGTGCGACGACAACGTTCTTGGCGCCGGAATCGCGCAGGTTCAGCGCATGGGCGTGGCCCTGGGAGCCGTAGCCCAGGATGGCCACTTTCATGTCCTTGATCAGGTTCACATCGCAATCGCGATCGTAATAGACGCGCATCTCGTCCCTCCTTGGAATTTGCTGCGCCGGTGTAGCGGGCCGGCGGGCTTGCGGCGAGGGCAGAAGAGCGGGTATTTCCATCAACATGCGATGCAATCATGCGCGCGTCTGGGAAATTGCGAGGTTTCCATGCTCGACGATACCGACCGCCGTCTTCTGCGCCTCTGGCAAGCTGAGCCGGAACTCTCGCTGGCCGAGCTGGCCGAGCGGGCCGGTGTGAGCGCGCTAAAGGCCGGGCGGCGCGTGGCCAAGATGGAGGAGGCTGGGGTGATCCTGGGCCAGGAGGCGGTGATCGACTGGCGGGCGCTGGGCTATGAGGTCGCTGTCAGCCTGCGGGTGACGCTCGACAAGACGGTCCCCGGCGGCTTCGAGGAATTCCTCGACGGCGCACGCGCCATCCCCGAGGTGACCGAGATCCAGACCTTCCTCGGCCGGGTCGATGTGCGGCTGCATGTCATCGCGCGCGACCTCGACCATTACCAGCAGATCTATCGGCGCCGCATCCTGACCCTGCCGCATATCGCCGATATCGAAAGCCTGATGACCCTGACGGAAGTGAAGCGCGACGAGGCGCTGCCGCTATGAGCCTCGACCTCGACGAGACCGACCGGCAGATGCTGCGCCTGCTGACCGCCGATGCCGCCCTGCCGACGGCAGAGCTGGGCCGCCGCCTAGGCCTGTCGCAGCCTGCCGCCTGGCGACGCCTCAAGCGGCTGCGCGAGGCGGGGGTGATCGCCGGGCGGCGGCTGAAGCTCGACCGGCAGGCGCTGGGCTTTGGGGTGACGGTGTTTCTGGGCGTGAAACTGGCCGCCAAGGCGCAGGTGAACCTGGCCGATTTCGAGCGGGCCGTGGGCGGGATCCGCGAGGTGCAGCTGGTGGAGCATGTGCTCGGCCTCTACGACTTCCGCCTGCGGGTGGTGGCCCGCGACCTCGCCGATTTCGAGCGGGTGCTGCGCCGGCGGATCATGACGTTGCCCGGCGTCGGCGCGCTGGAAGCGAACGTGCTGCTGAGCGAAGAGCGCCGGCCCGGCCCGATCTGACCGGCGCTCTGTCTCTTACAGCTTCACGCCTCGCAGCCGCAGCGCATTGCCGATCACCGAGACCGAGCTGAGGCTCATCGCGGCGGCGGCGATGATGGGCGAGAGCAGCAGCCCGAAGAATGGGTAGAGGATGCCCGCCGCGATCGGCACCCCGGCGGTGTTGTAGATGAAGGCAAAGACGAGGTTCTGCCGGATGTTGCGCATCGTCGCCTCCGCCAGCCGCCGCGCCCGCAGGATGCCGGAGAGATCGCCCTGCAGCAGTGTGATGCCGGCGCTTTCGACAGCCACATCGGCGCCGGTGCCCATGGCGATGCCCACATCGGCGGCGGCGAGGGCCGGGGCGTCGTTCACCCCGTCGCCCGCCATGGCCACGCTGTGGCCCTCGCGCTGCAGTGCCTCGATGAGCCGGCCCTTCCCCTCTGGGCTGACGCCGGCGCGGATCTCGTCGATGCCGAGCGCCGAGCCCACGGCCTGGGCGGTCGGCTCGGCATCGCCGGTGGCCATCACGATGCGCAGGCCGGCCTCGTGCAGTCCGCGGATCGCCTCGGCGGCATTCTCCTTGATCCTGTCGGCCACGGCGATCAGCCCGGCAGCCCGGCCATCGACGGCCAGGTACATGGCGGTGCGGCCCTCGGCCTGAAGCTCTGCCGCGCGCGCCTTCAGCTCGCCGAGGGTCACGCTCTCATCCGCCATCAGCGCGGCATTGCCGAGCGCGACGCTGCGCTTGCCCACACGGCCGGTCACGCCCTTGCCGGTGACGGCCTTGAAGTCGCTCGCCTGCAGCTCCTCCGCGCCCCGCTCGGCAGCGCCGCGCGTGATGGCCTCGGCCAGCGGATGCTCCGACCCGCGCTCCAGCGCGGCGGCGAGGGCGAGCACCTCGGCCTCCGGCAGGGCGCCGGCGACGACCTCTGTCAGCGAGGGGCGGCCTTCGGTGAGGGTGCCGGTTTTGTCGACCACGAGCACATCCACCTTCGAAAGCCGCTCCAGCGCCTCGGCATCGCGGATCAGCACGCCGGCATGCGCGCCGCGGCCCGTGGCCACCATGATCGACATCGGCGTAGCGAGGCCCAGCGCGCAGGGGCAGGCGATGATCAGCACGCTGACCGCCGCGACGAAGGCGTAGGAGAGGGCGGGCGATGGGCCGAGCAGCCACCAGGCGAGGAAGGCGAGCACGGCGACAGCCACCACGGCGGGCACGAACCAGCCGGCGAACCGGTCGGCCAGCGCCTGAATGGGCGCGCGGCTGCGCTGCGCCTGCGCCACCAGCGCCACGATGCGTGACAGCGTTGTCTCGGCGCCCACGCGCTCGGCCTTCATCAGGAAGCTGCCGGTGCGGTTGAGCGTGCCGCCGGTGACAGCCTCACCCTCGGTCTTTTCGACCGGGATCGGCTCGCCGGTGACCATGCTCTCATCCACGGCCGAGCTGCCTTCGGTGACCGTGCCGTCGACCGGAACGGCCTCGCCGGGGCGCACACGCAGGATGTCGCCGGCCTTCACCTCATCGAGCGGCACGTCCTCGTCGCGGCCGTCCTTCACGCGCCGGGCCGTCTTCGGGGCGAGGTCCATCAGGGCGCGGATGGCATCGCCGGTGCGTTCACGGGCGCGCAGCTCCATCACCTGGCCGACGAGCACGAGGATCAGGATCACCGCCGTCGCCTCGAAATAGACCGGCGGCGCGCCATTCATGCGCATCTGCGCGGGGAAGAGCCCGGGCGCCAGCAGCGCCACCACCGAGAAGATCCAGGCCGCGCCGGTGCCGATGGCGATCAGAGTCCACATGTTCGGGCTGCGGTTGCGGATCGAGCTCCAGCCGCGCTTGAAGAACACCCGGCAGAGCCAGAGCACCGCCGTGGCGAGGATCGCCTGCACCCAGACGAAGGGCCCCGGCCCCATCCACTCGCGGAAGGGCAGGCCGATGTGGTCGCCCATCTCCAGGATGAACACGACGGCGGCCATCGGCGCGCCGATCCAGAGCCGGCGGGTGAAATCCACCAGCTCTGGGTTCGGCCCGGCATCGGCGCTGGGCGTCATCGGCTCCAGCGCCATGCCGCAGAGCGGACAATCGGCCGGGCCATCCTCGACGATCTCGGGATGCATCGGGCAGGTCCATTTGGCGCCGGGCGGCGCCGTGGGGGTGGGGCGGCCGGCGAGATAGGTCTCTGGGTCGGCCTCGAACTTCGCCATGCAGCCCGCCGAGCAGAAATAGAGCCGCTGCCCCTCGTGCTTGGCCATGTGCTTCGCCGAGGCGCGGTCCACGCTCATGCCGCAGACCGGGTCTTCCGCCGTCAGGTACTCCTCCGGCCTGGCCACGAATTTCTCGCGGCAGCCGGCGGAGCAGAAGTGAAAGGTCCGGCCTTCATGCTCGGCAGTCGGCTTGCCCTTGCTGGGGTCGACCGTCATGCCGCAAACCGGGTCGCGGATCACCTCGCCGGCGGGGGCATCGTGGATGTGGGCTGCGTCGGTCATCTGGGCCTCCCGGGAGGGCGTGTGGAGCGAATGACGGCAGAGCTAGTCGTTCCAGCCACTGGAAGGTCAAGGGCTCTCGTGCCTTGACCTTCCAGTTTTTGGAACCTTTATCTGATGGGACGCTTCAGGAGCCCCGGAATGAACATCAAGGACGTGGCAGAGATCAGCGGCCTGCCGGCCAAGACCATCCGCTATTACGAAGAGATCGGACTGGTGCACCCGGCCCGCAGCGCCAATGGCTACCGCGATTTCGGCGAGGCCGACGTGGCCACCTTGGCCTTCCTCGCCCGCGCCCGCTCGCTGGGCTTTTCCATCGACGATTGCCGTGCGCTGGTGTCGCTCTACGAAGACCGGGGCCGGGCCAGTGCCGATGTGAAGGCGCTGGCCGAAGAGCGGCTCGATCAGATCGACCGCAAGATCGCCGAGCTGCAGGGGCTGAAGGCCACGCTGGGGCAACTCGTCCGGCGCTGCCACGGCGATGACCGGCCCGATTGCCCCATCCTGCAGGATCTCGCCGGCGTCGGCGGCCATCCCTGAGGCACGCTAGCCCTCGCCTTCCGGCACCAGCAGCATGGTAGAGGTGACGCGGTTGCGCCCTTCGTGCTTCGAGCGATAGAGCGCCGCATCCGCCGCCAGCAGCAACGCCTCGGGCATCTTCATCGTGCCGCCGATTGAAGATTGCGCGGTGGCGACGCCGATGCTGGCGGTCATGCGCCGGTCGCCCACGGCATTGCCGGGATTGGACAGGTCGAGATCGTAGATCGCCTGCCGCAGCTCTTCGGCCAATTGCTCCGCTCCGTTCATGTCCGTGTCCGGCAGGATCAGCGCCAGCTCTTCGCCGCCGTAGCGCGCGGCCAGATCGCCGGGGCGGCGGGCCACGCCGCGCAGGGTGGCAGCGACGCTGCGCAGGCAATCGTCGCCCACCTGATGGCCGAAGCGGTCATTCACCTCCTTGAAGAGGTCGAGATCGATCAGCACCAGCGACAGGCGCGAGCGGTCGCGCAGCGTACGGTCCCATTCGCGGTGCAGCGCCTCGTCGAAGGCGCGCCGGTTGGCGAGGCCGGTCAGCCCGTCTTCCATGGCGAGCGCACTCAGCCGCTCTTGCAGCTCTTTCATCGCCGAGACGTCGCGCAGGGTGACGACGACGTCGTTGGGATGGTGCGGATCTTCATTGGCGAGCAGGCGACCGTGGCCTTCCATCCAGCGCAGCGAGCCGTCCTTATGGTTGGCGCGCAAGACGAGGGAGATGTCGCTGCCGGCGCCGCTGGCCAGCAGCTTTTCGGCCGTCTCATGAACGAGGGGAAGGTCGGGCTCGTAGACCATGCCAAGCTGCATGGCCAATATCTCCTCCGGCTCCCACCCCAGCACGGCCTTCGACGAGGGAGAGGCATAGCGCAATTGCAGGTCGCTGCTGACGAGCAGCACGACATCTGCCGCGTTCTCTGTCAGGGCGCGAAAATCGATGTCGCGGCGCGCGTCCTTCGGTTGGAAAAGTCTGCGCAGTCGGTCGAGCGGAAGTTTCACAATGCGGGTCCCGGCCTCTTGGTAATCTGTTTGCTGGCTTTGCACGTCATAGCAGAACGGCGGCAAGCACAGTGCGGTTCAACTTTGAGGCGCCTCAAGATGCGGGGCCTGGCCACAGTCGCACGCAAGCGGGCGGTCGCCGCGGGGTTGCGCCCGGCTCGCTCTTGGCGAGAGTGATGGCGCCGGCCCGCGCCGGCATCAGGACGGAGAGGAGAGAGGCAGCCATGGAATTCATCGATAGCCGCGAGGCGTTGCGCGCCCATTACAAGCCGGTTCACGACGTGGCGCTGAAGAAGCAACTGCCGTTCCTGGATGCGCATGCCCGGCACCTGCTCTCGAAATCGCCCTTCCTGCTGCTCGGCACGCAAGACAGCGCGGGCAGGGCGGATGTCTCGCCGAAGGGCGACAAACCGGGCTTCGCCGTGCCGCTCGACGACACCACACTCGCCATCCCCGACAGGCCGGGCAACAACCGGCTCGATAGCTGGGAAAACATCGTCGACAACCCGGCGGTCGGCCTGATCTTCCTCATCCCCGGCATGAATGAGACGCTGCGCATCAATGGTACAGGCCGGCTAACGACGGATGAAGAGCTCTGCGCCCGCTTCGGCGTGAACGGCCGGCCGGCAATCGCGGTGCTCGTGGTGAAGGTCGCCGAGGTCTACATGCATTGCGCCAAGGCCTTCATGCGCTCGCAGCTCTGGTCGCCGGAGACATGGCCCGACCGCAAGGAGATGCCGACGCTGGGTGAAATCCTCCACGACCAGCTCGCGCTGGAGACGGCGCCGGCGGACATGGACGACAACCTGTCGGAGAGCTACGCCAAGTCGATGTGGTAGCCGGCGCGGCGCGTCAGGCCCGCGCGCGCAGCTCCCTGGTCGCCCGGCGATAGGCAGCGGTGATCTCGTCGCGGCGGTGATGCCGCCCGCCCGTGACGAGGGGCCGCCCGGCGGACCAGAGCCGGTCCACCATCCCCGGGCCGCCAGCTAAGACGAAGCTGTCGAGCGCGGTGTCGCCGGTGAGGCCCTCAAGGTCCGGGTGGGCCATATCGAGGGCGAGGAGGTCGGCCCAGGCGCCCGGCTCGATGCGGCCCGTGCCGCGCCCCGCCGCCTTGGCACCGCCGAGCGCCGCATCCTCCATCAGCCGCCGCCCGGTCGAGCGCTCAGGCGTGGCGAGGGCGGCGCGGGAGTGGTCGCGCAGGCGCTGCGAGGTGTCGAGCTGGCGCAGCTCCTCGGCGAGGCTGATGCGGATGTTGCTGTCAGAGCCGATAGCCATGGCCCCGCCGGCGCCGAGCCAGCGCACGCCGTCAAAGATACCGTCGCCGAGGCTCGCCTCGGTGAGCGGGCAGAGGCCGGCGACGGCACCGATGGCGGCGAGGGCGGTGGTCTCGCCGGGGGTCATCTGCGTGCAATGGATCAGGCACCAGCGATCGTCGAGCGGCAGGTTGGCGAGGGCCCAGGCCACGGGGCGGGCGCCGAGCGCGGCCTCCACCTCGTCGACCTCCGCCACCTGCTCGGCAAGGTGCACGTGGATCGGTCCGTCGGTGAGGCCGGCCAGTGGCAGCAGGTCTTCTGGCGCGACCGCCCGAAGCGAATGCAGCGCCACCCCGAGCCGCGTATCGTCGGGCAGGGGAGTGAGGGCGGCGCCGGCGGCCTCATGCAGGCGGGCGAAACGCTCGCGATCATTTCCAAAGCGGATCTGGCCGGGGCCGAGCGGGCGCCTGTCGAGCCCGCCGAACTGGTAGGCGACGGGCAGGAGGGTCAGGCCGAGCCTGCTGGTCTCCGCCGCAGCGGCGATTTGCCCGGACATCTCGGCGAGGTCCGCGTAAGGCGCGCCGCCGGGGGCGTGGTGCAGGTAGTGGAACTCCACCGACGCGCCGAAGCCCGCCTCGGCCATCTCCATTTGCACGAAGGCGGCGATGGCCTGGACCTGCTCGGGCGTGATCTCCTCGAGGAAGCGGAACATCAGCTGTCGCCATGTCCAGAAGCTGTCCTGCGCCGGCCCCTTACGCTCCGTCAGCCCGGCCATGGCGCGCTGGAAGGCGTGGGAATGGGCGTTGGCAGGGGCGGGGACGAGGACGCCGACCCGCTCGCCCTCCGCTGGGGCGCCTGGGGTGACGGCGGCGATCCGGCCCTCCGCCACCTCGATGCGCACGTCGCGCGCCCAGCCCGTCCCCAGCAGCGCCTGCTCCGCCCAGATCACCTGCATGGCCCACTCTCCCGTTGACAGCTGAATATGTGCATACATAATCACGGGCGACGGCTCCCGATCAAGAGGCCCCGATGCTCTATACCCATGCCCGCCTTGCGACCTTCGCCGCCCCCGGCCGCTACGGGCTGGTGGAGGACGGCGCTCTGGCGGTGGAGGACGGTCGCATCGCCTTCGCCGGGCCGCTGGCTGAGCTCCCGGCGGAATGGCAGGGCCAGGAGGCTGAGGATCTGGGCGGGCGGCTCGTCACCCCCGGGCTGATCGACTGCCACTCGCATATCGTCTTCGGCGGCCACCGGGCCGACGAGTTCGAGATGCGGCTCGAAGGCGCCAGCTACGAGGAAATCGCCCGCGCCGGCGGCGGCATAGGCTCCACCGTCCGCGCCACCCGCGCCGCGTCGGAGGAGGCGCTGCTGGAGGGCGCCCTGACCCGCGCCGACGCGCTGATCGCCGAGGGCGTGACGACGCTGGAGATCAAGTCCGGCTACGGGTTGGAGCCGGAGACGGAGCTGCGCATGCTCCGCGTCGCCCGCCGCATCGCCGAGCTCCGCCCCGTCACCGTCCGCACCAGCTACCTCGCCGCCCACGCGGTGCCGCCCGAGTACAAGGGCCGCCCGGACGCCTATGTGGACGAGGTCGTGATCCCCGTGATGCACGAGGGCCGGGGCCTCATCGATGCGGTGGACGGGTTCTGCGAGGGCATCGCCTTCGACACCGCCCAGATCGGCCGGGTCTTCGATGCGGCGGCGTCGCTCGGCCTGCCGGTGAAGCTGCACGCCGAGCAGCTCTCGCACATGGGCGGCGCGGCGTTGGCGGCCCGCCATGGCGCGCTCTCCGCCGACCACCTTGAACACGCGACCGCCGAAGACGCCGCCGCGATGGCCGCCGCCGGGACAGTCGCGGTGATGCTCCCCGGTGCCTACTACACGCTCCGCGATACCAAGGCCCCGCCGGTGCAGGCCTTCCGCGACGCCGGGGTGCCCATGGCCGTGGCCACCGATTGCAACCCCGGCTCCTCGCCGCTCGCCTCGCTGCTGACGGCGATGAACATGGCCTGCACGCTCTTCCGTCTGACGCCGGAGGAGGCCCTCGCCGGCGCCACCACCCATGCCGCCCGCGCGCTGGGGCTGGCGGACCGGGGCACGCTGGCGCCCGGGCAACGCGCCGACCTCGCGGTGTGGGACGTCGAGACCCCGGCGGAGCTCGCCTATCGCATCGGCTGGAACCCCCTCTACGCCCTCATTTTTGGAGGCACCAAGTGCTGACCCTCACCCCCGGCGCCACCCCGCTCGCCACGCTCCGCTCCGTCTGGGAGGGCGAAGGCGCCGCGCTCGACCCGGTCTGCCGCCCGGCTGTCGAAGCCGCCGAGGCTCTGGTGCGCAAGGCTGCCGAGGGGGAGGAGGCCGTCTACGGCGTCAACACCGGCTTCGGCAAGCTCGCCTCCGTTCGCATCAAGGCGGAGGATACGGCGCGGCTCCAGCGCAACCTCATCCTCAGCCATTGCTGCGGCGTCGGCGCACCGCTCGACGCCGCGACCATCCGGCTGATGATGGCGCTGAAGCTGCTCTCGCTCGGGCGCGGGGCTTCGGGCGTGGCCTGGGCCACCGCCCAGCAGATCGAGGCGATGCTGGCGGCGGATGTGCTGCCGGTGATCCCCGAGCAAGGCTCCGTCGGCGCCTCGGGCGACCTCGCCCCGCTCGCCCACCTCGCCGCGGCGATGATGGGCGAAGGCGAGGCGGTGCACGAAGGCCACCGCATGCCCTCCGCCGAGGCGCTGGCGAAGGCCGGCCTCGCCCCCATCGCGCTCGGCCCCAAGGAGGGCCTCGCCCTCATCAACGGCACGCAATTCTCGACCGCCTGCGCGCTCGCCGGGCTCTGGCGCGCCTGGGACAATGCCCGCGCCGCCATCGTGACCGGCGCGCTGTCGACCGATGCCGTCATGGGCTCCACCGCGCCGCTGCTCGCCGGCATCCATGCGCTGCGCGGCCAGCCGGGGCAGATCGCCTTCGCCGCCGCGCAGCGGGCGCTGATGGAGGGCAGCGAGATCCGCGAGAGCCACCGGACAGGCGATACCCGCGTGCAGGACCCCTATTGCATCCGCTGCCAGCCGCAGGTGATGGGCGCGGCGATGGATCTTCTGTCCTTCGCCGCCCGCACGCTGGAGGTCGAAGCGAATGCGGTGACCGACAACCCGCTGGTGCTGGTGGAGGAGGGGCGCATCGTCTCCGGCGGCAACTTCCATGCCGAGCCCGTCGCCTTCGCCGCCGACCAGATCGCGCTGGCTCTGGCGGAGATCGGCTCGATCGCGCAGCGGCGCATCGCGGTGATGGTCGACCCGACGCTCTCCTTCGACCTGCCGCCCTTCCTGACGCCCGATCCCGGCCTCAACTCCGGCCTGATGATCGCCGAGGTCACGAGCGCCGCTTTGATGAGCGAGAACAAGCATCTGGCCAACCCCTGCTCGACGGACTCAACGCCGACCTCCGCCAACCAGGAAGACCATGTGAGCATGGCCGCCCACGCCGCCCGGCGTCTCGCCCGGATGAACGCCAACCTATCGATGATCCTCGGCATCGAGGCGGTGGCGGCGGCGCAGGGTATCGGCTTTCGTGCCCCGCTGGAGACATCGGCGCCGCTGCAATCCGTCATCGCCCGCCTCCGTGAGGCCGTGCCGGCGCTGGGCGAGGACCGCTACCTTGCGCCCGACCTGGAGCGGGCTGCCGCGCTGGTGCGAGAGGGCCGCCTGACCGGCGGGCTGGAGCTGCCGGAGCTGGCGCCATGATGCCCGTCGAGGTGACACGCGGCGACGGGCCGGTGGTGCTCGGCCTGCCGCATACCGGCACCTGGCTGCCGGAGGACGTGCGGGTGAGGCTGAACGACCGGGGCAGGGCGCTCGCAGATACCGACTGGCACATCAACCGGCTCTACGCCGGCCTGCTGCCGGGGGTGACGACCGTGCGCGCCACGTTCCACCGCTATCTCATCGACGCCAACCGCGACCCCTCCGGCGTCTCGCTCTACCCGGGGCAGAACACCACCGGGCTGGTGCCGACGAAGGGTTTCGACGGCGAGGCGATCTGGGACGATCCACCGGGAGAGGCGGAGATCGAGGCGCGGCGGGAGGCCTATCACGCCCCGTACCATGCCGCGATGAGTGCCGAGCTGGAGCGGGTGAAGGCGCGGCACGGCGTGGCGATCTTGTACGATTGCCACTCAATCAGAGGGAAAATCCCTTATCTCTTCGACGGAGACTTGCCAGATTTCAACATCGGCACCGATGGCGGCACCACATGCGCGCCGCAGGTCGAGGCCGCAGTTCAGGGCATCTGCGCCGCCGCGCCCGGCTACTCCTCCATCCTCAACGGCCGCTTCAAGGGCGGCTGGACGACGCGCCACTACGGTCGCCCCGCCGAGGGCCTCCACGCCATCCAGATGGAGCTGGCGCAGCGCAATTACCTCACCGAGGAAGCCCCGCCCTGGGCCTATGACGAGGCCAAGGCCGAGGCGCTCCGCACCCACCTTCAAGACATCCTGCAAACCCTGGCCGGCCTCGCCGGCACTCTGGAGGGCTCCCGATGACCAACCCCCGCCACAACCTCCGCGACGTCTACCCGCCCACCGGCCCCGAGATCAGCGCCAAGAGCTGGCTCACCGAGGCGCCGATGCGGATGCTGATGAACAACCTGCACCCTGATGTCGCCGAGAACCCGCATGAGCTGGTCGTCTACGGCGGCATCGGGCGGGCAGCGCGGACGTGGGAAGATTTCGACAAGATCGTCGCCGCGCTGAAGGAGCTGGAAGACGACGAGACCCTGCTCGTCCAGTCCGGCAAACCGGTCGGCGTCTTCCGCACCCACACGGACGCGCCCCGCGTGCTGATCGCCAATTCCAACCTTGTCCCCCATTGGGCCAATTGGGACCATTTCAACGAGCTCGATAAGAAGGGGCTGGCCATGTACGGCCAGATGACCGCCGGCTCGTGGATCTACATCGGCAGCCAGGGCATCGTGCAGGGCACCTACGAGACCTTCGTCGAGGCCGGGCGCCAGCATTATGGCGGCGACCTGACCGGCAAGTGGATCCTCACCGCCGGCCTCGGCGGCATGGGCGGCGCGCAGCCGCTGGCGGCGGTGATGGCCGGGGCCTGCTGCCTCGCCGTGGAATGCGACGAGACCCGCGCCGACTTCCGCCTGCGCACGCGCTATGTCGATGAGAAGGTCCATACCCTCGACGACGCCCTCGCCCTGATCGCCAAGTGGACGGCCGCCGGAGAGGCGAAATCCGTCGCCCTCATCGGCAACGCCGCCGACATCTTCCCCGAGCTCGCCGCCCGGATGAAGGCCGGCGGCCCGCGCCCCGATATCGTCACCGACCAGACCTCCGCCCACGATCCGCTGCACGGCTACCTGCCGCAGGGGTGGAGCGTCGCCGACTGGCGGGCGAAGCAGGAGAGCGCGCCGAAGGAGGTTGAGGCCGCCGCCCGCGCCTCGATGCGCACCCATGTCGCCGCGATGGTCGACTTCTGGAACGCCGGCGTGCCGACGCTCGATTACGGCAACAACATCCGGCAGGTGGCGAAGGACGAGGGGCTCACCGACGCCTTCGCCTTCCCCGGCTTCGTGCCCGCCTACGTGCGGCCGCTCTTCTGCCGGGGCATCGGGCCGTTCCGCTGGGCGGCGCTCTCGGGCGACCCTGAGGATATCTACAAGACCGACGCCAAGGTGAAGGAGCTGATCGACGATCCCCACCTGCACAAATGGCTCGACATGGCGCGCGAGCGGATCGCCTTCCAGGGGCTGCCGGCGCGGATCTGCTGGGTGGGGCTCGGGCAGCGCCACAAGCTCGGCCTCGCCTTCAACGAGATGGTGCGGTCGGGCGAGCTGTCCGCCCCCGTCGTCATCGGGCGCGACCACCTCGACAGCGGCTCCGTCGCCAGCCCCAACCGCGAGACGGAGGCGATGCGCGACGGCTCGGACGCGGTGTCGGACTGGCCGCTGCTGAATGCGCTGCTCAACACCGCCAGCGGGGCGACATGGGTGAGCCTCCACCACGGCGGCGGCGTTGGCATGGGGTTCAGCCAGCACGCGGGGATGGTGATCTGCGCCGATGGCACCGACGCGGCGGCGAAGCGGCTGGAGCGGGTGCTCTGGAACGACCCGGCCTCCGGCGTCATGCGCCATGCCGATGCGGGCTACGAGGATGCCATCGCCTGCGCGGAGGAGCACGGGCTGAACCTGCCGGGCCTCAGGTGAGCCGGCGGGGCTGGCAGGAGGTTCAGGATGAGCTGATCGGGCGCATCAATGACGGCGCCTGGCGGCCGGGGACTCTGTTGCCCGCCGAGACCGCGCTGGCGGTGGAGCTCGGCGTCGCCCGCACGACGGTAAACCGCGCGCTCCGCGGCCTCGCCGAGCGCGGGCTGGTGGACCGAAAGCGGAGGGCCGGCACGGTGGTGGCGGAGCATCCGCCGGCGCGGGCGGTGCTGACGATCCCGGTGATCCGCAAGGAGGTGGAGGGGCAGGGGGCCACCTGGCGGCATCACCTGCTGGAGCGCGAGGCGGTGCCGGCGCCGGAGCCTGTTTCCACCCGGCTGCGCCTGCCGGCGCGGGCGCCGATGCTGCACGTGGTGGCCCTGCACCTCGCCGACGAGCGGCCCTTCCTGCTGGAGGACCGCTGGCTGAACCTCGCGGCTTTGCCGGAGGCGGAGGACGTGGACTTCCGCGTGACCAGCCCGAACGAATGGCTCCTCGCGCATGTGCCCTACACGACGGGCGACCTCTCGATCTCCGCCGAGCCGGCGGGAGGGGAGACGGCGGCGCGGCTGGCGGCGGAGGAGGGGGCGGCGCTGCTCACGCTCGACCGGGCGACGTGGAACGACGGGCGGGCGATCACGGCGGTGCGGCTGACCTATGCGCCGGGGTACCGGATGCGGGCGAGCCTGTAGGGCGGGGGCCTGCCCGCTTTCGCTACGCCGCCGCTCTTCCCCCGGCCTGCGGACGATGTGGTCGGTGGCGGACGCGGCCCGAAAGGTGCGTGACGAGCACGCACCCTACGGCCCATTGACAGACCCATTCCTCCATGGCTATGGATTATCCATAGCCACAGGGTTATCAAATGACCGCCGACTTCCTCTTCCGCTCCCTCGCCGACCCGACCCGCCGCGCGCTCTTCGAACGCCTCTGCCGCGACGGGGAGCAGACGGTGGTGCGGCTGACGGCACAGGCCGGTGTCTCGCAACCCGCCGTCTCCAAGCACCTGGCCGTGCTGCGCGATGCCGGCCTCGTCACTGCCCGGCCCGAGGGGCGGCAGACGCACTACTCCGCCCGGCCCGAGGCGCTCTCGCCCCTCGTCGACTGGACGGCCCAGATGGCGGGCTTCTGGGAGAGCCGGCTCGATGTTCTGGATGCCCTGCTCAAAAGGATGGACCAATGACCGATCCCGCGCCTCAGCCCAAATCCGTCGTCGTCGAGCGGGAGCTGCCGCATCCGCCAGAGAAGGTCTGGCGCGCGCTGACGACGCCGCATTTCATCGAGGAATGGCTGATGAAGAACGACTTTGCCGCCGAGCCCGGCCACAAGTTCCAGATGAGCGGCGAGTGGGGCGCCGTCGATTGCGAGGTGCTCGAGGCCGAGGCGCCGTCGCATCTCAGCTACAGCTGGAACGCCTTCGGGCTGGAAAGCACCGTCAGCTGGACACTCACGCCCACGCCGGGCGGCACTCTCTTGCGGATGGAGCAGGCGGGCTTCCGCGAGGGGCAGGGGCAGTTCTACAGCGGCGCCAAGGCAAGCTGGCCCACCCATGTGGGCAATCTCGCCGCCTTCCTCGATCGGACGGGCTGACGCCCGTCCTTTCCGCGCCATCCCGGCCTGCTGATCCCGCCGCGACAATCTGACTCGCGGCCCGTGAGCTTTTGCCCAAAAATGGCCACTCTCTGCCGAGACACCTTGCTTAAGACGTTTAAAAAATATGAATTTTCGGCAGGATGATTCGCAAGTCAGGCGCCCAATTAAAGCCGATGACGAAAAGGCGCTTTTCGCGCCGGACCAGTATCGCCTTGTTGACGGTTGTCGGCGCCATCCTGGCTGCCGTACTTCCCGTTCTGCTGAGCGTCTACATTGCCCGTGAGCTGTCCGTTCGGAACCATGGGCGCCTCCTGGAAGGAATGGCCGGAGTTGCGCTGACGCGCGCCGAGCTGGCCTTGGCCGAGGCGGAAGAGGTCTTGCTGCAGATGCGCAGCTACAGCGGCTGCAGCGAAGACCACATCGCGGCGATGCGCCATCTGGTGATGGGGTCCTCTTACGTCGACGAGGTCGGCTATTTCGAGAATGGCGAGCTGGCCTGCACATCCTGGGGCATGGCCGAGCCCGGTGTCCGGCAGGCGCCCGTCGCGTTCACGCTGGAGAACGGTATCGCCGTCAGCCCCGAGATCGACACCGCGATCAGCGAGTCCGGCCCGGCCATCGCTCTGCAAGACCAGAACCACAACGTCCTGATCTCGCATTTCCGCCTGACCGATACGCCCACGTTCAACGATATCGAGCTCGCCCTCGGCTACCGCGAGCGGTCGGGGCAGGTCTATCTGCTCGGCGGCGCGGGCACCGAGCTGGGAGCCTCGCTGGAGGAATGGCTGGGCAGCGATGCACCGGAGATGATCGCGCCAGAAGACGTGCCGCCCGATCTGACCTTCGCGCGCACGAATGTGAATGGCCGACTGGTCGCCCTCGCCAGCTCGCCGCAGGTTGGCAGGGCGGGGACGTTCGAGAACTTCCTGCGCATCCTGCTGCCGGCGGCGCTGATCGTGTCGCTGCTGCTCGTGGTCAACATCATCTGGCTGTCGCGCAGGCAGCTCAAGCTCGACCGCGAGATCCTCTCTGCGCTGCGCCATGGCGAGATGCGGCTGGTCTATCAGCCGATCATCGACCTCTCGACGGGCCAGTGCCGCGGCGCCGAGGCGCTGCTGCGCTGGCAGCGGCCGGATGGCGAGTACATCCGGCCCGACCAGTTCATCCCCGTGGCCGAAGAGCGCGGCATCATCGGCGAGATCACCCGCTGGGTGGTGGCCCGCGCGATAGAGGAGCTGACGCCCTATCTGAAAAGCGATGCGGGCGGCCATGTCGCGATCAACCTCTCGGCCGGCGATATCGCCTCCGGCGCCTTTCCGGCCTTCCTGGCCTCGGAGCTCGACCGAACGGGGCTGACGGCGGACAAGGTGATGCTGGAAGTCACCGAACGGGGCCTAATCGCGCCGGAGGCCAGCCATGACACCTTCGCCGCCCTCAGCCGCGCGGGCCACCACGTGGCGATCGACGATTTCGGCACCGGCTATTCGAGCCTGCAGTATCTGCAGAACCTTCCGATCAACACGCTCAAGATCGACAAGAGCTTCGTAAGCGGCATCGGGCTTGAGGCGGCGCGCGGTTCGGTCGTCGAGCATATCATCGACCTCGGCCATTCTCTGGATCTCATCATGATCGCCGAAGGGATCGAGACCAGGGCGCAGGCCGAATACCTCATCGAGCGCGGCGTGCTTCTGGGGCAGGGCTACCTGTTCTCGCGCCCGCTGGAATGCGACGAATTCCTCGTCTTCGCCGAAACGGTTCGCCGCCAGCCACTGAGCACCCCGCCGGTCGAAAAGAGCGCCTGACGCCAGGCGCAGGCCGCCGAACCCCTGCAAAAACTGCCCAAAGCTCATGCAACTGGCCGCTGCCCCGGGGGCCGCCTTGCGGTGCCAAAGCGAAAGAGTCTTGACAGCTCACCCGGCGCTGACCTTTACTAAACAAGTGTTCAACAAGAGGTCTGCATGGCGCGCGCTTCCCGATATGATGTGCTGTTCGAGCCGGTGAAGATCGGCCCCAAGGTGGCGCCGAACCGGTTCTACCAGGTGCCCCATGCCTCGGGCATGACCAATGCCAACCCGCATGTGCGCGCCGCCTTTCGCGGCACCAAGGCCGAGGGCGGCTGGGGTGTCGTCTCGACCGGCGCCTGCTCGGTGCATCCCTCGTCCGACGATTCGCCCTTTCCCTTCGCTTCCCTCTGGGACGAGGCCGACATCCGCTCGCACCGCCTGACGACCGACGCGATTCATGCCCATGGCTCGCTGGCGGCGGTGGAGCTGTGGCACGGCGGCGCGGCGGCGGTGAACCGCACCAGCCGCTATGCGCCGCTCTCCCCCTCGGGCGTGCCGTGGATGGCGACGCATGTGGGCTTCATGTCCTCCGCCCGGCCCAAGGTGATGGACGCCTCCGACATCCGCGACCTGATCCGCTGGCATGCCGAGGCGGCCGTGCGGGCGGAAGAGGCGGGCTTCGACATCCATTACGTCTATGCCGGCATGGGCTATCTGCCCTACCAGTTCCTCCTCTCCGATTATAACCACCGCACCGATGCTTACGGAGGCTCCTCCGCCAACCGCGTGCGCCTGCTCACCCAGCTGATCGACGCCGTGCGCGAGGCCACGCATGGCCGCTGCGCCGTCGCCCTGCGCATCTCGCTGCAGGAGCTGCGGGCGCGGCACTCCGACGTGGCCGAGAGCGAGGCGCATGAGGTGATCGGCCTGCTGAAAGATGCGCCCGACCTCTTCGACGTGAAGATGGATTACTCGGCGACCGACTGTGCCCCCTCGCGCTATGTGCAGGAGGGCAGCCACGAGCCGGTGATCGAGTTCGTCAAGAAAACCACCGGCAAGCCGGTTGTCGGCGTCGGCCGCTTCACCTCGCCCGATACGATGGTGAGCATGGTCAAACGCGGCGTGCTCGACCTGATCGGCGGCGCGCGCCCCTCCATCGCCGACCCCTTCCTGCCGAAGAAGATCGAGGAAGGCCGCGAAGACGACATCCGCGAATGCATCGGCTGCAACATTTGCATCTCGTCCTGGCACGATGGCGTCTGGGTGCGCTGCACGCAGAACCCGACGGCGGGCGAGGAATGGCGGCGCGGCTGGCATCCCGAGGTGGTGAAAAGCGACAGCGACGAGAGTGCCGTCATCGTCGGCGGCGGCCCCGCCGGGCTGGAAGCGGCGCTGACGCTGGCGCGCCGGGGCTTCCAAGTGACGGTAGCCGAGGCCTCGTCGGAGTTCGGCGGTCGCCTCCTTTGGGAGAGCAAACTGCCGGGCCTGCGCCAGTGGTTCCGCGTCATCGACTACCGGATGGGTCAGCTGCAAAAAATGCCGAACGTCTCGCTCTATGCAGAAAGCCGGCTCGGGCCCGACGATCTGGCCGAGTTCGGCGCCGACCATGTGATCCTCGCCACCGGCGCCAAGTGGACGCGCAATCTTTGCGGCGCCAACGAGATCCCGGCCGGGCCGCTCGATGCCCCCCGCGTCTATACGCCCGATGACATCGCGGCGGGGGTGAAGATCGAAGGGCCGGTGGCCGTGTTCGATTACGACAATTACTACATGGGCTCCGCCATTGCCGAGCATCTGGCCGGACAGGGGGCGGAGGTCACCTATATCACCAGCGCCGGCGCCGCGCAGAGCTGGGGCGTGATGACCAACGAGCAGCCGCTGGTGCATGTCGCTTTCAAGGATCTCGGCATCGGCTACCGGACGCTGGAGATCGTGGAAGATTTCGACGGCGAGACGCTGGGCCTCAGCCAGATCTTCAGCGCCGAGCGCCGTGAGATCGCCGTGCGCAGCCTCGTCATCGTCGGCCAGCGCGTCGGCGACACGTCTCTGCACGACGCCCTGAAGGGCGCCGCCGCGCCCGGCGCCCTGCATCTGACCGGCGATGCCTTCGCCCCCGGCGCCATTGCGCATGCCACCTATCAGGCCCATCGCACCGCCCGCGCCGTGGGCCGCGCCCCCGGCTCGCTGCTTGAACGCCGCGACGCTCCCTTCGCGCCCATGGGCCTTTACGCGGAGGCGGCGGAATGACCTCTCCTTCTCGCGCCCGCGCCCCCCTTCATCTGGCCAAAAATACCTCGGGGGTGCGGGGGCTGGCCCCCGCTTCGCTCCGCCCCAACCCGCGCCCCGCCCCAGCGGAGCACCGCCGATGAATTCCCGCACCCGCACCCGCGGCTCTGCCCGCGCGCCTCGCGCCACTGGCCCGCAGCCACCGCAGCAGGCGCCCTTCGGCCAGCGGCGCCGGCCCTATGCGCCGGTCGAAGTGATCAGCGCCGATCAGCTCGAGGCGATCCATCAGGCGGCGCTGACGCTGCTCGCCACCACTGGCTTCCGGGTGCTCGATGACGGCGCCCGGGCGCGCTACGCCTCTGCCGGCGCCGATGTCTCCGGCCCCACGGTGCGGCTCGATCCCGGCCTCATCGCCGAGCGGCTGGCGACGGTGCCATCGACCTTCACGCTGGCCGCCCGCAACCCCGCCCATAACCTGCAGGTGGGCGGCGATCTCTGCGTCTATGTCTCGGTCGGCGGGCCGGCCTATGTGATGGACAACGACAAGGGCCGCCGCGACGGCACCTATGAGGAGATGTGCGATTACCTGCGCCTCGTGCAGGTGCTCAACGTCATCCATCAGGAGGGCGGCTGCCCCTTCGAGCCGATGGACCTGCCGGCGAACACCCGGCATCTCGATATCTATCGCGCCCAGATCACCCTGCTAGACAAGAACTGGCAGACGCAAACGCTCGGCCGAAAGCGCACCATGGACGGCATCGAGATGGCCTCCATCGCGCTCGGCACCACGCCCGAGGGGCTGATCGAGGCGCCGGCGCTGCTGGGCGTCATCAACACCAACTCGCCGCTGCAGCTCGATATTCCCATGGCCGAGGGGCTTATCTGCATGGCCGAGCATGGCCAGCCCGTCGCCATCACGCCCTTCACGCTGGCCGGCGCCATGGCGCCTGTCACCGTGGCCGGCGCGCTCGTCCAGCAGCATGCCGAGGCCATCGCCGGCATCGTGCTCACCCAGATCGTCCGCCCAGGCACGCCGGTGCTCTATGGCGGCTTCACCTCCAACGTCGACATGCGCTCCGGCTCGCCGGCCTTCGGGACGCCCGAGTACATCAAGGCCGCGCAGGCCACCGGCCAGCTGGCCCGGCATATCGGCGTGCCCTTCCGCTCCTCCAACGTGAACGCGGCGAACGAGGTCGACGCCCAGTCCGCCTACGAGAGCATGTTCTCCCTCTGGGGCGCGCTCATGGGCGGCGCGCATCTGCTGGAGCACGGGGCAGGGTGGATGCATGGCGGCCTCACCGCCAGCTTCGAAAAGCTCATCCTCGATGCCGAGATGCTGCAGATGATGGATGCCTATTACGAGCCGCTCGACACCAGCCCCGAGGCGCTGGCCCTCGACGCCATTGCCGAGGCCGGCCCCGGCGGGCATTTCTTCGGCACCGCCCACACGATGGAGCGCTATTCCACCGCCTTCCACACGCCGCTCGTCTCGAACTGGGACAACCACCCGCTCTGGCTGGAAAAGGGCAGCATCGATGCCCGCACGCGCGCCAACAGTGTCTGGAAGCAGCTGCTCACCACCTACGAGCAGCCCCCGCTTGAGCAGGACAGGGCCGAGGCGCTCGATGCCTTCGTGGCCAAACGCACGGAGGAGGGCGGCGCGCCGCTGAACTGATGAATATCGTCACCGACTTCCCCCATCAGATCGAGATCGAAGAGAACATCTGGGTGCCTCTGGCCGATGGCACGCGGCTGGCCGCCAAGGTCTGGCGGCCGAAAGGGGCGGGGCCGGTGCCGGTGATCCTGGAGTATCTGCCCTATCGCAAGCGCGAGGGCACCCGCGCCCGCGATCACGCCATGCATGCCTGGCTGGCGGGGCATGGCTATGCCTGCGTCCGGCTCGACATTCGCGGCACTGGCGACAGCGAGGGGATCATCACCGACGAATACACCCCGCAGGAGCAGGCCGACGGGGTGGAGGCCATCGCCTGGCTGGCCGAGCAGAGCTGGTGCGACGGTCAGGTGGCGATGATCGGCATCTCCTGGGGCGGGTTCAACGGGCTGCAGATCGCGGCGCTGCAGCCACCGGCGCTGAAGACGATCATCACGGTCGGCAGCACCGATGACCGCTATGCCACCGATATCCACTGGGTGGGCGGGTGCCTCTCCAAGGACAATTTCGACTGGTCCTCCACCATGTTCGCCCATAACGACCTGCCGCCCGACCCGGCGCTCTCCGGCCCCGGCTGGCGCGAGGCCTGGACGAAGCGGATGGAGGCGAACGAGCCCTGGATCCTCACCTGGCTCGCCCATCAGCGGCGCGACGCGTACTGGAAGCAGGGCTCGGTCTGCGAGGATCTCTCCCGCATCACCATCCCTGTCTATGCCGTCTCCGGCTGGGCCGACAATTACAGCGAGACCGTGCCGCGCCTCCTCGCCGGCCTCTCCGGGCCGCGGCTCGGTCTCGTCGGCCCCTGGGCGCATTCCTTCCCGCATGACGTTGCCGTGCATCCCGCCATCGGCTGGTTGCAGGAGGTGCGGCGCTGGTGCGATCACTGGATGAAAGGCGCCGACACCGGCATCATGGACGAGCCGATGTATCGCGTCTGGATGCAGGAGAGCGTCCCGCCGCAGACATGTTATCTCTCCCGCCCCGGCCGCTGGGTGGGAGAGGCCGAATGGCCCTCGCCGCGCATCGAGCACCGCTCGCTCTATTTGAATGCCGGCGGGAGCCTGGGGTCGGAGCCTGCAACCTCCGGCCCCATTCCCATCTGCTCGCCCCTCTGGGTGGGCCTCGCCGCGGGCGAGGTGGGCCGCTACGGCGAGGATGCCGAATGGGCGCCCGACCAGCGCGAGGATGACGGCGGCAGCCTCGTCTTCACCACGCCGCCGCTGCCGGAGCGCACCGAGATCCTCGGCGCGCCCCAGCTGCGCCTGCGCTTCTCCTCTGACAAGCCGATGGCGCTGGTGGCCGTGCGCTTGAACGACGTGATGCCCGATGGCCGGTCGACCAAGGTCACGCAGGGCTATCTCAACCTCACCCACCGGCAGGACCATGAGCATGCCGAGCTGCTGGTGCCGGGTGAGACCTACGAGGTCACCGTCGATCTCGACGATATCGCCCATGCCTTCCCGGCCGGGCACCGCATCGCCGTGTCGCTCTCGACCACCTACTGGCCGATCTGCTGGCCCTCGCCGGAGCTGGCCACGCTGAGCGTCGTGACCGGCGACAGCTGGCTCGACCTGCCCGTGCGCCCGCCCTCGGAGGCGGATGCCACCCTCCGCGAGTTCGACCCGCCGGAGATGGCCGAAGACACGCCCGCGATCAGCCACCCCGCCGAGCCGACGGTGCGCCGCTCTGTCCGCCGCGATCTGATGACCGGCGAGACCATCGTGGATTTCCCACGCTGGACCTATTCCACCGAGATGCCCGACATCGGCCAGACCGTCACCTCCGATGCCTTCGCCCGCTACATCATCACCGACGGCGACCCGCTTTCGGCGGTTACCGAGACGGAGTGCAACGTCGAGATCCGCCGCGAGGACACCACCTGCGGCCACCATTCCACTGGCCGTCTGAGTTGCGATGCCACGCATTTCCGCGTCGAGATGCGGCTGGCCGTCACCGAGAACGGCGACGTGCTCTTCGAGCGACAATGGGACGAAAGGATACCGCGCGATCATGTCTGAGCAGCCCTGGCCCTTGCTCCGGTCGCAGCCCTGGCAGGCGCGATGCTGAGATACGCCGCAAAGCGTATCGGCCTCGCCGTCGTGATCCTGCTCACGGTGATGCTGGCCATGTATGCCATGGTGTTTCTCATCCCCGGCGATCCCGCCACTCTGGCGCTCGGCCCCCGCGCCACGCCCGAGCTGAAGGCCCTGCTGCGCGAGCGCATGGGGCTGGATGAGCCGGTGCTCACGCAGATCTGGTTGTTCTTCCGCAATGCGCTGACCGGCGATCTCGGCTACGACGTCTGGTCGCGCCGCCCGGTGCTTGACCTGATCCTCGAATTCTTCCCCAAGACGCTGGTGCTGGGCATCGTCGCGCTCCTTTGGGCGCTGGTGCTGGGCATCCTTCTCGGTGCCGCCGCCGTCGTCTGGCGCGGCTCGATCACCGACAGGCTGCTGGGGCTGATCTCGGTCAGCTTCATCTCGGTGCCGAGCTTCGTCATCGCGATCTATGCCATCCTCATCTTCGCTGTCTGGCTGCACTGGCTGCCCGCCATCGGCGCCGGCTCGCCCGGCGACATGGGCAGCCAGATCCGCGCGCTGATCCTGCCGGCCTTCGCGCTCGGCATCGGCTGGGTGGGCTACCTCGCCCGGCTCGTGCGGGCCTCGCTGCTCGAGGTGATGGGCGAGACCTATATCCGCACCGCCCGCGCCTTCGGCCTGCCCGAAAGCCGGGTCGTCTTTCGCTATGCCCTGCGCGTGGCCATCATCCCCACGATCGCGCTGCTGGCTGTGGGCCTCGGCTCGATCCTCTCCAGCGCGGTCTTCGTCGAGGCGGTGTTCTCGCGCCCCGGCATCGGCACGCTGATGACGGGCGCCGTCTCGAACCGGAACTACCCGGTTGTGATGGGCTGCGTGCTGTTCATGACGGCCTTCTACCTCGCCGTCGTCACCGCCGCCGATCTGCTGATCGCCCGGCTCGACCCAAGGGTGCGCGATGCCTTCCGACGCTAGCCCCGCCCCCACGCCCGAGGCTCGGCCTGGCCGCGAGCGCCGCGCCGCCGGGGCGCTGGTGCACCGCTCGTCGCTGCGGGTGCTGCTGCGTGACCCGATGGGCGCCCTCGGCCTGATCCTGGTGCTCACCTTCGTGGCGATGGCCCTTTTCGCGCCCTGGATCGCGCCCCACGACCCGCTCAAGCTGAGCGTGATGGACAAGTTCCAGACGCCCTCCTGGCAGCATTGGGCCGGGACGGATCAACTCGGCCGCGACCTCCTCAGCCGCATCATCTACGGCGCCCGCACCGCGCTGGGCATCGCGCTGACCTCGGTCGGGCTGGCGGGGCTCGGGGGGCTGATCCTTGGCATGATCGCGGGCTACGGGCCGCGCTGGCTGGATGGAATCCTCGTGCTCATCTTCGATTCCGTCTCGTCGCTGCCGATGATCATGCTGGCGCTGGCCGTGATCACCGTCATCGGCCCCGGCACCGACACGCTGATCCTCGTCGTGGTCGTCGTCTCGATCCCCGCCTATGGCCGCCTCATCCGGGCGCAGACGCTGGGCATGGCGCAATCGGATTTCATCACCGCCGAGCGGGCGATGGGGGCCTCGGGCGCCCGCATCCTCTTCCGGCACCTCCTGCCCAATGTGGTGGGGCCGCTGGTCATCCTCCTCAGCATGGATGTGCCCATCGTCATCATGCTCGAAGCGGGCCTCAGCTACCTCAACCTCGGCGTGCGCCCGCCGCAGCCCTCCTGGGGCAACATCCTCTACGACGGCTACACCTCGCTGCGGTCCGCCCCGCATATGGTGCTGATCGCCGGCCTGCCGCTGGTGCTCTCCACCCTCGGCTTCACCTTCCTCGGCGAGGGGCTGCGCGATGCGCTCGATCCCAAGCTCGTCAAAGGGGGCGCATGATGGAGCCGGTGCTCGATATCGACGATCTTTCGCTGGAATATACCGGCGGCGTGCAGGCCCTGCGCGAGGTCTGCCTCTCCGTCCGCCCCGGCGAGGTGCTGGGCATCGCGGGCGAAAGCGGCTGCGGCAAATCCACCCTCGCCAGCGCCATGATCAGCCTGCTCGGCGCCGGCGCCACCATCACCGGCGGCGTGGTGCGGCTGAAGGGCGAGGCGATGAGCGAGATGCCCGAGCGCAAGCGCCGGGCGCTCCGGGGCCGCGAGATCGCCATGGTCTTTCAAGACCCGATCACCGCCTTCAACCCGGTGTTGCGGATCGGCGAGCAGCTCATCGACTTTCAGATCAACGCCGGCTGCAGCCGCGGCGAGAAGCGCCGCCGCGCCAAGGACATGCTCGCCAAGGTCGGGCTGGAGCCGGATCTCGCGATGAGCCGCTTCCCGCATGAGCTCTCCGGCGGCATGCGCCAGCGCGCCGCCATCGCCGCCGCCCTGCTGATGCGCCCCGCCGTCCTCATCGCCGACGAGCCGACGACGGCGCTCGATGTCACGATGGAGGCGCAGATCATCCATCTGCTGCGCGAGCTGCAGGCCGAGGTCGGCTGCGCCATCGTCATCGTCACGCATCACCTCGGCGTCATCGCCGAGCTCTGCGACCGCGTCGCGGTGATGTATGCCGGTCAGGTGGTCGAGGTGGCGCCGGTCGACGATCTCTACCACGCTCCCTTGCATCCCTACACGCAGGCTTTGCTGTCCTGCGACCCCTCCATCATCGAGAAAGGCACGGGCCGGCTGCCCACCATCGGCGGCCGCCTCCCCGATCTGGCGGCGCCGCCTGCCGGCTGCGCCTTCGCCCCCCGCTGCCCGCAGGCCTCCGACATCTGCCAGGGCCCGCCACCGCGCCGCCGCCCGTCATCTGGCCGCGAAGCGCTCTGCCACAAGGTGGCCCCATGACCCGTCACCCCCTCACAAAAGGCGCGCCCCTGATCCCGGCCGGGCGACGCCCCAATCCCCCTGTCTTTGCTCAAGAAAAATCCCGGGGGTTCCGGGGGCTGGCCCCCGGTCCCGCACTCTCAACCGGCACCTCCGCCAGCAGCGGGGCGCCGGCATGACCCCGCTCCTCACCATGGACGACCTGCGCGTCGATCTGCCCCTCGGCGGGTTCCTGTCCCGCGGCCGCGCGCTCAACATCCTGGCCGGCATCACGCTCGATCTGCCCAAGGGCCAGACCCTCGGCCTCGTCGGCGAAAGCGGCTCGGGCAAGACGACGCTGGCCCGCGCGATCCTCGGACTGCAGCCGATCACCGGCGGCAGCCTCAGCTTCGACGGGCAACCGCTGGCCAGCCGGTCGGATTACCGCGCCATCCGCCGCCGCTCGGCGCTGATGTTCCAGGATGCCGCCGCCTCGCTCTCTCCGCGCATGAATGTCGAGGATGCGATCACCGAGCCCTTCGTGATCCATGGCGAGCCCATGGGCCGCCGCCGCGACCGCGCCGCCGAGCTCTTGGAGGAGGTCGGCCTGCCGCCGCAATTCGCCGCCCGCTTCCCGCATGAGCTGTCGGGCGGGCAGGCGCGGCGCGTGGGCGTGGCACGGGCGCTGGCGCTGAAGCCCGATCTCGTCATCGCCGACGAGCCGACGGCGGGGCTCGATGTCTCGGTGCAGGCCGACATTCTCAACCTGATGGCCGATCTGAAAGACAGGCACGGCCTGTCCTACCTGATCATCACCCACAATCTCGCGCTCATCCGCCATGTCGCCGACCGCATCGCGGTGCTCTATCTCGGCCGGCTGGTCGAGACGGGCCCGACGGCGGAGATCTTCTCCGCCCCCGCGCATCCCTACACGCAAAGCCTCCTCGCCGCCGAGCCGAAGCCCGACCCGCGCCGCCGCCGCAAGGATCTGGCCATCCAGGGCGAGATCCCGGGCGTGCTGCGCCGCCCCGCGGCTTGCGAATTCCACACCCGCTGCCCGCTCGCGCAGCCGATCTGCCGCAGCCAGGAGCCGGTTTTGCGGACCATCGCTCCGGGCCGTCAGGCCCGGTGCCACCTCATTGAAGAGAAGACCTTAGACAGGGAGACGACATATGACTTGGACAACCAATCGCCGCAGCTTTCTTAAGACCGCCGGGGCCGGCCTCGCCGGCATCATGGCAGCCCCCAATTTCGCCTGGGCGCAAGAGGGGGATACGCTGCGCATCCGCGTGGCGGCCGACTTTCAGGTGATCGACCCCTGGGCCGAGATCGGCGGGCTCGACGACATCCTCAACCGCTGCACCACCGTGACCCTGGTTCGCATCACCGACATGCGCGAGGGCTCGGAATGGGAGCTCTATGCCGCCGAAAGCCTGGAGTGGCAGAGCGAGACCGCGCTGGCCTTCACCCTGCGCGAGGGCCTGAGCTGGACGAACGGCTACGGCCCGGTGACGGCGGAGGATGTGAAATATTCCTTCGAGCGCATCGCCGGCTCTGACAGCGCGTGGGCCTACCAGTTCGAGGTGCTCGACCATGTCGAGGTCACCGGCGAGCGCACGGGCATCATCCACCTGACGCAGCCCTTCGCGCCCTTCATCGTCACCGCGCTGCCCTATTACGGCGGCCATCTGGTGAGCAAGGCGGCGGTCGAGGCGGTGGGTGGCAGCTATACCACCGAAGCACCGGCGGAATGCGGCCCCTTCCTCTTCGACAGCTGGGAGCAGCAGCAGAAGATCACGCTGAAGGCCAACCCCGACTGGCAGGGCGAAACGCCCGATTTCTCCACCATCGAATTCTACGTGGTGGAAGACGATCAATCGGCCCTGCTCGCCTATGAGGCCGGCAGCTTCGATTTCACCCGCGTCGCCGCCAGCGCGGCCAGCCAGCTGCATGCCAACATGCCCGAGGGCGCCGAGCTGATCGAGGCGAACAGCACCACCTACACCTGGCTCACCATCAACCAGAACGCCCCCGCCCTGCAGGACCAGCGGGTGCGCCGCGCCATCCAGCTCGCCTATGACAGCGAGGCGGTGCTCTACGGCGCCTATGACGGCACCGTCGGTCGGGCCACCGGGGTGATCCCGCCGACCTCGCCCTACGCCCGCGACAGCAACATCTATGCCGAGCGCGATGTCGAACAGGCGCGCGCCCTGCTGGCAGAGGCCGGCGCCGAGGGGCTGACGCTCAACCTCGTGGCTCAGACGGACAGCACCTCGCAGACCATCGCCCAGATCATCCAGGCCAGCCTGTCGGAGGCCGGCATCAACGTGGTGATCCAGCCCACTGAAGAGGCCGCCTATTGGGCGCTCGGCGACAAGACGGCGGGCGACGACTACCTGACGCTGGAGCTGGTGCTGCAAGGCTTCGCCGGCGGCGTCGACCCGACGGAGAACCTCGTCTGGTTCCGCCCCGACCAGATCGGCGTCTACAACTGGACGTTCTTCGACAGCGCCGAATACGAGGATCTCTACCAGCAGGCGCTGGTCGAGCTCGACGAGACCCGGCGCAAGGAGATCTTCAACCGCATGGAAGACCTGATGGAGGAGAGCGGCTCGTTCCTTTTCCTCGCCTTCGATCCTTATCTTGCGATCCACAATGCCGATCTGAAGCCGGTGATCCTTGCCGACGGACACCCCGACCCGGTACGCTTCGAAAAGGTGGAGTAAGACCTCCACGGGTGGCGCCCGATCCCCGGGCGCCACCGCACCGATCGGAAGGCGATGACCGTCAAGCGGGCCCCCAAGTACAGCCGATTGTCGGGCGTGGAGCGCCGCGCGCAGCTGGTAGCGGCTGGCCTTGCCTGCATGGCGCGCGGCGGCATCCAGGAATTCACCGTCGACCGCATCTGTGAGGAGGCCGGCGTGAGCCGCGGCCTCGTCATCCACCATTTCGGCTCGATGAACGCGCTGCTCGCCGCCGTCTATGCCTCGATGTACCTCGGTTCGACCCGTCTGCCCGACCCGCCGGCGCCCGGACAGACCCGTCTGTCTGCCCTGCTGGAGGCGTTCTTCGCCCCCGAGATCTTCAACCGCGACGCCTATAACATCTGGCTCACCCTCTGGGGCCAGATCTCGATCAACCCCGATCTGCGCGCTGAGCATCGCGTGCAATACGCCGCCTATCTGGCCGATGTCTCGGGCGCCATCGCCGAGGCGGCCGAGGGCAACGGTCGTCCCATCGAGGCCGAGCCGCTCGCCCGCGTGCTGATCTGCCTGATCGACGGGCTGGGCATCCAACATTGCATCGAACCGGAGTCGATGTCGGCGGAGACGGCGCTGGAGGCGTGCCGGGCACTGCTGCAGCCGCATCTCGGGGCGTTCTGAGGGCGGAGGGGGGCTGTCTGCCCCCCGCTGGCTGTGCCAGCCCCCCGAGGATTTTCTTGGAGCAAAGACAGGGGGAGGCCGGCCGCGCTCGGCCGGGATCGGGGGCGGTGCCTGTTGCGGGCGGAGGTGACGGGGCGGGCGGTCAGGCGTCGGTGCGGATTTCCAGCAAGGTCGGGCCGTCTTCCCGGCGCAGCTCCGTCAAGGCGGCGGCGGCCTCTTTGGGGTCGGCGGTGGTCTGCCGGTAGGGCAGGGCGCAGGCGCGGGCCAGATGGGCGAAGTCGGGCGGGGCGGGGTGACAGCCGATGATCTCGGTCCCGGCGGCTTCCATGGCGCGGGCGATTTCGAGATAGGCGTGGTTGTTCCAGATGACGAAGGTGATCGGCAGGCGCGCCTCGGCGGCCGTCATCAGCTCGGCCATCGAGAATTGCGCGCCGCCGTCGCCGTTCAGCGAGATCACGGGAGCGCCGGGCGCGGCAAGGGCGGCGCCGATGGCGGCGGGGATGGCAAAGCCGAGGGCGCCGTAGCCGGTGGCGGCGTTGAACCAGCCGCCGGGGCGGTCGTGATCGTAGAAGAGGTTCCCCGCATAGACCGGCTGGGCGCTGTCGCCGACGATGATGGCACCGGGCAGGGCGGTGCGCATCGCCTCCAGCGCGTCGAGGCAGGCGGCCATGTCACGGTCCAGCCCGGCACGGGCGCCCTCGCGGGCCGTCTTGGCGCGGGCGGGGCCGTCGCCGGAGCGGCCGGGGAGGCGGGCGGCGAGGGCGGGCAGGAGGTGTTCGGCGTGGCCGGCCAAGGTGATCTCGGCAGGGTGGCGGCGCAGCTGCGCCTCGGAGATGTCGATGCGCACCAGGCGGGCGGGGGCGGGCCAGCCGCCGTCGACCATCATGTCGTAGTCGGTCTGGCCGAACTCCGTGCCCACCGCCAGCACCGCGTCGGCCTCGCGGACGAGGGCGCGCACCGGCTCCAGGCTCGGGGAGGCGGGGACGGTGAGCAGATGGCCATGCATCAGGCCGCGGGCGTTGACCGTCTGGATGACCGGCGCGTCCAGCGCCTTGGCGACGGCCTGCAGCGCCGCCTCGGCCCAGCGGGCGCCGCCGCCGGCGAGGATCACGGGCCGCTCGGCCCCGGCCAGCAGGCGGGCGGCGGCGGTGAGCTCTGGCGGGAGCGAGGGCGTGGGGGACAGCAGCGGTTCTGAGGGTGCGGCAGCCGGCAGGGGCATGACGTCGAGCGGTACCTCGATGTGATGCGGGCCGGGGCGCCCGGTCTCCAGGGCGGCGAAGGCGGCGTCGAGGGCGGGGCCCAGCTCCTCCGGCTCGGACACGCGGGTGGCGGTGAGGGCGACGGAGGCGACTGTGCCGCGCTGGTCGGGCAGTTCGTGCAGCTTGCCGAGGCCGCGGCCGAGCGAGGCGCGGTCGTTCACGCCGGATATCACCAGCATGGGGGAGCTGTCGGCCCGGGCCTGGCCCATCGGGGTGAGCACGTTCGTGACCCCCGGGCCGGTGATGACCAGCGCCACGCCGGGCCGGCCGGAGACGCGGCCATATCCATCGGCCATGAAGCCGGCGCCCTGCTCGTGCCGGGCGGTGATATGGGCGATGCCGCTTCCCGCCAGCCCGCGGTAGAGCTCCACCGTATGGACCCCGGGGATGCCGAAGACATGGGTCACCCCGCGCGCCTGCAGCGCCGCGATCAGCGCCTCGCCGACGCTGGGGCCCTTGCCGGAGGCGCTCACGCCTCGGCTCCCGTGAGCGCCCGCGCATGGGCGATGATGCAGGTGGTGGCCTCGTCGAGCCGCTCGTCGCCGACCGTCAGTGCCAGGCGCACCCAGCCGGCGATCGAGGGGCCGAAGACGCTACCGGGCATGAGGGCGACGCCCGTCTCTTCCAGCAGGGCATGGGCATAGGCGGTGTCGTCGAGGCCCGTGGGGCGGATGTCGACAAGCGCGAACATGCCCGCCTCGGGGCGGTTGACGCGCAGCGGGCTCTCGCGCTCCAGCCGCTCGGCCAGCCGCGCCGCGCGGGCCGAGAAGCGGGCGCACATGCCGCGGGCGGCCTCAGACGGGGCCGAGATGGCAAGCTCTGTCATATCGGCGATAAAGGGCTGGCCGCCGAAGAGCATCGTCTCCGACAGGGGCAGCATCTTCCCGGCCAGCGCCTCGCTCATTACCGCCCAGCCGGAGCGGAAACCGGGGGCGGCGTGGCTTTTGGAGATCGAGGAGACGATGACCGTCCGCTCGGCCAGCTCGGGCCGGGCGAGGGGAGAGGCGAAGGGCACGCCGGCGAAGATCAGCTCTTCATACACCTCGTCGGCCACGATCCAGAGGTCGTGCTCGCGGGCGAGGGCGCCGATCGCGGCGACGTCCTCGTCTCGCAGCACGGCGCCGGTGGGGTTTTGCGGCGAGTTCAGCAGGATAGCCCGGGTGCGGGGCGTGATGCGGGCCGCCAGATCCTCGGCGGAGAGGCGGAAGCCGCGCTCGGGGCGCAGCGGCACGGCCACAGGCTCGGCGCCGGAGGCCCGGATGACGCCTTCGTAGGTGGCATACATCGGGTCACCCACCAGCACTTCGGTGCCGGCTTCGGCGAGGCCCATCATCACGGCGTAAAGCGCCGTTTGCGTGCCTGGGAAGCAGAGCACCTGGTCCGGCGTGATCTCGCGCCCGGTGCTGGCGCTGTAGCGGGCGGCGAGGGCGGCGCGCAGGCCGGCCTCGCCGCGCCCGTCGGAATATTCGGTGCGCCCGGCACGCATGGCGGCCTCGGCGGCATCGAGCAGGGCGGGCGCGACCGGCACATCCGGGTTGCCGATGGTCAGGTCGATGATCTCGCGGCCGGCGGCAGCGAGTTCGCGGGCGCGGAAGTAGATCTCCCACTTGGCGCCGCCGAGGTCGCCGAGCCGGTCGAGGATGGGGGCGTGACGGGTCATGGGTGCTCCGATGCAAGGTCGAGACCGGCGAGGTCGCCGAGCGAATTGAGGGCGATGGAGGTGATCTCGCCGGGGGCGAAGGCGGCGGGCAGGGCGCCGGCCTCGAGCCAGAGCCCGTCGAGCAGGGCGTTGGCGGCGATGGCGAGGCTGCGGGCCTCTGCCGGGGCCAGCGGCGTGCCGGCCTCGGCGCGGGCTTCGGTAAGCAGGGCCTGCAGGCGGTCGCGATAGGCGAGGTAGCTGGCCTCGTGCGTTTCCGCCATCTCGGGCGAGCGGCGCACCATGTGGATGAAGCCGGCCCAGAGCGACAGGCCGGCGCCGTCGGCGACGGGCGGGGTGACGGAGGCGCGGATCATGGCGGCCAGCCGGGCGCGGGGAGAGGCGCCGGCGGCAGAGACCTCGGCCTCGATGGTGGCAGACTGGGCAGCCATATGCGCGGCATAGGCGGCGTTCACCAGCGCTTCCTTGCCGGTGAAATGATGGCGGATCATGCCCTGGGTGATGCCGGCGCGCTCTGCGATGGCGCGGACGGTCGCCCCCTCCGGCCCCGCCTCGGCGATGAGCGAGACGGTGGCGTCGATGAGCGCGCGGCGGCGATCCTCGGCAGGCTCGCGGGTGAAGGCGCGGCGGGGGGCGGTGGTGGAAGTCATACGCTTGTATAATATCGGTGGCGGGGCGGGGGCAAGGGGGCGTGTTGCGACGCTTCGACTGTGCTCCCCACCCGGAAACGAGCGGAAGGCGCCGGGCGAGCGCCTGCCCGTTGCGGCGGGCTGGCGCTCTGGAGAAGGCAGCGAGTAGCTCGCCGCGAGGAGGGGTTTGGCGGGCATAAAGCGCTGTAGCGGGAAGGAAGCGGCGCCACCCCACGGGCCGGCGCTCGCCCGGCGCGGCGGGTGTTGAGCGGGAAGGAGGGCTGAAGCCCGCCCTACGGCCAGCCGCATGCCGCGACTGTAGGGCGGGGTTCAGCCCGCCATGCCCAAGCCCGCCAACCACTCCAGGAACGCCTGCGCCCCGGCGGAGAGAGACGGCGCTTCTGTCACCCAATAGGCCGTCCCGAGATCCATCGCGCCGCCGGGCCAGGGCGCCAGCGCCCCCTCGGCCACCAGGCGGGCGGTGATCGACTGCCAGCCGAGCATCACGCCGCGCCCGTCGAGCGCGGCTTGCGTGGCCTGCACGTAATTGTCGAAGCTCTGGCCCGGCTGCCGGGCGCGCGGCAGGCCGCGGGCGGCGAGATATTCCGGCCAGCCCGCCCAATGCAGGTTCTGGGCACTGCGCACATGGATGAGCGGCGCTGTGGAGAGATCGGTCAGCCGCGTGATCAGGTCGGGGCGGCCAACGGGGCAGACCTCTTCGTCGAAGAGCTTGCGTGTCGCCCCGTCGCGCCAGTCGCCGGCGCCGTAGCGCAGGGCCACGTCGATGCCGGGGGAGAGGGCCGGCAGGTCGGTCGGCGGGGCCTGCACGTTGACGGTGATGTCGGGATGGGCGGCGTAGAAGCCGGGCAGGCGCGGCATCAGCCAGTAGGTCGCCATTCCGAGCGTGCAGGCGACCGTCACCTGCGCCTCGGCCAGATCGGCGCGGCTGCGGATATCCTCGATGGCCGCCGTGATGGCGCCGAGGCCCTCGCGGGTGACGCGGGCGAGCTGCTCGCCCGCCGCCGTCAGCCGCGCGGGCCGGGTTGCCCTGTCGAGCAGGGGGGCGCCGACGTGATCCTCAAGCGCCTTGAGCGCCTGCGTCACCGCGGGCTGGGTGACGTTGAGGCTGGCGGCGGCGGCGCGCATCGAGCCGAGCCGGGCGACGGCCTCGAAAGTGGCGAGCAGGCGAAGGGGCGGCAGGCGGCTCATGACTTAAGCCTAGGGTTAAGTCTACTTCAGCACAATCGGCCTGTTTTGCACCAATCGGTGGTGCGAGGCTGCACGAAAGCCAATTTCCTGCAGTTTTACTTAAGGACCGCCGAGATGAACATGATGCTTGCCGCCGATGCCGTCGCCCTTGGCGAGAACGGGCTCGAAATCGACCTGCCCGAGGGGCGCAGCTACTTCAACTACTTCTGGCTACGCGACAATTGCCTGACCTCGTTCAATGCCTCGACGCGGGAGCGCAGCTTCGACATCTTCCACCTGCACCGGGCGCCGGTCGCAGAATCTGCGGCGGTCGAGGGCGACGCTTTGGTGATCCGCTGGGCGGAGGAGGGGCACATCTCGCGCTACCCGCTCGCGATGCTCTCGCGCTATGCGACGGGCGAAAAGCGGGCCGATCCGGCCGATCTGCCGCGCCGCGCCTGGTACGGCGATCACTATGGCGATGTGCCGCGCTTCTCGCAGCCCGAGCTGCTGGCCGACAAGGCGAAGCTGGCCGACTGGATCGAGGCGCTGATCATGGAAGGCCTCGCCATCGTCACCGACATGCCCGACAGCGACGCCGGCCTCACCGAGCTGGTGGAACTGATCGGCCAGGTGCGGCCCACCTTCTTCGGACTCTATTTCGACGTGAAGACCCATATCAACCCGACGAACACCGCCTATACCGCCAGCGCGCTGGAGCTGCATACCGACACGCCGGCGGAAGAGATGGCGCCGGGGGTGCAGTTCCTCCACTGCCGCGCCAATACAGTGCAGGGTGGGCAGAGCCTCTATGCCGATGGCGTGGCCGTGGCGAACGATTTCCGCGCGCGCGACCCCGAAGGCTTCCGCCTGCTGGCTGAGACGCCGGTGCCGTTCTTCTGCGAGCACGACACCTACGACATGCGCTCACGCCAGACGATCATCGAGCTGGATGAATATGGCGAGGTCTCTGGCCTGACGATCAGCCAGCACATGCTCGACATCTCCGACCTGCCGCAGCGCCTGCTCGACAGCTGGTACCCGGCGTTCTGCCGCTTCGGGCGGATGCTGCAGGAGGAGAAATATCTGATGCGCTTCACCATGAAGGCCGGCGAGTGCATGGTGTTCGACAACCATCGGATCGTGCATGGCCGCGCCGCCTATTCGGCCACCTCGGGCGAGCGCTACCTGCGCGGCACCTACGCCGACCGGGCGGAGATGCGCTCGACCTACCGGGCGCTGGTGAGCGAGGGGCGCTTCAAATGAAGGACGAGATCGCCAGCGAAACAGCCCTGCGGCAAGACCTCGCCGCCGCCTTCCGGCTCTGTCACCGCTTCGGCTGGAGCGAGTCGGTCAGCAACCACTTCTCGGCGGCGGTCAGCGCCGACGGCCGGCGGTTCCTGCTCAACCCGCGCTGGCGGCACTTCGCCAGCCTCCGTGCCAGCGACCTGCTTCTGCTCGATGCGGACGATCCGGGCGTGATGGAGCGGGCGGATGCGCCCGACCCCTCCGCCTGGGCGATCCACGGCACCATGCACCGCGAGCTGCCGGAGGCGCGGGTGATCCTGCATTGCCACGCGCCCTATGCCACGGCGCTGGCCTGCCTGAAGGACCCGACGATGCTGCCGCTCGACAACAACACCGCCCGCTTCTGGGGGCGGACGGGCTATGACCTCGCCTTCGGCGGCATCTCTGACAGCGCGGAGGAGGGGGCGCATCTGGCCGAGGCGATGCGCGGCAATTCCGTGCTGGTGATGGGCAACCACGGTGTGTCGGTGGCGGGGGAGAGCGTGGCGGCGGCCTTTGAAGACCTCTACTTTTTCGAGAAGGCGGCGCAGACGCAGATCCTGGCGCTCTCCACCGGCCAGCCGCTGGCGGTGCTGTCGGATGAAGTGGCGCAGGCCACAGCAGACGGCTGGGTCGCCTATCGCGGCATGGCTGACGAGCATTTCGCCTATCTCAAGGGCACGCTCGACGCCGAAGACCCAAGCTGGCGCGACTGATCAGGCCAGCCGCAGCCGCGCCACCAGCGGCAGATGGTCGGAGGCGAGGCGGCTTTCGGGCGTCGCCGCGACCTCCAGCCCCTCGGAGCGGAACTCGCCGGTATGGGCGATCCGGTCGAGGGGGAACATCGGGCGGCGGGCGTGAAAGGTGGGGGTATCGGCGAGGATGGTGAAGCGCTTGGCGAGACGCCCCAGCCCGACCGAGGTGCTGCGCTCGTTAAAGTCGCCCATCACCAGTGTCGGCAGCTCCTCGGCGGATTCCGCCAGCATGTCGTTCAGATGGGTCAGCTGCGCCCGGCGCACGCTGCGGGCAAGCGCCAGATGCACGCCGAAGACGCGAAAGCGCTGGCCGCCCTTGCAGAGCACCGCCTCGACCAGCCCGCGCGGCTCGAGGCTGCGCAGATCGCGGTGGCTGCGCTCCTCGACCTCGATACCGGGGCCGAGCAGCAGGGCATTGCCGTGCCATCCAAGGCTCTCGCGCCCATGGTCGAACTCGATGGCCCTGAGCCCTGTGCGCTGGAGGATCTCCATCCGGTCGAGCGCCGGGCGGCGCGGCTGCATCCGCAGATCGGCCTCCTGCAGCGCCACGACCTCGGCCCCGAGGCCGGCGATCACCCGCAGCACGCGGCCCGGGTCGCGCTTGCGGTCGGTGCCGAGCGTCTTGCGGATGTTGTAGGTGGCGACGCGCAGCTCTGTCACAGGAAGGGCGCCCCCAGGCGGAAGGTGCTTTCCAGCAGGCGCCGGGTGAAGCCGGGGCGCACGACGCCCTCTTCGGCCTCGGCCATGCGCTCGCCGAACCACAGCTCGAGCTTTGCGACACTGTCGGCATCGTAGAGGAAGAGCGCCATCTCGAAGTTGAGCAGCATGGAACGCACGTCGAAATTCGCCGAGCCCATCCAGCCGACATCGTCGATCATGCCGGCCTTGGCGTGCAGCATGCCCGGGTGCTGCAGCACGCGGCTGCCCCAGCGGTCGAGCTGGCGCAGATAAGCGCCGCGGGCGAAATCGGTAGTGCTCTTGTTGGATTTGCGGGGCACCAGCACGCGCACATCCAGCCCGCGGCGCGTGGCGGTGATCAGCGCCTGGGCGAGGTTTTCGGTGGGCAGGAAATAGGGCGTGGCGATCCACACCCGGCGCTTGGCGGCATGGATGGCCTGCACCAGCCCTTCGTGCAGCGCATCGCCCGGGTCATCCGGCCCGGTGGGCACGAGCTGAAGGATGGCGCTGCCGTCCGAGGCGCGCGGCTCCGCAGGGTCGCTGGCGCGGGCGCCGCCGGTGACGTCCCAGTCGCTGTGGAAGACATCCCAGAAATGCTGCACGACCGGCCCTTCGAGGGTGGCGCCTAGATCTGTCCAGCCGCCGGGGGCGAAGTACTCGTCGCCCACATTGCGCCCGCCCATCCAGGCGCGCAGCCCGTCCGCGACGACGAGCTTGCGGTGGTTGCGCAGGTTCAGGTGGCCGTTGTCTGGCGGGTGGATCAGCGGCGAGAACCAGCGCAGCTCGCCCCCGGCCTCGCGGAAGGCCCGCATTTCCTTGTGCGGCGGGTGCAGCGAGCCGAGCCGGTCGAGCACAAGGCGCACGCGAACGCCGTTGCGGGCCCGCTCGGCCAGCCGGGTGAGGAAGCGGCGGCCGGACTCGTCGCGGTCGACGATGTAGAGCGTGATGTCGAGGCTGGTCTTGGCGCCGTCGATCACCTCGTTGAGCGCGGCCTCGGCATCCTCCGGCTTGTCCTGCAGCGAGATGGTGTTCTGGCGTACGGCGGCGGGGGCACCGAGCCGGCGGAAGGTCTCTGCCAGCGCGGGCGGCGATTCCGGCAGCTCTTCGGCGGGCGGGTCGGTGAAGGCCAGCGGCGGGAAGCGGCTGCCCTGCTTGCGTACGCCGAGCGCCAGGAACACCGGCACGGCCAGATAGGGGATCAGAACGATGAAGAGGATCCAGGACAGCGCCGATTGCGGGGTGCGGCGCTGCTGCAGGATGAAGATCACGCAGATGGCCGAGGCGATCACCCCCAACACCACCAGAATATGATCGAAGAGCAGCATCATCATTGCGCCCCGCCTCGGCCTGTCACTCGCATGGCCGCAAGGTGCGGCGCGCGGCGCGGGATGGCAAGGTTGCCCCTGCGCCCGGAGCGCCTGCTCATTCGCGCCGCCGCCCCGGCTCGGCCTGCGGCAGCCGCGCCTCGATCGCCTCCAGCCGCGCCAGAACCTGATTGCGGTAATCGTCGGTCGCCGCGGTGCTTTCGGCCTGATGGGCGTCGTGCATCGAGTTCACGATGAGACCGACGACGAGGTTCATCACCGCGAAGGTGGTGATGAGGATGAAGGGCACGAAGAACAGCCAGGCCTGCGGATGTGCCTCCATCACCGGGCGAACGATGCCCATCGACCAGCTCTCCAGCGTCATGATCTGGAAGAGGGAGTAGGCCGAGGCGCCGAGCGTGCCGAACCATTCGGGGAAGGTCGCGGCGAACAGGCGCGTCGCCATGACAGAGGCGATGTAGAAGATCACGCCCATCAACAGGAAGACCGATCCCATGCCGGGCAGGGCCGAGATGAATCCCTCGACCACGCGCCGCAGCGTCGGCGCGACCGAGACGACGCGCAACAGCCGCAGGATGCGCAACGCGCGGAGCACGGCAAAGCCGTGGCTGGCGGGCACGAGCGACATCGCCACGATGACGAAGTCGAAGATGTTCCAGCCGTTGCGCCAGAAGCTCCGCCCCCGCGCGATCAGCTTGGCGCCAAGTTCCGCGACGAAGAAGGCGAGGCAGAGCCAGTCGAGCGCGATGATCACGGGGCCCGCGGCGGCCATGACCCGGCCGGAGGTTTCCAGCCCCAGAAGCAGGGCGTTGAACAGGATGACCCCCATGATCACCTGGCTCGTCAGGGGATGGTCGAGTAGCTGGGTCAGGCGCTGGCGGATGGTCATCGTGTCTCCCTGTGCGTCGCGTCCCCCTGATGTGGGGGAGCGGAGGGATTCGCCAAGGGGCTAGCTGTGCCCGCGCGGCGCGGCAGCGGAATTCGCGCGAATTCCGTGCACGAAAATCGCGCGATTTTCGGCCGCCCTGGGGAGTGCCCTCAGGGCTTGCGGGCGCGGATATGCGTGGGCCGGTGCTCGCCGGCCTCCAGCACGGTCAGCATCTTCTCCCAGATGTCGACGTTCTTGGCCACGAAGTCGGGCCCGAGCCGGTGGGCGACCTCGTCGGCCCAGGGGCCCTGCATGCGCGCCAGCTCGTCCTTGGCCACCTGCAGGTACCAGGGGTTGCGGTCGCGCGTCTCCACCTCCGTCATCCCGGCGGCGGCGCAGGCGTCGCTGTAGCGGGCGGGGGAGGCCATCCCGAAATCGAGTTCCTCGGCGGCCATGTAGGCCTGCATCTCGGGCGAGGGCGTGTCGTCATGGCCGATCAGCCAATCGGAGGCGAGGAACCAGCCGCCGGGCTTCAGCACCCGAGAGACCTCTTTCATCATCGCGTGCTTGTCGGGGATGTGGACGATGGAATCCTTCGAGAACACGACATCGAATGTCTCGGGCGGAAAGGGCAGCGGCCCCGGCGCTACCTTCACCAGCCCGATCCGTTCGGTCAGCCCGGCGGCCTCCACCAGCGTGCGGGCGCGGCCGAGCACGCCGTCTTCCACGTCGATGCCGGTGACGTAGCCCGCGCCATGGTTCTGCACGAGGGCGTGGTCGATGCCGCCGGCGCCGCAGCCGATGTCGAGCACCGAGGCGCCGGTGATGTCATGCCACTCCAGCACGCGCGCCACCTCCTCCGGCCCGCCAGGCGAGAGGAACCCCTCGCCCCAGAGGCTTTCGAGCAGGTCGATGAGATTGTCCTGGTAGAGTTCGTCCATGAGCGGCTCCTCGGGGTTCAGGCTTCGAAGCTGGCCCAGTCGGGCGCGGGGACAAGGGTGGAGGGCGCCTGCGGCTCTGCCAGCCAGGCGTAGAGGCAAAGGAGCGGCACATTGCCGGTGAGGATGGCATGCGGCGCGTTCGGCTCGTTCCAGATGGGGGCGAAGGCGGCGACACTGGCCATCGGGGCGCCGGGATGGAAGCGCCAGCCATGCGGGCCGGTCAGCGGCAGGTAGAGCTCCGGCGAAGGGTGGGCGTGGTCGCGGTAGAAGACCCGGCGGGAGACGAGGAGCAGGCCGACATCCAGCCCTTCGGCGGGCCAGGTGGCGCGCTCCTCTCCCGCCAGCGCGCAATAGGCGTGCGACCGGGGGAAGAAGTCGCCGATGTCGGCGCCGGGCGGGTAATCGTAGGTTTGCCAGCCCAGATGCTCCGCCGCCTCCGCGAGGGAGCTGGCGAGGGCCGGCTCGCTCACCGCCAGAGCGGCGAGAGCAGCGGGCAGGTCGCGATGGAGCGCCTCGGCAGCGGGGCCGGAGGCCGGGAGCTGCGCCGTGGCCGGGCCGCCAGCCGCTGCGAGGGCCGCGCGGGTTTCCGCGATGCCCGGCCCGTCGAGGCTGCGGAGGAGGGCGATCAGCTCCTGCCGGAGTGCCGACAGTGCCTCCTGCGCCGAGCCCTCCGGCGCGGGCGGGCGCGGCTCGTTGCCGAGGAGCGGCGCCGGATCGTCGCCATCGCGGGGCGAGAGCATGCGGTAGACCTCCAGCGCCCGGGGGCTGAGCAGCCCCTGCGCGTGGAACCACATGGCCGCCGCGTAGCGCTGCCGCCCCGAGCCGGGCAGGCCGAGCGGGGCGTGCAGCGCGCGGGCCATCTCCTCTGGCAGCGGTTCTGGCAGAGCGGGTGCGGCCATCAGGTGTTCTCCTGATAGGCCATCGCCTCGTCCCTCAGCCGCCGCTTTTCGGCCCGGTTGAGCAGTATGCCGGCGATCAGCACGCCGATGCCGACGACGCAGACGGTGATCGTGGCAAGGGCGTTGATGTCGGGCGTCACGCCGAGCTTCACCTTAGACCAGATGAGGATGGGCAGCGTTGTGTTGCCCGGCCCGGTGGTGAAGTTGGTGATGACCACGTCATCGAGCGAGATGGTGAAGGCGAGCAGCCAGCCGGCGAGGATGGCGGGGGAGATCACCGGCAGCGTCACGTCCCACAGCACCTGCCAGGGCCGCGAGCCGAGGTCGATCGCCGCCTCCTCGATCGACGTGTCCATCGTCAGGATGCGCGCCCTCACGATGGTGGCGACGAAGACCAGGCTGAAGGTGATATGCGCGATGGTGATCGTCGTGAAGCCGCGCCGCGCCGGCCAGCCGAGCCATTGCGCCATCAGGATGAAGAGCATCAGCGAGGCGATGCCGGTGATCACCTCGGGCATCACCAGCGGTGCCGTCACCAGCCCCGAGAACAGTGTGCGCCCGCGAAAGCGCTTCCACCGCGCCAGCGCCATGCCGGCCATGGTGCCGAGCAGCGTGGCGGCGGTGGCTGAGGTGACGGCGATCTTGAGCGAGAGCAGCGCCGCCTCCAGCACCTGCTCGTTCTGGAACAGCTCACCGTACCACTTTGTCGACCAGCCGCCCCAAACTGTAGCGAGGCGCGACGCGTTGAACGAGTAGATGATCATCGAGATGATGGGGATGTAGAAGAACGCCAGCCCCAGCGCGACCATCGTGTAGAGGAACCACGGGCGGTGCTTCATTCCTGCTGCTCCCGCTTGAAGGCCCGCTCTTCCGCCCGCTGTTCGGCCCAAGTGTATACCATGAGCGGCACGACCAGCAGGAAGAGCAGGGCGACGGCGACGGTCGAGGCCATGGGCCAGTCGCGCGCGAAGCCGAACTCATCGGAAATGACGGCGCCGATCATCGGGCGCGAGGCGCTGCCGACGAGCGAAGGGATGATGAACTCACCGCAGGCCGGGATGAACACCAGCATCCCGCCCGCGATGATGCCGGGCACGCTTTGCGGGACCGTGATGTCCCAGAACACGCGGGTGGGCTTCGAGCCGAGGTCCATCGCCGCCTCGTCCAGCTCCAGATCGAGCCGTTCGAGGTTGGCGTAGAGCGGCAGAATCATGAAGGGCAGGTAGGAATAGATGGTCACCAGGATAACGGCGCCATTGGTGTTCATCATCGGGATGTAGGCCAGCTCCCACGCCTGCGGCACGAGGCCGTTCCAGGCGCCGGTGACGAGCTGGTTGAACCATGAATTCGTGCCCATCAGCCCGATCCAGGCGTAGACGCGCAGCAGAAACGACGTCCAGAACGGCAGGATCACCAGCATGAGCAGGATCGAGCGCCAGCTCGAAGAGGCGCGCGCGATGCCGAGCGCGACGGGGTAGCCGATCAGCAGGCACAGGAATGTCGCCACCGTCGCGTTGAAGACGGAGGTGAGATAGGCGCGGATGTAGAGATCGTCCTGAAACAGCCGGGCGTAGTTCTCCCAGCTGAACAATGGGTGCTCGCCGCCGAAGCCGAAGGGCGGGGCGGTGGGCGTGCGGGTGGCGCCGCTCATCGCGAAGATGATGATGAAGGGCACTAGGAACCACAGCACCAGCCAGATGTAGGGGATGCCGATGATGGCCTGCATGTAGCCGCGCCGGTGGAACCAGCGGCCCAGCCGCTCGCGGGTGGAGAGCTGGCCCGCCTGCGCCTCGCCTGAGTCGGATATCGACGCCATGGGCTACTCCGTCAGCAGGATGGCGGCGGCGGGCGCGAAGGACAGCCAGACGTCATCCTCCCAGTCGGCCACCCATTTGCCCTCGCCGGCGCGCGCGAAGTTGACGGCGTTGGCGCTGATGACCCGGCCAGAGGGCAGCTTGATGCGGTAGAGGGAATCCTTGCCGAAATAGGCCAGGCTCTCCACCTGGCCGGGCAGGCGGTTGGCGTCTTCCGGCTCGTTTCGCGAGAGCTTCAGCTTCTCGGGGCGCAGCGCCAGCGTCACCTCCTGCCCCTCCACGAGGGCGGGCTCACGGGCGACGGTAACGCGGCCGAGATCCTCGGCCTCCACCTCGGCGCTGTCGGTGCCGAGCGAGAGGACGCGCCCCTCGAAGAGATTGATCGAGCCGATGAAGTCCGCCACGAAGCGGTTCTTCGGGAACTCATAGATATCGGTCGCGCTGCCGATCTGGCGGATGCGCCCCTTCTCCATCACCGCCATGCGGGATGAGAGCGTCATCGCCTCTTCCTGGTCATGCGTCACCACGATGAAGGTCACGCCCGTTTGCTCCTGAATCGACATGAGCTCGAACTGCGTGTGCTCGCGCAGTTTCTTGTCGAGCGCCGCCAGCGGCTCGTCGAGCAGCAGCAGCTTCGGCGCCCGGGCAAGGGCGCGGGCGAGGGCGACTCGCTGGCGCTGGCCGCCGGAGATCTGATGAGGCTTGCGGGCGCGAAAATCTTGCAGCTGCACCAGCTCCAGCATCTCCGTCACGCGGTCGGCGCGCTCGGCCTTGCTGAGGTTATCGTGCTTGAGGCCATAGGCCACGTTCTTCTCCACGCTCATATGCGGGAACAGCGCGTAGCTCTGGAACATCATGTTGACGGGCCGCTCATAGGGCGGCGCGTCGGTCACATCCTTGCCGTCGATGAGGATGCGGCCGCGCGTGGGTTCTTCGAAGCCGGCGAGCATGCGCAGCAGCGTGGTCTTGCCGCAGCCCGAGCCGCCGAGAAGAGAGAAGATCTCGCCGCGCTCGATGTCGAAGGAGACGTCATCCACGGCGAGGAAGGTGCCGAATTTCTTCGTCACCCCCTGCACCGAGACGAAGGGCGCCCCGGTGGCCTTGGCCACCGGGACGACGGGTTCAGGGGAAGGGCCGTCAGCCAATTGGGCTCACCCTGCCTTGATGCGCTGCCAGGCCCGGTTGATCGCCCGGTCCTGTTCTTCAGAGAAGGGCTGCGGCGCCCACATCCGGCCGATCGTCTCCTCATCCGGATACACAGCCGGGTCATCGATGATCGCCGGATCGACGAATTCCGCCGCCGCCGCATTGGCATTGGCATACCAGGTGTAATTCGTGCAGGCGGCGATCACCTCTGGCCGCAGCATGTAATTCATGAAGGTATAGGCGTTCTCGGTGTTGAAGGCGTCCGACGGCATCGCCATCACATCGAACCACGCCGGTGCGCCGGTCTTCGGCACGTAATACGCGAGGTTCATGTCCAGCCCCGCCTCTGCCGCGCGGCCCGCGGCCACACCATAGTCGCCCGACCAGTTGTTGACGGCGCAGAGCTCGCCGTTGGGAATGGCGTTGAGGTAGTTGGTATTGTCGAAGGTACGGATATAGGGGCGGATCGGCTGGAACGCCTCGACCACCTTGTCGTAATCCGCGACATTCGTCGTATCGCCGTCGAGGCCGAGGTACTTCAGCACCATCAGCATGATGTCGGTCGGGGAATCCAGGATCGAGATGCCGCAATCGGCCAGCGCTGCCGCATTCTCCGGGTCGAAGATCGTCGACATGTCCTGCAGGTCGGCATCGGGCAGGCGCTCGCGCACCATGTCGACGTTATAGGTAAAGCCGACGGATCCCCACATGTAGGGAATGGAATACTCGTTGCCCGGGTCCCAGCCGGCCAGGATCGTCAGGATCGAGGGATCGAGATTGTCCCAGTTGGTCAGCTTGCTGCGGTCGAGCTTCTGGTAGATGCCGGCCTGGATGGCGCGGGGCATGTCGATGCCGGCGTGGAAAACCACGTCGTAGCCGGTCATGCCGGCCAGCATCTTGGCCTGCATTTCCTCGGCGGAGGAATAGGTGTCGTAGACGGTCTCGATTCCGAATTCGTTTTCGAAATCTTCCAGCGTCGTCTCACCGATGTAATCGGCCCAGTTGTAGATATTGACGGTTCCGCCCTGGGCGTAGGATGGGCGCACCCAGGGCATGGCCAATCCGCCACCCATCAGGCCCAGCGTCGTGCGTCGATTGAATCGCATGTCGTTCCCTTCTCTCCTGTCGGAAGATTATCCCGCGCCGTTCAAGGCCAGAGCCAGTTCTTCATTCGATTGCGCGAGCCTGTCCTCGGGCGGCGCCTCTGCGAGCCGCATGACCGGCAGCAGTTTGCGCAGCTCGTCGTGGTGGTTCTTCAGCCCGTATTCGAGGTCGGACAGGTGGAAATCCTCGAAGGCGGACGACTTCATCGATTCATTGGACCAGATGGAAAGTTGCTGGTCTTCCTCGCTGGTTTCGCGGTCGATGCGCTGGGCGAGGTAGCGGGCCATGCGGGCCTGCCGGGTTTCATCCTTCATTCGGTAGGTGCGGCCCTTCAGCAGCGTCTCACCGGCGGAAAGCGGAATGTCCTGGTAGAAATTGGCATATTCCGGCGTGAAGGCGATCACCCCGGTGGGGAAAAGCCCGTAATATGTCCACGCTTTCTGCAGATGCTCGGGCAGGTCGGGCCGCTCGGGGCTGGCCTTGATGTATTCCTTGACCGACCAAAGCCGCGCCGGCTTGTCGCCGAAATGGCCGTGGCTGAACGAAACGCCGTGGGTATAGGCCTCGTCGCGATAGGTGCGCCCGTAAAGATCCTGCAGGCCGGGATGGGCGAGGGCGACATGGTAGCCCTCGTTGTCGACGTCGCGAATGCTCTTCCAGTTGACCGGCAGCGTCGTCTCCCAGAGCACGTCGCCCTCGGGCAGCAGCTCTTCGGATTTGTAGGCGTCGAAATCTGCTTCGAAGGGCGCGAAGAGCTCTGCGACAGAGGGCTGGGGCCCGGGCAGAAAACGCAGGAAGATGAAACCCTTCCAGATCTCCATTTCCACCGGCTTCAGGCCGAACTGTTCCTTGTCGAACTCGCCGAAGCTCTCGGGCCGCGACACGCCGCGCAGGCTGCCGTCGGTATTGTAGACCCAGCCATGGAAGGGGCAGACGAGCGCGCCGCGGCAATGGCCGCTCTCGCCATCCGCCACGCGGGCGCCGCGGTGCCGGCAGAGGTTGTGGAAGGCCCGCACCTCGCCATCCTGCCCCCGCATGACGATGGCCCGCTCGCCCAGCATGTCGAAGGCGATCCAGTCGCCATCGGCGGGGATGTCGCAGACATGGCCCGCGATCATCCAATGCGTGCGGAAGACGTGGTCGCGCTCCAGCTCGAACATCTTCGGCGAGTGATAGGTCCAGCCGGGGAGGCCCCGGCGGTCCCATTCGTTGGGAATGGTGATGTGGCGGCTGCTGGGATCGGCGGTCATGTAGCGTCTCCATCGCGGTTGAGCCGCCTTTGCACCCAGGCATGGAAGGCGGCGATCTCGTATTCCTGCGGCATCAGCCGCCCGCGCTGATAGGCGGGCGAGGCAAGGCCGCGCTGGTTCATCTCGCAGGCCGCCGCATCCTCCTGCAGCACCTGCGTGGCGAAGCGGGCGACGCCGGCAGCATCGAAGCCGGGCTGGGCGAGGGTCTCTTCCGAGAAGAGCCAATCGGCGGTCAGCTTCGTTTCCGTCGGCGAGACGGGGGTGAGCCGCACGAGGCGGACGTAATCGACATGGGCGACGACGAAGGCGCTCGGCCAGATCGTGACGAACCGGTAGCCCTCGGCCCGCTCCTCGGCGCTGAGGCCGGGGAAGACGGGTCCGCAGGGGGCGCCTGTTTCTGTCCATGTCTGCGCGCCCTGCTTGAGGGCCGTATGCGCGGGGCCACCATCACTGCGCTCGGCCTCGGCCATCACGCCATGCTTGTAGACGGGCACCATGTCGACCAGCGTCGGGTGGATGCCCGGGCAGTGCAGGCACTCGTTGTAATTCTCCCAGAACACCTTCCAGTTGCAGCGGATCGTTGTCTCCAGCCGGTGGCCGAGGCGCAGCTCCGCCATCGGCCAGCTGTCCAGCTTGTCCGCCCCGATATCGGTGACGAAGGGCGGCGCCTCTTCGGCGGCGGAGAGGAAGAGGATGCCGTTCCAGAGCTTCACGTGCAGCGGCAGCAGCCCGTGCTCCGCCCTGGCGAAATCCTCGGCCGGCGTCGCGAAGGCGGTGGAGACGAGCCGCCCGTCGGGCGCATAGGCCCAAGCGTGGTAGGGGCAGGTGATCAGCTTGGCCAAAGGGCGGTCGACGGCGCAAAGCTCACTGCCCCGGTGCCGGCATACGTTGTGGAAGGCGCGGCTCTCGGCGCCATCGTTCACCACAATCACCTCGGCGCCCCCGACCTCGCGGCGCCGCACACTGCGGGCGGGGAAGTCCTCCTCACGCCCCACAGCCACCCATTCGCTGCGCCAGATCGCCTCCAGCTCGCGCTCGTGCCAGGCCTCGCCGCGATAGGCCTCGGCCGGCAGCGTCGGCGGGCAATGATCGAGAAGGGGAGAGCTCATACAGCCCCCGGGGGCGTGGCCCGGCGGCGGAGCGGGGCGAAAAAGGGGCGGGGGGCCGGGCGCGCCCGCATCATCAGCTTGGCGTAGCGCAGCTCGCGCATCGCGTAGATCTCGACCCAGAGGTCGTCGCTGGCGGCATGTTTCGCCTCCACCAGCGCCAGCGCGAGGCTCTGCTTGGTGGTGGGCGACCAGATGGCGGAGGTGACGGTGCCGACCTCCCTTCGCTTGCCGCGATAGACGATGGCACCCTCGGCGGCGACGTTGCCCTCCACCTCCAGTCCCACCAGCGCCCAGCGCGAGGTCTTGCCCTTCCGCTCGGCCAGCAGGGCGCGGCGGCCGGTGAACTGGCCCTTGTCCCAGTCGATCATCCAGCCGAGGCCGAGCTCCAGCGGCGAGAGCGGGCGATCCTCCCGCAGAGCCTGCTCGGCGGGGATGAAATCGGCGCCGGCCACGATGAAGCCGGCCTCGATGCGGGCAATGTCCAGAGCGACGCTGCCGATGGGCCGCAGGTTCCAGGGCGCGCCGGCTTCCATGAGGCAGTCCCAGAGCGGCAGGGCACCCTCGGGCGATGTCCACAGCTCGTAGCCCAGATCGCCGGTGAAGCCGGTGCGCGAGATCAGCACGCCATCCTGCTCGGTCAGCTGGAAGGGCTTGAGCGCCTCGATGTCGAACCCGGCGGCGCGCAGGACAGAGGCGGAGCAGGGGCCCTGCAGCGCCAGCGCCGCGATCTCCTCCGTCACCTCCTCGATCTCCACGTCGAAGCCGATGGCGCTGTCGAGCAGCCAGGGCAGGTGCCTCTCCTGGCAGCAGAGGCGAAACTCCTCGGCGCCGAGGCGGAAGAGCGTGCCGTCGTCCAGCAGCTTGCCGTCATCGTCGCACCAGCCGGTATATTGCACGCGGCCGGTCTTCAGCTTGGCCACATCGCGCAAAGTCAGCCGGTTCAGCATCGCCTCGGCGCCGGGGCCGGTGATGCGGTACTTCACCATCGGCGTGAGGTCATAGAGCGTGGCGCCGTTGCGGATGGCGCTGAGCTCCATCTCGGTGTCGCCGAAGGAGGGGGCCGAGAGCCAGTCGCTCCACGGCGCCCATTCGGCCTGCCGGTTGAGCGCCTCCATCCGGGGATGGAAGGGCGAGCGGCGCAGTGGCTGCTCCCAGGGGCGGTCGATGTCGCGCGTATCCTTCATGCCGCCTTCAGCACTTGCTCGGCGGCGTTCCAGCCGGCGGTTCCGGTGACGCCGCCGCCCGGATGGCTGCCGGCGGAGGCAAGCCAGAGGCCGGGCAGGGGGGCGGCGTAGGAGGCCGCCTCGTGGAAGGGCCGCAGGAAGAGCATCCGCTCCACCGCGAAATCGCCGTGATGCCACGAGCCACCCTTCAGGCCGTAGCGGGCCTCGATGTCGTAGGGCATCAGCAGCTCTTCGTGCTGCGTTCGGCCCCGCAGGCCGGGCGCTGCCGCTTCGAGCACACGCCAGACGGCCTCGCCAAAGGAGGCGCGGGCGGCGGCCTGATCCTTCGGCGCATGCGGCGCGAATTGCGCGACGATGGAGAGGACATGGCTTCCCTCCGGCGCGAGCGACGGGTCGTGCGCCGTGGGGCAGGTGATCTCAAGCACCGGATGCTCCGGCACCTCGCCGTATTTCACCGGGTTGAACGCCCGCTCGACGTGATCGACCGAGGGGGCGAGGACGATGCGGTGGCGGAGGTCTCCCAGGCCCGGGTCGCCCTCGACGGCCAGATGCATCTTCGCCGCGCCGCCGCGGAACGGCATGTTCGCTGCCCGGCGGACGATGCCTGTGTCCAGCGCCGGGGCGCCGGCGAGGCCCAGCAGCGTGGCCTGCGGGCAGAGGGCGGAGACGACGGCGCCGGCGCGGATCTCCTCGCCGCTGGACAGCCGGGCGCCGATGGCGCGGTCGCCCTCGACGATCAGCGCCTCGGCGCGGGTACCGGTGCGGATGGTGACGCCCGCCTCATCGACGGCGCGGCGCATGGCGGCGGCAAGGCTGCCCATGCCGCCCATCGGCAGGCGGATGTCGCCCATAGCGAGGCGGTTGAGATACAGTAGCAGCGTTCCGGGAGAGCGGGGCCCGGCCCAGGCGCCGAGCGTGGCATCGAAGGCGAGCAGCCCCTGCAGGCGCGGGTCGGTCAGGTCATCCTCCGCCACGTCGGCGACATTGGTGAGGATCAGCCGCATCAGGTCGCGCAGATCGGCCCGCCCGGCGCGGCCGAGGCCAAGGGCGGCGGGTGTGAGGCCGAGCCAGTCGTTGCCGCCCTTCACCCGGGGCGGGGTCATCGTGCGGAAGGGCTTCAGCCGCTTGGCGTGGCGGGCGAGGCGGGCGGTCAGCGTATCCCACTCCGCGCTGTCGACGCCGGTGACCTCGCCGCTTGGTGAGACAGTCAGCGGCGTCTCGCCGGGAAGGGTGGTGGAGAGCGGGGCGCTGGCGGCAAAGCCGTGCCGCTCCAGAGCCATCTCCCTGGCGGCGCGGGCGTCGAGCCCGTGAACGAGATGCGCGAGACCGGAGACGCGGAAGCCGGGCGCGAACTCAGTGGTGCGCGCGCCGCCGCCCACCTCGTCCGAGGCCTCGATCAGGGTGACCTTGGCGCCGCCCCTGGCGAGCCGGAAGGCGCAGGCGAGCCCGTTCGCACCGCCGCCGATGACGAGGATGTCACGCGCCATGAGATCCCCCCGAATGTTGTAAATTGGAAAGCTTTACGGCCGCAAGCGCCACCTGATGGCCTCTCCAGATCGGATTTATCCTACAGAACCGCATAGGCATCCCGCATCTCCGCCCGGCTCATCCTCGCCGATTTCAGGATTTCCGCCGCCGCATTGCGCCCCGGCGCGCCCATAACGCCACCGCCCGGATGGGTCGACGAGCCGCACATCCACAGCCCCTCGATCGGGCTGCGGTACTGCGCCCAACCCGGCACCGGGCGGTTGAAGAGCATCTGGTCGAAGGTCAGCTCGCCCTGGAAGATGTTGCCCTCGGTCAGCCCCACCTCGGCCTCCAGCTCGCGCGGTGTGCGCACCTCGACATGGCGCACGCGATCCTTGAAGCCGGGCGAGTAGCGGGCGATCTGGTCGATCACTGTCTGGCCAAAGGCGTCACGATCGGCGTCCGTCCAGTCGCGCCCCTCGATCTTCGGCGGCGCGTATTGCACGAAGCACGACATGAAATGCTTGCCCGGCGGCGCCAGCGTCGGGTCGATCATCGAGGGGATCATGGTGTCCTGGAAGGGATCGGCGCTGAAGTGGCCGTCCTTCCAGTCGTCATAGGCCCGCTCCATCCGCTCGACGCTGTCGGTGAAATGCAGATCGCCCTTCAGCATCGGCGCGCCCTCGGGCAGGGCGGGGAAGACGGGCGCCGAATCCAGCGCGATGTTCAGCTTGCCCGACGAACCCCGCGTCTTGAACCGCTTGATGTCGCGCACGAACTCCCCGGGCAGATCGCCCTCGTCCATCGTCTTCAGGAAGGTCCGCTTGGCATCCATGCCAGAGATCACGCGGGTGGCCCGGATGACCTCGCCATCCTCCAGCTCGACGCCCGTTGTCTTGCCGCTTTCGACGAGGATGCGCTTCACCCCCTTACCGGTGCGCACCTCGCCGCCCGCCGCCTCGAAGCTCCGCCTCAGTGCCTGTGTAATCGCCCCCATGCCGCCGCGCGCATAGCCCCAGGCGCCGACATTGCCGTCGACATCGCCCATGTAGTGGTGCAGCAGCACATAGGCCGAGCCGGGAGACATCGGCCCCAGCGCCGTGCCGATGATGGCCGAGACGGCGAGATAGGCCTTCACCGTCTGGTTCTCGAAATACTCATCGAGATAATCACTGATCGACATGGTCCAGAAGCGCACCATCTCGGTGATCTGCTTCTCCGACAGCTCCACCATCTTGCGGCCGAGCCAGGCCAGCTCGCCCAGGTCGCGTGGTCGCAGGCTCACCGGGTCTGCCGGGGTGCGCATCAACAGCGGGCGGATGAAGCGGCAGTGGCGCATGATGTCGCGGGCGTAGCGGTCGTAGGCCTCGGCGTCGCGCTTGCTGTGCCGGGCGAATTCGCGCCGCTGCACCTCGTGGTTGCGATACATGGCGAGGTAGTCGCCATCCTCCTTCAGCACCACGCCCGCCTCGTAGGGCAGGATCTGCAGCCCGTGCTTCGGCAGCTCCAGATCGCGCATGATCTCGGGCCGGAACAGCGAGCAGACATAGGAGCAGTTGGAATAGGTGACCTCGTCATCCAGCTGCCGGCTCACCGCCGCGCCGCCGACCCAGTCGTTCTTCTCCACCGCCACCACGCGCATCCCCGCCCGCGCCAGATAGGCGGCGGTGACCAGCCCGTTGTGCCCGGCGCCGACGATCAGCGCGTCATAGGGCGCAGAGGTGGGGAAGGCCGGGGCGTTCATGCAGCAGCAGCTCCTCTACGCGCGCCGGCCGGCAGCGGCCTGGCGCCGGGCCGCCACCGGGGCAGCGGCCGTCTTGAACGGATGTTCGATGGTGGATTCATTCTGACTGGATAGTCAATCAGAATTTTGCAATAGTCACATCGGCAGGGCGCAGGGCGTCTTTTCATCGCTCCGCATGCCGCCTAGATGCCTGACGGAGCGGCGATCGGGAGATGGTGGATGGATGGCACGCGGGACCGGCTGGAGAAGCGGCGGCGCAAGCTCGCGCCCGAGGCGCGGCGCCAGCAGCTCATCGAGGCGACCATCGAGGTCATCGCCAAGTTCGGCTTTGCCCGCACCACGCTGACAGAGGTCGCCCGCACCGCCGGGCTCTCGCACGGGCTGGTCAACTTCCACTTCGCCAGCAAGGAAAAGCTGCTGGGGGCCACGCTCGCCTATCTGTCGGAGGAATACCGCGCCAACTGGATCAGCGCTTTGCAGGCGGCGGGCCCCAGCCCGGCCGAGCGGCTGCACGCCCTGATCCTCGCCGATTTCGTGCCGGCGATCTCCACGCCCGCGCGCCTCTCAGCCTGGTGCGCTTTCTGGGGCGAGGCACAATCGCGCCCGCTTTATCAGGAGAGCTCGTCGGGCTTCGACGAGGAATATATCGAGATGCAGGAGGGCGTCTGCCGCGCCCTGATCGAAGAGGGCGGCTACGATCTGCACCCGGCCCGCGCCGCCCGCGTGCTGCGCGTGACGACCGAGGGAACGTGGCTTGACCTTATGACGATGCGCCATCCTTATGACCACGAAGAGGCGATGCGTACCGTCATGCTCTGCGCCGCCGCTTTCTTTCCGCGTCACTTCAACGAAGAGGGCCTGCTGTGAACGACCATCTGGGGCAATTCTATATCGGTGGCGCCTGGGTCGCGCCGCAGTCGGGCGCGGGCAGCATGGGCGTGACCGACCCGGCGACGGGCGAGGATATCGCCGAACTGGCGCTGGGCACGCGCCTTGATGCCGAGGCCGCCATCTTCGCCGCCCGCGAGGCCTTCGCCGCCTGGTCGGCGACGCCGGTGGCCGAGCGCATCGCCGCGCTCGCCCGGGTGCGCGATGCCTACAAGGACCGCTACGAGGATATGGCCCAGGCCATCAGCCTGGAGATGGGCGCCCCCATCTCCTTCGCCCGCGACAGCCAGGCGGGGGCGGGGCTGATGCATCTGGAATCGACGCTGAAAGCCGCCGAGAGCTTCGAATGGGAGCAGAAGCGCGGCACCACCACCATCGTACGCGAGGCCATCGGGGTCTGCGGGCTGATCACGCCCTGGAACTGGCCGATGAACCAGATCGTCTGCAAGGTCGCGCCGGCGCTGGTGGCCGGCTGCACCATGGTGCTGAAACCCTCCGAAATCGCGCCGCTCTCCGGCGTGCTCTTCGCCGAGATCTGCCACGAGGCCGGCCTGCCGGCGGGCGTGTTCAACCTGGTCAACGGCACCGGGGCCGAGGTCGGCTCTGTCCTCTCCAGCCATGAAGAGATCGACATGGTCTCCTTCACCGGCTCCACCCGCGCCGGCATCGAGGTGGCGCGCTCCGCGGCGCCCACCGTCAAGCGCGTCGCGCAGGAGCTGGGCGGCAAATCGGCCAACATCATCCTCCCCGATGCCGATCTCGAGGCGGCCGTGGCCGAGGGCGCGGCCGGCGTCTTCGCCAATTCCGGCCAGTCCTGCGACGCGCCCACCCGCATGCTCGTGCCCCGTGCCGAGATGGACCGCGCCGCCCGCATCGCCGCCGGCGTGGCCGAAGCCCAGGCCGTGGGCGATCCGCGCGAGGAGGCCACCGAGATGGGCCCTGTCATCAGCCAGGTGCAATGGGACAAGATCCAGGGCCTCATCGAGGCCGGCATCGCCGAGGGCGCCACGCTCGCCGCCGGCGGCCCCGGCCTGCCGCAGGGCCTCAACCGCGGCTATTACGTGCGCCCCACGGTCTTCGCCGACGTCACCAACGACATGCGCATCGCGCGCGAGGAGATCTTCGGGCCGGTGCTCTCGATCCTCGCCTATGACAGCACGGACGAGGCCATCTCTATCGCCAATGACACGCCCTACGGCCTCGCCGCCTATGTGCAGGGCACCAACATGACCGAGGTCGAGCGTGTCGCCCGCCAGCTCCGCGCCGGGCAGATCCAGATCAACGGGCCGGACTGGGACACCTTCGCGCCCTTCGGCGGCTACAAGCAGTCTGGCAACGGCCGCGAATATGCCGACTGGGCGATACACGATTTCTGCGAGACCAAGGCCCTGATCGGCCTCGGCTGAGCGGAGCCTGCGGCGCTTTTCGGGGGGGGGTGACACCCCCGAACCCCCCTTCGCCGCATCGCTGCAGTCCGCGCATCCTCGATCCTCAGCCGAGCGCGGCCTGCCACGGCCCCCCTCGTCTTTGCTCCAAGAAAATCCTCGGGGGGTCCGGGGGGGCAGACAGCCCCCCGGCCTCTCAACCCGCGCCCCCGGCAGCCTTCCTCACCGCGCTCGGGCTCTCCCCGAACTCCCCCCGGAACGCCCGCGCCATCGCCGAGGCATCGGTATATCCCGCCCGCCCCGCGATCTCCGCCACGGACAGACGCGTCTGTTCGAGCAGCCGCCGCGCCACCCCCAGCCGCACCGCGCTGTAGACAGCCCGGGGCGCCCGCCCCAGCGCCGCCGCGAAATGCTGCTCCAGCGCCCGCTGCGAGCAGCCGAGGCGCCGCGCCACCTCCGCCACCGGCAGCGGCGCCTCGACGTTGCGCCGCATCAGCGCCACCGCCGCCTGCACCATGCCCTTCGCCGGCACGCGGATCGCCGGGTCCAGCCGCGGCGCCCGCTCGCCGTGCATGAAGAGCGCCGCCACATCCAGCGCCAGCATCCCCCCGTGGTCGCGCTCGATCAGCGCCAGCATCAGCTCCAGCGTCGTCGTCGTCCCCCCGCAGGAGAGCCGGTCGCCGTCGATCACCACCCGGTCCTCGCGCGCGTCGACCTCCGGAAAGGTCTCGGCGAAGGCGTCGAACTCGTCCCAGTGGATCGTCGCCCGCCGCCCGTTCAGCAGCCCCGCCGCCGCGAGCAGCCAGCTGCCGGTATCCAGCCCCGCCAGCGTCCCGAACCGCCGCGAGGCCTCGCGCAGCGCCGCCAGCACCTCCGGCCCCAGCCAGTCGCGAAAGCCGTAGGAGGGCATCACCAGCAGCCGGTCGCCGCCGTGATCGGCCAGCTTCACCGGCTGCACCGGCAGGCCGGAGGAGCTGGCGAGCCCGGCGCCATCCACCGACAGGTAGCGCCAGCGATATAGCTCCCGGCGCGACAGCATGTTGGCGGCGCGCAAGGGCTCCACCGCATTGGCGAGGCAATGGTTGGAGAAGCGCGGGAACAGCAGCACCCCGATCTCTTTCGTATCCTGCATGATCTGTCGCCAGTTCTGCACAATGGCCCGCCCAGACCTATGCCACCTTCCGCCCGAGCAGCAAGGAGGCCCGCCATGCATTTCGGCCTGACCGACGAGCAGGAGATGATCGTCTCCACCGTCCGCAGCTTCGTGGAGAAGGAGATCTATCCCCACGAAGCCGAGGTGGAGCGCACCGGCAAGGTCCCCCCCGAGGTGGCCGAGGCCATCAAGCAGAAAACCATCGAGCTCGGCTTCTACGCCTGCAATTTCCCCGAGGAAGTCGGCGGCGCCGGCCTCTCCCACCTCGATTTCGCGCTGGTCGAGCGCGAGCTTGGGCGCGGCTCCATGGCTCTGAACCACTTCTTCGGCCGCCCGCAGAACATCCTGATGGCCTGCGAGGGCGAGCAGAAGGAGCGCTACCTCCTCCCTGCCGTCCGCGGCGAGAAGATGGACGCGCTGGCGATGACGGAGCCCGATGCCGGCTCCGACGTGCGCGGCATGAAATGTGCCGCCGTGCGCAAGGGCGGCGACTGGGTCGTCAACGGCTCCAAGCACTTCATCTCCGGCGCCGAGCATGCCGATTTCTTCATCGTCTTCGTCGCCACCGGCGTCGACGAGACGCCCCGCGGCCCCAAGAAGCGTATCACCTGCTTCCTCGTCGACCGCGGCACGCCCGGTTTCGACGTCCACCCCGGGTACAATTCGGTCAGCCACAGGGGCTATCAGAACTGCATCCTCACCTTCGACGATTGCCGCCTCTCCGATGCGCAGGTGCTCGGCGAGGTCGATGGCGGCTTCGCGGTGATGAACGAATGGCTCTACGCCACCCGCATTACGGTCGCGGCGATGAGCGTCGGCCGGGCGCGGCGCTGCTTCGACTACGCGGTGCAATATGCCGCCGAACGCGAGCAGTTCGGCCAGCCGATCGCGAAGTTCCAGGGCGTCAGCTTCCAGATCGTCGACATGATCACCGAGATCGACGCCGCCGACCTGCTGACGCTCTCTTCCGCCTGGCGGCTCGACCAGGGCCTTCCGGCGAACCGCGAGATCGCCAGCGCCAAGCTCTACGCCAGCGAGATGCTGGCCCGCGTGACCGATGCCACCCTGCAAATCCACGGCGGCATGGGACTGATGGACGATCTGCCCATCGAACGCTTCTGGCGCGACGCCCGCGTCGAGCGCATCTGGGACGGCACCTCCGAGATCCAGCGCCACATCATCAGCCGGGAGCTCTTCCGGCCCCTCGGCGCCTGATGAGCCTCGACCGTCTCCTCCGGCCTCGCACCGTCGCCGTCATCGGCGGCGGTGTCTGGTGCGCCAGCGTCGTGCGCGAATGCCGCAAGATCGGCTTCGCCGGCGAGCTCTGGCCCGTCCATCCGAGCAAGGCGGAGATCTCCGGCGTCCCAGCCTATCCCTCCGTGGGTGACCTGCCTGGCGCGCCCGACGCCGCCTTCATCGGCGTCAACCGCGAGGCCACCATCCCGGTCCTGCGCGCTCTCGCCGCGCTCGGGGCAGGGGGCGCCGTCTGTTTCGCCTCCGGCTTCCAGGAGGCCGAGGCGGAGATCGCCGGCGGCGCCGATCTGCAGGCCGAGCTGGTGCAGGCCGCCGGCGACATGGCGATCCTCGGCCCCAATTGCTACGGCTTCCTCAACGCCCTCGACGGCGCCGCCCTCTGGCCCGACCAGCATGGGCTGGTGCGCGCCGAGCGGGGCGTGGCGATCATCACGCAAAGCTCCAACATCGCGCTCAACATCACCATGCAGCGCCGCGGCCTGCCGCTGGCCTATGTCGTGACGGTCGGCAACCAGGCGAAGACCGACATGGCCGAGGTCGGCGCCGCCCTCCTCGAAGACCCGCGCGTCACCGCCCTTGGCCTGCATGTCGAGGGCTTCGGTGACCCGGCCCGGATGGAGGCGCTCGCCGCCAACGCCCGCCGCCTGAAAAAGCCCATCGTCGCGCTGAAGGTCGGCGCCTCCGAGCAGGCGCGCACGGCGACCGTCTCGCACACCGCCTCGCTGGCGGGGTCCGACGCCGGAGCCCGCGCGCTGATGGCCCGCCTCGGCATCGGCCGCGCCACCTCGCTGCCGGCGATGCTGGAGACGCTGAAGCTCCTGCACGCCGCCGGGCCGCTGCCCCATGCCCGCATCGCCTCGCTCTCCTGTTCTGGCGGCGAGGCGAGCCTGATGGCCGACAGCGCCCTCGGCACCGGCGTCACCTTCCCGCCGCTGGGGGAGGGGCAGCGCACCGCCCTCCGCGAGGCCCTCGGCCCGAAGGTCGCCCTCGCCAACCCGCTCGATTATCACACCTATATCTGGGGCGACGCCGCCGCGATGGCGGGCACCTTCACGGCGATGATGACCCCCGATCTCGCCCTCGGCTGCGTCGTGCTGGATTTCCCCCGGCCCGACCGCTGTGGCCCCTCGCCCGACTGGCAGAGCGCCATCGACGGGGCGGAGGCGGCGGGGCGCGCGCATGGCGTCCCCATGGCCCTCATCGCCTCGCTGCCGGAGAACATGCCCGAGGAGGTCGCGGACGACTGCATGGCCCGCGGCATCACCCCCTTCTTCGGCATCGCCGAAGCGCTGGAGGCCATCGCGCTGGCCGCAGAGCTCCACCCCGCGCCCGCCGCCCCGATCCTCGCCTCCGGCCCTCTCACCGGCGACCCGGTCACCCTGCCGGAGGCCGAGGCCAAGGCGGCTCTCGCCGCCCACGGCCTCGCCGTCCCGCGCTCCGCCCGGGCCAACAGCCCTGACGAGGCCGCCCGCAGGGCGGATGAGTGGCCTGCCCCCCTCGTCCTCAAGGGCGAGGGCGCCGCCCATAAATCCGAGGCCGGCCTCGTCAGCCTGAACCTTGCCCCCGGCGAGATCCGCGCCGCCGCCGAGGCCATGGCCGCCCCCGCCTACCTGGTGGAGGAGCAGATCACCGGCGCCGCCGCCGAGCTGCTCGTCGGCGTCACCCGAGACCCGGCGCATGGCTTCGTCCTCACCCTCGGCGCCGGCGGCACGCTCACCGAGCTGCTCTCCGACACCGCCTCGCTGCTCGTCCCGGCCACCGAGGCCGACATCTCTGCCGCTCTGGGCAGCCTGCGCATCGCCCCGCTCCTCTCCGGCTACCGGGGTGCCCCCGCCGCCGACCGCCCGGCGATCCTGTCGGCGATCCTCGCGATCCAGTCCTACGTGGTGGACAACGCCGCCACCCTCGCCGAGGTTGAGGTGAACCCCCTCATCTGCACGCCCACCCGCGCCGTCGCCGCCGACGCGCTGATCCGAAAGGTTGGCCCATGAGCCCCATCCACACCGAGACCCGCGGCCATGTCCTCGAGGTGCGCCTCGACCGGCCGCCCGCCAATGCCATCGACCTCGCCACCTCCCGCGAGATGGGCGAGGTCTTCGCCGGCTTCCGCGATGACCCGAACCTGCGCGTCGCCCTCGTCACCGGCACCGGGAGCAAGTTCTTCTGCCCCGGCTGGGATCTCAAGGCCGCCGCCTCCGGCGATGCCGTCGATGGCGATTACGGCGTCGGCGGCTTCGGCGGCCTGCAGGAGCTGCCCGGCCTCAACAAGCCGGTCATCGCCGCCATCAACGGCATCTGCTGCGGTGGCGGGCTGGAACTCGCCCTCTCCGCCGACATCATCCTCGCCGCCGACCACGCCACCTTCGCCCTGCCGGAGATCCGCTCCGGCACCGTCGCCGACGCCGCCTCGATCAAGCTGCCCAAGCGCATCCCCTACCATGTCGCCATGGAGATGCTGCTAACGGGCCGCTGGTTCGATGCCGAGGAGGCGAAGCACTGGGGCCTCGTCAACCGCATCCACCCTGCCGCGAGCCTGATGGACGAGGCCCGCAAGATGGCCGACCTCATCGCCGCCGGTCCGCCGCTCGTCTACGCCGCGCTGAAGGAGATCGTGCGCGAGGCGGAGGATCAGAAGTTCCACGACATGCTGGCCCGCGTCACCCAAAGCCAATTGCCCACCGTCGCCACGCTCTATGCCTCGGAAGATCAGAAGGAGGGCGCCCGCGCCTTCGCCGAGAAGCGCGACCCGGTCTGGAAAGGAAAGTAGCCCATGCCCCTCACCATGAACCGCGAGGTCTTCATCACCTGCGCCGTCACCGGCTCCGGCGCCACGCAGGACCGCTCGCCGCACGTGCCCCGCTCGCCGGAACAGATCGCCGCCTCCGCCATCGACGCGGCCAAGGCCGGCGCGGCGGTGGTGCATTGCCATGTGCGTGACCCCGAGACGGGCGCGCCCTCGCGCCGGGTCGATCTGTTCCGTGAGGTGACGGAGCGCATTCGCGACGCCGAGGTCGACGTGGTGCTCAACCTCACCGCCGGCATGGGGGGAGACATGGTCTTCGGGCCAACCTCCTCGCCGCTGCCGGTCCAGCAGGGCACCGACATGGCCAGCGCCGAGGAGCGTGTCGCCCACGTCGCCGAGTGCCTGCCGGAGATCTGCACGCTCGACTGCGGCACGATGAACTTCGCCGAGGCCGATTACGTCATGACCAACACGCCCGGCATGCTCCGCGCCATGGGCGGGATGATGACCGAGCTCGGCGTGAAACCCGAGATCGAGGCCTTCGACACCGGCCACCTCTGGTTCGCCAAGGAGCTGGTGCGCGAGGGCGTCCTCTCCTCCCCCGCGCTCGTGCAGCTCTGCATGGGCGTGCCCTGGGGCGCGCCCGATGACCTGAACACCTTCATGGCGATGGTGAACAACGTCCCCGACGACTGGGCCTGGTCCGCCTTCTCCCTCGGCCGCAACCAGATGCCCTATGTCGCCGCCTCGGTGCTGGCCGGCGGCAATGTCCGCGTCGGGCTGGAGGACAACCTTATGCTGGAGAAAGGCGTCCTCGCCACCAACGCTCAGCTGGTCGAGAAGGCGGCGGGGATCGTCGAAAGCATGGGCGCGACCATCATCGGGCCGGAGCGCGTGCGCGAGAAGCTCGGCCTCACGAAGCGCGCGCCGGCCTCATGAGCGCATCACCCGCGCCTGCCAGCAGTTATTCCTGGCGCTGCGGATGTCGACAAAGGCGATCCACGCCTCGGCCAGCAGGCCTTCGGCATAGCTCGCGATCTCCGGGCGCGGCACCACTTGCCCCGTGCCGTAGACGATCCGCTCATCGGCATCGTAGCCCCGCACGAGGTACTGCGGCGCGTCCATCACCGCGGGCATATCGGGCCCCGGCGTGGCCGCCGGGCACTCTTCCGCGTGCAGGAAGATCGGCCCCGTCTCGGCATAGGGATTGTCGGTGCGGAAGGGGCGATGCGCGAGGATCAGGTACTCCGCCCCGGCCGCAATGGTGCCGTGGCAATGCCGGCAGGGGCCGGTTTGCTCTGCCGCGCGATGCCGCTCGACGGGATTGCCATAGGCGTCCTGCCCTTGGGCGCGGATGGCGCGGACGACAGCGGTGGGAAGTGCGTGGAATGCAATGGTCATGGGGTGTCTCCTTCGCCCTTTTGATGGCAGGCAAGGGCGCGCCGAGCGACCCGGATCATGAGGGTTCGATATGAAGGCAGCGATCATCGGCGGCGGCGTCATCGGCGGCGGCTGGGCGGCGCGGTTCCTCCTCAACGGCTGGGACGTCGCGGTCTTCGACCCCGACCCGGAGGCCGAGCGCAAGATCGGCGAGGTGCTCGCCAACGCCCGCCACGCTCTGCCCGGCCTCTACGACCGGGCGCTGCCGTCGGAGGGGCGGCTGAGCTACCACGCGAGCCTCGCCGAGGCCGTCGCCGGCGCCGACTGGATCCAGGAGAGCGTGCCCGAGCGGCTGGACCTCAAGCACAAGGTCTTCGCCCAGATCGCCGAGGCGGCGCCGGAGGGCGCGGTGCTCGGCTCCTCCACGTCCGGCTTCAAGCCATCGGAGCTGAATGCCGAGGGCGCGGAGGCGATCGTCGCCCACCCGTTCAACCCGGTCTACCTCCTCCCGCTCATCGAGCTGGTCGGAGACGCCGGCGCCTGCGAGAGGGCCGCCGGCATCCTCAAGACCATCGGCATGTTCCCCCTGCACGTCCGCAAGGAAATCGACGCCCATATCGCCGACCGCTTCCTTGAGGCGGTCTGGCGCGAGGCGCTCTGGCTGGTGACCGACGGCATCGCCACGACGGAAGAGATCGACGAGGCCATCCGCATGGGCTTTGGCCTGCGTTGGGCGCAGATGGGCCTCTTCGAGACCTACCGCATCGCCGGCGGCGAGGCGGGGATGAAATACTTCATGGAGCAGTTCGGCCCGGCCCTCGAATGGCCCTGGACCAAGCTGATGGACGTGCCGGCCTTCACGCCCGAACTGGTCGAGCTGATCGCCGGCCAGTCCGACGCCCAGTCCGGCCACCTGAGCATCCGCGAGCTGGAGCGGCTGCGCGACGACAACCTCGTCGGCATGATGCGGGCGCTGAAGAAGACTGGCAGCGGGGCAGGGGGCGTGATCCTCGGGCATGAGGCGGCGCTGCCGCTGCCGCCTTCGGGCGACCTGCCGGTGACGGCGGCGCAGCAGGTGCCGAGCTCCTGGGCCGACTACAACGGCCATATGAACGAGACGCATTATCTGGAGCTGGCGAGCCGCGCCTCGGATGCCTTCATGGCGATGATCGGCGCGGATGCCGAGTATATCGCGGGCGGGATGAGCTACTTCACCGTGGAGAACACGGTGAAATACCTCGCCGAGGTGAAGATCGGCGAGCGGCTGGAGGTGACGACGCAGGTGCTGAGCGGCGAGGGCAAGAAGCTGCACCTCCTGCACCGGCTGAAGCGGGGCGAGGAGGAGGTGGCGACCGTCGAGTCGCTGCTGCTCCATGTGGACCTCTCAACCCGTCGGACGGCACCGCCCTCGGCGGAGGTGGCGGAGCGGCTGGCTGAGTACGCCGCGGCACATGCTGGGATGTAGGGAGCCACGTTCCAGCTCCTTCCCCTGCCCGTAGGCGCGCCGAAGGCGCCGGGCGAGCGCCGGCCCATCCCGCGGGCTGGCGCTCTGGTGAAGCTACCGCGAAGCTCACCGCCGGGAGGGGCTTGGCGGAGATAAAGCGCAATAGCGGTACGGGGGGAGCGCCACCCCACGGCCCGGCGCCCGCCCGGTGCGGCAGGGTGGGCGGCGGGCTGAAGCCCGCCCTACCGTGAACCGCCGGGTGTAGGCCGGGCTTCAGCCCGGCGCCTCCATCCGCCGCGCCGCGTGCCCCTCCGGCCGCGCCTCAACGATCCTCCCGTGGTGCAGGAAGATCTCCCGCGTCCCCACTTCCGCCCGGAAATGCGGGTCATGGCTCACCGCGATCATCGCCTGGGGCAAACCGTTCAGGATGTCCGCCAGCCGGTCCGTCGTCACCTCGTCGAGCGCGTTCGTCGGCTCGTCGAGCAGCAGCACTTCCGGCTTCATCGCCAGCACCGTCGCCAGCGAGACGAGCCGCCGCTCGCCGCCGGAGAGCTTGTAGGTGATGCGGTCGCGGAAGGCCTCCAGCCCCAGCTGCGCCAGGGCCGCCTCCGCGTCGGCAATCGCCTCGGCCCGTGGCCGCCCCATGTTAAGGGGCCCGAAGGCCACGTCCTCCAACACCGTCGGCGAGAAGAGCTGATCGTCGGGGTCCTGAAAGACGAAACCGGCGCGGCACCGCAGCTGGCGGAACTCCTCTTCCGTCTTCGGCTCCGCCCCGAAGGCGATGATCCTCCCCTCCTGCGGCTTTTGCAGGCCGATGAGGCAGCGCAGCAGCGTCGATTTGCCGGAGCCGTTCGCCCCGGTCAGGAACAGCCGCTCGCCGGGCTGCAGCTCGAAGGAGACATCGCTCAGGGCAGCCGGTTGGCCGGGATAGGCGAAGCCAAGCCCCTCAACCCGAAACAAAGGCGCCATGCGCGAGCTCCACATAGATCAGCGCGGCCAGCACCAGCGCCGCGCCCGCCGCGAAGGCGGCCTCGCGCCAGCCGGCGGGGCGGCTTTCATCGAGCACATGGAAGGCGCCGTTGAAGCCCCGGCAGCGCATGGCCTGCAGCACCCGCTCCGACCGGTCGAAGGCGCGGATCAGCAGCATGCCGACGAGATAGCCAAAGCTGCGCAGCGTGTGCATGTCGCAGCGCGCCACGAAGCCGCGGGTGCGCATGGCCGTGCGCAGGCCCTGATATTCGGTGTTGAGCACCTCGATATAGCGCACGGTGAAGAGCATCAGATGCACGAACATTGGCGGGACTCTCAGGCGCGACAGCGCGTGGCCCAGCTTCACCGGCCCGATCGTGCCGACCAGCACCAGCATCATCAGCACCACGGCATTGGCTTTCAGCGCGATGCGGAAGGCATCGCCGAACCCCTCGCGCGAGGCCTCCAGCCCGAAGAGCGTGAAGATCGGCTCACCCGGCGTGGTGAAGGGCAGCGAGACGATCACGAAGATCATGAACAGATCCACCGTGATCACCTGCCGCAACGTGCGCGACAGTGGCAGCCGCCCGTGCAGCAGCGCGCCGAGCGAGACGGTCAGCGCGATGAGTAGGGCGGCGAAATCGTGCAGCGCGACAACGGTGATGGCAAAGGCCACCACGGCGAGGATGCGGAAACGCGGGTCGACCTGCGTCAGCGCCGGAGAGCGGGCAGGCCGGGAAGTGGCGTCGCCTTCGAGCACATAGGTCATGCGCGTGCCTCCTGTCCGGTGGCGTGGCCTGCGGGCGTCGCTTTCGGCAAGCCCCGCACCATGCGGGCGCCGGCGGCGAAGAAGGCCAGCCCTGCGACACCGCAGAGGAGGCCGATGGCGCCAAGGATGTTGAGGAAGTCGGCCCGCTCGCGATAGGCGTCGAGCTGGCCCATCAGCGGGGCAAGCTCGCGGGCCACGGCGGCTTCGATGGCGGCGGCGGTGGCCTCGTCGGCCGCGGGCGCTTCGGCCGGGGCAGGGGCGACGGTGGTCTCGGATGGTGCCGCGTCAGCGACCGCGAGGCCACCCGGCAGGTCGGCGGCGGCGACAAGTGCCTCGGCGACATGGCCCGAGCCGGCGTCGAGGCGGAAGAGGTGATCCACCGCCTCGGTCGGGATGAAGACGAAGGCGCCGCCCTCATCCGTCACCGTCTCGCCGAGCGCGGCGCCATCGGGGCCGACAACGGCGATGGTCGTGTCCGCCACCAGCAGACCGTCGGAGAAGAAGGCCTCGCCCTCGATGCTGTCGCCGATGACGTAGGCCTCGAGGATAAGGTTATGCGCGGCGGCCGGCATCGCGGCGAAGCTGGCAACAAGGGCCAGGGCCAGGCGCCGCATCAGGCCACCCCCCGCTTCAGCTGGGTCAGGCTGTCGAACAGCTCGGGCCGCACCCGCCAGACAAGGAAAACCGCCGCCGCGCTCACCAGCCCTTCGATGATCATCACCGGGATATGGACAAGGAAGGTCAGCTTCGCCGCCGGCAGAAACTGGTCGCCCGACAGAGCCAGCGACAGGGCCACCAGCACTGTCGTCGCCACGATGGCGCCGGAGCCTGCGATGCCGCCCCAGAGCGCGGCAACCTTTGGGTTGGCGCTCATCACGCCCTGGCGGCAGATGTAGTGCATCAGCACCGCCGGTGCCGCGATGTTGAAGGTATTGACCCCCAGCACCGTCAGCCCGCCGAAGCCAAAGAATACCGCCTGCAAGAGCAGCGCCACCGCGAGGGCGGGAAAGGCCGCCCAGCCGAGCACCAGCCCGGCGAGGCCGTTCATGATGAGGTGGACGCTGGTCACCCCCACCGGGATGTGCACCAGCGAGGCCACGAAAAAGGTGGCGGCGAGCACGCCCGTCACGGGGATGGTCTCCATATCGAGCTTGCGCAGCCCAAGGGCGGTGCCGGCGACGGCGAGCACAGCTCCGCCGATCAGAACTTCGCCCGACAGGGCGCCGTCCGCTATATGCATGTCACGTTCCTCCCAAGCGCAACGGGGTCCAATCCTCCTCGACCGTCTCCGCTACGCACCGGCACCGAATCTCCTCCTCCGGCGCCAAGCCACAATGAAATAACACAATCCGCTCAATCCGAGAATGTAGCCAATGCCGCCCATCGCCACGGGCAGGGGGGTATGGGCGGAATAGAGCGCCCAGTCCTGCCGCATCGGGCGGGTTTCCGCCCGCACCGCCTGCGCGATCAGCACGGCGGTCGCCTCGGCGTCGAGCCCGGGCGCTGCCGTTGCGGCCTCCGGGTCGGCGCTCGCCATGGCGTCGCCTGCCGCTGCGGGGGCGAGGCCCCCGGGCAGGTCGGCGGCGGCCACCATGGCCTCGGCGACATGGCCCGAGCCGGCGTCGAGGCGGAAGAGATGGTCCACCGACTCGGTCGGGGTGAAGGCGAAGGCGCCGCCCTCATCCGTCACCACCTCGCCGAGCGTCTCCCCGTCGGGGCCAAGCACCATGACCGGGGCGTCGCCCACCATCGTGCCGTCGGAGAAGAAGACCTCCCCCTCCACTGCATCGCCGATCACGTAGGCTTCCAGAATGAGGTTGTGCGCAGACGCCGCCAGAGGCCAGAGCCCCGCCGCCAGAGCGGCGAGACAGGCCCTGCGGAGGCGGGCGCCCAGGCTCATTGCCAGTCCGACGCCGTGACCCAGATCACCGCGTCCTGGCTGAGCTCCTTGCCCTCGTGCTCGCTGACCGGGCCGGAGCCGAGAGCCGCGAAGCCCCACCAGCCGGCGCGGGGCAGGCCGAAGGTGAAGTAGCCGTTGTCGTCGGAGATCAGGGCGATGGTGCCGCCGGGCGCCTCGCCGATGGTCGCCTCGCCCGCCGAATGGCTGGCCGGGTCGGGCGTGGCCGCGATGTATTCCACCTCGATCTCCACGCCGGCGGCGGGCTCGCCATCGGTCAGGACCCGGCCGGTGAAGGTGCTGCCCACGAGCTGGTTGTAGGGGCGCGAGAGGGGGATGATCTCTGTCGGCAGACCCACCGGCTCGGCCCAATCCGTCGGCAGCTGGCCGCGGTTCACATAGGCCTTGGTGATCTGCTGGATGTAGATGTCTTCCGTCTGCTCGTAATAGGGCTCGGGCACGACGGTCAGGATGTAATCGCCCGACGAGCGGAACTCGACTTCGCTGGTATAGGCCTGCCCACTGGCGCCGGCGCTCTCGAAGGCGATCTCGCTGAGGTTCTCCATCAGATCGGTCCGCTCGCCGCGGTGCACCATGAAGAATTCCTGCGGCATGGCGCCCATGTCCATCACATGCCCGCCGGAGAGCGGATGCCAGAAGATCAGCTCCACCGGCGCCGTTGTCGGCCCGGCGAGATTGGTCTCCGGCGTGTAGATCGACAGGAAATGCGCGTCTGCCGGCAGGGCCGTGACGGCAAGGCCAGCGGTCATGAAGGTGGCGGCGCGTTTCGAAAACTTGGTCATCATGCGGACAGGTCCTCCCACTCGTTGTCCAGCTCCCCCTCGGCTTTTCTGCATGGCGACCTCCCCGCCACCATGCACCGCCCCTTTCGCCAGCCGCGGCAACGACTTGGCTGGATATAGGGGGTGGGGGTATTTATCCTTCTGTTTCAATGCGTTGCTGGGGGACGGTAGCGGCGCCACCCGCCGCTTGCCAAGCCCGCAAAATGAAAAAGCCGCCCGGGCGGGCGGCTTGCGGCAATCTGCCATAGGGGGTGGGGCTATTTCAGATAGGCCCGGACGATCGCCATGATCTCTTCCGCGGCTTCTTCGGGCGAATCCTGCGCGCGTTCGTCGTGCTGCAGAACGTGGTGGCGCAGGTGATCTTCGATCAATTCGGCCATGAGCCCGTTGGTCGCGCCGCGCACCGAGGCGACGAGCTGAAGGATCTTTGCGCATTCGACTTCATCAAGCAGGGCACGCTCAACGGCCTCTACCTGGCCGCCGATGCGGCGCACCCGATTGAGCAGCTGGTCCCGGTTTCTGCGCGTGTGTGACATGCCTGATGATCCTCCTCAGGGGCCGAACCTATATGCTGCCGATCCTTCTGCGCCAGCACAACTTCCGGCGACCTAAAATTTTAGGGCGGCGACATCCGGGGCGGCAGAGCGGTGAAGCGCCGCGTTGCCCGGTGGCCCTTTTGGTGCCAGAACAAAAGGGAATCAGCTGGGCGGGTGTGCGGGAGGCATGCCCGGGGAAACTGATTGCGCGGCCCTGAGGAGGATCAGCCGCGCCTTGAGGAGGACATGATGAGCAACCGCGACGAGCCGCTGGCCGACGCGGCCGAAGCGCGCACAACCGCGCCTTCGGCCTCGGCCAATTACAAGCATGACCATTCAGACCGGACGAACCCGATCGCCTCAGGCCATGTGGCGGGCGACGACGGGCATGCGCACGGGCATGACGATCATGAGCACCATCACGACCACGGCCATGCTCACGACCATGGGCACGATCACGACCATGGGCACGCGCACGATCATCACCCGCATGACCACGGCCATCACCACCATGGCCACGATCATGACCACCATCACCATCATCACGGCCCCCGCGCCTTTCACTGGTCCGACGGGCTGCGCCTAGCAATCACCGGCCTCTGCGCCCTGGCGCTGATCGTCGGCCTGCCGGATCATCCCACCGTCTCCTTCATGGATATGCTGACCATCCCGTTCAGCTGGTACGGCCTTGTCGGCCTCGTCTTCGGCGGCGGCGCGATGTTTGCGCAGGCCTGGCGCTCCGCCACCCATATGCGGCCCACGCTGCAGCTCTGGGCCGCAATCGTGGCGCTGGTTGCGGCCTTCACCGGGCTCTTCCTCGTGGCGCTGCTCGTCACCTTCGCGGCCCTGGCCATTCAGGCCTGGATCAGCGCCTCGCATCGGCGGCGCGAGGGATCGCTCGGCCGGCTGATCGACGCGCCCGAGGGGCATGACCACGATCACGACCATGACCATGGCGAAGAGGGCGGTGGCCACCATCACCACCCCTTCGGCGTGATGGAGGGCATCCGCATCGCCGTGGCCGGCGCCTGTGCGCTGGCGCAATGGCTGGGCCTGCCCGACCACACCTATGCGAACTTCGCCAACGAGCTCTACATCCCCTGGGGCTGGTACGCCTTCGTCGGCCTCACCTTCGGCGCCTGGCCGATCCTGCGTGAGGCGTGGGAGAGCATCCTCGCCCGCCGGATGACCATGGAGCTCTCAATGGCCATCGCGCTGCTGGCCGCCGTGTTCACCGCCTATTTCACCGTGGCGCTCTTCATCACCTTCTTCGTGCTGGTCGCCGAGGCGCTGGAGGGCATGACGCTGGACCGCGGCCGCAAGGCCATCCGCGACCTGATGGACTTGCTGCCCGATGAGGTGTCGGTGCGCCGGCCGGGGGGCATCTCGAACATCCGGGCCAGCCAGCTGCGGCCGGGCGATTCGGTGCTGGTCTCTCCCGGTGGCCGCGTGCCGGTCGACGGGCCGGTGACCTCGGGCAATTCCTTCATCGACGAAAGCCGCATCACCGGCGAGTCGATGCCGGTAGAGAAGGTGGCGGGCGATTATTGCTACGCCGGCACCGTCAACCAATCGGGCGCCATCGAGATCACGGCCGAGCGCATCGGTCGCGCCACATCCTACGGGCAGATCCTCGAGGCGGTGGAGAAGGCTGAGCGCAGCCGCGCGCCGATCCAGCGCCTGTCCGACAGGCTGGCGGCCTGGATCGTGTATTTCGCCCTCGCCATGTCGGCCTTCGCCTATTGGTACTCCGGCGGCAACATCAGCACCGTCATCTCGACCATCGTGGTCGCGGGCGCCTGCGGTGTCGCCGCAGGCACGCCGCTGGCCCTGCTGGGCGGCATCGGGCGCAGCGCCAAGCTGGGCGCCGTCGTCAAGGGCGGCCGGCATCTCGAAACGCTGGGCCGCATCAAGACCGTCGTGCTCGACAAGACCGGCACCCTCACCTACGGCACCCCCGAAGTGGCCGGCCTGCACCCGGCGCCGGGCGTCAGCGATGAGGCCCTCCTCGCCGCCGCCATCACCGCCGAGCTGCGCTCCGAGCATCCGCTCGGCAAGGCCATCCTCGCCTATGCCGAGGGGCAGGGCGTGAATGCGGTGGAACCCACCAGCTTCCGCTACGAGCCGGGCCGAGGGGTGGAGGTCGAAGGGCCTGCCGGGACGATCCATGTCGGCAATCCCAGTTGGATGGCCGAGCATGGCATCGACGCCGCGAGCGCCGATGCGGGCGCCGGCTCGGCCATCCTCGTGGCTGAGGGCGGGCGCTACCTTGGCGCCATCCGCGTGGAGGACAGGGTGCGCCCGGAGGCGAAATCCGCCATCGACCGGTTGCGCGCCATGGGCATCCGCACCGTGCTGCTGACGGGCGACACCAGGCGAATCGCCGAGGTCGTGGCCGCGGAGCTGGGGGTCGACGAGGTTGAGGCCGAGCTTCTGCCGCAGGACAAGCTCGCCCGCATCCAGGCGCTGACAGCCGATGCCAAACGCCCCGTCGCCATGGTCGGCGACGGCGTGAACGACGCGCCGGCGCTGGCCGCCGCCAACGTGGGCGTGGCAATGGGCTCCGGCACCGAGGTCGCGCGCGAGAAGGCCGATATCGTGCTGCTCGGCAACGATCTGGCCCGCTTCACCGAGACGGTCACCGTCGCCCGCCGCACCCGGCAGATCATCTGGTTCAACCTCTGGGGGACCATCGTGGTCGACCTGCTCGGTCTCGGGGCGGCCATCCTCGGCTATATCGGGCCGACGCAGGCGGTGCTGGTTCACACGATCAGCGAGCTGGCGTTCATCCTGAACTCGGCCCGGCTGCTGCCGAGCCCGCTGTTCTGGAAGTCGCCGGAAGAGCTGGCCGCGCGGAGTGCTGCGGCCCCGACGGCGGCGGCGAGCCCGGCGGAGTAATCGTCTGGCCGGCGCCCTGTTGCGGCGCCGGCCGGGCCCCATGGCCAGGGGAAGAGGGGGGCGCTGCCCCCCGCCTGCGGCCCCCCGGGGATATTTTGAGAAAAGCGAGGGAGACAGAGGGAAGTGGCGCGGCTTTGGCCGCGCTGGTATCCTATCCCCCAGGATAGGATCGAATCATGACAGAGCGTCACGCCAGCCACCCCGAGATCGTCAAGCGGCTCAACCGGGCCAATGGGCATTTGAAGAGCGTCGTCGCCATGATCGAGGCGGGCCGCCCCTGTGCCGACATCGCCCAACAGCTGCACGCGGTGGAGAGGGCGGTCGCCAGCGCCAAGCGAACCCTGATCCAGGACCACATGGACCATTGCCTCGCCCCCGGCCGCGATGTCGGCGAGCTGGAGGAGACGCTGGACGAATTCCGCAAGCTGACCCGCTACCTGTGAGGGCGCCATGTTCGACTTTCTCGGCCTGATGGAGCAGGGCGGCGCCGCCGCCTGGGCCTTCCTGCCGGCGGCGGTGCTGCTGGGGGCGCTGCACGGGCTGGAGCCGGGGCATTCCAAGACGATGATGGCCGCCTTCATCGTGGCCGTGCGCGGCACGATCCCGCAGGCGGTGCTGCTCGGCCTTTCCGCCACGCTCAGCCATACGCTCATCGTCTGGGTGGTGGCGCTGGGGGGCATGCTAATCTGGCAGGACGTCGACCCCGAAGCCTCCGAGCCGTACTTTCAGGCCGCCTCTGGGCTGATCATCATTGGTCTGGCGCTGTGGATGATGGCGCGAACCGGGGCAGGGCGGCGCCATGGGCATGACCACGGGCATGCCCATCCGCATGGGGATGACCATAGCCACGATCATGCGGGCAGTCACGGCCACGACCACGCGCATGCCCACCCGCATCCGCATCCGGCTCACAGCCATGCCGCGGAGTTCCACCCCGTCGCCGAGGGCCTGCAGATCGAGGCGGAGGACATGGACGACGCCCACCAGCGCGCCCATGCCGAAGATATCCGCCGCCGCTTCGATGGCGGCTCCGTCACCACCGGCCAGATCGTGCTCTTCGGCCTCACCGGCGGGCTGATCCCGTGCCCCGCTGCCATCACCGTTCTGCTGATCTGCCTGCAGGTCGACCGTCTGGCGCTGGGCGCAGCCGTGGTGCTCGCCTTCTCGATCGGGCTGGCGCTGACGCTGGTCATCGTTGGCGTGGTGGCGGCCGCAGGTGTGGGCGCCATGCGGCGGCGGAGTGCCTGGCTCGATGAGGTGGCGGCGCGGGCGCCTTACCTCTCGGGCGGGCTGATCGCGCTCGTCGGCATCTATGTGCTCTGGCACGGCCTGTCGGGGCTGGCCGGCTGAGCGATCAATGCAACGCGGCGGGCGCCGGGCGGGAAAGCCGGGCCGTCAGCCGCGCCAGCTGCGTCTGCCGCTTCAGCCCGAGCTTGCCGTAGATCACCGAGAGCGACCAGCGAACCGTGGCCGGGCTGAGGCCGAGCGCCGCCGCCACCTCGGTGGAGGTCTGGCAGGCGCCGGCCAGTACGGCCAGCCGCGCCTCTGCCGCCGTCAGGCCGAGCGCCCGCAGCGGGGCTTTGGCGCAGTCCAGACGCGCGGCCGGGTCGGTGACGATCAGCACCCAGCCGGGTGGCGCCGATCCCGTCCCGCTGCCCTCAGCGCGGCGGATCTCCACCAGCACCGGCAGGCCGCCGGCCTCTCTCGGCAGCGCCAGCAGGCGCGGGGTGGCGGCGGCCTCGCCGAAGGCTGGCGCGCCCTGCAGACGCAGCCGGCCGCGGGTGAGGCTGGCGGCGGCGCCCAGGGCGGCCAGTGCCCCCGGGCTCGCCTCGCCGATACGCCCCTCGGCATCGAGCAGCACGATGTCCCGCCCGGCCTCGCCCTGCAGGCCCAGCAGTACCTCCAGGGCCGCCTCGCTGCTCTGCCGGCTCCAGTAGAGCCGGGCTGCGCGCATGAAATGGCTGCCGAAGCGCTGCAGATCGGCGCGCTCAGCCTCGGGCAGGTCGCGCCCCTCTTCCAGCAGGGTGACGAAGCAATGTAGCCGGTCACCCTCGGGCGCGCCGAAGCCCAGAAAGCCGCCGAGCCCGGCCTGCTGAAAGTAGATCTCGCCGATGTTCGGGCGCGCCCATTCGGCCTGCGAGAACAGCTCGCGCTCGGAATAGAGCACATGCGGACGCTGGCGGGCGCGGGCGAGGAAGCGGTGCAGCAGAGGGTCGCTGCCCGACCAATGCTCGACGTAATCGTTGATCTGGGCGGGAGGAGCGCTGTGCAGCCCGGGGCTGAGCGCGCCGTCCTCCTCGCAGATCGAGACGGCGACGTTGTGCAGACCGAAACGGCGGTTGAAGAGGCACATTGCCTCGTCCCAGCCGCTGCTGCCAGCCGCGGCATCGTAGAGCAGCGCCACCAGGTCGGCCGCCTCGGCAGCCGGCCGGCCCCGCGCCTGGCGGTGGGCCATGTCTCCTCCTCCCCATGCCATCGGCATGCCTCCTCGGGATTGGACGAGCCTAGCAACGCCCCTGCCGCCGGGCAATGGCGGTGCGCTGACCAACACTTGTGAGGTGTGGCAGGGCGGCGGCGCCTCTAGGCTGGGCGCCGGTCCGCGGCGGGTATGTAGGGGCCTTTGACCGCGCGACCTTCCAAGGGGCGGCCTGGCGACTCACCAGGCCGCCCGATGCCCGCCTCGGCGCCTTTGTGGGCCGGGGCGGGCGCCGCTTGCCGCGCCGCATGGTGCGGGCTCATCCCAACAGGAGGAACGAGATGAGACGATTGCAATTCGCCGGGGCCCTGCGCCTGGGCACGGCGCTGGCCCTGCTGGCCGGCGCTGCGACCGCGCAGGAGGAGCACGAGAGCGTGGGCCGCGGCTGGCCGATGGCGGAGGAGGGAGAGTTCGTCGGTGCCGGCGTGCCCTTCTACAACCTCGACGAGGCCACTGCCCGCGATGGCGCGTCGCCGGACGGCATCGAGCCGCTGGAGCGCGACATCTTCACCAGCGACGATTTCTACGCTGACCGCGAGCTCTGGAGCGACCCACGCTACTTCCGCTGCAACTCGCCCATCGCGCTCGACAGCCAGTGGGGCGATTATTCCAGCGCGCCGAAATATGTCGATGGCGACCCCTCGGTCGGCGCCTGGGGCCATTGCGACCGCGACTATGCCCGCGAGAACATCGTCAGCCCCTATCCCTTCACCACCGCCGCCGAACACTACGCGGCGCTGATGGAGGAGACGGAGGCCGCTGGCGGGCCGACCGAGTACAGCCGCGACAATCCCGCGCCCGACTGGAACGGCCGCTACACGCGCAACGTCAACGTCATCTTCGGCCAGATGCGTGCCGGCGAAGAGCCGAACCTGCCCGAGGAGTTCCACCAGCCGCCGCAATGGGTGATCGGCTGGTACAACCAGGTGCCGACGGTGCTTTCGGTGCTGACCGAGGAATACCAGACCCGCCTCGTCCAGCAGCTCTACCACCAGAGCCACAACCACGCGGCGCAATGGTCGCTGATGTTCTGCCGGCCCGAGGGATTCATGCGCTGGTGGTCGGGCCCGGGCGGCCCCGGCAACCTCGACATCATGGTGATGCCCGAGCGGGTGCAGTTCCTCGGCGGCTCGGGCAACGCGATCCGCAACGTGCATATCGGCCGCGACTTCGACACCTCTGGCGACGTGCCGCGCCTCGGCGCCGACGTGCCGCAATGGATGGGCGAGACGGTGGGCTTCTGGGACGACGACGCCCTCATCATGTGGACGTCGAACATCCAGGGCTGGTTCACCCATTCGAGCTGGGAATACTCGAACAAGCTGCAGACCATCGAGATCTGGACGCCCCGCGAGGCCGACGACGGCAGACTGATCGGACTGGAGCACGAAACAGTGTTCTACGACGAGGACGGGCTGGTCGAGCCCATCCGTCAGGTGCGCTTCTTCAGCCGGGTCGGCGACTTCAACGATGTGCCGCCGAACAACCTGACCTTCTGCAACCAGACCATCTTCCCGGTGGAAGGGCGCGGCACGCAGGTGAGCCCCGGCCAGGTCATCGAGTACCGGGTGGAGGATCTCTTCGGCCGGCCCTGGGCCGCGATCTGGGAGGAGTATTTCGAAGACGGCATGGAGCGCCCCGAAGGCGAGGCGCTGTTCGGCTTCGAGTGACGAAATCCATGCGGGCCGGTGCTGCCGGCCCGCATGAGACCCCGCCTGGAGGGGCGGTTAAATCCAAGAGGAGGAGAGACAGATGATACGACAGACATTCGCCGGGGCTTTGCGCCTCGGCACCGCGCTTGCGCTCTGCGCCGGCGGCGCCCTCGCGCAGGAGGAGCCCGAGAGCGTCGGCCGCGGCTGGCCGGTGGCCGATATGGAGGTGCAGGAAATCGGCATGGGCATCCATGGCGTGCCCGGCGACATCGCGGCCTCTGGCGGAGAAAGCCCCGAGGGGGTGGAGCCGCTGCCGGTGGACCTGTTCACCACCGACGACTTCTACCAGGACACCGAGCTCTGGAGCGACCCGCGCTACTTCCGCTGCAACTCGCCGGTCGCGCTCGATGCGCAATGGGGCGATTATCCGGGCACCCCGGCTGTCATCGAGAATGACGACCCGGCCACGGGCGCCTGGGGCTCCTGCGATGCGGACTACCCGATCGAGAGCATGCTCTCGCCCTATCCCTTCAAGACGGCGGCGGAGCATTACGCCGCGCTGATGGAGGAGACCGAGGCGAACGGCGGGCCGACCGAGATGACGCCCGACCAGCTGCCCTTCGAATGGAACGGCACCTATCTTCGCAACATCTGGCTCGACTTCCTCGTGCGCACCGGGCGCGACCCCGACGTGACCTTCCGCGACGAGTACCAGGAGCCGCCGCAATGGATCATGGGCTTCAACGCCCAGATGTCGACGATGCTGCAGCTCGTCACGCCGCTCTACCAGCAGCGCTGGGTGCAGCAGATGTACCACCAGGTGCAGAGCCACGCCTCGCAATGGTCGGCCCAGTATTGCCGGCCGGAAGGCTTCATGCGCCAATGGTCCGAGCCCGGCTTCGGCTATGTCGACATCATGATCAGCATGGACCGGGTGCAGATCCTCGCCGATGGCGCCGACAACGTGGTGCGGAACGTCAACTTCGGCCGCGAGTTCGATATGTCGGGCGCGGTGCCGCGCCTCGGCCAGGACGTGCCGCGCTGGTATGGCGAGACCATCGGCTATTGGGATGACGACGCCCTGATCACCTGGACGAGCAACATCCAGGGCTGGTTCACCCATTCCAGCTGGGAGTTCTCGAACAAGCTGCAGACCATCGAGATCTGGACGCCGGTCGAGGTGGACGGCACCTTCATCGGCCTGCAGCAGGAGACGATCTTCTACGACGAAGACGTCCTGGTCGAGCCGGTCCGCTCCGTCCGCATCCTCGTCAAGCAGGACGGGCTGAGCGAGGGCAATCCTTACGCCTATGTCCGCTGCGTGCAGACCATCTTCGACGTCGACGGCCGCCCGGTGCCGCTCGCGCCGGGGACGACCATCGAATACACGGTGGAAGACACCTACGGTCGCCCCTGGGCGCAGTCGTGGGAGCGCAACTTCGAAGAGGGGCTGGAGAAGCCCGACGAGGGCGAGGCGCTCTTCGGCTTCGACTGACGATTGCCTGCGGCCGGCGCCTCAAGGGGGCTGGCCGCGGGGATGAATGGAGAGGCTGGGGGGCTGTCTGCCCCCCAGACCCCCCGAGGATATTGGAAAGTCGAAGGGAGACAGGGGGCGCGCGCCAGTTGGCGGGGCGCCCTTTTGCTGTGCATGGGGGAGGGGGGTGATGGTGAGCGTTTGGGCGGGGTGGGGAGGCCGATAAAACGAAACGCGAGACCGCTCTTGCAAACGTATGCTATCCGGCGCACGACTATGGCCCATGCCGCCCCGGGGGCGGGCGCAAGGCGACAGGAGTGAGACAAGGCATGGCCGAGACAGACAAGAGCAAGGGCAACGGGGCGGCGAAGGTGACGGGTAAGGTGCTGCAGGTCGAGCGGCACGATTACCCCGATCTGGCGCCAGAGACGACACAGCTCAATCAGCCGATGGAGGGGTTCGACCCGATCTACACCGACATCGTGGACTACATCATCCGCTGCACCCACCGCATCTGGGACGAGCGCGATATCGGGCTGATCTACACCCACTACACCCATAATTGCGTGCTCTACGGCACGACAGGCACGATCTATAACCGCGAGGACGTGGTGCGCGATACCATCCAGCGCCTCGTCTCGTTCCCTGAGCGGCGGGGCATGGGCACGCAGGTGGTCTGGGGCGGAGACGACCAAGCGGGCTTTTATACCTCGCATCTCGTCACCGGATCGGGCCGGCACAGCCAGAACGGCCATCTGGGCCGCGCGACGGGCAAGCCCTTCGTCAGCCGCACCATTGCCGACTGCATGATCTACGCCAACAAGATCTACCGCGAATGGGTGGTGGCCGACACGACCGCGATCCTGCAGCAGATCGGCGTGAGCGTGGATGGCTATGCCACCCGGCTGGCCCGGGCGGCGCATGAGCGGGGCCAGGTCAGCCTCGATATCGGCGAGAATCGCCTGATGGTGGGGCAGCGCCCGCCGGCGGACGAGCCCGATTACTCTGTGGCCTCCACCGATACCGAGCGGATGCTGGTGGGCATGCTGCACGACGTTTTCAACCGCAAGATGTTCGGCCGGATCGCCGAGCTCTATGCCCCGAACTGCCAGTATCACGGGCCGCTGATGGCTGAGCTCTATGGCCAGGCCTCGGTCATCCATCAATCGCTGGGCCTCGTGGGCAGCCTGCCTGACGCGGTGTTCGAGGTGCAGCATGTCTGCTCGAACCCCTGCGACGAGGGCGGCGAGAAGGTGGCCATTCGCTGGGTGATGGAAGGCCACCACCTTGGCTACGGCATCCTTGATATGCTGGGCGACCCCACGGGCAAGCGCGTGCAGGTGATGGGGATGAGCCATTTTCACGTGAAGGACGGCAAGATCGTCGATGAGTGGCGCGTCTACGACCAGATGTCGATGCTCACCCAGGTGCGCCTCGCCCAGATGGCCGACAGCGCAGCCGCCGAGATCGCGCCGCTGGCCCCGCCGGCAGCCCCCGCTGCCCCGGCGCCCGGCGATTCCGAATAGCACGAGGAGCGATCTCATTCGCTCAAAGAGGCGGCAACCTCCCGGTTGTCGCCTCTTTTTTCTGGCCCGGTCAGGGGGCGCTTAGAAAATTCTTGCAAACGAATGCAAAACGGCTAGCGTCCTGAATATGACATGCGGCCGGCCGCGGGGATCACCCCCTCGGGCCGGCAGATAACCACGCTCGGCGCGGCCGGGGCCAACAAGGGAAAAGCTCATGAAGTTCACGTTGAAGGCGGCACTCGCCCTGGGCGCGACGGCGCTGACTGCCGGGGCGGCCTCGGCCGAATGCGGCATCGAAGCGGGCTCTGTCCGCATCCTGTCGAACGATTTCGAAGCGCTGCGCTACATCAATGACGGCGCCATGGACTGCGCCTCGGATACCGTCAGCGTCGAGGCGAATGCCACGGCCGAACACAAGAACATCCAGGGGCCGGCCCTCTCGATCGACCCGGCGGAATACACCGTCGCCGTGATCGCCAACAACTCCATCGTGCCGCTGCTGAACGATGACCTCATCCAGCCGCTCGACGACCTGATCGCCGAATACGGCGACCAGCTTCTGCCGAGCCAGGTGATCTCGACCGGCGGCGAAGCCATGGCGATTGCCTTCATGGGTAACGGTCAGCACCTGTTCTACCGCAGCGACATCCTCGAAGAGGCCGGCGTCGAGGTGCCGACCAGCTATGAGGAAATGCTCTCCGCCGCGCAGGCCATTCAGGATGCCGGCCTGATGGAGCACCCGCTCGCCGCTTCGGTGAAGCCGGGCTGGGATCTCGCCGCCGAGTTCGTGAACCTCTACCTTGGCACGGGCGACGAGTTCTTCGCCCCCGGTTCTGCCGAGCTGACCATCGACAACGAGAACGGCCACCTGGTGCTCGACACCATGCGCGCCATGACCGAGTACATGGACCCCGACTACCTGACCTTCGACGCCACCGAGCTGAACAAGCTCTGGGATGCCGGCCAGGTCGCCCTGATGAACCAGTGGGGCTCGCTCGCCGGTGCTGCCATCGGCCCCGATGCCGACCCCGAGATTGCGGCCAACACCGCCTTCTCGACGACGCCGACCATTGGCGACAACACCATCCCGGCCGCCGCGTTGTGGTGGGACGGTTTCTCCATCGCCAAGAACATCTCGGATGAAGACGCCGCCGCCTCGTTCCAGGCGATGCTGCACGGCATCTCGCCCGAGGCGGTCGCCGCCAACCCGACGGTCGCCACCTGGCTGGTCGAGGGCTACGAGCCCGGCGAGGCCGCTGTCGGCGTGATCGCGAACGCCAATGCCGGCGCCCGCGGCTATCCGATGACGCCCTACATGGGCCTGCTGCACACGGCGCTGTCGACCGAGCTGGCCGATTTCATCGCCGGCCGCGAAGATGCCGATCAGGCGCTGGCCGATGTGAAGGCCGCTTATGACGACGCGGCCACCGCCGCCGGCTTCATGCAGTAACACGCGCTGCGGGGGAGGGCTCTGGCCCTCCCTCGCCCCCGGAACGGGCGGCACGCCGGCCGCCATTCGCGCCCACCCTCGCTCGCGATCAGGACACCGGCCATGCCGCACAAGACATTCACCCTCTTCATCCTGCCCGCCATCGTGGCGATGGTGCTGTTCATCGCGCTGCCCATCGTATCGGTCGTCGTGCAATCGCTCTTCGTTGAACATGAGCAGGTGATGGTTGAGGTGGAGAACTGCTCTCCCTTCGGCTGCACCACCGAGCGCCGCGTCGATACCGCGGCGACGGAAGAGATCCGCGCCGAAAAGCCGCTTGGCCGCTTTGCCGGCGCCACGAATTACATCAACCGCAACCACCTCGCCTTCGACCAGCTGCGCGACATCTGGCAAACGTCGGAAGGCTTCGGCCAGGCCTGGTCGCGCACGTTGAACCTGCCGTTCTACAAGGCGCTGGCCTTCACGCTGGTCTATTGCTTCCTCGTCACGCCCTTTGCGATGGCGCTGGGCTTTTCCATCGCGCTCGGGGTCAACACGCTGCCCCGCGTCTTCAAGGGGCCGGCGATCTTCGTGTCGATCCTGCCCATGATCATCACGCCGCTTATCGGCTCGCTGATCCTGTTCTGGATGTTCAATCCGCAGGGCATTCTCGGCGCCTCATTGCAGGCGATCTTCAATGATCCCACGCTCAGCCTCAGGGCCTCGCCGCTGCTCACATGGATCGTGCTGATCATCTACGGCATCTGGACGAACGGGCCCTTCTCCTTCGTCGTGTTCTACGCAGGCCTTCAGACGGTGCCGGGCGACACGCTGGAGAGCGCCATGATCGACGGTGCCAGCCGGTGGGAGAGGGTGCGCTACGTGATCATCCCGCATCTGGCGCCGCTGGCGACCTTCGTGGCCCTCGTGCAGCTGATGGACAACTTCCGCGTCTTCGAGCCCATCGTCGGCTTCTCGGCCGAGGCGAATGCCACCTCACTCAGCTGGCTCGTCTACAACGATCTCGTCGGCCAGGATTCCCAGGCCTTCGGCTCGGCCGCGGCGACCTCGGTGATGACCATCCTCGGCGTGATCGTGCTGCTGATCCCGGTGCTGATCCGCACCTGGCGCGACTTCAACAGAAAGGCGGTCTGATGAGCTCTTCGGCCACCAACAGCTCGATCGGCAACCTGCCGACGGCGCTGAAGCTGATCACCGGCCTGCTGCTGGCGATCTGGTTCATCGCCGCGGCCTTCCCCTTCCTCTGGACGCTCTGGGGCAGCTTCAAGGTCGAGGCCGATTTCTTTTCGCGCTCGTCATGGTGGAACGCCATCACCGGGCCCCGCACCATCATGCAGACGGGCAGCGCCTTCACCCTCGACGGCTACGAGGGCGCGTGGATCGAGCGGGAGTTCTGGCGCGCGGCGCTGAACACGCTGATCGTCACGATCTCCGTCACTTTCATCTCGCTCTTCGTTGGCACGCTCGGCGGCTACGCGCTGGCCCGCTCGGGGCGGAACTACGCCTTCTGGATCCTGATCGCCGCGCTGATCTTCCGCGCCATGCCGCACATCACGCTGGTCTCGGGCTACATGCTGCCGTTCTTCGAGCTGAACATCTGGGGTATCCTGCCGACGACGATCATCGTGCTCGTCGCCATCAACCAGCCCTTCACGCTGTGGATGCTGCACAGCTTCTTCCTCGGCATCCCAAAGGATCTCGACGAGAGCGCCATGGTCGACGGCTGCACGCGCTTTCAGGCCTTCCGGCTTGTCATCATCCCGGTCATGTGGCCGGGGGTGATCACCACCGGGCTCTTCAGCTTCCTGCTCGGCTACAACGACTTCGCGGTCACCTCGATGCTGCTCAGCCAGGATAATCAGACCATGGTGCCCAAGATCGCCAGCTTCCTCGGCTCCATCCAGGCGGAGGGCAACGTGATGTTCGCCGTCGCCTCCGTCGTGTCGGCCACGGTGCCGCTCTTCATCCTCGTGCTCTTCTTCCAGCGCCAGATCGTCAGCGGCCTTACCGCCGGCGCGGTGAAAGGATAATTCATGGCTCAGATCTCGATCCGCAACGTCACCAAGCGCTGGGGCGCCGTCGTGGGGGTGAAGGATTTCAACCTCGACATCGCCGATGCCGAATTCCTCGTGCTGCTCGGCCCCTCAGGCTGCGGCAAGACCACCACGATGCGCATGATCGCGGGGCTGGAGGATATCTCGGAGGGCGAAATCTGGATCGGCGACAAGAAGGTCAACAACCTCGAGCCAAAGGACCGCGACATCTCGATGGTCTTCCAGAGCTACGGGCTCTACCCGAACATGAGCGTCTACGACAACATCCGCTTCCCGCTGAAGGTGCGGAAGGTGCCGGTGGCAGAGCATAATGACCGGGTGATGAAGGCCGCCGGCATGGTCGAGCTGGGCGATTTCCTCGACCGGCGACCCGCCGCCCTCTCCGGCGGGCAGCGCCAGCGCGTGGCGCTGGCCCGCGCCATCGTGCGCGAGCCCAACGCCTTCCTGATGGACGAGCCCCTGTCGAACCTCGACGCCAAGCTCCGCGTCAGCACCCGCGCGCAGATCAAGAACCTGCACCACGCGCTCAAGACGACGACGATCTACGTCACCCACGACCAGATCGAGGCGATGACGCTGGCCGACCGCGTGGTGGTGATGAGCGCCGGCCTCGTCCAGCAGGTCGGCACGCCGACGGAGATCTACGACCGCCCCGCCAACACCTTCGTGGCCGGCTTCATCGGCTCGCCGGCGATGAACCTCGTCGACGGCGAGATCGCGGGCGGCACCTTCACCGCCCCCGGCATGCGGGTCGAGGGGCTGGACAGCCCCCAGTCCGGCCCCGTCACCCTCGGCTTCCGCGCCGAGGATGCCATGGTCCTGGCCCCCGGCGAGCCCCTGCCAGAGGGCGCCCCCGGCGGCACCATCGAGGCTCCCGTCTACACGATGGAGCTTCTGGGCGAGGCCACGATGATCGCCGTGCGCCTCGGCGAAGCCATCGCCTCGGTCAAGGCCGCCAAGGACTACCGCGCCGAAATCGGCGACCCCGCCCATATCGGCGTGCCCGCGTCGATCTGTCACCTCTTCGACCGCAGTACCGGCGAGCGCCTCTGACATGCGCCCTCTCGCTTTTCTTCAAATATCCCGGGGGGCTCCGGGGGGCCGGCCCCCCGGTCCCGCTCTCTCCACCCGCGTGTCGCCCGCCCCGTCGCTGGACGGCTGCCGAAAGATCGGCCTAGATGCCCGCAGGTGAGCGAAAGGGGGCAGTGCGCATGGTGAGCGAGAAGGTGACCTCGCTTCAGGTGGCGGCCCTTGCCGGGGTCAGCCAATCGGCCGTCAGCCGCGTCTTCACGCCCGGCTCGTCTGTTTCGAAGAAGACGGAAGAGAAGGTGCGCGCCGCCGCCGAGCAGCTCGGCTACCGGCCGAACGTGCTGGCCCGCTCGCTGAAATCGGGCAAGAGCCGCATCATCGGCCTCGTGGTCGCGTATCTGGAGAATTACTTCTACCCCGAGATGGTCGAGCGCATCTCGTCGGAGCTGCAGAAGGCCGGCTACCATGTGCTCGTCTTCATCGGGCAGAACACCGCAGTCGAGACCGACCGCGTCGTCTCCGAGCTCATGGATTACCAGGTCGACGGCATTGTGCTCGCCTCGGTCTCGCTGTCGTCGCATCTGGCCGAGCGGTGCCTCTCCATCGGCGTGCCGGTGGTGCTCTTCAACCGCGGGCAGGATCGCGGGCAGCTCTCCGCCGTCACGTCCGACAACCGCGCCGGCGGGCGGGCGCTGGCCGATTACCTCTGCGCGCTCGGCCACAAGCGCATCGCCTATATCGCCGGTTTCGAGGAGGCGGCGACGCAGCGCGACCGCGAGGCGGGCTTCCGCGAGGGGCTGGAGGCGGCGGGCCAGCAGCTCTTCGCCCGCGCCGTCGGCAACTTCCGCTTCCCCGAGGCGCAGGCGGCGACGCGCGAGATCTTCGCCAAGGCCGACCGGCCCGACGCGCTATTTGTCGCCAATGACCACATGGCCTTCGCCGCGATGGATGTGCTGCGCTTCGAGATGGGGCTGCGGGTGCCCGAGGATGTCTCCGTCGTCGGCTTCGACGATGTGCCCCCCGCCGCCTGGCGCGCCTACGACCTGACGACCTACCGGCAGGACGTGGCGAAGATGGTCGAAGAGACCATCGCCATCCTCCTCGGCGACCCGCTCGCCGCCCCGCGCCAGGTGGTGCTGAGCGGCCAGCTCGTCATCCGCGGCTCGACCCGCAAGTATTCCGCATGAGCCTCTCCGATAAGATGCAGGCCCGGCTGGCCGAGCTCGGCGTGCACCTGAGCGAGGCCGAGGCCGCGCAGGTGCTGGACTGGGCCGAGCGCCTGAAGGAGAGCGCCGAGCGGCTGAAGGCGGCGGAGCGCGCCGCGACGTGAGCCTTGCCGACCTGTCCATCGCCGAGGCCGGTGCCCGGCTGCGCCGCCGCGACATCTCCGCCACCGAGCTCTTGGAGGCGCATCTGGCGCGCATTGCCGAGTGGGGCGCGCGGCTCCATGCCATCGAGCATCTGACGGAGGCCCGTGCGCGGGCCGGGGCCGCAGCGGCGGACAAGGGCTTTGCCGCCGGAGAGGACCATGGCCCGCTCATGGGCATCCCCCTCGCGGTCAAGTCGCTCTTCGGGGTGGCGGGCCTGCCCACCACCGGCGGCTCGGCTGTGCCGGCCGCGCCCGAGACGGCCGAAAGCGCCGTCGTCGCGCGGCTGACCGCCGGCGGCGCGGTGCTGCTTGGCACGCTGGCCACCTACGAATTCGCGACGGTCGGGCCCGACGACAGCCGGCCCGAGCCCCCGGCGGTCAACCCGTGGAACCCCGCGCACATCACCGGCGGCTCCTCCTCCGGTTCGGCCAGCGCCGTGGCCGGCGGGCTGATGCGCGCCGCCATCGGCACCGATACCGGCGGCTCGATCCGCAGCCCGGCGGCCTTCTGCGGCATCGTCGGACTGAAGCCCAGCTATGGGCGCGTCTCGCGGGGCGGGCTCATGGCGCTCTCGCCCAGCCTCGACCATGCCGGCCCGCTCGCGGCGAGCGTGGAGGAGGCGGCGCTGACGCTGGATGCGATCTCGGGCTCCGGCTGGGGGCGGGCGACGGAGCGGCTGGGGCAGGGGGCGAGGGGCCTGCGCATCGGCTACCTCCGCTCGTGGGTGGAGGACACCCAGACGGCCCCCGCTATGCTGCGCGCGCTCGATGACGCGGCGGCGACCTTTTCGCTGCTGGGCGCGCGGATCGTGGAGCTGGACCTGCCGGAGCGCAGCCTCTTCGACGATGCCGGCGCCGTCATCCTCTCCGCCGAGGCGATGGCCGAGCACGAGGCGCGCATCATGGCGCATGGCGCGACCTATGGCCGGGCGGCGCTGAAGAGCCTCCTCGGTGGCGCGCTGCTCGGGGCCGAGGATCTGGCTGCCGGGCTGGCACTGGTGCCCCGGCTGACGGCGCATGTCGATGCCGCGCTGGGGGAGGCCGACGTTCTACTGACGGCAACGACGCTGGCGCCCGCGAGCGAGGTCGCCGCCTTCGCGGGCGGCAAGGCGGTGTGGACGCCGATGCGCACCATCGCCTTTAACGTGACCGGCCATCCGGCCCTGTCTCTGCCCTGCGGCTTCGACGCCGGCCTGCCGCTCGGCGCCCAGCTCATCGCGCCGAAGGGGCGCGAGGACCTGCTTGTGCAGGCAGCGCAGGCCTTCGAGATGGCGACGGATTTCTCGGTGCAGCGGCCCCCGCTGTAGGGCGGGGTTGAGCCCGCCACGGCCGGCCTGCCACCCCTCGCTCCACTCTCACGCCGGCCCGTGGGGTGGCGCTCCGACATTGCCTCGATGTGCTTTATGCCCGCCAAGCCCCTCTACCATGGCCCGCGACGCGCCGAGATCGGCCAGAGCGCCAGCCCGCGGGGACGGGCCGGCGCTCGCGCGGCGGCCTGACGGCCTTGATTCCGCGCGGGGGAGGGAGCGGCGAGGGCTCTAGCCCTTCACCTGCATCCGGTCGAGCCGCAGCTGCGCTGCGCGGCGGTGGCCTTCCAGTGTCTCCGACTTGGCCTGCCGGGCGGCGGGCGGGGCGACGGCCTTCACGCCCTCTTCGTCGAGCCACTGGTGCGTCGCGATCTTCACGTAAGAGCCCACCCAGAGCCCGCCGGTGTACTGCCCCGCGCCCATCGTCGGCAGCGTGTGGTTCGTGCCGGAGCACTTGTCGGAATAGACCACGCTGGCGTTCTCGCCGATGAAGAGCGAGCCGTAATTGTCGAGCTTTAGGGCGAAGTCGCGCGCGTCCTTGGTGTGCACCTGCAGGTGCTCGGACGCGATCTCCTCGGAATAGGCGATCATGTCCTCTTCGCTCTCCGCCACCGCGATCAGCCCGTAATCGTTCCACGCCGGCCGTGCGACCTCTGCCGTCGACAGCGTCGCCAGCTGGGCCTCGACCTCCGCCACCACGGCCTCGGCCAGCGGCGCGTGGGTGGTGATGAGGCCGACGCGGGTGCGCACGTCGTGCTCGGCCTGGGCCAGCAGGTCGGTCGCGATCATCTCGGCGTCGCCGGTCTCGTCGGCGAGGATGAAGATCTCCGACGGGCCGGCGAGCTGGTCAATGCCGACGGGGCCGAAGACCTGCCGCTTCGCCTCGTTGACGAAGGCATTGCCCGGGCCGACGATCTTGTTGACCCGCGGCACGGATTCCGTCCCGAACGCCATCGCCGCGATGGCCTGCGCCCCGCCGATGCGGAAGATGCGCGTGGCGCCCGAGAGGTGGCAGCCGGCGATCATGGCGCGGTGCGCATTCGGCGGCAGGCAGGCGACGATCTCCTGCACGCCGGCCACGACGGCGGGCACGATGGTCATCACCGGGGCGGAGAGGAGGGGGAAGCGCCCGCCGGGCACATAGCAGCCGACCCGCTTGATCGGGATCACGCGGTGTCCGGCGTGGACTCCGGGCAGCACTTCGGTTTCCAGCGCGCCGATGGTGCCCATCTGCGCCTCGGCGAATTTGCGCACGTTGGCGATGGCGAATTCCGTGTCGGCCCGCGTCTGCGGGTCGAGCTCGGCCACGGCGGCCTCGCGCTCGTCCATGGTGATCTCAAGGGTCGGCGTCTCGGCCTTGTCGAACTTCAGCGAGAATTCGCGGACCGCGTCGTCGCCCCGCGCCTTCACCGCGGAGAGGATGCCGGCGACCGTCTCCGCCACCGGGGCGGTGTCGCCCACGGCATCGCGCGTGGGCGCTTTGAGGAAGGTCAGGCGGGCGTGCAGATCGTCAGACATGGGGGCTCTCCAGAAGGGCGGTGTCGCTGCTTTGCATACGTCACCAAAATTTCCCCGGTCAAGCGGGGAATGCATGGGCAGGCGGCGGGGCCGCATGGCTGCGAGAAAATGCGGCGTTCAAACGTGTCTTGCCAGCGGCGCGGCTTTTCCGATACCATTTTTGCAAACGTAACCAAAACGGAGAGTCTCATGGCCACCTGGCTGAAGAGCGGCAAGCCCGAGGCGGATCGCGCCGAAGATGACGCCAAGGTGCGCGGCATCGTGGAATCGACGCTCGCCCAGATCGAGACGGGCGGCGACGCGGCGGTGCGCGAGCTCTCTGAAAAGTTTGACGGCTACGCGCCGGAGAGCTTTCGCCTCAGCCCCTCCGAGATCGAGGCAGCGATGCAGAAGGTCTCGACCCGCGACATGGAGGATATCCGTTTCGCGCAGGACCAGATCCGCACCTTTGCCGAGGCGCAGCGAGCGTCCATGACGGATATCGAGGTGGAGACGCGGCCCGGCGTCATCCTCGGGCACCGCAACATCCCGGTGCAATCGGTCGGCTGCTACGTGCCGGGCGGCAAGTTCCCGATGGTCGCTTCGGCGCATATGTCGGTGCTCACCGCCGCTGTCGCCGGGGTGCCGCGCATCGTCGCCTCCGCGCCGCCGGTGAAGGGCGCGCCGCACCCGGCCATCGTCGCCGCGATGCACATGGGCGGGGCGCATGAGATCCTCTGCCTCGGCGGCATCCAGGCCGTGGGCGCCATGGCGCTGGGGACGGAGAGCATCGAGCCGGTGCACATGCTGGTGGGGCCGGGGAATGCCTTCGTGGCCGAGGCGAAGCGCCAGCTCTACGGGCGCGTGGGCATCGACCTCTTCGCCGGCCCGACGGAGACGATGGTGATCGCCGACGACACGGTGGATGCCGAGATGGTGGCGACCGACCTCCTCGGCCAGGCCGAGCACGGTTACAACTCGCCCGCCGCGCTGCTGACGACCTCCCGCGCGCTCGCCGAGGCGACGCTGAAGGAGATCGACCGGCTGCTGGAGATCCTGCCGACGAAGGAGACCGCCGCCGTTTCATGGCGCGACTACGGCGATGTCATCCTCTGCGACGATCACGACGACATGCTGCGTGTGGCCAACGAGATGGCCTACGAGCATGTGCAGGTGATGACCGACCGCGACGACTGGTACCTGCAGAACATGCACTCCTACGGCGCGCTCTTCCTCGGGCCCCGCACCAACGTGGCCAACGGCGACAAGGTGATCGGCACCAACCACACGCTGCCGACGAAGAAAGCCGGCCGCTACACGGGCGGGCTCTGGGTCGGCAAGTTCCTGAAGACGCACTCCTATCAGCGCGTGACGACGGACGAGGCGGCGGCGGAGATCGGCGCCTATGGCTCGCGGCTGTGCATGCTGGAGGGCTTCGTGGGCCATGCCGAGCAATGCAACGTGCGCGTGCGCCGCTACGGCGGGCGGAACGTCGAGTACGGCACCGCCACCGCCCCGCTGGAGGCGGCGGAATGAGCCGGGCGCCGATTTTCGCGCGAAAATCGTGCACGGAATTCGCGCGAATTCCGGGGGCGGGGCGGTGAGCCTGCCGAAGACACCGTCCTTCCGGCTGGAGGGCAAGCGCGCGCTCGTCACCGGCGCCTCCTCCGGTATCGGGCGGGCGGCGGCTGTCGCGCTGGCCGAGGCGGGGGCGGAGGTGACGCTCGTCGCCCGCTCGGTGACCCCGCTGAACGCGCTGGCCGAGGAGATGGCGGCGGAGGGCCTCACCGCCCGCACCCTGCCGCTCGACATCACCGACATCGCCGCCACAGAGGCGGCGGTCGAGGCCGAGGGGCCCTTCGACGTGCTGGTGAACTCCGCCGGCCTCGCCCGCCACGCGCCGGCGGTGGAGACGGAGCTGGCAGACTACGACGCGGTGATGGCCGTGAACCTGCGCGCCGCCCACTTCCTCACCCGCGCCGTGGCCAAGGGGCTGATGGCGGCGGGCAAGCCCGGCTCGCTCATCAACATCTCCTCGCAGATGGGCCATGTCGGCGGGCCGGACCGCTCGGTCTATGCCGCCTCGAAGCACGCGCTCGAAGGGATGACCAAGGCCATGGCGATCGAATGGGGGCCGTCGGGCATCCGCGTGAACACGCTCTGCCCCACCTTCATCCGCACGCCGCTGGGCGAGCAGACCCTGCAGAACCCGCAGGCGCGGGACTGGGTGCTCTCCAAGATCAAGCTCGGCCGCGTCGGCGAGGTGGAGGACATCATGGGCGGCGTGGTCTTCCTCGCCTCCGATGCCTCCGCGCTCGTCACCGGCACGCATCTTCTCATCGACGGCGGGTGGACCGCCGAATGACCACAGGAGCTTCTATGACCCTTGACGAGATGCAGGCCCGCATCGTCCGCTACGGCGAGCTCGTGCCCTGCCGCACCGCCTTCATCGACGCCCATACCCCGGGCTCGAACCAGAAGGAGAACTTCACCATCATCGGCGGCGGCGTCTCCGAGAGCGCCGACCAGCACGTGCACATCACCATTCCGCATGGCTTCAACATCGGGGCTGCCGGGCAGCCGCCGAAGTGCCGGAACTCGCTGCACTCCCACCGGACGGCGGAGGTGTTCTTCGTCCTCAAGGGGCGCTGGCGCTTCTTCTGGGGCCGCTGGGGCAATGCGGGCGAGGTGGTGCTGGAAGAGGGCGACATCATCAACATCCCCACCGGCATCTTCCGCGGGTTCGAGAACATCGGCACCGATTACGGGATGATCATGGCCGTACTCGGCGGTGACGATGCCGGCGGCGGCGTCATCTGGGCGCCGCAGGTGATCGAGGATGCCAAGGATCACGGGCTGGTCCTCGGCGAGAACGGCAAGCTCTACGACAGCAAGAAGGGCCAGCACCTTCCGGATGGCGTGCAGCCCATGCCGCTGCTGAGCGAGGGAGAGCTGAAGACCTTCCCCGAGCTCGCCGCCGCCGATGTCGTGCCCGGTTACGTGGCCCGCTACTGGGACCTCATGTCCCTCGCCGGCAAGAGCCCCGCGAAGGTGCTGGGCGAGACGGGCGTCCTCAAGGACAAGCCCGGCTTCGAGATCGACTTCATCACCCGCGACAGCGCGCGCGAGGAGATGCACCAGCATCCCTTCCCCTCGGTGCTGATGCCGGTGACCGGCCACTGGAAGATCACCTGGGAGGGCGGCGAGACCGTTCTGGCGCCGGGCGACACCATGTCGATCCCGGAAAACCTCGGCCATTCCGCCGTCCCGTCGATGACGGGGGAGGCGGCGCTCTACCACGTCATCGCCACCTCCGACCCGGCCGGGCCGACATGGCAGGGCTGACGGACCGGGGGAGCGGCGCGCTGCCGCTCCTCCTTCTGCCCGGCATGATGTGCGACGCGCGGCTCTTCGCGCCGCAGATCGCCGCGCTCTCCGCCGGGCGGACGGTGCAGGTGCCGGCACTGACCGACGCCGAGACGATGGAGGCGCTGGGGGCCCGGGTGCTCGCCGAGGCGCCGCCGCGTTTCGCGCTGGCCGGGCTCTCGATGGGCGGCATCCTCGTCATGGAGATGCTGCGGCAGGCGCCGGAGCGCATCGAGCGGGTGGCCTTCCTCGACACCAACCCCCGCGCCGAGCTGCCAGAGGTGCAGGCCAACCGCGCCCCGCAGGTGGCGCGGGTGCGCGAGGAGGGGTTGGCGCCGGTGCTACGGCGGGAGGTCTTCCCGCACTACCTCCACCCCGAGAGCGACCCCGCCCTCCTCGATCTCTGCGAGGAGATGGCGCTCGCCCTCGGCCCGGATGTCTTCGAGCGGCAGAGCCTTGCGCTTCGGGACCGGGCCGATGCGCAGGAGGTGCTGGCCGCCGTCCGCCAGCCCACGCTGATCCTCACCGGGGAGGACGACCGCCTCTGCCCGATGGACCGGCACGCGCGCATTCACGAGTTGATCCCCCACGCCCGGCTCGTCATCGTGCGGCAGGCGGGACATCTGCCGACATTGGAGCAGCCGGAGGCGGTGAACGTCGCCCTGGCCAACTGGCTGAGCGAGACATGAGCGATATGGCGACCGAGCTTCCCGAGATTTCCGAAGCGTTGGCCGAGGTGCTGGCAAGCGTCGACACGCCCACGATCTGCAATGCCATCGAGGTGGCCGAGGGCGGGCGCGGTTTTGCGCGGTTCACGCGGATGACGCCGGTCTCGTGGGGGGCGGAGCGCAGCTTCTTCGGCTTCGCGCGCACTGCCCGCATCCGTGCCGCCGACCGGCCGGAGGACGACCCCGCCGTCGTGCGCCAAAGGCGGATGGCCTATTACAAGATGATGGCGGAGGGGCCGCAGCGCCGGGTGGCGGTGGTGCAGGACACCGACCTGCACCCGGTGGGCGCCTTCTGGGGAGAGATCAACGCGACGGTGCACAAGGGGCTGGGCCTCGCGGGGACGGTCACGAACGGCGTCATGCGCGACCTCGGCGACTTGCCGGAGGGCTACCCGATCCTCGCCGGCGCGCTGGGGCCGAGCCATGCCTTCGTCCACGTGACGGAGCTGGACGTACCGGTGAAGGTGCTGGGGCTCGATGTGAACCCGGGCGACCTCATCCACGCCGACCGCCACGGCGCGCTGGTTATCCCGCCCGCCGTGGTGCCGAAGCTGGCGGCGGCGGTGGAGAGCCTGCTGGCGAGCGAGCGGCTGATCCTGGAGCCGGCGCGACAGCCGGGTTTCGATTTCGAGACGTTCAAGGAGGCCTGGTCGGCGTTCGAGGCGTCACGGACTTGAGGGGGGCGGTGGGTTGAAAACCCACCCTATGGCTAAGGGCGCGGTGAAGCCCGACATTTCTAGGGGGGTTCTATCGTCTAGCCATCCGACGCCCCCGCTTCGCGCCGAAGGCGCCGGGCAAGGAAAGCGCGTGAGGAGAGGCGGCGATGGAGCGCGCCCAGACGCGAACAACCATGCTCCCCGCGCATCGCTGCCCCGCATTGCACCCCATATACATTGCCCCCGCTTCCCTGTAGGGAAGCGCTTTCTGCGCCGGCTCCGGCGCCCCTCCCTTATGGTGGCCCGATGATTAACACCCTCTCCGAGGCGCTTGCCGAGCGCGGCTATGACACGCTGACCCCCGTGCAGGAGGCCGTCAGCGATTCCGACCTCAACGACTCCGACCTGCTCGTCTCCGCCCAGACAGGCTCTGGCAAGACTGTCGCCTTCGGCCTCGCCATCGGCCCGACGCTCCTTGAGGACGATGGCCGGATGCCCGCCGCCTCCGCCCCCATGGCGCTGATCGTGGCGCCGACCCGCGAGCTGGCCTTTCAGGTCAAGCGCGAGCTCGACTGGCTTTACGGCAAGACCGGCGCGCAGATCGCCTCCTGCGTGGGCGGCATGGATGCGCGCGCCGAGCGGCGGGCGCTGGAGCGCGGGCCGCAGATCGTCGTCGGCACGCCGGGCCGCCTGCGCGACCATATCGAGCGCGGCGCGCTGGTGCTGAGCGAGCTGAAGGCCGTCGTGCTCGACGAGGCCGACGAGATGCTCGACCTTGGGTTCCGCGAAGACCTTGAGTTCATGCTCTCGCAATCGCCGCAGGGCCGCCGCACGCTGCTGTTCTCGGCGACGCTGCCCCCGCAGATCGAGGCGCTCGCCAAGACCTACCAGCGCGATGCCAAGCGCCTCTCCACCCTCACCGGCACCCGCCAGCATGCCGATATCGAGTACCAGGTGCTCGAAGTCGCGCAGCAGGATGCCGAGCGCGCCGTCATCAACGTGCTGCGCTACCACGATGCCGAGACGGCCATCGTGTTTGCCAACACCCGCGCCATGGTCGCCCGCCTTACCGCGCGGCTGGCCAACCGCGGCTTCCTCGTGGTCTCGCTCTCGGGCGAGCTCAGCCAGACCGAGCGCTCTCATGCGCTGCAGGCCATGCGCGACGGGCGGGCGAAGGTCTGTGTGGCGACCGATGTGGCGGCGCGGGGCATCGACCTGCCGAACCTGACGCTGGTGGTGCATGCCGAGCTGCCGAGCAATGCCGAGGGCATCCTGCACCGCTCGGGCCGCACGGGCCGGGCCGGACGCAAGGGCATCTCGGCGCTGATCGTGCCGAAGAAGATCGCCAAAAAGGCCGAGCGCCTGCTGAAGACAGCCAAGGTCACCGCGGAATGGAAGTATCCGCCAAGCGCCGATGACATCCTGCGCCGCGATGAAGAGCGCCTGCTGAACGACCCCGCCTTCAACGAGGAGATCGGCGAGGACGAGGCCGCCTTCGCCGAGAAGTTGCTCGCCCGGCACAGCCCCGAACAGGTCGTCGCCGCTTACCTGCGGCTCTACCGCGAGCATCACTCCGCCCCCGAGGAGCTGATGGATGCTGACGCACCGGCGCCCCGCAAGGAGCGCGCGCCCTTCGGGCCGAGCCGCTGGATCTCGCTCTCCGTCGGGCGCGAGGAGCGGGCCGAGGCGCGCTGGCTGCTGCCGCTCTTGCTGCGCGTTGGCGGGCTCGACAAGCAGGCCATCGGCGCCATCCGCGTGCAGGACAAGGAGACCTTCGTCGAGCTGACCGAGGCGGCGGCGCCGGGCTTCCTCGCCTCGCTCGGGGCCGATGGAAAGCTGGAAGACGGCGTGATCGTCACCGCGCTGGACGGCGCGCCGGAGTTCGGCCGCCCCGCGCCGCGCGACAGCCGCGCGCCGCATGGCAAGCCGGCGGACCGCAAGCCGCGGGCCGAAGCGCCCCGGCCGCGCGCCGAGCCGGAGGCGCCCCGCGCCGCCGAGGCCGCCCCGGCCTATGACCCGGCGAACGCCCAGCCGAAGGAGAAGAAACCGCGCCACAAGGCCGAGCCGCGCCGCGATGCGCCGCCCGCTCAGGTCGAGCGTAAGCCGCGTGACGGTGGCAAACCGGCGGGCAAGCCCGGGGGCAAGCCCTACGGCAAGTCGGGTGCCAAGCCCGGGGCGAAGCCCTTCGGCAAGCCGGGTGGCAAGCGCGACGAGAAGCCGGGTGTCACGCCGATGGGTAAATCGGGCGGCAAGAATTTCGGCAAGCCCTTGGGCAAGGCCGGCGGCAAGCCTGGTGGGAAGCCGGCGGGCAAGCCCGGTGCAGCCCCGCGCGGGCGCGCTGCGGCTTACGGCGATGCGACCGACAGCTCGAAGCGCTTCGTGCCGCCGGGCAAGGCCGATGGCACCCGCAAGGGCGGGGCGCAGCCGCCGCGGCGCAAGAAGGACTGATCAAGCGAGGTTAGGGAACGGGAAGAGGGTCAGCCGCCAGCGGCTTCGATCCTCTCCCAGCCGACTGAGATCACGTCGCGCATCGCCTCGGTGGCGGCCTCTTTGTCCCGCGCTTCGATGGCATCGACGATCTGGCGGTGGCGCCGGGCGCTGTCATCGCGGCGCTCGACATTGGCCGCGGGCGAGGACAGGCGCAGCGCTGTGAGCAGCGCCGCTTCGATCAGCGCGCCTACCGAATGGAAAAAGGCGTTGCCGGTCGCCTCCAGCACCGCGAGATGCAGCTGAAGGTCGGCAATGGCGAAGGCCTGCGCATCTTCGGCGGCATACATCGCCTCGACCGGGCGGCGCATGCGGGCGATCTCTTCGGGCGTCGCGCGCTCGGCGGCGAGGCCGGCGGCAAAGGGCTCGAACGACAGGCGCATCTCGAAAAGGCTGCGGAAGAAATCGTCGCTGCGCGGGCCATTGAGATGCCAGCGCAGCACCTGCGCGTCGAACATGTTCCAGTTCGGCTTGGGGCGCACCGTGGTGCCCACGCGGGCACGCGCCTCGATCATGCCCTTGGCGGCGAGCGTCTTCATCGCTTCGCGCAGGACTGTGCGGGAGACGCCGTATTCCTCGGCCAGTTCTTCGTCGCGCGGCAGATGCGCACCGGCAGGGAAACGCCCCGCCACGATGTCGCGCCCGACGCCCTCGACGACCTGGCCATGGCTGCCGCGGACATCCGGGCCGAGAAGGTCCTTTGGCCAAGGCTTCGTCATGCGGTCTCCACGCTCTCCAACCGGCGTCGTCCTACCTGCAATAGCCCTTTTTGCAGCAGGATGAACAGAAGAAGCAGCGCGCCGATGGCGATCTTCGTCCACCAAGAGCTCAAAGTGCCGTTAAATGTGATGTAGGTCTGGATCAGCCCCATCGTCAGCACACCGATCAGCGTGCCGAAGACATAGCCCGCGCCACCGGTCAGAAGCGTGCCGCCGATGACGACGGCGGCGATGGCGTTGAGCTCGACCCCCACGGTGGCGAGCGGATAGCCGGAGGCGGTGTAGATCGAGAAGACGATGCCCGCGAGCCCGGCCATGAAGCCCGAGAAGGCGTAGATCAGCACGGTCGAGCGGCCCACGGCCACGCCCATGAGCCGCGCGGTATGCGTGCCGCCGCCAAGCGCGAAGACGGAGGTGCCGAAGCGGGTGCGGTGGGCGAGGATCATGCCGACGAGCACCGAGAGCAGCATGATGATGCCGAGGAGGGTCAGCCTCCCCTTGCCGGGCATCAGCCAGTACATGCGGCGGAGCGTGTCGTAGAACTCATGGTCGATGGGCACGCTGTCGATGGTGAGCATGTAGCCGGCGCCGCGGGCGAGGAACATGCCGGCGAGCGTGACGATGAAGGGAGGCATGCCGAGCCCGTGGATCAGCCCGCCCATGGCCCCGCCGAAGAGCGTGGTGATGGCGAGCAGCATCGGAAAGACAACCAGCGGGTGCAGGTTGGTGTCGCGCAGCACCACGGCGATGAAGACGCCGGAGAAGGCGATGACGGAGCCGACGGAGAGGTCGATGCCGCCCGAGAGGATGACGATGGTCATGCCAACAGCGACGATGCCGAGATAGGCGTTGTCGGTCAGCAGGTTGCCGATGACGCGGGTGGAGAGCATCGCCGGGAACTGCCACCAGCAGATGGCATAGGCCACGAGGAAGATGGCGATGGTGGCGAAAAGGGGCAGGGCGCGCGAGGTCATTCGGCAGGCTCCCTTGCCGTGCTGGCCCCGGCGCGGCGGCGCGCCATGGCGGCCCCGAGCTTGGGCGCGAAGCGCGGCGATTGCAGGACAAGGATGATGACGACGAGGCCGGCCTTGATGACGAGGTTGTATTCCGACGGGAAGCCCGCGAGCAGGATGCCGGTGTCGATGGCCTGGATGATCATGGCGCCGATCAGCGAGGCGGCGATGGAGAAGCGCCCGCCCAGCAGCGAGGTGCCGCCGATCACCACGGCGAGGATGGCGTCGAGCTCCAGCCAGAGGCCGGCATTGTTGGCGTCGGCGCCGCGAATGTCGGCGGCGACGATGATGCCGGCAAGGGCAGCGCAGAGGCCGGCGGCCATGTAGACGGCGATGATGAGCACGCGGGCGTTGACGCCTGCCAGCGCCGCGGCGCGCTGGTTGATGCCGATGGCCTCGATGAGCAGGCCGAGGGCCGTGCGGCGGACGAGCTGACCGATGACAAGGCCGGCGCCGAGCCAGAGCAGGATGGGCGACGGGATGCCGAGGAAGTCGCCGGAGCCGAACCACGCCAGCCCTTCGTGGCTGAAGGTGAGGATGCGGCCCTCGGTGATCATCTGCGCGATGCCGCGCCCGGCGACCATGAGGATCAGCGTGGCAACGATGGGCTGGATGCCGAGCCAGGCGACGAGCACGCCGTTCCAGAGCCCGCAGGCCAGGCCGGCGGCGAGGCCGATGGCGAGGGCGGCGGGCAGGCCGAATCCGCTGGTGATGGCCCATGCGCTGGCGGCGCCGCAGATGGCCATGACGGCGCCGACGGAAAGGTCGATGCCGCCGGTTGCGATGACCAGCGTCATGCCGATGGCGAGCAGGGCGACGGGGGCGCCGCGCTTGAGAACGTCGACCGCGGAGCCGACGAAGCGGCCATCGACGAGGTCGACCGACAGGAAGGTGGGGAAAAAGATTGAAATCAGCGCTGCGACGGCGACTAGGGTGATGAGCTGCGGGGCGATGCGGCGAAGCGTGATCATTGCGCGGGCTCCAGCGGCCGCTCGCCGGACGCTTGCGCATCCGTCTCGCTCGCTGCGATGGCGCGCACGATGGCGCCGGTTTCGATATCGTCGCCCAGAAGCTCCGCCACATGGGCGCGGTCGCGTACCACGATGATGCGGTCGGAGGCAGCGACGAGCTCGTCGAGCTCCGACGAGATCATCAGGATAGACATGCCCTCCGCCGTGACCTCGCCAATCAGGCGCAGGATCTCGGCATGGGCGCCCACGTCGATGCCGCGCGTCGGCTCGTCGAGGATCAGGAAGCGCGGGTTCATCGCGAGCCAGCGGGCGAGCACGACCTTCTGCTGGTTGCCGCCCGACAGATCGCCCACCGCCTTCTCCGGCCCGTCGGTGCGGATATCGAGGCGGCGGATATATTCCTCGGCCAGGGCCTTCTGCTCGGCCCGCGGGATGGGCTTGGCCCAGCCCCGGCGGGCCTGCAGGGCGAGCGCGATGTTCTCGCGCACCGAGAGGTCGGCGATGATGCCGTCGGTCTTGCGGTCTTCCGGCGCGTAGCCGAAGCCCTCGGCGATGGCCTCGCGCGGGGTGGAGAGTTTCAGCTCGCCCTCGGCATCGCGCGCCTGCCCGCAATCGGCGGGGGTGCGCCCGAAGAGGACGTCGGCGGTCTCGGTGCGGCCCGAGCCGAGCAGGCCGGCCATGCCGATCACCTCGCCCTTGCGGACCTCCATATGGAAGGGCTCGACCTTGCCGCGCCGCCCGGTGCCGTCGAAATGCAGGAAGGGCGCGCCCGCTGTGCGGCCGGCGCGGTGGTGCTCGGCCTCTTCCAGATCATGGCCCAGCATGTGGTGGATGAGATCGAGCCGCGTCGTGCTGGCCGTCTCGGCGGTGACGATATGCTGGCCATTGCGCAGCACGGTGAGGCGGTCGGTCAGATCGAAGACCTGATCGAGGAAATGGCTGACGAAGACGATGCCGAGCCCGCGGTCGCGCAAGTTGCGGACGACCTCGAAGAGCATCTCGGTCTCGCGGGCATCGAGGCTGGCGGTGGGCTCGTCGAGGATCAGCACCTTGCCCGAAAGCGCGACAGCGCGGGCGATGGCGACGATCTGCTGGACGGCGACGGAGTAGGTGCCAAGCTCACGCGCGACATTGACATGGGCCAGCCCGTAGCCCGCCAGCATCTCTTCGGCCAGCGCGCGCATCTTGCGGCCCTGCACCATGCCCAGCCGCGTCGGCTGGCGACCGAAGGTGAGGTTTTCGGCGACGGTCAGGTTCGGCAGAAGGTTCACCTCCTGGTAGACGGTGCCGATGCCGAGCTCCTGGGCGTGATAGGTGGAGGTGGGGTCGATGATCTGTCCATCGAGCCTGATCTCGCCCTTGTCGCGCTGATAGACGCCCGTCATGCATTTGATCAGCGTGGATTTTCCCGCGCCGTTCTCGCCAAGGAGGGCATGCACCTCTCCCGCGGCAAGATCGAACCGCACGCCGTCGAGCGCGCGGGTGCCGGGGAAATCCTTGGTCAGGTTCTCGATTGTCAGCAGCAAGGCGTCCCTCCCATCTCACAGCCTTCGTGAGATCGCGGCGCCGGTTGCCCGGCGCCGCGTGGGCCCGCCCCATTGGCCGGGGCGGGCTCTGATCAGGCTATCAGTAGCCGAGATCCTTGCGCGCCTCGTATTCGCCCATCGGGTCGTCGGCGGGCGTATAGAGGGCGCTGTCGGTCTGGATGAACTTCTCGGGCATGGTGCCGTCGTTCATGTAGGCGGCGAGCGCGTCGAAGGCGGGGCCGGCCATGTTGGGCGTCAGCTCCACGGTGGCATTGGCATCGCCATCGGCCATGGCCTGGAAGATGTCCGGCACGGCGTCGATCGAGACGATCAGGATGTCCTGCCCCGGGTCGAGGCCGGCTTCCTTGATCGCCTGAATGGCGCCGAGGGCCATGTCGTCGTTATGGGCGTAGAGCGCGCAGATATCCGCGCCGCCGCCTTCGGCCTGCAGGAAGCTCTCCATCACTTCCTTGCCGCCCGAGCGGGTGAAGTCACCGGTCTGGCTGCGCACGATCTCGATATTGTCCGCACCCTCGATGGAATTGCGGAAGCCGGTCGCCCGGTCGATGGCGGGCGAGGAGCCCGTGGTGCCCTGCAGCTCGACAACGCGGCAGTCTTCGCCGGCAACCTCGTCGACCAGCCACTGGCCGGCGACTTCGCCCTCATGCACGAGGTCGGAGCCGACGGCGGTGAGGTAGAGCGAGGAATCGCTGTCGACCATGCGGTCGAGCAGGATCACCGGGATCTCGGCCTCGGCGGCCTCTTCCAGCACGCTGTCCCAGCCGGTGGCGACGACGGGGGCGACGAAGATGGCATCGACGCCCTGCGCGATGAACGAGCGCATCGCGGCGATCTGGTTCTCCTGGCGCTGCTGCGCGTCGGAGAAGCGCAGGTCGATGCCGCGCTCTTCGGCTTCGTTCATCGTCACGGTGGTTTCGGCGGCGCGCCAACCGGATTCAGAGCCGATCTGGCTGAAGCCGACGGTCTGGGCCGAGGCTGCCGTGCCCAGAGCCGCAAACGCGACGCTGGCCATCAATGCTTTGGCTGTCATGTGTTCCTCCCTGGAATCGTTTGCTCCGAAGAGCTGCTTGATTAAAAGTCATACAGTAGTATTTATTGCAAGCCTCTTGTTTACGATGCGGAAAGAGGCGGGAGGGATACCATTGAAGACCTTGCAGAAAACGGTGGCCCCGCGGGCCTGCCCGATGCTTCAAACGCCTGACTGGCTGGGCCTGGAGGGCGAATCATGAGCTTCACGCCTGCCCCCTGGCCCCGCCGTCTGCGCAGCCGCGAATGGTATGGCGGCACCGGCCGTGATTCGATCTATCACCGCGGCTGGCTGAAGAATCAGGGTTACCCGCATGACCTGTTCGACGGGCGGCCCGTCATCGGCATCCTCAACACCTGGTCGGATCTGACGCCCTGCAACGGGCATCTTCGCGGGCTCGCCGAGAAGGTGAAGGCCGGCGTGTGGGAGGCGGGCGGCTTTCCCGTGGAGGTGCCGGTGTTCAGCGCTTCGGAGAATACCTTCCGCCCCACGGCGATGATGTTTCGCAACCTCGCCGCCATGGCGGTGGAAGAGACCATCAGAGGCCAGCCCGTCGACGGCGTGGTGCTGATGGTCGGCTGCGACAAGACCACGCCGAGCCTGATGATGGGCGCCGCCTCCTGCGACCTGCCCGCCATCGTTATCTCCGGCGGGCCGATGCTGAACGGCTGGCACCGGGGGCGGCGCGTCGGCTCGGGCACCGCGCTCTGGCAGATGAGCGAGGACATCAAGGCCGGCAAGATGAGCGAGGCGGAGTTCCTCGAGGCCGAGCAGGCGATGAGCCGCTCCTCTGGCACCTGCAATACCATGGGCACCGCCAGCACCATGGCCAGCATGGCCGAGGCACTGGGCATGGCGCTGTCTGGCAACGCCGCGATCCCCGGCGTCGATGCCCGCCGCGCCGTGATGGCGCAGCTCACCGGGCGGCGCATCGTGGACATGGTGAAGGACGACCTCAAACCGTCGGACGTGCTGACACGCGCCGCATTCGAGAACGCGATCCGCACCAACGCCGCCATCGGCGGCTCGACCAATGCCGTCATCCACCTGCTGGCGCTGGCCGGCCGCGTCGGGCTCGACCTGACGCTGGACGATTGGGACAGGCTCGGCCGCGACGTGCCGACGATCGTGAACCTCATGCCCTCGGGCCAGTACCTGATGGAGGAGTTCTTCTACGCCGGCGGCCTGCCCGTTGTGCTCAAACGCCTCGGCGAGGCGGGGCTGCTGCACAAGGAGGCGCTCACCGTCTCCGGCGGGCCGGTCTGGGAGGAGGTGAAGGACGCGGTGAATTACGACGAGGATGTCATCCGCCCGGCCGACAAGGCGCTGACGGGCTCGGGCGGCATCGTCGTGGTGAAGGGGAACCTCGCGCCCGGCGGCGCGGTGCTCAAGCCCTCGGCCGCCAGTTCCGAACTGATGGTGCATCGCGGGCGGGCTGTCGTCTTCGAGGATATCGACGATTACAAGGCGAAGATCGCCGACGAGGATCTCGATATCGACGAGACCTGCGTGATGGTGCTGAAGAACTGCGGGCCGAAGGGCTACCCGGGCATGGCCGAGGTGGGCAACATGGGCCTGCCGCCCAAGGTGCTGCGCCGCGGGATCACCGACATGGTGCGCCTGTCGGATGCCCGCATGTCGGGCACCGCCTACGGCACCGTGGTGCTGCACACCTCGCCCGAGGCGGCGGCGGGCGGGCCCCTGGCGGTGGTGCGGGATGGCGACATGATCGAGCTGAACGTGCCCGAGCGGAGGCTGCATCTGGATATCTCCGACGAGGAGCTCGCCGAGCGCCTGGCCGCCTGGAGCCCGCCGCCGAAGCCGGTGGGCGGAGGCTACGCGATGCTGCACCAGACCCATGTGATGGGCGCCGATACGGGGGCCGATCTCGACTTTCTCGTCGGCTGCCGCGGGGCGCCGGTGGGGAAGGATTCGCATTGAGCGGGGCACGCGCCTGCGATCTCCGTCGGAGGGGGGCTGTCTGCCCCCCGCTGCCGTTGGCAGCCCCCCCGAGGATATTGGGAAGTCGAAGGGAGGGGGCGCAGGCGAGAGATGCGAGCCGTGGTGAGAGAGGGAGAGGCGAATGAGCCTTAAGGTGGCGCTGGTGGGGATCGGCAAGATCGCCCGTGACCAGCATATTCCGGCGATTGCGGGCAGCGACGATTTTGAACTCGCCGCGACGGCGAGCCGCAATGCGGGGGTGGAGGGTGTGGCCCGCCATGCCACGCTGGCCGAGCTGCTGGAGGCCGAGCCCGAGGTGAGCTGCGTCTCGCTCTGCACCCCGCCGCTGGTGCGCTATGCCGACGCGCGCGCGGCGCTGGCGGCGGGCAAGCATGTGATGCTGGAAAAGCCGCCGGGCGCGACGTTGAGTGAGGTGCACGAGCTGGAGGCACTGGCGGCGCACCAGGGCGTGACGCTCTTCGCCAGCTGGCATTCGCGCGAGGCCGCTGCAGTGCTGCCCGCCCGCAACTGGCTGTCGGAGCGGGACGTGACCTCGGTGCGCATCAGCTGGCGCGAGGATGTGCGGCACTGGCATCCCGAACAGGACTGGGTGTGGGAGGCGGGCGGGCTTGGCGTCTTCGACCCCGGCATCAACGCGCTCTCGGTGCTCACCGCCATCCTGCCGCGGCCCGTTCATCTGGCGGAGGCCACGCTCGACTTCCCCGAAAACCGGGGCACGCCGGGCGCCGCCGACCTGACCTTCCGCGACCCGCAGGGCGCCGAGATCACCGCGCGGTTCGACTGGCTGCACGAGGGGCCGCCGGAATGGGATATCCATATCGAAGCGGGCGGCGAGAGTGCTGTCCTCTCAAAAGGCGGCGCCCGATTCAGCGTGGGCGGCACCGAGATCGCTGGCGGCGACGACCGCGAATATCCCGGCCTCTACGCGCGCTTCGCCGAGCTCATCGCCGCGGGAGAGAGCGAGGTCGACCTCTCGCCGCTCACCCATGTCGCCGATGCCTTCACGCTGGGCGACCGGCGCATCACCGCCCCCTTTCACTGGTAGAACGAGGCCCCCATGGACCTGACCACGCCCCTGACCGGCATCCTGCCCGTCGCGCCCACCCCCTTCTTCGACGATGGCGCGCTCGACCCCGAGGGCATGTCCCGCGTGCTCGATTGCCTGATCGACAGCGGGGTGGATGCGATCTGCATCCTCGCCAATTACTCCGAGCAATTCGTTCTGTCGGATGACGAGCGCGCCCAGCTCACCAAGCTGTCGCTCGAGCATGTGGCGGGCCGCGTGCCGGTGATCGTGACGATCAGCCATTTCTCCACCGCCATCGCCGTGGCCCGCGCCCGCGAGGCCGAGGCCATGGGCGCCGCGATGGTGATGATGATGCCGCCCTATCACGGCGCAAGCCTGCGCGCCGGCGAGGCGCAGATGATGGAGCATTTCGGCGCAGTCTCTGACGCGATCTCCATCCCCATCATGCTGCAGGACGCGCCGCTCTCTGGCGTGGCGCTGCCGGTGCCGCTGCTGGCGACGATGGCGCGCGAGATCGAGAACCTCAGCTATTTCAAGATCGAATGCCCCTTTGCCGCCGACAAGCTGGCGGCGCTGATCGAGGCGGGCGGGGGCGACATCGTCGGCCCCTTCGACGGGGAGGAGGCGGTGACGCTGCTCGCCGATCTCGATGCCGGGGCGACGGGCACGATGACCTCGGGCCTCTTGCCGGAGCACATTCGCCCCATCGTCATGGATTACCTCAATGGCGACAAGGAGGCCGCGCTGGCGCAATGGCAGCGCTGCCTTCCGCTCATCAATCATGAAAACCGGCAATGCGGGCTGCGCGCCTGCAAGACGGCCTATATGGAAGGGGGCGTCATCAGGTCTGACCATGTGCGCCACCCGCAGGCCCCGATGAGCCCGCGGACGAAGGAGCGGCTTTTGTCGCTCGGCCGCGAGATGGATCTGATCTCGCTGCGCTGGGGCAAGTGACCGCCGCGCGCGGCAGACCAAAGGACAACAAGGGAGATCACCATGGGATATGAACCCAAAGGCAAGCATCTGATCGCCGGCGACTGGGTGGGCGGAGAGAGCACCTTCACCTCTGCCCCCGCCACGGGCGAGGGCCAGCCCTACGCGATGGGCACGGCCGAAGATGTCGCCCGCGCCTGTGAGGCCGCCGAAGAGGCGTTCTGGGAGTTTGGCTATACGAGCCGCGCCACCCGCGCGAAACTGCTGCGCGCCATTGCCGACGAGATCGAGGCGCGCGCCGATGACATCACCGCCATGGGCAGCGCCGAGACCGGCCTGCCGGAAGCGCGGTTGCAGGGCGAGCGGGGCCGCACGACGGGGCAGCTGAAGCTCTTTGCCGATCATATCGAGGCGGGCGACTACCTCGACCGGCGCCATGACGCGGCGCTGCCCGACCGGCAGCCGCTGCCGCGGCCCGATCTAAAGATGGTGCAGCGCCCGATCGGCCCCGTCGCCGTCTTCGGCGCCTCGAACTTCCCGCTCGCCTTCTCCGTCGCCGGCGGCGACACGGCGGCGGCGCTGGCCGCCGGTTGCCCTGTAGTGGTCAAGGGCCACCCCGCGCATCCCGGCACCTGCGAGCTGGTCGCGGGCGCCATCGCGGCGGCGGTGGAAAGCTGCGGCCTGCCCAAAGGCACCTTCTCGCTGGTGCAGGGCAGCGATCATGCCGTGGGCGAGGCGCTGGTGACGCATCCGCTCATCAAGGCGGTGGGCTTCACCGGCTCGCTCGGCGCGGGGCGGGCGCTCTACAAGCTGTGCGCGATGCGCGACGAACCGATCCCCTTCTTCGGCGAGCTCGGCTCGGTGAACCCGATGTTCGTGCTGCCGCAGGCCATGAGCGCGCGCGGCGAGGCCATCGGCGCGGGCTGGGCGGGATCGCTGACCATGGGCGTCGGCCAGTTCTGCACCAACCCCGGCATCGCCGTTGTGCTGGCAGGCGATGCGGCGGAGGCCTTCATCGGCTCGGCGGAGGCGGAGCTCGCCAAAGTCGGCCCGGCGGTCATGCTGACCGACGGCATCGCCGAGGCCTACCGCAAGGGCCAGGCCCGCATGGCGGGGGCGAAGGGGGTTTCCGAGCGGCTCGCCTCGCCTTGCGAGGGGCGGAGCGCGGCGCCCTATCTCTACGTGACCACGGGGGCTGAATGGCTGGCGAACCACGCGCTGGGCGAGGAGGTCTTCGGGCCGCTCGGGCTGGTTGTGCAGGTCTCTGACGAGGCGGAGATGATGAAGGTCGCCAAGGCCCTCGAAGGCCAGTTGACCGTGACGCTTCAGATGGACGACGGCGATACCGCGCTTGGCCAGACGCTGATGCCGGTGCTGGAGCGCAAGGCGGGGCGCATCCTCGCGAACGGCTTCCCCACCGGCGTGGAAGTGGCCGATGCCATGGTGCATGGCGGGCCGTTCCCGGCCTCGACCAACTTCGGGCACACCTCCGTTGGCACGCTGTCGATCCGCCGCTTCCTGCGGCCGGTCTGCTATCAGGCGATGCCGGAGGCGCTGCTGCCCGAAGACCTTAGGTGAGGAAGCTGTAGATCGTGTAGCCGGCGCCGCCGATGATGCAGAGCGCGATGAGCGAGAAGAGCCCGTCGCGCACCAGAAGGCCCATCGAGAAGAAGGCCACGGCGGCGCCCATGATCGACGAGCTGAAGGGCACGAATTCCAGCGCGGGCATCACGGCGCCGCAGAGCAGGCAGGCGGCCTGTGTGATCCAGGCGAAGGGCGGCACCACGAAGATCTTGAGCCGCGGCTTGGAGATGCGGTCGAGGAACCCTGCCGGTTTGCGCATGAAGTCGACGGCGCTCTTAAGGCGCTCGGAGGAAACTTCCCGTTTCATCAGCTTTTCGGGCAGCCACAGGTGGTCTCGGTTCAGCAACATCTGCGCCGAGACGAGCACGATCAGAATGCCGCAGAGCGACGAGAAGAGTGGGATGCCGGAAAGCGGGGTGACGACCGCGAGCGCCGCCGCGAACAGCACCGGCACGTAGGAGGCATCGCCCAAGGCTTCGACGACTTCGCGCAGGGCTGTCGTCTCGCCGGTGGCGCTGCTTTCCATCCGGTCGAGGATGTCGCCGACTGACCGGGGATCGGAGCCTTCTGAGCCGCCCGCTTCTGCCTGACTCATCGCGCCTCGCCGGTATCGGCGATAGGCGGAAGGGCGGTGTAGAAGGCTGCGAGTTCTTCGATCTCGCCCTCGGTGAGGGCCTCGGGGGCGTCATCGGAGATGGTTCGCAATTCGGTCACCACGACCTCTTCGTCCTGCCCGGCGAGGGCGGCGGCGTCCGGTTGGGGCTTGTCGCTCATCGTGCTGGGTTCCTCAGGTGGCATGTTGGACCAACGGGTGAAGGCCGGTTTGGATGCCTGTTTCATCGGATTTTACACGGAAACGGCGAATTCTTGCTTACCAAAGCGGCAACAGGGCGGCGTTCTGGCGCTACTCCGCCTCCGGCCCCTTGGCGGGGGCGATACTGGCGTACCACGCCGCGAGGGCCGCGATCTGCGCGTCGGTCAGGTCCTGTGCCGCCTGTGTCATCAGCTCCGAGCCGCCGCGCTCGCCCGAGCGCCAGAGGCGGAGCTGCGCGGTGAGGAAGGCTTCGTCCTGCCCGGCGAGGGCCGGGAAATCCTCGCGCGCTTCGGTGGCGCCGGGGCCGTGGCAGGCGATGCAGGCGGGCACGTCACTGGTACCGCGGAGGGCGAGCGCCTCGCCCTCCGGCGCTGGCGCGCTGGCGGTGCCGGAGGGGTCCTGCGCGGCGTAATAGACGGCGAGCTCTTCCAGCGCAGCCGGCTCGAACAGGCTGGTGGCCTGCTGCATGATGCCGCTGCGGCGCAGTCCCTCGCGGTACTCGGCGAGGGTGTGAACGAGGTAGCCCTCCTCCTGGATGTCGAGCCGCGGCACGCCGCTGGCGATCTCCTCATGACAGCCGGAACAATAGGCGGCACCCGCCGGCGCATCTGTCGCCTCGGTCGGGGCGGTCAGCGCCTGCTGGCCTGCCTCGTCCAGCCCGCTCTTCACCGCCATCAGATAGGCGACGACGGGCCAGACCTCATCCTCGCGCCCGGCGGCGGGCCAGCCGGGCATCCCGGTCATCTTGGCGCCATTGTAGACGATCCAGTGCAGCTCGCCCGGCTGCCACTCTTCCACCGCCTCGGTGATATGCGGTGGCTCGGGCAGCATCGCGCGGGCGGTGGCAGAGCGGACCTCGCCGGGCACCGCATGGCAGGTGGCGCAGCCTGTCTCGAAATGGCGGGCGCCGAGGGCGACGAGATCGGGCGAGGAGAGGTCGGGCACCTCGTCCTCCGGCGTGGCGCGCAGCTCGACGGAATTGTTGAAGGTCGTGTGCAGCACCCAGGCGACGCCCGGGAAGTGCCCCGTCTGGGCGGAGACGTTGTAGAGGCCGAAGCCCACCACGGCCCCGGCCCCGGCGAGGCCGAGGACAGCCAGGGTGGCAAGGGTGAGCAGGATCTTCTTCATGCCAGGCTCCTGTCGCCAAGCGCCTGCGCCGTCAGCACCAGGCCCACCGTCAGATAAATCGGCGTGCCGATGCCCAGCATGAGCATGCCGCCGAGCTGCTGGCCCGAGAGGTCAGGCGAGGTGCCGCAGAAGGCGAAATAGAGGTCACGCGGGGCGAGGGTGAGCAGGGCGCCGAGCAGCGTCATGTGCATCGTCGTCAGCAGCAGCCCGCCCGCGCCGGCCAGTGGTTGCGATGCGCGCAGGCACCCGGCCCATACCAAGAGCCCGACGAGAAGGAAGGTGCCCTGCTCGACGATCATCCCGGCCGTGCTGGTGCGGGCGAAGCCATGAAGGCGGGGCAGGTGCCAGCCCCAGACGGCCAGGAACTCCAGCACCGCCGCGATCAGTGGGCTGATGGCGATGAGGGGCGAAAGCCGGGGCAGGCCGAGCACCAGCAGCGGCGCGGCTACCGCGACCAGCCCCATGTGGCGGAGCATGAAGGCGGGGAAGTCGGGCAGCCAGCTCTCCAGCGGCAGCAGCCAGATTGCCGCCAGCACCGCCAGCCCGGCGGCCAGCGACAGCGCTGTGGCAGCTGAGGGCGCGCGCATCACGGGGGTGGCGGCGGCGCTCATCGGCAGCTCCCGATCACGATGAGGGGGAGGGAGACGTAGATCACGCCGATCGCCGAGATGATGGCGAGCAGGAAGGCGGCGTGGCCGAGAAACTGGTGCCGGTCTTCGGCGTCGTCCTCGGGGTTGGAGAACTCGCCGGTATTGCGCACATCCCATTGCCGGAAGGCCCGCCAGCCCAGCCATCCGATGCCGGCCAGGGCCACCGCGGTCAGGCCCAGCAGCGCGGCGCGCATCGGGCCGGGGTCGCCGCCGAACTTGACGCAGACGAGGCTGGCCCAGCCGTAGCAGACCACGAAATGCACGGCCCAGATCGTCGGCGCGAAGGCGATGCGCCACAGGCTCTCGGCCTCTTCGCGGAACTCGCGCTGCTCCTGATCGGATCTCTCGCTCATGTCAGCACCAGCGGGGCAAGGCCAAGGACAGCGGCGGCGGTCAGGGCGGCCAGCGTGTGGAAATGCCAGAACAGCGTGGTGTTGCGCAGATCGGCATCGTAGCGCGGAGTCAGCTTGCCGAAGATCGAGCCGGCCAGGCAGTAGAGTTGCATCAGCGCGCCGAGGCCGGAATGCGCCACCATCCAGATTGTGAGGGCGCAAAGGATGGCCGGATAGCTATGCGTGCCCGGCGACAGATCCATGACCGACAGCACCATCGCCCCCGCCGCCGCGGCGCTGAGCAGCGCCCCGCCGCCCAGCAGCAGCCGGGCGATGCCCTGCCGGCCGGCTGCGTTGAGCTCGCGGGCGCCATAGGTCGCCGCCCAGGCGAGGGCGACGCAGAGCGCCGCCAGCGCCACCAGCAGGCCCACCGGGTGGGTGGCGCCTTCGGGCGGGAAGTCGGGATGGGCCGTCCAGTAGTAGAAGACGCTGAAGATCAGCGAGGCGAAGGCGGTGGAATCGGCCAGCATGGTGATCCACACCGCCCACCAGCCGGCGCTTTTGGGCCCGGAGGCATAGGTCGGCAGCCGCAGGCCGAGGCCGACATCGGCCATGTGGTGCTTCGGCGGCCGGGCCGTGTCGCGCCAGAGCCAGGTGATGATGGCGGCGACGGCGAGGACGGCGCAGATCACCGAGGGCACGTACCAGTGGAAGGTGGGGAAGATGAACGCCCCGCCGGTGAAGGCCGCGGCCACATGGGTGCTCCATGTCGGCCCGGTGATCGGCTGCACATAGAGCGGCTTGGCGTCGATGACCGATGTCACGATGGTCTCGCGCGTCTCGTTCACTGAATCGCCAAGATAGTAGCGCCCGGCATCCATCCGCTCGAGCAGCTTGGGATCGTCCCAGAGCGGGTAGCGTGAGGTGACATGCGGGATCGAGCGCACGCCCCAGGCCTCGGCCGGGACGTCATGGCTCCATTCCAGCGTGCCGCCGCCCCAGGGGTTGCGCGGCGTGACGGGGCCGCGGCGGACATGGGTGATGAGGTCGAAGACGAAGATGGCGAAGCCCGCCGCGATAACGAAGGCGCCGATGGTCGAGACCATGTTCCAGATGTCCCAGCCGAGGCCGCCGGGATAGGTGAACACCCGCCGCGGCATGCCGAGCAGGCCGGTCAAGTGCATGGGCAGGAAGGTCACGTTGAAGCCGGCGAAGATGAGCCAGAAGGCCCATTTGCCGAGGCGCTCGTTCAGCAGCCGCTTCGAGATGATCGGCATGAAGTAATAGACGCCGGCGATGACCGGGAAAACCATGCCGCCGAAGAGCGTGTAGTGCAGGTGCGCCACGACGAAGTAGGTGTCATGCGCCTGAAAGTCGAAGGGCGCGATGGCCAGCATCACGCCGGTGAGGCCCCCGGCGGTGAAGATGGCGAGGCCGCCCGCGATCCAGAGCAGCGGCAGGCTGGGCCTGACCTTGCCGACCATCAGAGTCGCCACGAAGGCGAAGAGCTGGATGCCGGTGGGGATGACCACCGCCTCCGACGCCGCCGAGAAGAAGCCGAGCGAGATATTCGGGAGCCCGGTGGTGAACATGTGGTGCACCCAGAGCCCGAAGCTGAGGAACCCCGTGCCGACGGCGGAGAGCACGATCCAGCTGTAGCCGACGATTGGGCGCCGGGCGACGGTGGGCACAACCATGGCTGCGATGGCGATGGAGGGCAGGAAGATGATGTAGACCTCCGGATGCCCGAAGATCCAGAACAGGTGCTGCCAGAGCAGCGGGTCGCCGCCCTTGGCGGGGTCGAAGAACGGCCATTCGAAGCTGCGCTCCAGCTCGAAGAGCAGGTCGCCCGCGATGAGGGGCGGGAAGGCGAAGAGGATCATCCCGCCGACGACCAGCACGTACCAGGCGTAGAGCGGCATGATGTTCACCCGCATCCCCGGCGGGCGGCATTTCAGGGCGCCGACGATCAGCTCGACCGCGGCGGCGATGGAGGCGACCTCGATGAAGGAGAGGCCGAGCAGCCAGATGTCGGAGCCGGGCCCCTCATCCTGCGTCGCCAGCGGCGGGTACATGAACCAGCCGGCGCGGGGGGCGACGTTGAAGAAGATCGAGCCAATCACGAAGACGCCGCCGATCAGGAAGCACCAGTAGCCAAAGGCCGACAGGCGCGGGAAGGGCATGTCGCGCGCGCCGAGAAGGCTGGGCAGGATGAGGATCGAGATCGCCTCGAACATCGGCACGGCGAAGAGGAACATCATCGCCGAGCCATGCATCGTGAAGAGCTGGTTGAAGAGATCGGCGGAGATCAGGTCGTTCTCGGGCACCGCCAACTGAAGGCGGATGAGCAGCGCCATCAGCCCGGCCAGCAGCATGAAGCAAAGCGCCGTCAGCGTGTACCAGACGCCGACCTCGGAATTGTTTACCGCGCTCCAGTAGCGCCAGCCCTGGGGCGTGGCCCAGGCGCGGCGCAGACGGTCGGCCTGCTCTCTTGCCTTGGCCTCGTCCATCGGCTCGGAGAGCATCTCTTCCGTCGGAGGATAGATGCCCTGCAGCGCCGGCTCGGCGCTGTGCGGCCCCTCGAAGGGCGGATCGTATGGCCGGTCGCTCATTCCAGACCCTTCAGATAGGTGGCAAGATCGGTCAGCTCATCGGGGCTGAGGTGATCGTAGGGGGGCATCTCGACCTCGGGTTTGAGATCGTCGGTATGGGCGATCCAGGAGCTGAAATCCTCAAGGCTGGCGCCCAGCCGTCCGGCGCCCAGCCGTCCGGCGCCCAGCGAGTGCCGGCTGCCGACATGGGTGAGATCGGGCCCGACGAGGCCCTGATGCTGCGTGCCCCGGATGGTGTGACAGCCGCCGCAGCCTTCGCGGGCGAACAGCTCTTCGCCCCTGCGGGCCGCCTCGCCAGCCGGCGGCGCGGCGGGGGCCGCTTCGGCAGCGAGCCAGGCGGCGAAGGCCTCGGGCGCCATCGCTTCCACCTCGAAGGCCATCCAGGCATGCGAGGCGCCGCAGAACTCGGCGCATTGGCCGCGGTAGAGGCCGGCCTCGGTGGCGCGGAGCGACATATGGGTCTCGCGGCCGGGGAACATGTCCATCTTGCCGCCAAGGGCGGGGATCCAGAAGGAGTGGATGACGCGGTGAGAATCGAGCCGGAAGTCGACCCGCTCGCCCACCGGCAGGCGGATCTCGTTGGCGGTGATCACATCGCCCTCCGCCGTCTCGTAGGCGACGCGCCACCACCATTGCTCGCCGGTGACACGGATGGTCAGCCCGTCGCCGGGCGTGTCGTGATCGGGCAGGATCGACAGGCCCCAGGTGAGTAGCGCGCCGATCAGCAGCACGGGCAGCACGATGCCGCCGCCGATCACCAGGCCATTGGCGAGGTTGCGGCTCATCTCGCGGCGGAACAGGCGGGTGACGGCGAAGAAGATGCCGTTGAGCAGCAGCCAGATCACCAGCGCCGCGATGAACATGGTCAGGAAAATCTGCGCCAGCGTGGCGGCATCCTCGCCGGCGGGGTCCAGCGCGGATTGGCGACCGGTGCAAGCGGCGAGTAGACAAAGCGTCAGGCAAAGCGTGACACGCCTCGTCGCCCGACCTCGCCAGCCATCCGCTCTCACACGCGCCCCCGTTTGCCCGTGAAGGTTAACGAGACGTGCTCACGTTTGTTCCCGGACCCGTGAGATTGGCGGAGGTCTCCTGCCGCGCCGCCCGGCGGAGCTCCTCCAGCAGCGCCGCCTGACCCGCCGTCGGCACCCAGGAGGGCCGGGTGGCCAGGCCGATGGGCCGCCCCGGTACCTCCGCCGCGACGGGCAGCTCGACCAGCAGGCCAAGCGCCAGCTCCGCCCCGGCCTGCGCGGCGGAAATGCAGCCGAGGTGGTCGCTCTGCCGCAGCATCTGCCGCATCAGCAGGATCGAGCCGGTCTCGACAAGGCTGGCGGGGCCTTGCCCGCCGAACAGCGCGTCGAAGTGCGCCCGCGCCGGCGTGCCGACGCGGGGCACCACGAAGGGCCAGCGCGCCAGCTCTTCAGGGTGCAGGGCGGGCTGCCCGGCGAGCGGGTGGCCATGGCCGGCGAGAAAGGCGAGGCGGTCGTCGAACAGCCGTTCCTGGGCGATGCCCGCCGGGCAGGGGCTGCGCAGGGCGCCGGCGATCACATCGATCTCGCCGCGGCGCAGGCCGGCCAGCAGCTCCTCATAGGGGCCGTCGATCACGGTCACGGGCTGGGCCGGGCGCCTGGCGCGGAAGGCGATCAGCGCCTGCGGCAGGATCAGCGAGCGGGCGAGGGGCAGGGCGCCGATCACGATGCGCCCGCCTTCGCCGCCGGCGAGCTCGGCCAGCTCTGCCTCGCCCTGCGCGATCTCGGCACCGGCGAGCTGGGCGGCCACCGCCAGCGCCGCGGCGCGGGGCGTCGGCACCAGCCCGTGGCCGGTGCGGCGCAAGAGCGGCCGGCCCGCCTCTGCCTCCAGCGACGCCACGGCTCGGTGGATCGAGGGTTGCGACAGGCCGAGCTGCCGGGCGGCGAGCGAGAAGCTGCGCGCCTCCACCACCGCCACGAGCGCCCTCAGCTGGGCCTGCGTTGCCGTCAGCCGCAGCCGCGGCGCGATCTCGGCCAGCGCGGTGTCGAGCCGCCCCAGCGCCCGTCTTACCCGCGCCGCCAGCAGCGTGCCCGCCGGCGTCAGGCTCAGCCCCTCTGCCCCGCGCTCGAACAGCCGCGCCCCGGCGGCGGTCTCCAGCTTGGCGAGGGCCTGCGTGACGGCGGGCTGCGAGACACCCTGCTGCATCGCCGCGCCCGTTGCGCTGCCCGCCTCGGCCACCGCAAGAAACAGCCGCAAATGCCTGAGGTTCTGCCCGATCATGCGCCAAGCCTATAGCATGTGCTTATGGGGCGGAACGCCGATTGGATTCGACAGCGCCCGCGCGCTCGTGGGACAAGGCGGCAAAAGAGGGAGGACACCATGGCCAAATCCGCACTGGTCATCTCGGCGCATGCCGCAGATTTCGTCTGGCGCTGCGGCGGCGCCATCGCGCTGCACGCCGAGAAAGGCATCGAGGTCACCGTGCTTTGCCTCTCCTACGGCGAGCGCGGCGAGAGTGCCAAGCTCTGGAAGCAGGAGGGCATGACGCTGGAGCGCGTCAAACAGGCCCGCCACGACGAGGCCGAGGCCGCCGCTGAAGCGCTGGGCGTGCATGAGTTGGTGACGCTCGACCTTGGCGATTACCCGCTCGATTTCTCCCGCGAGAACAAGATGAAGATGGTCGAGGTCATCCGGAAGGTGCAGCCGAGCTTCATGCTCAGCCACAGCCAGTACGACCCCTACAACACCGACCATATGAACACGACGAATGCCGTACTTGAGACGCGCATGATCGCGCAGGCCTGGGGCCACAACCCCGGCGAGAAGGTGCTGGGCGCGCCGCAGCTCTACCTGTTCGAGCCGCACCAGACCGAGCAGATGGGCTGGAAACCCGACACCTTCCTCGACATCACGCCGGTCTGGGACAAGAAGCGCGCCGCCATCGAGTGCATGGCCGGGCAGGAGCATCTTTGGGAGTATTATACCCGGGTGGCGCAGCAGCGGGCGAACCACTTCAAGCGCAATTCCGGCGGGCAATCCGGTGGGCGCGACTGCAAATATGCGGAAGGGTTCCAGTCGATCTTTCCGCGGACTGTCGATGAGTTATAAGCCAGCCCTTTGACCAACATAGGGTAACGCAATATGTCCTTCCTCTCCCGCTACCAGCCGCAGCTGCTGTCGATCTTCCGCATCATGGCGGCGCTGCTTCTGCTGCAGCACGGCACCTCGAAACTGTTCGACTTTCCGCCCACCGGCATGACGCCGCCGGTCTTCAGCATGTTCGGCATCGCCGGCGTGCTGGAGCTTGTGGGCGGCGTGCTGCTCGTCATCGGCCTCTTCACACGCCCCGCAGCCTTCATCCTGTCGGGCCTGATGGCGGCGGCCTATTTCATCGCCCATGCGCCGCAGGGCTTCTACCCGATCCTGAACGGCGGCGAACTCGCCGCGCTGTACTGCTTCGCCTTCCTCTACCTCGCCGCCGCGGGCCCCGGCCCCTGGTCGGTCGACGCAGCTCGCAAGGGCTGAGGAGGGCCGCCGGGCGGACTTGGGAGGGGCGCCCGGCACCGAGACAACGAAGGGGTCGCACCATCGGTGCGGCCCGACCCCAACAGGGAGGACAGACAGATGAGCCAGCCGACCAACCCCAATTTCGACCTCGCCCATCTGGGCCATGTCGAGGTCTATACCGACCAGTTCGACAAGAGCCTCGACTTCTTTACCCGCGTCTACGGGCTGAAGCTTTCGGGCCAGGACGAGACCTCCGCCTATCTGCGGGCATGGGAGGATTACGAATTCCACTCGCTCAAGCTGACGAAGGCGGACCGGACCGGCGTGGGCCATATCGCCTACCGCGTGACCTCACCCGAGGCGCTGGAGCGGCGTGTCGCCGCGATCGAGGCGAGCGAGTACAAGGCTTTGGGTTGGGTCGAGGGTGACCTTGGCCATGGACGGGCGTTCCAGTTCGAAGACCCGTTCGGGCATGTCTTCGAGCTCTACTGGGACACGGTGAAATACGAGGCGCCGCCGGAGGATGCCTCGGCGCTCAAGAACCTCTCCTCGCGCTACCACGCGCAGGGGGTGAGCCCGCGGCGGATCGACCATGTGAACCTGCTGGGCGAGGACGTGACGGCGTTTCGTGATTTCGTCGGGACCTGCCTCGGCCACCGGGTGACGGAATACATCCAGCTCGACAACGGCCGCATGGGCGGCTGCTGGTTCACCTGCAACAATAAGAGCTACGACCTGGTCTGCTCGGAAGAGCGGGGCGGCGGCGAGGGAAGGCTGCACCACGTGACCTATGCGACCGACACGCGCGAAGACATCCTGCGGGCCGCTGATATCTACCTCGAGAACGGGGTGCATATCGAGACGGGGCCGCACAAGCACGCCATCCAGGGGAGCTTCTTCCTCTACGCCTGGGAGCCGGCAGGCAACAGGATCGAGCTCGCCAATGCCGGCGCGCGGCTGGTGATGCAGCCCGACTGGGAGCCGGTGGTCTGGACAGAGGCCGACCGCGCCAAGGGCCAGGCCTGGGGGCTGAAGACCATTTCGACGTTCCACACGCATGGGACGCCGCCGGTGCAAAAAGACTGACGGTGCCGCGGGGTGGAGAGACCCGGGGCTCTGCCCCGGACCCCGAGGTATTTTCGGCCAGATGAAGGAGGGGCGGGGCGCCCCGGGAGGCAGCGATGCACAATGTGGTGATGACGAAGGTGGAGCGGGCCGAGGCGTCTGTGATCGAAGGGCTGGGTCGTGCGGGCGTGGCGACGGTTCATGAGGCGCAGGGGCGGCGTGGGTGCTTCGCCTCGAACATGCGCCCGATCCAGCAGGGGGCGCAGATTGCAGGCTCGGCGATAACGATCTCGGCGCCGCCGGGGGACAACTGGATGCTGCATGTGGCCATCGAGCAGCTGCGGGACGGGGACGTGCTGGTGCTGGCGCCCACCTCACCCTGCGACACCGGCTATTTTGGTGACCTGCTTGCGACCTCCGCCATGGCGCGGGGCTGCCGGGGGCTAGTGATCGACGCAGGCGTGAGGGACACGAAGGATCTGCGGGAGATGGGCTTCCCGGTCTGGTCGACCGCGATCTCGGCGCAGGGCACGGTGAAGGAGACGCTGGGCTCGGTGAATGTGCCGATCGTCTGTGCCGGGCAGGCCGTGGAGGCGGGCGACGTGATCGTGGCCGATGACGACGGCGTGGTGGTCGTGAAGCGGGCTGAGGCCGCGGAGGTGCTGGCGGCGGCGGAGACGCGACTGGCGGCGGAAGAAGCTAAGCGCGCGCGGCTGGCGGCGGGCGAGCTGGGGCTCGACATCTATGACATGCGCGGTCGGCTGGAGGAGAAGGGGCTGCGCTATGTCTGAGGACGGGATCCCCTGCCTCTGGATGCGGGGGGGCACGTCGAAGGGGGCGTATTTTCTGGCGAGCGACCTCCCGGCAGAGGCGGCGGCGCGGGACGATCTGCTGCTGCGGATCATGGGCTCGCCCGACGCGCGGCAGATCGACGGCATCGGTGGGGCCGACCCGCTGACCAGCAAGGTGGCGGTGCTTTCGCCGCCGAGCCGCGACGATGCCGATGTCGATTACCTCTTCCTGCAGGTCTACGTGGACGAGCCGCTGGTGAGTGATGCTCAGGCCTGCGGCAACATCCTTGCCGGCGTCGGCCCGGCGGCCATCGAGCGGGGGCTGGTGGCGGCGCGGGAGGGCGAAACCCTGGTGCGCATCCACATGGTTAACACCGGCGAGGTGGCTGAGGCTCGGATCGCGACGCCGGGCGGGCGCGTGAGCTATGCCGGCGAGGCGCGCATCGACGGGGTGCCGGGCCATGCGGCGGCGGTGCCGCTGATGTTCGAGAAGCTCGCCGGCTCGATGTGCGGGGCGCTGCTGCCGACGGACAGGGTAGTGGATGAGATCGACGGCGTGGCGGCGACGCTCATCGACAACGGCATGCCCTGCGTGGTGATGCGCGCCGATGCGCTGGGGGTGACCGGCAAGGAGAGCCGCGAGGAGCTGGAGGGGAACGGCGCGCTCAAGGAGCGGGTGGAGGCGATCCGGCGGAAGGCCGGCCCGATGATGGGCCTTGGCGACGTGGCCGAGAAGAGCGTGCCGAAGATGTTCCTGGTCTCCGCGCCGGGGGCGGGCGGGACGATCCATACCCGCAGTTTCATCCCCCACCGGGTGCATGCGACGGTGGGTGTGTTTGCCGCCGTCTCGGTGGCGACGGCGGCGGTGATGGAGGGGTCGCCGGCGGCGGAGGTGGCGGTGTTGCCGGAGGGTGAAACCTTCGTGGTGGAGCATCCGACGGGGGCTGCGGAGTTGGTCATCGAGCGGGGAGAGGATGGCAGCGTGGTCCGGGCGGGGACGCTTCGGACGGCGCGGAAGCTGTTTGACGGGCGCGTTTTCCCTAGGGCGTGAGCGTTCGGACTTGTCTGTTTCCGATTTGAACTGGCTAGATCAGGGCTGAAATCCCCCAGAACTTTTCATAAAGCAACCTGAGGCCGCTTAGCTGTGCGCTGCATCGAAGCGAGAATTCCCTTGGCGCGACATCAGACCAGCGGAAGATCCTCCGGTGCCCCCTGAAGTGGCAAGCGTACGATCTCATGGAAGCGCCCCGCCTCGTCCTCGCCTGCGAGCGTGATCTCGGTGATCGTCATCAGCCCGAGGCGCGGCGCGAAGAGTGCTCGGAGCACGTTCCCCACCGGCTCGATCTCGTCTTCGGCCAGCAGCCCGGTCAGAGTCATGTGAAAGCGGAACTCCTCCAGCACATAGGGGTAGCCCCAGCGAGCCAGCAACTCCTCCTGTCGGGCAGCTAGACCAGCGGTGCGGCGGCGGGCGAGCTCTGCCTCGCTGGGGGCCGCGCGGCAGGCGTCTAGCCCGGTGACCAGCCTGGCGGCCAGCGCATCAAGACCGGCCGTCTCCCCCACCGGCACCAGCGCCAGGAAACGCCCGAGCCGGGCGAGCCTCAGGCCCGCCAGCGACACCGGCGGCAGGCGGGCGCAGAGCGCGCGGGCCTCCTGCTCGACCTCCTCCGCCGTCCAGCCTTCAGCCAAGCGGAACGGGGGCTTCAGCGTGGCGTGAAAGCCGTAGCGGCGCGGCGCCTCTGTCAGTTCGCGGGGCGGGCGGGGGAGAGACAGGCCGGCAGGCTCCGGGGGCGCCTCTCCCGTCAGCGACCAGCCGAGCCAGGCGGCGCCGAGGTCGGCGAAGGGGCCGGGGGGCGGGGTGTAGTAGAGGGCGAAGCGGCTGAAGCGCATGAGAATTCGTCTGTTGAGGCCGGAGCGGAAAGGCGGGATGCTCCCAGACATGACAGAGACCCTGACGATTGCAAACGCGCGGCTCGTGGCCGATGGCGAGGTCCGCCTCGGCGGCCTGCGGGTGGTGGATGGCCGCATCGCCGAGCTGCTCGACGGCTCCTCCGTGCCCGCTGGCGCGCTCGATTGCGAGGGCGACCTGCTCGCGCCCGGCCTCATCGAACTGCACACAGACAATCTGGAGCGGCACATCACGCCGCGGCCCGGGGTCAACTGGCCGCATGCCGCCGCCATCGCCGCGCATGACGGCGAGTTGGCCTCCACCGGCATCACCACGGTGTTCGACGCGCTGCGGCTGGGCTTTCTCAACTGGGAGGGCGAGGCCAGCCGCCGCTATGCCCGCCCGCTCGCCAGCGAGCTCATCGCCATGCGTGCTGAGGGTATGCTGCGCATCAGCCACCTGCTGCATCTGCGGGCCGAAATCTGCTCCGAGACGCTGGAGGAGGAGTTGGCGGAATTTACGCCCGAAGACGGCGTCGGCATCGTCAGCCTGATGGATCACACACCGGGCCAGCGCCAGTTCACCGATATCGGCCGGGTGCGCGACTACATCATGGGCAAGCGGCCGATGAGTGAGGCCGATTTCGAGCGGCTGATCGCGGCGGAGCGGCAGCTGACCGCCGAGTACGGCGCCCGGCATGAGGCGGCCGCCGTTGCGGCGGCGCGCCGCCTGGGTGCGGCGATTGCCAGCCATGACGACACAACGGTCGAGCATGTCGCGGCCTCCGCGCGGCACGGCGTGGCGATGGCGGAGTTTCCCACAACGCTCGCGGCGGCGCGGGCCTGCGGCGAGGCGGGCATCGCCGTCATCATGGGGGCGCCCAACCTGGTGCGGGGGGGCTCGCATTCGGGCAATGTCGCGGCGCGCGAGGCGGCGGAGGCCGATGCGCTCGACATCCTGTCCTCCGACTACGTGCCGGCCTCGCTGCTGCTCGGCGCCTTCATGCTGGGTGACCTCTGGGGCAACTTGGCGCGCGGGCTGGCGACCGTCACCGAGGCGCCGGCGCGGGCGGCGGGGCTGAGCGACAGGGGCCGGCTCGCGCCCGGGCTGCGGGCCGATCTGGTGCGCCTGCGCCGGGCGCCGGGCGGCACGCCGATGGTGCGGGGAGTCTGGTCGGGCGGCCGGCGCGTGGGCTGAGCCAGCTCTTGCAACCGCCACGCCGCAGCGGGACAAAGCCATTGAGCAGCAAGGGGATAGATATGCGCATCGTCATTCAAGGGATCGGCGCCGTCGGCGGCACTTTGGCCGCGTCGCTGGCGCTGAGCGGGCAGGAGGTTGTCGGCATCGCGCGCGGGCCGATGCTGAGCGCGCTGCAGCAGAGCGGGCTCACGCTGCAAACCTGCGCGGGTGCGCGCCAGGCGAAGTTCCCCGCCTTCAGCACGCCGGCGGAGGCGGAGATCCGGCCAGACGATGTGATCCTGCTCTGCACCAAAACCCAGCATACCGAGGCGGCGCTGGCGCAGCTTCAGGCCGCCGGGGTGAGCGACCAGCCAGTGTTCTGCTTCCAGAACGGGGTGGAGAACGAGCGGCTCGCGCTTCGGCGCTTTCCCAATGTGCATGCGGCGACGGTGATGCTGCCGGCCGAATACGCAACGCCCGGCACCGTTGCCGCCTTCGGCACGCCCAAGCTCGGCATCTTCGATATCGGCCGCTATCCGGGCGGCACCGATGCCGCTGACGAGGCGCTGGTCGCCGCGCTGAACGCAGCCGATTTCGTGGCGCGCACCTCGCCAGAGGTGATGGCGAGCAAATACGGCAAGCTCATCCTCAACCTCTGCAACATCGCCGACGCGGCCCTGCCAAAGGGCGAGACGCGCGATGCGCTCTGCGACCGGCTGATGGATGAGGGGCGGGCGGTGCTGGAGGCTGCCGGCATTGCGTCGGTCGACGTTGGCCAGGGCGACCCGCGCCGCGCCGCCAACATGCAGGTCGGCGAAATCCCGGGCGTCTCGCGCACCGGCTCGTCCTCCACCCAGAGCCTGGCGCGGGCGACGGGCTCGATCGAGAGCGATTACCTCAACGGCGAGATCGCGCTGCTTGGCCGGCTGCATGGGGTGCCCACACCGGTCAATGCCTGGGCTGCCGCACTGGGCGGCCGGCTGGCGCGCGAGGGGTTGGCGCCGGGGAGCCTCTCCGAGGAAGAGGGGAAGGCGGCGCTGACGCTCTAGATCAGCGGGCGGCGCTGCGGCGGCTCAAGCTCTACCCCCACCATTTCGGCCAGCGGCTCGATGCCGGGAATGGCGAGCTGGCCGTCTTGCCAGCGCACCAGGTTGTGGCGCCGCAGGCGGGCGAGGGTCTTGTTGGTATGCACCAGCGAGAGGCCGAGCAGATCCGCCAGATCCTGCTGGCGGAAGGGGAAGGGCATGGCCCCGGCGCTGTTCACCATGCCAAGGGCGCGGCCGCGCTGGTAAATCTTGATCAGCGCCCAGCCGATCCGCTCGGTCGCATCGCGCTGGCCGACAGTGGCGAGCGCTTCGCCGAGGAAGTGCTCCTCGACTGCGGCGAGCCACGTCATGTCGAAGCCGCGGGTGGGGCTGGCGCGCACGAAGGAGAGGAAGTCGGCCCGGTCAAAGACGCAAAGCCGCATCGGCGTTGAGGCGACGATGGAATGCTTCATCTCGCCGAAGACGCCGGCCTGCAGGCCGATGAAATCACCGGGGAAGATGACATTCAGCACCTGCCGGCTGCCGTCGGCGAGGCTCTTGTAGCGCAGGCCCATGCCTTCGAGCGCGGTGTAGAGCTGGGCAGAGCCCGCGCCCTCGATCAGCATATGGGTGCCGGCATCAATGTGCAGCTCGCCCGCCTTGAACGCTTCGGTCTGGCGGACATCGTCGCGTGACATTTCAACGAAGATGTCTCGCTTGCGGAGCGGGCAGTGGGTGCAGGGTGTGGTCACAGGCTCGGCCACGCCGCCGCCATATCATTTGATAAGATGCACGTCCCGGAAATTCCGGATTTACGTATGTCGTAGTTTAATGCCCGGTGCTGCATCTCGTGCGACTGTCCCGCCATGTTAACCCCCGATTCATGGACCAATAGATTGGCAGATCTGATGATCATTGGCGGCGATTCCCTCGTCGCTGAAGACATATCGGAGAGCCTTGTTGCCCGATTCCCGGATTATGCCGTTCGCATTGTTCGCTCGTTCTCTGACGCATTGAACGCGCTGGCCGAAGGTTCCGTTCCTAAACTTGTCGTACTCTCGCACGATCTGAAGGACATCAGCCCGCTAAAAGCGGCCGAACGCTTCGCCCCCCACGACACCGCCATCGTCATTCTCGAGGCTGAAGAGGCGGACGAGGGCCAAGAGCCTGGTGAGCATCACCGCTGGGCGATGCTGCCGCTGCCGTTCTCTGACCTCGCGCTCAACCGCGCCGTCAGCGAAGCGCTGGTGCGGGCCGCGCCGAAGCAGGGCTGACACGCGGCGCCGCGGCCAAGCAGGCGCGCGGGAACCTTACAACTCACGAAGCGTTAAGCTGAAAAGGGCGCCCGAAATGGGCCTGCCGCTACGCTTTCAATATACGGACAGAAGGGAAGACAGCCATGGGCATCTTCGGACTTTCGGGCCTTGGTGGCCTCATTCTACTGGCCCTCGACATCTGGGCCATCGTCTCGATCTTCAACTCGTCGGCCTCCGGAACCTCTAAGGTGCTGTGGACGCTACTGGTCGTTCTGCTGCCCCTCCTGGGCTTCCTGATCTGGCTCTTCGCGGGGCCGCGCGGCGCCGCCCGGCCCGCGTAAATGGTAAAATCAGAGGGAATGGGGCACGCCGCGATCGTTGTGATCGCGGCGATTGCCGTTGGATACACCCTTCAGGCGGCCGAGGCGATCATCGCGCCGGTGGTGCTGGCCCTCGTGGCCGGCATCGTGCTGTCGCCCCTCTCCGATTTGCTGGAGAAATGGGGCGTGGGGCGCACCTTTGCGGCCCTTATCAGCCTGTTCCTGACGCTGATCCTCGTGGCGGCGCTGGTAATGGCGCTGCAGCCCATCGCCATGCGGCTGATCGACTCGCTGCCCAAGGTGGCACGAGATCTCGAAGATGCGCTCGGCAACCTGCGCGGCACGATCAGCGACCTGTCCACCATGTCGGAAAACATGGCCGAGACCCTCTCGGGAGCCGGCGCCGACGCAGCCGCGGTTGACCCCGAGCCTGCCGCTGCCGCGGCGTCTGAAGTGCCCAATGTGCGCGATGCCATCATGCTCGCGCCCTCGATCATCGCGCAGATCATCGTTTTCGCAGGTACGCTCTTCTTCTTTGTGGCGACGCGCGACGAGGTCTATACCCTCCTGCGCAAGGTGCTGCCCGGCCATGACGGTCGGCGGCTGCAGATCAGCGATCTGCGCAGGGCCGAGCGCCGGGTGGCGCATTACTTCCTGACGATCACGCTCATCAACACCTGCCTCGGCGTCGCCGTTGGTGCGGCACTGACCGTGATGGGCCTGCCCGGTGCGCTGCAATGGGGCCTGCTGGCGTTCTTCATGAACTTCGTCGTCTACCTCGGGCCAGCGGTTTTCGGCATCTCGCTGCTGATCGCGGGTATCGCGGCTTTCGACGGGCCGTATTCGCTGCTGCCGGCCGCGAGCTTCTTCCTGCTCAACATGATGGAGGGGCAGTTCATCACGCCCTCGCTCGTTGGGCGCGAGATGCGGATCAATCCGCTGATGATCTTCCTCTCGGTCACCTTCGGCTTGTGGATCTGGGGGCCCATCGGCGGCGTCGTCGCCATCCCGCTGCTCGTCTGGCTGCTGGTGGTGCTGACCGGCCAGGCCGGAGCGGTCGACCCGCGCCCGCTGTTCGCGGCAGAAGACAACAGCTCGGCCGCTGGCAAGTAACGCCTCGGGCGGAGACATCAAAAAGGGCGGCTGCCATATCTGGCAGCCGCCCTTTTCGTTTGGTCGAAGGTGGGTTCAGCTCTCGAAGGTCGGCATCGCCGTGAGGCTGTCTTCGGACAGGTTCGTGCGCACCACGAAGCCTTCGCCGGGAGCCTGCAGAACCTCCAAGTCAGCCAAGTCGAGGGCGACCTTGTGGCTGCTGAACATGCCGCCCACCGAGACGACGGCGCCGTCGATGCGGCCGCTGCCATCGATGAACAGCTCGGCCACTTCGCCGACGCGCTGGTTGGCCATATCGAGCACCGGGGCGTAGACCAGTTCGTCGACATTGATGCCGGTAAAGGTGAGGGCAGAGGCGGGCACGGGGGTGGCCGCAATGGAGGTTTCGTTCATCGCAGCTTCGGTGAACTGCGTGGAAGGCATGGCGACAGCGGCGACGCCGGTGACAGCAAACGCTGCGATGAGAGCCTTACCGATCATGAGTGAGTCTCCTCGTTCGGGACTTGTTGCAAAAGCAACGCCTCCGGGCGGCGAAGAGTTTCAAATCAATGTCGAAAGAGTGAGGGAAACGAGGGGGTTACCCTCAACCGTACTTCAGGGACGCCGGCGCGCCGACATGCCGGCGCCAAGGCCCTGCGCGAAGGCCATCGCCAGCGTCGCGGCAACGCTGCCGGGGACGGGCGGGGCAACGGGGGCCGGTTCGACCACCGGGGCAGGGCGGGCAGGGCGTGCGAGGATGAGAAGAAGGATGACGCCGAGCAGCATCCATACGCCGCCCACAATCAGGGCCGCCACAAGGTGGCCCTGCACGGCGGCAATGGCGATCCAGCCAGCTGCCGTCAGGCATCCCAGCCCGACGGACATGCAGACAAGCGCCGCTATCGCCAGCGCGGCATTGCGCGCGATGGCGGCGGCCGCGAGGGCCAGCCGATCCATCATCAGCGGCGGCGGGTCATGAACAGCCCGATGAGGAAGCCGATGAAGGTCGCGATGCCAACAGCAGCAGCCGGGTTCTCGCGTACCTTCGCCTCGGCTTCGGTCGCAACTTCGCTCGCCGCACGGCGGGCACTGGCGCTCAGCTCGGCAACGGTGGCTTCACCCCGCGCGCGAATGGCGGACGCAGTGCCGGTGGCATTCGCCTTCAGCATCTCTTTCTGGGCCGACCCGATCTCTGCCGCTGTCTCGGACAGCTCGGCGAGATCCGCCTTGAGCGACTCGAATTGCTTCATGAATTCATTGAGGTTGGCTTGCGTGCCGTTGGTCGTGCCTCGGGCCATGGGTGGCTCCTCGATTTGGGTGGCTTCACTGGCGCAACGCATAAGTTCCGGCATGGTTCCCATCTTTTTGCACTTTTTTGCGGGGGCGGAACTGCGCTGCAGAAGGCAGCGTTGATCAGGCAAATCAGCGCCACCCGGCGCTGCAAGATCCTACGAACCAAGGAGAAACTCCATGCTTGGATGGGCTCTGGCCTTCCTTGTCCTGGCCATTATTGCCGCCGTCTTCGGCTTTGGCGGCGTCATGGCTGCGGCAGCGGGCATTGCGCAGATCCTGTTCTTCATCTTCCTCGTGCTGTTCCTCGTCGCCGCCCTCTTCGGCGCGATGCGGGACAAGCCCCCGCTTTGACGGTGGCGCGCGACGAGATGTGAGAACCAGCTTAAGCGGGGCAGACCTTCGCTCCGCCCAACGCAAGCAATCGCCTGCAACCCATACTAAAAAAGGCCCGCCGGGTGTTTCCACTCGGCGGGCCTTGTCTGTCAGCGCTCTCGGCAGGACTGATGCGAGGGCGGCGCTGGCAAAGCTGGAAGATCAGGCGTGCAGCGTCTCGGTGGACGAGAAGAAGCTCGCCTGGCTGACGGCAGAGCGCACCTGCTCTTCGGTATAGGGCTTCGTGATGACGAATGCCGGCTCGGGCCGCTCGCCCGTGAGCAGGCGCTCGGGGAAGGCGGTGATGAAGATCACCGGGATATCGCCCGCGAGGCCAAGGATCTCGTTCACCGCCTCGATGCCAGACGAGCCATCGGCTAGCTGGATGTCGGAGAGGATGAGATCCGGGCGCTCTTTCTTGAACAGATCGACCGCCTCGGTATGCGTGCGGGCAACGCCGGTGATGGCGTGGCCCATGTCGGCAACGATGTCCTGAATGTCCATCGCGATGATGGGTTCGTCCTCGATCACCATGACACGCCCGGTGACGCTTTCTTCCATCTCGCGGCGCGCGGTCTCGATCAGCATACGGACTTCGGTTTCCTCGACGTCCATGATCACCGCGATATCCTGAGCGGAGAACTCTTCGATCGTGTAGAGCAGCAGCGCTTCGCGGGTATTGGCGGTCAGGCGCGACATATGGGCCTGCGCCCGGCGGGCGAGGCCATTGTCACCTTCACCGACGGGGGCACCTGAAGAGCTCCAGATCAGGTGAAAGGCGCGGAACAGCGCGACCTTCTTGCTGAGCCCTTGATCGAAGACGGAACGGTCTGTCAGTAGTGCTTCAAGTGTAGCGGCCACGTAATTATCGCCGCTGGTCTGGCTGCCGGTGAGCGCGCGCGCATAGCGGCGCAGGTAAGGCAGCAGATCCGCAACAGCGACGGAGAGGAAGGAAGGCTCAGTGGCCTGCGACATTTTTTACCCCTTTTAGTCCCTTTTCGTGGAACCGAACGTGCGCCACAGCGTTTGGTTCCAGCTATCAGAGATAAATTATCTAGAAGACCATAAAATGGTGCAGCAGAATGCCGAAGGGGACAATGCCTGAACCGCAGGAAGAGAACGACCTCGAGCAGCTGATCGACAGCAACCTCCGCCGGGTATTCCAGCAGGAGGTTCAGCGCGATCTGCCTGACCGATTTGTCGAGCTGCTACGGCAGCTCAAGGAGCAGGATAGCCCCGAATGACAACCCGCAAGCCCGCCGAAGGCGAGCACAAGGACCCTCGGGACGAGATCCTCGATCACCTCCCGTCGCTCAGGGCGTTCGCCGTCTCGTTGACGCGCAACTCCTCTGCGGCAGACGACCTCGTGCAAGACACGATCGTCAACGCCTGGCGGGCGATCGACAGCTTCAAGCCCGGCACCAACATGCGGGCCTGGCTGTTCACCATCCTGCGCAACGCCTTCTATTCCGGCCGCCGGAAGATGAAGTACGAGGTCGCCGACGCCGACGGGGCGATGGCCGCCACGCTTTCGGTGAAGCCGTCTCATGACGGGCGCCTTGCGCTGAACGATTTCCAGAAGGCCTTCACGCATCTGCCCGACGAACAGCGCGAGGCGCTGGTGCTCGTGGGCGCGTCTGGCATGACCTATGAAGAAGCAGCCACGACCTGCGGCGTGGCGGTTGGCACGATCAAGTCGCGGGTCTTCCGCGGGAGGGCGCGTCTGGTGGAACTCCTGCAGTTGTCCGAGGACGAGCCGCTCGAAATGACGGATTCGGCGACGCTTGCCGTTGTCACTGATGGGCGCCAGGCAAGAAAGGCGGCCTTTTGAGGACAAAGCTCGCGCGGCTGCGTGAACGATCTCACTCGCTCACCTTCCGTATCGGGGCGCTGATGGCGCTGGCCCTGCTGCCCATCGGCCTGATCTCGGTAAACCAGACCTATCTGCTCCTGCAGGAGACCGACAAGAACTCGTCGGCCAATCTGATGGCGCGCACGGCCGAAGCTGCCGGGCGCGAAGCAAACCAGATTCAGGCCGCTTTCGGCGCAGCCCGCATGCTCGCCGCCACCGCACCGCTCATGCGCAACCGCGGCCCCGAATGCGAAGAGGGGCTGCGGCGTTTCCTCGAGCGAGCCGAGCCCTATGCCTTCGTCGGCTATGTCTCGGCCGAGGGTCTTGTTCAGTGCGCTTCTGATGGCGAGGGCACCGATGTCTCTGACCGGCCAAGCGTGATCGACATGGCCGCCAACCCGCGCGAGCGGGCCATGGTCATCCCCGATGCCGTCATCGCCCGCCGCGCCGTGGTGGCCGTCGGTGTGCCGGTGCTGACGGATGATGGCGCCTATAACGGCTTCGTCACCCTGTCGCTGGAGCATGGCGCGCTCGCCGAGACCATGGCAGGCCCCACTGAAGGCGGCACGCGGCCGATCAATCTGATCACCTTCAATTCCTCCGGCGAGGTGCTCACCTCGGCGCCGGATATCGACGAGCTGGAGGCCCAGCTTCCGGTCAATGCTGAGCTCGCCAACCTTGCCCGCATCGGGCGCACAGCCTTCATCGGCGAGAACGCCGAGGGCGACCGCCGCTTCTATGCGGTCGTGCCTATTGAGGCCGGCGTCGTTTATGCGCTCGGCTCGTGGGATTACCGCACCGACAGCCTGGTGGCCGACGGCCTGCACGCCGCCTATTCGCTGCTCTTCCCCGCCGCCATGTGGCTGGCCGGCCTGGCCGTGGCCTTCTTCTCGGTGCAGGCGATGGTCATCAAGCCCACGCGCAACCTGCGCGCGCGGATGCTGATGTTCATGCGCAACCGCCGGATCATTCCCCGCAAGCTCAGCGCGTGGGAGCCGCAGGAGCTCATCGATATGGACGAGACCTGGCAGATGCTGGCCGAAAGCGTGCTGCGCGACGAGGCCGAGCTGCACAATTCGCTGCACCAGAAGACCGTGCTGCTGAAAGAGGTGCACCACCGGGTGAAGAACAACCTTCAGCTCATCGCGTCGATCATCAACATGAAGATGCGCAAGATGAAGGACCCGAAGGAACGCCGGGTGCTGATGGAGCTGCAGCAGCGCGTCGCCTCGATCGCCCGGGTGCATCAGAAGCTGTACGAGACCTCGGCGGAAGAGCGGGTGCGGGCCGACGAGCTGTTCACCGCCATCGTCGAGCAGACAGCCGCCGCCAGCCTGCAAGACGGCGCGGCGGTCAATGTCACGCAGAGCTATGACGAGGTCGTGCTCTATCCCGACCAGGCCGTGCCCGTTGGGCTGGCCATGTCTGAGCTCGTGATGAATGCTTTCAAGCATATCGGCGCCCCCGAGGGGGAAACTCCAACGATCAAGATCCGCCTTTATATGGAAGGCTCGGAAAGCGCCGTGCTCGACATCTCCAACTCGGTCGCCCCCTCGGGCGACGAGGTGCCGCAGAAGGGTGACGGGCTGGGCGAGAAGCTCGTCCGTGCCTTTGCGCAGCAAGTCGGGGGCACTGTCGACGAAACGAACGACGGCGCGCAGCACAGAACGATAATCACCTTCCCGATCGCCGCCTTCCAAGACGCCGCCTGAGGAGAGGACTTATGGCCGATCTCCCGCCAGTGCCGGAAACGACCGGCCGGCTGCAATTGCTCATCACCGCCGCCGAGGCCTATCCGGCCTTCGAGCGGCTGATCCTGCGGGCCGAGCGCGAAGTTGTCATGGGCTTTCGCATCTTCGACCCGCGCACCCTGCTGCGCACGCCCGAAGCGCAGAAGGTCGGGACCACCTGGTCCGACCTTATCGTCGACGCCCTGCGCCGCGGGGTGCGTGTCACGCTGTGGCTTTCGGATTTCGACGCCGCCGCCGCGACAGACCTGCATATCTCTACATGGAACACCGTGCGTATCCTTTGCGGTGTGCGCGAGATGGCGGGCGAGGCGGGCAAGAACCTGACAATCCACCCGCGTCTGCACCCCGCCCGGCCTGGCACATTGCCCCGGCTTTTCTTCTCGCCGATCATCCGCATGCGTCTGTCGAGCGTCGCCAAGCAGGCGATGAAGGAAGCGCGGGAGGGCGAGAGCCGGGGCCTGTCGCTGATGCCGGGCGTGCGGGCGATGCTGAAGCGCCGCTTCGGCGATGGCATGCCAAGCTGGCCGGTATCGCACCACCAGAAGCTCGCCTCGGTCGATGGCCGCTGGCTGTACATCGGCGGCCTCGATCTGAACGAGCGGCGGTGGGACACGCTGGACCATGACCAGGGTTCGGAAGGCACCTGGCACGATATCCAGGCGCTGATCGACGACCCCGCCCTGGCCGAGGCCGGCCGGGCACATCTGATGAATTTCGACGATGTGACAGAGGCGCGGGCCAGGCCGGTCGCTGCGCCCGGGCTGCTGCGCACGATCTCAGCCCGGCGCAAGAAGTCGCATTTCTTCCGCTTCTCGCCCCGCGAGGTGCTGAAAGAGATTGAAGAGTGCCATCACGTGCGCATCGCCGAGTCGAGCCACCTCATCTACCTTGAGACGCAGTTCTTCCGCGACCGGGGCCTTGCCCGGGCGCTGGCGGAGCGGGCCCAGAAGATGTCGGGGCTGAAGCTCATCCTCGTGGTGCCCGGCGCGCCAGAGACGGTGGCCTTCAACGAGCCGCCTGATCTCGACGGCCGCTATGGCGACTATCTGCAGCTTTGGTGCATCGAGCATGTGCGCCGCGCCTTTGGGCCGGAGCGGCTGCTCATCGCCAGCCCCGCCCAGCCCCGCCAGCTGGACGAGCGCGACAGCCTCGCGCCGCGGGCCAAGATCGCCGGCGCGCCGATCATCTACCTGCACGCCAAGCTCTCTGTCTTCGACGGGCGCTCGGCCATCGTTTCCTCTGCCAATCTCAACGGGCGCTCGCTGCATTGGGATACCGAGGCGGGGGTCGAGCTGACGGGGCAGAACGAGGTCGATCTGGTGCGCCGCCGCATACAAAAATTCTGGCTGAACGAGCCGGCGGATCTGTTCCCGCTCGACGATGCCTTCCAGCACTGGACCGACCGGGTGGAAGAGAATGGCCGCCTGCCGCCCGAGAAACGGCGCGGCTTTCTCGTGCCCTATGACGAGGCGGCGGCGGTTGAAACCTCTGTGCGCTTGCCGGGCGTGCCCGAAGCGATGGTCTGAGGCTCCGCACCAGTCGAACAACTCGCAAAGGCCGCGCCATAAAGCGCGGCCTTTGCGTTAGCTAGATACGAAAAGGGCCGCGCTGATCGCGCGGCCCCGTCGGTCAGGTAGCTGGGCAGAGCTTATTCGTAAGCGTCGGCCCGCTCTTCCATCTGATCTTCGGTGGCGTCGACATAGACACGCACGTCGTCACCAGCGTCGTTCCGCAGGATCTGCAGTTCGTCGAAGGCAACCTGCACACGATCTTCACCGAGGCCGAGGAAGCCGCCCACGTCGATCAGGGCGTATTCGATGTCGCCATTCTCCGAGAGCACGACTTCGGCCACTTCGCCGATCCGGTCTTCATCGATGCCGAACACCGGGGCGCCCTGCAGGTCTTCCACCGTCAGCATCGCAGCGTCGACGCTGGCGTAGCCTTCCATTTCCATGGTCGGCGCCGTCCACATGTTGGCGTCGGCGGCGTCCATCGAGTCGTCGGCCATCGCGTCGTCAGTCGCCACGGCTTCGTCGGTCATGGTGTCGTCGGCCATCGCCTCGTCATCCATGGCGCCATCTTCGACAATCAGCTCGCCGTCGGCTTCGATGGTGTCGTCTTCCGTGGCCATGTCGGCGTTGTCTTCGGCAGCCATGTCGTCGGAAGCCATATCATCGGCCATGGCGTCATCCGTCATGGTCTCGTCAGCCATCGCTTCGTCGTCCATCGCGGCGCCGTCTTCGGTGGCCATCGCGCCATCCGCCGGCTCGCTCTCCAGCGCCTCATCGGTGCTGTCGATGGCGGTGTCGGCGTTCTCGACTTCTTGGTCGGTCATCGGCTCGGCGGTGACGTCGGCTTCCGCGTCGCTTTCCATGGCCATGTCGTCTTCGGCCATCGTGTCGTCAGACATGGTGTCGTCGGCCATCGCGCCATCATTCGTCGCGGTGTCGGCGGCGGGAACGACAGAGCCTTCGGTCCATTCTTCCTGGTTCTCGAGGGCCTCGGCGCTGCCCTTGTAGACAACGAAGAAGTTCTCGTCGCCGCCGGTCTCGGTATAGAAGCTCAGATCGTCGAGCCGGGTGGCCACGACCTTCTCACCGATGCCGAGGAAGCCGCCCACGTCGATCAGCACAGCGGCGAGCGTGCCGTCATCGTTGAAGACTAGGTCGCCGACTTCACCGATATCGTCCCAGCCGTTGTCGAGGCCGGCGGTGAGGTCAGAGCCTTCTTCGCCGACATAGACGCGCTTGCCGACCAGCTCGCTGGATTCGAAGCTGCCGAGGTCGATCTCGATGGCGGAATAATCTTCCTCTGCCACCAGGGCCGGGTCGGCCGTGGTCATCGTGTCCGCAGTTTCCTGGGCCACGGCGGGGCCGGCCAGAATGGCCAGCGCGGCGATAATGGAGTGGGAGGTTTTCATGTCGATCTCCAAGTGCATGGGTCTCGGCTGGCTCGTGTGCCTGCCTTGTATGACCCCACAACACCGCATCTCAGCGCTTGGTTCCCGGCCCTGATCAGCCAGATGAGATGCCGCGACGTTCTTGAGCGGATCTCTGCATCTTCCCGGGATTATTGAGAAAAATATGCGGTTTCCCGCCTATCGGCCCGGCGGAGTCTGGCCGAGGGGGCGGAAAGGCCCGTGCCGAGCCTCACATGATCCGGTCCCAGATCCGGTAGGGGATCATCGAGCTGCGCGAGAACAGCCAGGCGAAGGGCGTGGGGAAGTCGCGGCGGAAGGCGTCGCTCTCCATCAGAGCCATCACTTCGGCGGCTGCCTGCTTCGGCTCCATGATCTGCGGCATGTTGAAGTCGTTCTTTTTCGTCAGCCGCGTCTTGATGAAACCGGGGTTGGCGAGCTGCACCTCCACCCCGGTGCCGCGCAGGTCGGAGCGCATGCTCTCGGCCAGAGACATGATCGCGGCCTTCGGGGCGGAATATCCAATGGCCCCGGGCAGCCCGCGGAAGGCAGAGAGCGAGCCGATCAGCACGACATGCCCCGAGCTGCGCCGCGCCATCTGCGGCACGATGCGGCCGCACAGGCGCATGGCGCCCATGAAATTTGCCTCGCACATCGCTTCGGCGAGGTCGGCATCCCAGTCCTTCGCTGTCATCGGGTCGTAGAGGCCGACGGAGTAGACAACGCCGTCCACCTCGCCGGAGCCTGCTACGGCGGTGGCCACCGAAGCGGCATCGGTCACGTCGAGAGGCAGCACCTCTGCATCGCGCAGTTCGGCGGCCAGCTCCTCCAGCTTCTCGGCCCGGCGGGCGGAGAGCAGCAGCTTCGCCCCGCGCTTGTCGAGCGCGCGGGCCAGCTCGGCGCCAAGGCCAGAGCTGGCGCCGACGATCCAGTATCGGCGTCCTTTGAAATCACGGGTCATCGGGCGCTCCTTTCTGCGGATGGGTCAGGCATGGGCAAGGTCGAGCTGCACGACATCGCGATGGCCGAGCGCGAAGGCGGCGGCGGCGCTGTTGAAGCGCCAGCGCCAGTGCCGCAGCACATCTTCGGTGAAGCCCAGGCGGCGGGCGCGCGGGGCGGAGGCCTCCAGCCGGTGGCTCCATTGTCGCAGGGTGCGCGCGTAGTCCGAGCCGAAGGCGTAGCGCCCGCTGGTGGCGAGCCCGGCATGGCGGGCGGCGGCGGCCAGGCGCGTCTCGTCGCCCGGCGCTTCGATGACGGATTGCAGCACGGCGCGGCCGCTGCCGGCAAGGCGGGCCTTCAGACTGGCGAGCATTCCGGGCAGGGCGGCGCTGCCTGCCGGCTCGATCGCGGCGATGCCGTCGAACACCTCCTCGGCCTTGTCGCGCCCGGCCAGATGCACCGTCGCCCGCCCGTCGAGCCGGGCATCCGCGAAGGCGCGCTGATCGGCGCGCGCCGCCTGGGCGGTGACGACATGGCCACGGGACACCGCCCGCTCGGCCAGCCCGCCCCAGCCGCAATTCATGTCGAGCAGGCGCGGCGCATCGCCCAGCCGGTCGAGCACCCGGTCGTATTTGCGATGCTGCGCCCGGCCGAGATCGTCGTCGCCAGTCTGAAAGAGGGCGCCGGTGAAGCTCATGCCCGGGTCGAGGAAGAGCTGGAAGAACTCGGTGCCCGGCAGCTTGGCCTCATTTTGGCGCCGCAAGCCGGAAAGAAACCGCCGGTCACAGGCGACGGGAAAGGCGGCCCGGTTCAGCGCAAAGAGGCTGGCGAGCGCCTCGGGGTCTTCACTGTTCCAGAGGCCTCGGGCGAAGCTTTCGGCCATGCCTTCGGGCGACTGGTGAAGCAGCGACCGGGCGGCGGACCAATCGTAGATCTCAATCTCTGCTGCGCGCGGCCCCTGGCCGAAATCGAGCGTTGCGCCCTCGGGTGTGATCAGCCGCAGCCGGCCAGCGCCGATCCGCTCGCAGGCGGCCAGAAGGCGGGATTGCTTGGCGTCGCCGCGCATCAGGTCAGCTCCTCTTCGGGGGGCAGGGGGCGGGGGCGGTAGGGCGCGCCCTTCAGGCGCAGGCGCAGGGCCTGCCAGTAGATCAGGGCGATGGTGCGCAGGCCGCTGAACGGCAGGCGCAGGGCGGCGCGCATCAGGCCGGCATTTGTCATCGGCTGGCGCTGGCCCATGAGAGTGGCGTGCAGCGTCTCGTTGCCGCGCCGATGGGTGATGAGGATGCCGATGTGATCCTCCGCGATGTCGAAGCCGAAGGTGTAGCCGCCGGCGATCTCCTGGAAGGGCGAGACGTGGAACACCTTGTCGGCCGTGATGCGGTCGGACGGCAGGATGGGCGCGAAGCCGGGACGGGCGCAGAAATAGGAGTGCCGGTCGCCAAACGTGTTGTTCACCTCGGCAATCGCGGTAACCAGCGCCCCGCCACGCTGCACCAGCCAGAAGCTCACCGGGCTGAACCCCCGGCCAAAGAAGCGCGGCTGCGTCAGCAAAAGCAGCCGGTCGTCTTCGCCGAGCGCCAGCCCCCGGGCGGCGCAGGCCTCTCGCGCCCAGGCGGCGCCGCGCCCGCGGCCCCGCTCGCCGCCATGATCGACATCGCGCACGGAAACGAGCCCGGGCCGGCGGCGAGAGAACAGCCAGGGGGCGCGCGTTTCCTCCACGTCGATCAGCACGAAATCCACCCGGTAGCGAAAGGCATGGGCCACCTCGCCGCGCCGGGCATGGGTCGTCGCCCCGAAGATCAGCTCCGGCTTCATGCCACCGCCAGTTGCGGTTGCATGGCCTGCGCGATGCGCACGGCGCTGGCGAAGCCGTCTTCGTGAAAGCCGTGCCGTGTCCATGCGCCGGCGAACCAGGTCGCGTGCTGCCCCTGCATCTCGCGCAGCCGCGCCTGCGCCGCAACGGCGGCACTGTCGAACAGCGGGTGGCGGAACGTCGTCTCGTCGTAGATCAGCTCTTCGCGCACCTCGCGGGCGGGGTTGAGAGTCACGAAGAGCGGGTCGTCCTCTGGGATGTTCTGCAGCCGGTTCATCCAATAGGTCACGCCGATCTGCGCAGCTTCGCCGGGCCGTGTGCTCTCGTCGGCCTGATAGACCCAGGACGACCAGCAGGCCCGCCGCCGGGGCATCTGGCCCGGATCGGCGTGCAACACGGCGCGATTGTCTTGGTAGCGTACGGCGGAGAGGGCGGCGCGCTCCTCCGGCGTGGGGTCGGCGAGCATCGCCAGCGTCTCGTCGGAATGCGAGGCGAAGATCACCTGATCGAAGGTCTCCTCCACGCCCCCCTCGGCCCGCACGCGCGGCCGGCCATGGCTGCGGTTGACCGAGCGAACAGGCGCGCCGGTGCGGATCTCGCAGCCTGTGGCGCGCAGATGCGCCTCCAGCCGGCGCACATATTCGATCGAGCCGCCATCCACCGTCCACCATTGGTGCTGGCCGGTGGCGGAGAGCAGGGCATGATTGCGGAAGAAATTGATCATCGCCCGCGCGGGAAAGTCGCGGATGCGCGTGGCCGGCGTGCTCCAGATCGCGCCGCAGATCGGCATGAGGTAATAGCGCTCGAACCAGCTGCCGAGCCGCAGCTCGGCCACCAGATCGCCGATGGTCTGCCCGTCGCGCGCCGCCGCCTCGGCCCCGGCGTTGAAGCGGAAGATGTCGCGTACCATGCGCAGAAAGCCTGGGCGCACCATGTTGCCGCGCTGGCCGAGCAGGGCGCCTAGGTCGCGCAGCCCGTATTCCACCGTGCCGCCGTTGATCGTGGCGCCGAAGCTCATGTCGCTCTTGGCGACCGGCACGTCGAGCTCGTGGAACATCCGCGTCAGATGCGGGTAATTGGCGTAGTTGAACACGATGAAGCCGGTATCCACCGGCTGGTCGCCCCGCTTGCCGGCGATCTTGGTGCGGGCATGGCCGCCCAGCCGCGGCTCGGCTTCGAACAGCGTCACGCGGTGCGACGGCGACAGCAGCCAGGCAGCCGCCAGCCCCGAGACGCCGGCCCCGATAACGGCAATCTTCTGCGGGCGGGTCGGGGCTGCATCAAACGACATGGGGCCTCATGGGGCGGAAAGGGGAACAACTGACAGAACTACGCCAGGCGGGGCAGGGCGGATCATTCTTTCACCCTTAGCGGCAGAGCCTTTCCATCCCTCAACCGCTCCCCCGAAAATTGACGCGCGCATGTGATCCACCCAGCGCGCACCGCCGTATCCTGAACATGTTGAACGATGCGCCAGCCGCTGCGACACTCAACCGGGCGCTGGCATTGGCCAGCAGCGCGGAGAGAGCGAAATTGGGCGAAGCTGTGGGTCAGGACGATAAGCTCGAAAACCAGGCGGCCCCGGCCGTCTGCGAGCAGACCCGGGCGATGCTCGCAGTGCGCGACCGGCGCGACAAGGCGGCCTTCGGGCAGCTCTTCGATCATTACGGTCCGCGGCTGAAGGCGATGGCGATGCGCTCCGGCGCTTCCTCTGCCCTTGCAGAAGACATCGTGCAGGACGTCATGCTCACTATCTGGCGCAAGGCGGGCCAATACGATCCGGCCCGCGCGCCGGTCTCGGCCTGGATCTTCCGCATCGCGCGGAACCGGCAGATCGACATCGCCCGCCGCAACCGGCGGCCCGAGCCCGAGATGCTCGAGGCTTCGTCCGAGCCTACATCGGCCGACAGCAGCGCCGGTGACATCCTGGCTCTGGAGGAAGAGGCCGAGGCGCTGCGTGCGGCTCTTCTGGCCCTCTCTGCCGATCAGCGCGCCGTTATCGAGCGCGCCTATCTCGGCGACCTGAGCCATAGCGAAATCCGTGCCGAGACGGGCCTGCCGCTCGGCACCATCAAGTCGCGGATCCGGCTGGGGCTGGAGCGGCTGCGTCATGAATTGAAGGACCTGAGATAGCCATGGGCACCATCTCGCATCACCTGCCCGACGATATCCTCGCCGCCTACGCCGGCGGCTCGCTGGGCTATGCCTATGAACTCGTCGTTGCCAGCCATGTCTCGCTCTGTGACGAATGCCGTGCCCGGCTGGGCGCGCATGAGGCCGCCGGCGGCGCTGTGCTGGAAGAGGTCGGTGCCACCGCCATCTCGCCCGAACTGCGCAGCCGCCTGTTCGCCGCCCTGAAGCAGGATGAGCTTGAGATGCCCCAGTCGAGCTGGAAGCGCTCCGGCCCCCTGCCGGCCCCGGTGGTGGAGGCGCTGAACGGCGAGGCGCCGCGCTGGCGCAGCCTTGGCGGCGGCGCCAAGCAATGCATCATCGACGATGGCGAGGCCGGCAGCGTTCGGCTTCTCTCCATCGCGCCGGGCGCCGCGATGCCCGAGCATGGCCATGGCGGGCTTGAGCTGACGCTGGTGCTGCAGGGCGCCTACAGCGATGCCGAAGGCCGCTTCGGCCCCGGTGACGTCGCCGTCGAGACCGAAGACGACGGCCACCAGCCGATTGCCGAGCCGGGCGAGACCTGCATCTGCCTTGCCGCCGCCGATGCACCCCTGCGCTTCCGCCGCATGGTGCCGCGGCTGGCCCAGCGGTTCTTCCGGATATAACGTCAATTCTAGTCACTCCGGCACCGCGGACCGAGGGCAGATTCACGCTCTGTCAGCACCTGTGCTCTAAGCGATCATCCTGAACCGGGCCTCGGCCCTTTGCAGGACAGGATCGACATGACATTTCGTAGCCTCCTCCCCGCCATGGCCCTGCTGTGCCTTGGCACCGGCGCCTTTGCCTCTGAGATGAACGCCGAAGCGCAGGCCTTCTATGAGGAAACGGTGGTGCCGCTGCTGGCCCAGCCCATGGTGATCGACGCCGTGCGCGCCCAGAATGCAGAGACGGTGGGCCTGACGGCCGATGATATCGCCGCGCTCGACAGGCAATGGGCGGCAGAGATCGGCCGTGCCGACGCGCCGCTGATCAACGCCGTGCTGCATTCGCCGCTGGGAGAGCAGCTCGCGCAGATGGTGGCGGAATCGAGCGGCCTCTTCACCGAGATCTTCATTATGGACGCGCAGGGCCTCAACGTCGCTGCCAGCGGGGCCACCTCTGATTACTGGCAGGGCGACGAGGCCAAGCATGCCGAAAGCTACGGCGCCGGGCCGGAGGGCTACCACCTCAGCGAGATCGAGTTCGACGAATCCTCGCAGATGTATGCGGTGCAGGCGTCCTTCGCGATCAGCGACCCCGATACGGGCGAAGTCATCGGCGCCATCACCTTCGGGGTGGATGCGGCTGTCATCAACTGAGGCGCGCCGGGCGCGATGCTTTGGCACCGCGCCCGCAGAGCTTCCCGGGTGGCTGCCCGCGCCGCCGCTGTACGAGTGAAAGGTCAAGACGTTGAAACAGAAGTTTGGCGGCCTGCATTTTCTGACAGGCTCGGTATTTTTGAAGATCGCCGGACTTTCGGCGCTGACGGCCGCAATCGTCGCGGTCACGCTCTCGATCTTTTCCACATCGGAAACGACACGTGTCGCCAAGGACGGCCTGCGCCGGCTCGCGTATGAAGTCGCGCAGACGGATGCCTTCAACCTGGCCGGGCATGTGCGCTTCGCCAATACCGAGGCCATCGCGCTGGCGATGGATCACCACATCCAGCGCGCGGGCGAGCACTTCGTCTATCTCGAAGTCACCGGTGTCGATGGCCAGATGCTGGCTGAAGCGGGCGATGTCGACGATGCGCTCGATGCCGAAACCGACGGCATGGCCTCACGGGCCCTCAGCACCGGCGAGGCGGTGATCAGCGCCGATGGCTTCATCGTCTCCGAGCCGATCTATTTCGGCAACGACGAAAACCCCACCGGCGTGCTCACCATCGTCTGGTCGCCCGAGGCGATGCTGGCCGAACTGGCGGCGGACCGCCGCACGATGCAGCTTGCTGTTCTCGTGGTCTTCCTCGCGCTGGTGGCTCTCGGGGCCGAGGTCACGCGCCGCATGGTTGGCCGGCCTCTGAGCGAACTCGCCAGGGCGGTGGTCAGTGTTTCCGATGGCGAAGAGGATTGCCACATCGGCATGACCGACCGCAGCGACGAGGTGGGCGAGATCGCTCGCGCGCTGCAGCTGCTGGACAGCAAACTGCATGACGCCCGCCTCGCCGAGGCCGAGCGCGACGCCGCCCGGCAGGAGCAGAGCGCCGTCGTGCAGCGGCTGGGCCGCGGGCTGACCGCGCTGGCCGAAGGCGATCTGACCCACCGGATCGACCAGGCCTTCAGCGCCGAATACGAGCAGCTCCGCGCCGACTACAACCGCGCGCTCGACCGCCTTTCGGCCGCCATCGGCCAGGTCTTCACCGCCGCCAATTCCATCCGCGAGGGCATCGGGTCTGTCTCGGCTTCGTCCGACGATCTGTCTCGCCGCACCGAAAACCAGGCCGCGACTCTGGAAGAGACGGCAACCGCGCTCGACGAACTCACCGCCTCGGTGCGCACCGCGGCCGATGGCTCTCGTGAGGTGGAGAACATCGTCACCGACGCGCGCACCCATGCGCAAAAATCCGGCGAGGTGGTGCAAAGCGCCGTGGGCGCCATGACCAAGATCGAGAAGAGCTCCGAACAGATCAGCCAGATCATCGGCGTCATCGACGATATCGCCTTCCAGACCAACCTGCTGGCCCTCAACGCCGGCGTCGAGGCAGCAAGGGCCGGTGAGGCGGGCAAAGGCTTCGCCGTCGTCGCCAGCGAAGTTCGCGTGCTGGCGCAGCGTACCTCTGACGCGGCCAAGGAGATCAAGGATCTGATCTCCGGCTCGACGGCCCAGGTCGGCGAGGGGGTGCATCTGGTCGGCAAGGCGGGCGAAGCGCTCAACTCCATCGTCGAGCGGGTCAGCCACATCTCTGAGCTGGTCACGAACATCGCCGCCGGTACGGTGGAGCAGGCGAACTCGCTGGACGAGATCAACACGGGCGTCACCTCGCTGGATCAGGTCACCCAGCAGAACGCCGCGATGGTGGAAGAGAGCACGGCTGCCGCGCACACGCTCTATTCCGATGCCGACCGGCTGGCCTCGCTCGTGGGGCAGTTCCAGATCGGCAACACGCAGGGGCAGGCTCCCAAGGCAACGAACCGCCGCGCCGCCTGATCGCACTCATCGGCTCTCCCAGCGCCCCGCCCTCAAGGCGGGGCGCTTGCATTTTCGAAAGCTCTTGAGGAGAGGGGCCGGTCTAAAGACGCGGCTTGGGAAAGGCGCGAGCGATAACCGTCGCCACCTGGCGGCTCAGGCGATGATGTCCGGTGTCAGCCTGTCCTCAATGCGCGACATGCGATCCTTCAGCGAAAGCTTCTGCTTCTTAAGCCGCCGGATCATCAGCACATCGGCCAGCGGCCCGCGCTCTTCAAGCGCCGCGATGGCTTCATCGAGGTCGCGGTGCTGGCGGCGCATCACCTCCAGCTCGATCTGGAGCACCTCCATCTCGTCGAGTTTTTCAGAGCCGCTCATCGCTATCGTCACCGCCACTGCCTGCTGGCGCCCATCCTATCGTCACCTCCGCGCCAATCCCAGCCCCGCCCCTTGCGACCTACGCCTTTGACGCCCATATTTCTGGCAGGACGGGTCGCCGCTTACGGGGCTCGCAGCCTGACAGTCGCTTACGAGGACGAAACGGCATGACCAAGATCTCGCTGGGGGCGCATCCCTACCTTCTGGGCTTTGAAGAGCTCGAACGGCTGATGGAGCGCACCGCCAAATCGGCCGGGGATGGCTACCCGCCCTACAATATCGAACAGACGTCTCCGCATTCTTACCGGATCACCCTTGCGGTGGCCGGCTTCAGCGAGGCTGACCTGTCGATCACGCTCGAAGAGAAGTCTCTTATCGTGCGCGGCCGCCAGGGCGAAGACCAGGATGACCGCGTCTTCCTGCATCGCGGTATCGCCGCCCGCCAGTTTCAGCGCAGTTTCGTGCTGGCCGATGGCGTGGAGATCGGCGAAGCGCTGATGGAAAACGGACTTCTGCACATCGACCTGACCCGCAAGCCGCCGGAAAGCGTTGTGCAGACCATTCAGATCAAGAAGGGAGGGGTGCAATGAACACGCCGTTCGATCTGGCCCGCCTCGGCAAGAACGTTGTCTACGTCAAGCCGGTCGCCGTTTCTGACCTGCCCGAAGAGGTGCAGGCCCAGGCTGAGGGGCGCGAGACGCTCTTCGCCGTGCACAATGCCGAAGGCCGCCAACTGGCTCTCGTGATCGACCAGAAGCTTGCCTTCGATCTCGCGCGCGAGCACGATATGGTCCCGGTGACCATTCACTAAACCATCCACCAAGACGGAGATCCTGATGCCCCGAGCCGCCGACCACTTCACTGGGGCACAGGTGCTCCTTCACTGGCTCACCCTTCTGGTGATCCTCGTGTCGTTCTTCAGCCACGACGCCATTGAAGACGCCTTCCGCCACCTGGAGGCGACAGGCCCCTGGGTGACCGAGGGCATCGTGCATCGCGTCGCGGGCATGACGATCCTCGTGCTCACGCTCATCCGCCTCTTCCTGCGAATGCGCCATGGCGCGCCGGAAGAACCGCCGATGCCGGGCATGATGCGGCTGGCAGCGCACGCCTCGCATTGGGCGATCTATGCTCTGCTGCTGCTGATTCCTGTCGTCGGCCTCATGGCATGGGTGGGTGGCATCGAGCCGGCGGGGGAACTGCACGGCGTTCTGTTCTGGCTTCTCGCGATTGTCACGACCCTGCATATCGCGGCGGCGCTCTATCACCAGTTCATCCGGAAGGATCATCTTCTGCGCACGATGATGCCGGCCTCTAAGGCGGGCTGACGCGCCTCCTGACAACGCAAAAAGGGCGGCCCCCGCGGGCCGCCCTTTCGCTATTCAGCGCTGTCTTCCGGCTCAAGTGCCGGAGATCAGCCCCATGCTTTCCAGCTTCAGCACCACCTGATGGGCGCAGTTGTCCACGTCTGTGCCCTCGGTCTCGATGCGCAGCTCGGGGTTCTCCGGCACGTCGTAGGGGTCGGAGATGCCGGTGAACTCCTTGATCTTGCCTTCGCGGGCCAGCTTGTAGAGCCCCTTGCGGTCGCGCCGCTCGCATTCCTCGATCGGGGTGGCGACATGCACCTCGATGAAGGCGCCGAAGGCCTCGATGTCCTCGCGCACGGCGCGGCGCGTCGTGGCGTAGGGCGCGATCGGGGCGCAGATGGCGATGCCGCCGTTCTTGGTGATCTCGCTCGCCACGTAGCCGATGCGGCGGATGTTGAGATCGCGGTGCTCCTTGGAGAAGCCGAGCTCGGAGGAGAGGTTCTTCCGCACGATGTCGCCGTCGAGCAGCGTCACCGGGCGGCCGCCCATCTCCATCAGCTTGACCATCAGCGCGTTGGCGATGGTGGATTTGCCCGAGCCGGAGAAGCCGGTGAAGAACACCGTGAAGCCCTGGTTCGACCGCGGCGGCCGGGTGCGGCGCAGCTCCGCCACAACTTCGGGGAAGGAGAACCACTCGGGGATCTCGAGCCCCTCGGCCAGACGGCGGCGCAGCTCGGTGCCCGAGATGTTCAGGATGGTGACGTCATCCTTGTCGGCGATCTCGTCATTCGGCTCGTATTGTGCGCGCTCCTGCACATAGACCATGTGCTTGAAGGGGACCATTTCGAGGCCGATCTCGGATTCATATTCCTTGAAGAGATCCTGGGCATCATAGGGGCCGTAGAAATCTTCGCCGGCAGAGTTCTTGCCCGGGCCGGCATGGTCGCGGCCGACGATGAAGTGCGTGCAGCCGTGGTTGGCTCGGATCAGCCCGTGCCAGACAGCCTCGCGCGGGCCGGCCATGCGCATGGCGAGGTTGAGCAGCGACATCGTGGTCGTCGACTGCGGGTACTTGTCGAGCACCGCCTCGTAGCAGCGCACGCGGGTGAAGTGATCGACATCGCCGGGCTTCGTGAGGCCGACGACCGGGTGGATCAGCAAGTTCGCCTGCGCTTCACGCGCGGCGCGGAACGTCAGCTCCTGGTGGGCGCGGTGCAGGGGGTTGCGCGTCTGGAAGGCGACGACCTTGCGCCAGCCGAGCTTGCGGAAGAAGGCGCGCAGCTCGTTGGGCGTGTCGCGGCGGGCGCGGAAATCGTAATGCACCGGCGGCTGGATGCCGGTGATCGGGCCGCCGAGATAGATCTTGCCGGCCTGGTTGTGCAGGTAGTTCACTGCCGGGTGGGCGCTGTCATCGGCGCCGAAGACCTTCTCGGCCTCCTTCGCCTTGTTCGGCTCCCATTTGTCGGTGACGGTCATCGTGGCGAGGATGACGCCTTCCTGGTCGCGCAGGGCGATGTCCTGGCCGAGCTCGATGGTGCCGGCGAATTTCTCGGAGACGTCGAGCGTGATAGGCATCGGCCAGAGCGAGCCGTCCTTCAGCCGCATCGTGTCGACGACGCTGTCGTAATCCTCTTCGGAGAGGAAGCCCTTCAGCGGGTAAAATCCGCCGTTCATCAGAAGCTCGAGGTCGCAGATCTGGCGCGGGGTCAGATCCCACGAGGTCAGATCGGCAGCTTCGACCTTCAGTTTCTGGGCGCTGTCATGAGAAACGTAGAGTTCTGGAATGGGATTTAGGTTCGAAACGGTCGTCATATTGTGCGGCCCTGCAGAGAAATGATTGCGCGTTGGTCCCTATGTGAGGCGGACTTTTTGCGCAAGCGGGGCTGCCACGAATGCTGCAATGCAGTAAATGTATAGCTGCTTTATGCCGACGGATCGGGCCAGACGTTCGGAACACCGGCAATTCGAAGCGCACCTGCCCAATCGAACAGCGCGACGTTCTCTAAGTCGGGGCGTGTGCGGGAACGGTAGAGTAGCCCGTGGGCGCCCGAGGCACGGGCCGCGTCGGAGAGCGGCCAGGTGGGCGCGGGGCCGTCAATCTCATGCCAGGCAATGCGGGCCGTATCGTTCTCGCGCAGATCGACGATGCCGTCGATGGAGAGGTCGAGCCGGTGGATCAGCCGCGGCGGATCGTCCGGCCGCACGTAGCGGGCCAGCGCCGCGGCGGCGCCCTCGGGGCTGAGAGAGGCGTAGAGGGCAGGCTGGCCCGAGTGGTGAAACCGGCCCTTCGGCCCGCGGACAGGGGCCAAAGGATCGGTCTGATCGGCAAAGAGGATGCGCCAGACCGGCGCCTCCAGGCGGATCATTCCGCCGCGGTCAGCGGGTCCGCCGGGATCTGCGCCGTGTCGATGTCGGCCTCGTGCTCGGCGAGGAATTTCTCGGCATCGAGCGCTGCCATGCAGCCCATGCCGGCAGAGGTCACCGCCTGGCGATAGACGTGATCCGTCAGGTCGCCGGCGGCAAACACGCCGGGGATCGATGTGCGCGTCGAACCGGGCTCGACCTTCACATAGCCGCCGTTATGGGTGACCAGCTGGTCCTTCACCAATTCGCTCGCCGGGGCGTGGCCGATGGCGATGAACACGCCCTTGGCGGCAAGCTCGGTGATCTCGCCCGTCTCGACATGGCGGATCTTCACGCTCTCGACGCCCAGCGGGCTGTCGGCGCCTTCGACCTCGTCGAGCTGGTGGTTCCAGATCACCTCGACCTTCGGGTGCTTGAACAGGCGATCCTGCAGGATGCGCTCGGCGCGGAAGCTGTCGCGGCGGTGCACCACTGTCACCTTGCTGGCGAAATTGGTGAGGAAGAGCGCCTCTTCCACGGCGGTGTTGCCGCCGCCGACCACGACGATCTCCTGCCCGCGATAGAAGAACCCGTCGCAGGTCGCGCAGGCCGACACGCCGAAGCCCTTGAACTTCTCCTCGCTCGGCAGGCCCAGCCACTTGGCGCGGGCGCCGGTGGCGAGGATCACGGCATCGGCCGTCACCACAGCGCCGCTGTCGCATTTGGCGGTGAAGGGGCGGTGCTGCAGGTCGAGCTCGGTCACGATGTCAGAGACGATCTCGGTGCCCATCTGCTTGGCATGAGCTTCCATCCGCTCCATCAGGCCGGGGCCCGTCAGCTCCAGGTCGCCGGGCCAGTTCTCGACATCGGTGGTCGTGGTCAGCTGGCCGCCCGGTTCCAGCCCCTGGATCAGCAGCGGCGAGAGCATGGCGCGCGAGGCATAGACGGCGGCTGTATAGCCGGCGGGGCCGGAGCCGATGATCAGCAGGCGGGTATGGGTCGGGTCGGCCATGACGGGCTCCTTTGCAGAGGTGAAACCCGATATAGTGTCGCGCTTCCAGCGGGGAAACCCCTTGACCCGGCACGCGGGCCGGGCGATCAGCCCGCACGCAACTTTGCCGGAAATTGCGCTCTTGCGACATATTATTGCGCGAGCGGCGGGTTCGGCGTATGATCTTTACATCAGAATTGGGAAAGCACATGCCGGGCAGCCGATTGGACGAGATCGACCGCAAAATCCTTGCCGAGCTGCAGGCGGATGGCCGCATGACGAATGTCGAGCTGGCCAGCCGCGTGGGCATTTCGGCGCCGCCCTGCCTGCGCCGTGTGCGCGCGCTGGAGGAGCAGGGCTATATCCGGGGCTTTCATGCCGATGTCGACCCGCGTCTTCTGGGCTTCGAGGTCACCGTTTTCGCCAATGTCGGGCTGCTGAGCCAGGCCGAGGCCGACCTGAGCGCTTTCGAGAACCGCTGCCGTTCCTGGCCGCTCGTGCGCGAGTGCCACATGCTGAACGGCGAGGTCGATTTCCTGCTCAAATGCGTCTCGCCCGACCTGCGCACCTTTCAGCGCTTCCTGACGGAAGAGCTGACGGCGGCGCCCAATGTCGGTTCGGTCAAGACGTCGCTGGTTATCCGCGACGCCAAGGATGAGCCGGGCGTGCCCTTCGATGTGCTCGAAGCACGCATGGCGACCGAAAGCTGAGAGCCGCCGCCTCAGGCGACGTTGGTCATATCCAGATCGGCCCGGCGGAGGCGGGGCAGGGCGGCGGGGCCGAACCCTTCGAGGCTGCGCAGATGCGGGAAGCAGGAGAGGAACAGCTCTTCCAGCTCGCTCGACAGGCCAAGCCCGAGCAGGGCGCCGGGATGATAGCTCTCCACCTCCAGCCCGTTCACCGCGACGCGCTCGTGCTGCTCGAAGGCAAGGTGGAACACCGGCACAGGGATCGGCGGGGTCAGCTCTATGAAACCCAGATCGTCGATGAAATCGCTGGCGGGCATCAGGGCATGGTCGTGACCGGTAAGCCGGCGGATGCCGGCACCGCTGCGCACGATCCGGGCCGACGGCCCGAGCACGAGGTCGGTCATCGGCTTGGCGATGCCCAGCGTGTCTGCCGGGATGCGGATCAGCCGCCGCATGGCGTGAGACTGCCCCTTGGCATGGGCGTGGATCAGGGTGGAGCCCTTCCAGAGCAGAGTCTGGAACTCACCGCCGGCCGTGCGAATCTGGTCGCCCGGCAGCACATCCTCAATCGCGACGGTGCCGCGATCTGTCTGCAGAAGGGCGCCGCGCGCGACGGCGCTGAACGCTTCGTCGAAGACCGGATGAGCGGGGACGAGTCGGGTGAAATCGGCGATGTCACCGCGGTCGTCGAGGCAGGCGACCTCGATCTTGCGCAAGAGAGGCGTGCTGCGCTGAGGTCGCCCGTCGATGCGAGACACGCGGCCACTCCGGGCCGCAGCTGTCGTGGCGTCCGCCGTGAGGGCGGGGAGGGAAATCGTCATGGCTCTGCCTACTTCAAGGCTCACCTGTCGGCCCCCACCGACAACAGCTGAAGCAATTGCTGTAAAAGTTATTGTGACGTGATTTGATGCGTATTGTCAACGACTTGGTGCATAGTTGCGCCTTCGTGTTTAGTCTCTGTCCCGCTGGCTTATCGTTGACGGGCGGGCCACAATCCGCCGCGCCACTTTATGCCCCGGGTTACCGATGTGCGGCGCGCTCGGCCCTTCGATAGGCGGGGCGGGGCCCGCTGGCGGGAAGGGCCACAGGCACCGGGCCGGCCGCATTGCGCCGGGCGATCATGGCGGCGCGGCGCAGGCCACGCTCCCACGGCATGCGGTGGCGAAGGGTTTCTGCATCGCGCAGCCGGGCAAGTATCCAACGCGGGGTGGTCTTCATGGCGCCTCTCCTGAGCAGCTCTGGATCGGGCTTAGCCTCGCTGCGCAAAGCGGCGCGATTGCGGCCAGTCACCGGCATCATGATGGAAATACCGCGTTGACCTTGCCGGTTCCTGAACGGGCGGTGGCCCTAAAGGCGGATGGCAGAGATCAGCCGGCCGTAATCGGCGGCGCCCTCATGCGTGGCGCGGCGGTAGGAATAAAAGCGGGCCGGGTCTGCATAGGTGCAATGGCCCGTCCACTCGGCCTGGTCCACTCCGGCGCGCTTGAGCCGCCACAATCCATAGCCCGGCAGGTCGAAGAATGCGCGGTCACCGTCGCCGGGGGCGAAGAACCGGGCGGCCTCGCCGTCTTCCGCTTCGATCTGGGCCACGAAATCCGGGCCGACCTCATAGGCGGGCTGCGAGATCGTGGGGCCGATGATCGCCGCGATGCGCCCGCGCTCAGCCCCGAGCGATTCCATGGACTCCAATGTGTTCTCCAGCACGCCCGCCAGAGCGCCGCGCCAGCCGGCATGGGCAGCGCCGATCACGCCGGCTTCGGCATCGGCGAAGAGCACGGGCTGGCAATCGGCGGTGAGGATGGCCAAGGCGAGGCCGGGCGTGGCTGTGACCAGCGCATCGGCCTCGGGCGGCGTGTCGGGCACCTCACTCACCGTCACCACGCGGGCCGAATGCACCTGATGCACGCCCGCCAGCTCGCCCGGCGCCGCGCCCAGGGCTTCGGCGGCACGGGCGCGGTTGAGCGCGACGACCTCGCTGAGATCGCCCGAGCCGCGCCCGCAATTCAGCCCGGCGTAGATGCCGGAAGATGCCCCGCCAGCCCGCCCGAAAAACCCGTGCGGCACGGGCAGGGCGGGGGAGGTGATGATGTCGAGACCGGCCATGGACCAGAGGTGCCCCTGGCCGGGGGCGGGGTCAAGACTGCCCGGCAGTCAGGCCCGGCGGCGGCGCGGCGCCCTCGGGGTAGAGGCCGAGCACCTTGAAGAGCCCGCCCATCTCGTCCGGATGCACCAGACGGCGGTGCGCGGCCGCCACGGCGGCCCCGTCGCCCTTGGCCGCAAGGGCCTGGGCGCGGGCGGTGATTCCTAAGCGTTCGAGAAACACGCCCTGCGTCTCCAGCCCCGTGGCCAGCGCCGGCGCCGCGGCGGCGGCGAGCGGGGCGAAATCGACATGTGCCGTGAGGTCGGCCATGCCGGGGCGGGCCAGCGGGCCCACATGGGCGCCGCCCTCCAGCGCCTGAAAGGTATCGCCATGCGAGACCCAGCCGCCGTAATCCACGATCAGCGCCGCGCCGCCCTGCGCGGCGATGCGCTGGCCGATCTCCCCGGTGATGGCGCTGGCGGCGGTGCAAAGCTCCACCAGCTCGCCGTCTTCGGTATCCGCAAGCCGCGGCTCAAGGGCGGCGACGGCGGCGGCCTCGGTCAGCCCGAACGCCAGCTTGCCATCCGCCAGACCTATCACCCGTTCGGCCCAGGCGTCGCCCTGGCGGACGAACTGACGGATCGGCAGCGCATCGAAGAACTCGTTGGCGATAAGATAGAGCGGCCCCTCGGGCAGCGTCTCCACCCCGTCATGATGCTGCGCGCCCGGCAGACGATCGGCCTGCTCGGCCCGCAGCACGGGCGAGGCCTCGACCAGATGAAGCTCCGCCGCCTCGCTGAAGTCCGGCACCGCGCGGGCGGCGCGCAGGGCGTCGTCCATCAGCGCGCCGCGGCCCGGCCCCAGCTCGGCCAGCACGAAGCGGGCGGGCTGGCCCTGCTGCATCCAGGTGGCGGCGAGGCAGAGGCCCAGCATCTCGCCGAACATCTGGCTGATTTCCGGCGCCGTGGTGAAATCGCGGCTGCCGATGCCGGGGCGGGTGGAGTAGTAGCCATGCGCCGGGTGGAAGAGGCATTCGGCCATGTACTCAGCCACGCTCATCGGCCCCGACAGCGCGATGCGCCGCGCCAGCAGCTCGGCCAGCGGCGTCACGCCGGCGCCACCGCCCGGCGGCGCGCATGGCCGAACAGCCAGAGGCCGAAGAGGATCATGGGCAGCGACAGAAGCTGCCCCATGGTCAGCCCATAGCCGCCGATATGCAGCGCCAGCCCCAGCGGATTGCCTTCGGAGACGAATTGCGCATCGGGCTGGCGCACGAATTCCAGCATGAAACGCGAGAGGCCGTAGCCGATGAGGAAGGTCGCCAGAATGCGCCAGCCCTGCTTCAGCCAGCCCCAGCGGAAGCCGGCCAGCAGCAGGATGGTGCCGAGGATCAGCCCCTCGAGCAAAGCCTCGTAGAGCTGGCTGGGATGGCGGGCGCAGAGCAGCAGCGTGTCGCCGCAGGCCTGGGCGGCGCTGCCGGGGAAGATCACGCCCCAGGGCAGGTCGGTTGGGCGGCCCCAGAGCTCGTTGTTGATGAAATTGGCGCAGCGCACGAGGAAGATCGCCACCGGCGCCACCATCGACACCATGTCTCCGATCGGCGCCAGCGGCACCTTGTAGCGGCGCGAGAAGATCGCGCAGGCCAGCACCACGCCGAGAAAACCGCCATGGAACGACATGCCCCCATCCCAGATGCGGATGATCTCAAGCGGGTGGCTCAGGTAATAGCCCGGCTGGTAGAACAGCACATAGCCCAGCCGCCCGCCGCCGATGACGCCGAGCACGATGGCGGTGAGCAGCGTTTCTGTCGCTTCGGGGCGCATAGGTGGCGTGTTGCGCGCCCAAAGGGCGGGGCGGCGCAGGGCGGCGACGAGGATGCGCCAGCCGATCACCATGCCCACGATATAGGCCAGCGCGTACCAGCGCAGGGCGAAGTGGAAGCCGCCAAGGTCGATCGAGAAGATCTCGGGCGAGATATCGGGGAATGGGATGCCGGTCATGGCCCTTCCATCCATCGCCGGCGGGGCCGAGTCAATCGGGCGCCCTTGCGGCAGGCGGCCGGGCGAACCATATGAAGGCTGGCACACACGAGGAGGCCATATGCAGACCCGCAACAAGATCTTCGACGACCTCTCCGACCTGATGTCGAACGCCATGGGCGTGGCACAGGGCGCCCGGACGGAGGCGGAGACGGCCTTCAAGGGGATGGTTGACCGCTGGCTGGCCGACCGTGATTTCGTCACCCGCGAGGAATTCGAAGCCGTGCGCGCCATGGCCCAGAAGGCCCGCGAAGAGAACGAGGCGCTGAAAGCCCGCGTCTCGGCGCTCGAAGCCAAGCACGCCGGCGAATAAGCGGCGGCTCAGGGCGCGCCCGCGCCCGCCGCCAGCCAGCCGGTGAAGGTGGTTGCCGCGCGCGGCGCGCCGGGCCGGCTGAGCACGACGTAGCGCCGCCCGGTTTCGGCAAAGCCGAACGGGGCGGAAAGCTGGCCCGAGGCCAGATCCTCACGCACCAGCACTTCGGGGGCTATGGCCACGCCAAGGCCGGCGCGCGCCCCTTCCAGCATGAAATAGAAATGTTCGAAGAGCCGCCCCTCGGGGCCGGGCTCCGGCCATCCCTTGGCCCGGCACCACTCGCTCCACGCGCTGAGCCGGGTCTTGGTGTGCAGGCGGGGCAGGGCGAGCAGTTGGTCCCTTGTCTCCGCTCCCTCCAGCAGGTCGGGGCTCGCGACGGGGCCGCAGCAATCGGCGAAGAACTCCGTCACCTCGGCACCCGGCCAGGGCCCGGGGCCGACGCGGATCGCGAGGTCGAAGGGCGCGGTGGCGAAATCCACTGGCCCATCCGCCGCCGTCAGCCGGATCTCGATCTCCGGATGCGCCACCTGAAAGCCGACCAGCCGGGGGATCAGCCAGCGCATCGCCAGCGTCGAGGTGCAGGAGACGTCCAGTGCCTGCCGCTCCTGCCGGAGCGTGCGGGCCACGCCCGCCTCGATCAGGTCGAACCCCTCCTGCAGCGCCGGGTGCAGCGCCCGCGCCGCCTCTGACGGCACCAGCCGGTTGCGGGGGCCGTCGAAGAGCCGGACGCCCAGCACCTCCTCCAGCCCGCGCACCTGGCGGGAGACGGCGCTGTGGGTCACCCCCAGCTCCGCCGCCGCCAGCCCCATCTGGCCATGGCGCATCGTCGCCTCGAAGGCGCGCAGGGCATTCAAAGGCATGGCGCCGCGCTTCATGTGCGATTTCCTCACAGACGCTGGCGAATATCCTCGTTTTTCATCGGCGCGGCAATGGGGGAGGAGGGCACTATGACACAAACCCTCTCCCGAAAGCGCCGCTGACATGGCCCCGCATGTCTTCTTCGCCGTGCTGGCCGCGGCCCTCCTTCATGCCGGCTGGAATGCCGTCATCAAGCGGGCCGCCGGCGGTCAGGCACCGATTCTGCTGCTGGCGCTGGTGCAAGGCATCATCGCACTGCCGCTGCTCTTCTTCGTCCCGCTGCCCGCCACTGAGGCCTGGCCTTGGGTACTGGCAGGCGGGGCGCTGCATGCGGGCTATAAGCTGATGCTGACGCAGGCCTATGCCCATGCCGATCTGAGCATGGCCTACCCGATGGCGCGCGGTACCGCGCCGCTGATCGTGATGGTCGTCTCCGCCCTCTGGCTAGGCGCCAGCTTCGGCCCGGCCGAGCTGGCGGCCATCACCGCGATCTCCGCCGGCGTGCTGCTGATGGCGCTGCGAGGCGCGAGCGCGCCGTTGCGGGGCCGGGCGCTCTTCTATGCGCTCGCCACGGCTGGCTTCACCGCGAGCTACACGCTGGCCGACGGGGTGGGGGCGCGGCTGGCCGGCACGGCCTCTGGATTCGTGCTGTGGATGGTGCTGGTGGACACCGGGCTGATGGCCGCCGCCGCCGCGCTCACCTCCGGCCGCGCCGCCTTCCGCGGGCTGACGGCGGCATGGCGCACCGGCGTGCCGGCGGGGGCCATGTCGCTCGGCGCCTACTGGATCGCCGTCTGGGCCTTCACCCAAGCGCCGCTGGCGCTGGTGGCGGCCTTGCGCGAATCGTCGATCCTCTTCGCGACGCTCATCGCCGCGTTCATCCTGCGCGAGCCGGTGGGGCCATGGCGCTGGGCGGCGGCGGGGCTGATCGCGGCAGGCGTGGTGCTGACGCGGCTATAGTGGCCGCCCCGGAGCCATGCCCCGGGGCGGCCCTCGTCTCAGAGCGAGTCCAGATAGGCCGCCAGCACATCCCGCGCCGCCGCCAGATCGCCCTTGTCGGCCATCTCCGTCACCGTGTGGATGTAGCGGGTGCCCACGACGATGCCGATCGCGCGCGCGCCGCTGGCTGCCTGCTGGGCCGCCGCGCCATCCTGCCCGCCGGCGCGCAGCATGGTGCGCTGGAAGGGGATGCCCTTCTCGGTCGCCAGCTTCGCGAAATCGGCCACCAGCGCCTTGTCGGCGATGAAGCTGCTGTCGCGCACATGCAGGCCGAAGCCCTTGCCCTGTTCGGTCGTCCTGTCCTGATCGGGCACGCCGGGCGTGTCGCAGGAGAGCGTCGTGTCCACGCCGATGCCGATGTCGGGCTGCACGCGATGGGCGGCGGTGCGGGCCCCGCGCAGACCGACCTCTTCCTGCGTGGTGAAGACCACATGCACCTCGGCGCCGCGCCCGCCATCGCCAAGCTTGCGGATCGCCTCGATCCCCAGCCAGCAGGCGGCGCGGTTGTCGATGGCCTTGCTGACCACCTTGTCGCCGAGCTCTAGGAAGGGTTCGTCCATCACCACGTAATCGCCGACCTGCACCTTCTCCTTCGCCGCTTCGCCGAGGCCGGTATCGATGAAGAACTCGGCGATCTCGGGGATCTTCTTGCGATCTTCGGGCGAGGCGATGTGCACCGGCTTGCCACCGGGGTTCATCACGGCCTTGAGGTCGCCCTCTTCGGTGCAAACGAGCACGCGGCGCGAGAACAGGTTGCGCGGGTCGAACCCGCCGACGGGCTGCACGTAGAGGAAGCCTTTGTCAGAGATGTGGTTCACCAGAAACCCGATCTCGTCCATGTGGCAGAGCAGCATGACCTTGGGCGCGCCTTCGCTGGCGGCGTGGCGGATGCAATGCAGCGAGCCCATCGGGTCGGTGTGGATCTCGTCGAAGAGGTCCTTGGCCTCGGCTTCGATCAGGGCGCGCACGCGTTCTTCATGGCCGGGCACACCGGGGGTTTCGCAAAGCCGCTTGAGCAGGTCGATATTCATGGGAATAGCCTCGATTGCTGAGATTGGCGCGATCCTGCACCCGAGGGTCATGGCGTCAAGGCAGGGGGCGGCCTGCCCCGGCGGCGCATTAACGGCGGTGACGGATTAGGCGGAGCGGCCCCGGCGATAGAGTTTTCCCCAAGTTTCTCCTTTACAGGCGTGTCATGCTCTCCCACCATATCTCGTATGGGGGATGCGCAATGTCACCCTCCGTAGAGCAGGCACATAGCGATAGAGGCGAGCCACCGCCGCTGCGCTACAACGGAATGAGGCCGCCATGACGCTTTCCGAGCAGTATTTCGAGGCAGACGAGATCGACCCGATCGACGTCGTCGAACATCTGGCCGAGCACCACGAATGGGAGTTCGACCGCATTGCCGACGATCAGATCGCCATGGCCGTCGAGGGCCAGTGGCGCACCTATTCGATCACGCTGGCCTGGTCGGCCTACGATCAGACGCTGCGGCTCATCTGCACCTTCGAGATGGAGCCGCCCGAGGCGCGGCTGCCCGAGATGTACGACCTTCTCAACCGCGTCAACGATCTGTGCTGGGCCGGCGGTTTTGCCTGGTGGGGCGAGCAGAACCTGATGGTCTGGCGTTACGGGCTGGTGCTCGCGGGCGACCAGATCGCCAGTGCCGAGCAGATCGACACCATGATCGGCGCCGCCGTGATGAGCTGCGAGCGCTTCTACCCGGCCTTCCAGCTCGTCAGCTGGACGGATCGCACCCCGCAGGATGCCCTGCAGGTCGCCATCGCCGAGGCCTACGGCCGGGCCTGAGCCTTTCGGGGCGGGCGGGGCAGGGTCCTCGCCCGCGCCGCCCATTGCCCGGCGCGGGCGCCCTTGCTAGAGGGCGCAGCGATGAGTGACCCCGAAGATCTCCCCCAGGATGAGCAGGACGAGCCCGGCCCCGATGGCCGGGCCTGGCGCAATTTCTACGGCCGCATCCATGGCAAGACGCTCCGCGCCACTCAGAAGGACGCGCTGGAGAACGACCTCGGCCCGCTGACGCTGCGGGGCGCGACCCGCGAGGAGAACCCGGAGCGTGCTCTGCTGGACCTCGCCGCGCTGTATCCGGGTCGGCCCGTGTGGCTGGAGATCGGCTTCGGCGGCGGCGAGCATCTGGTGCATATGGCGGCGCGCTACCCCGATGTGCAGATCATCGGCGCCGAGCCCTTCGTCAACGGCATCGCCATGCTGCTGGGCAAGATCCGGGCGGCGGGGGTGGAGAACCTCGCCATCCACCCCGGCGACGTGCGCGACCTCTTCGACGTGCTGCCCGAGGGGAGCATCGAAAAGGCCTTCCTCAACTACCCCGACCCCTGGCCCAAGCGCCGGCACCACCGCCGCCGCTTCGTGACGCCCGGCTATCTGGCGGGGCTGCACCGCGTACTGGCGCCGGGCGCGGAGTTTCGTGTCGCCACCGACATCCCCTCCTACGTCACGCAGACGTTGGAGGAGGTGCCCAAGGCCGGGCTGCGGCGGCAGGAGCATCCCATCGGCGAGGCTTGGGACGACTGGCTCTCCACCCGCTACGAGCAGAAGGCGCTGCGCGAGGGGCGGGCGCCGCATTACATGACGTTCCGCAAGCCCTGAGGCGGTCGAATTTCGCCCCGCGAAATGGTGGCAGCGCGACGACACCACCTGTGATCTCGTGATTGCCACATTTACCGCTTTGCAGGCTCAGTCTAGAACCGTTCGGCACAGCAGGAGTACCCCTATGTCCGCCCACGGCGACCCGATCCCGATGATCTCTCAGAAGGGGCCGGCGCTCTCTGGCGTGGCGGAAGTGCCGGGCGACAAATCCATCTCGCACCGCTCCCTTATCCTCGGCGCCATGGCGGTGGGCGAGACGAAGGTGACCGGTCTGCTCGAAGGCCAGGATGTGCTCGATACCGCCGAGGCGATGCGCGCCTTTGGGGCGGAAGTGACGCGCCACGGGCCGGGCGAGTGGTCGATCCATGGCGTCGGCACCGGCGGCTTCGCCGAGCCGGAGAACGTGATCGACTACGGCAATTCCGGCACCGGCGTGCGGCTGGTGATGGGCGCCATGGCCACCACGCCGATCTCCGCGACCTTCACGGGCGATGCCTCGCTCCGCTCGCGCCCCATGGGCCGCATCACCGACCCGCTGGCTCTGTTCGGCGCCGAAGCGCATGGCCGCGCCGGTGGCCGCCTGCCGCTGACGCTGATCGGCGCCCGCGATCCGGCGCCGGTGCGCTACACCCTCCCCGTCGCCTCTGCCCAGGTGAAGAGTGCCGTACTGCTCGCCGGCCTCAACCCCCCAGGCGAGACAATTGTGATCGAGCCCGAGGCGACGCGGGACCATACCGAGCGGATGCTGCGCGGCTTCGGCGCCACGCTCTCTGTCGAGGACAGCCCCGAAGGCCGCGTCATCACCCTGCAGGGCCAGCCCGAGCTGCGGCCGCAGAGCATCGCTGTGCCGCGCGACCCGTCCTCCGCCGCCTTCCCCGTCTGCGCCGGGCTGCTGGCGGAGGGCTCAGACGTGCTGGTGCCGGGCATTGGCCTCAACCCGACGCGCGCCGGGCTCTACACCACCCTGCGCGAGATGGGCGCCGAGCTGAGCTTCGAGGATGAGCGCGAAGAGGGCGGCGAGCCCGTCGCCGACCTCCGCGCCCGCTTCTCGCCGAACATGAAGGGCATCGAGGTGCCGCCCGAGCGCGCCGCCTCGATGATCGACGAGTACCCCGTCCTCTCCGTCGTCGCCGCCTTCGCCACCGGCCCTACCGTCATGCGCGGCGTCAAGGAGCTGCGCGTGAAGGAGAGCGACCGCATTGACGCGATGGCGCAGGGGCTGCGCGCCGCCGGTGTCGAGGTCGAGGAAGGCGAGGATTGGTGGATCGTCCATGGCCGCGGGATGGGCGGAGTGCCCGGTGGCGCCACGGTGGAAAGCCGGCTCGACCACCGCATCGCCATGGCCTTCCTCGTCATGGGGCTGGCCACCGAGAAGCCCATGCGTGTCGATGACGGCGGCCCGATCGCCACCTCCTTCCCGATCTTCGAGCCCTTGATGAGCCGCCTCGGCGCGCGCATCGGGCGGGCCAACGCGTGACGGCCAGTGTGCCGCCAGAGCCCAGGTGGGTGACTGCGGCACAGGCGTGGATGCCGCGCGGGCTGATCCTGTCGCTGGCGCTGTTCACCGCGGTCAACTTCGCGCTGCTGACGTGGATCACCACCACCCGCATCGGTGACGTCACGGTTACGCCGCTGCCCCTGCTCCCCTTCGGCTATGACGTGGCCGACATGACGGCCTTCGTTGATATGATCCGCCCCATGGGCGAGGTGCTGGTGCGCTGGGTTCATCCGCTCAATACGGTCACGAGCATCGCCTTCGGCGTGACGCTGCTCGCCGCCTGCTGCCGCTGGGGCGCCATGCGCGGGCTGGCTGCCGCCGCGGCCTGGATGCTGATCGGCGTCGATACGGCGGAGAACATCATGATCCGGGAGTTCATCGAGGGCGCACCCATCACGGCCGACGCGGTGCTCGCCACCAGCCGCGCGACGACGACGAAGTTCCTGCTGATGACGTTCTGCCTGGTCCTGCTGCTGATGCCCCGCAGCCGCGCCCGGATTTGACAATGGCGCAGGAGGCGGGCAGCACGGAAGGCATGCAGTTTACAGTCGCCATCGACGGGCCGGCCGCTGCCGGCAAGGGCACGATCAGCCGCGAGATCGCGCGGCGCTTCGGCCTCGCACATCTCGATTCCGGCCTGCTCTACCGCGCCGTCGCCCGCAGGGTGCTCGGCGGCGAAGGCGCCATCGAGGCGGCGGAGGCGCTGGAGCCGGCCGATCTGTCGGAAGAGGGGCTGCGCACCGCCGAAGTTTCTGCCGAGGCCAGCCGCGTGGCGGCCATCCAGGAGGTGCGGGCCGCGCTGGTTGAGTTCCAGCGCAGCTTCGCGCGGCGCGAGGGCGGCGCCGTGATCGACGGGCGCGATATCGGCACGGTGATCTGCCCCGGCGCCGAGGCCAAGCTCTTCGTCACCGCCAGCCCCGAGGTGCGGGCCGAGCGGCGCTGGCGCGAGCTGGCCGAGCGGGGGGCCGAGATGCCGCTGGTGCAGGTGCTGGCAGATGTGCGTGAGCGCGACCGCCGCGATGCCGAGCGCGCCCATTCGCCGATGATCCCCGCGCCCGACGCGCTGCAGCTCGATACCTCTGAGCTCAGTATCGAGGCGGCGGTCGAGGCGGCGGCGGCGCATGTGGCCGCCCGGCGCGGCTGAACAGGCGGGCCGGCGCCCATCCGGGTGCGCCCGCCGATATCGATAGACATCCGCCGGCTCCCCCCGGCATCTTGCCCTTGGGTTTGCCAGGGGCTCAGTGAAGGGAAAACACCACATGACTGCAAAGCTCACCCGGCCCACGCGCCGCTCCGTTCTCGGCATGGCCGGCGCCGGCGCCGCGATGGCCACCCTGCCGGCCCGCTTTGCCCATGCCCAGAGTGCCGCGCCCATCCGCCTTGGCTTCGAGGTGCACCGCACCGGCATCGGCGCCTCCTATGGGCTCTGGTACGAGCGCACGGCCCGCGCGGCGCTGAAGGTTCTGAATGCCCAGGGCGGTATCATGGGCCGGCCCGTGGAGATCCTGTTCGAGGATGACGGTACCGACGCCGCGCGCGGCGCCTCGGTAGTGGAGAAGTTCGCGACCCAGGACGAGGTCGATCTGATCTTCGGCACTCTCTTCAGCCAGGTCGTCACGGCTGCCGCGCCGCGCGCGGGTGAGCTGAAGATCCCTTACGTCGTCTGCTCCGAGGGCCACCATGTCGCCTCCGGCGCGCTCAACCGGTGGACGCTGCAGCCCGGCATTACCGACGTGAAGAGCCAGGTGCAGAGCATGGCGCCCTTCGTGCTGGAGAACCTCGGCAAGAAGGTCACCATCGTCTATCCCGATTACGCTTTCGGCTACGATCACCGCGATTTCTTCTCGGCCGCGGTCGAGGCGGGCGGCGGCGAGGTGCTGGCCACCGTGCCCATCCCGCCGACAGAGACGGCCTTTACCCGCTACTTCCCCCGCATCCCGCGCGACACCGAGGTGCTCTACCACGTCATGGTCGGCCCCTCCGTGCTGACTTTCGTGAAAGAGATGGGGCAGTTCTACGGCTCGGGCGCGCGGCCCGAGATCTTCGGCTTCATCGACAGCCTCGAGGGCGTCGACCTCGCCTCGCCGGGCCTCGAATTCCTCGAAGGCACACATTTCTGGGAGGGCCAGTGCCGCTACCTGCAGCCCGACGCGCCGGATTACGAGCTGGCCTATCGCGAGGCTGTGGGCGTGGACGAGCGGGGCGCCGCCATCGGCAATCCCAACGAGATTTCCACCTATTCGCACATGTTCTCGGTCTGGGAGACGCTGTTCTCGATACGTGACGCGATGGAGGCGGCCGATTACCAGGGCCCGGCGCAGCGGCAGGCCTTTGTCGAGGCGATGGAGGCGATGACAGACATTCCGGCCGGGCTGGAGCATCCGCAAGGGCCGAAGCTCTTCAACGGCAAGACGCACCAGGTGTTCGGCGTGCAATACATCTCGAAGGTCGAGGGCGGCCGGCTGGTGTGCAAGCACCAGACCTCCATCGAGGAGGGGCTCTACCCCGACGAGGTGGATTACACCGCCATGAGCTTCTAGGGCGCGGTCCCGCAGCGGCATGGGGTTCGGTCCCTTCCTTCTGCTCGCCGTTCTGGAGGGCCTCGTCTCCGCCGCCGTTCTGGCGCTGACGGCGACGGGGCTGAGCCTCGTGTTCGGCATCATGCGGGTGGTCAACGTCGCCCACGGCGCCTTCTTCATGCTGGGCGCAGTGGCGGCGTGGTATGTGAGCCAGTGGTTCGCGGGCGCGCCGGTGGGCTTCGTGGCCGCGCTGGTGCTGGCGCCGATGTTCGTGGCCGCCATTGCGGCGCTGGCCGACGTCGCCGTGCTGCGACGGCTGAACTACGCCCCTGATGCCACCATCGTGGCCACCATCGGCCTGCTCTACATGATCGAGCAGGCGGTGCTCACGATCTACGGCCCCGCCGCACGGCCGGTGCCGGAACCCTTCTCCTTCCGCGTGCAATTCCCGTGGTTCGGCTACTCGGGCTACAAGCTCTGCGTGGTCGCCGCCGCCCTGATCGTTCTGCTCGCCGTCTGGGCGCTGCTCACTCGCACCAAGGCGGGGCTGATGATGCGCGCCGTGCAGGCGGATGCCACCGTGGCGAGGGCCTTCGGCATCTCCGCCGGACGCGTCTATGCCGGCACCTTCGCCTTCGGCGCGGGCCTTGCGGCGCTGGCGGCGGTGCTCGTGGTGCCGATCCAGCAAGCGCATTACCTGATGGGGCAGGACCCGCTGCTGCTCTCGTTCATCGTGGTGATCATCGGCGGCTTGGGGAGCCTGCGCGGCACGCTCGTCGCGGCGCTGATTATCGGCCTGTCGGACGGGATCATCGGCATGTTCTTCTCGCCGACGCTGGCCAAGATCCTCGCCACCCTGCTGGTGGCGCTGGTGCTGGTCTTCCGCCCCGAGGGCCTGTTCGGGAAAAAGGCGGCATGAGGAACGGCGCGCTCATCCTCGGCCTTCTGGCGCTGTTGCTGGCGCTGCTCTTCGTGCTGCCGGCCTATCCGCTGGCGGCGCTGGTGCGGGTGATGCTGCTGGCGACCTTCGCCGTCGGCTTCAACATCGCCTTCGGCTACACGGGCCTCCTCTCGCTCGGCCATGCGCTCTTCTTCGCCGCCGGCATGTATGCGGCGGGGCTGCCGGCCTATCACCTCGGTTGGGGCGCTGTGCCCGCTCTTCTGGCCGGGATCGCTGCGGGCGGGCTCGTGGCGGCGGTGACGGGGGCGCTGGCGCTTCGCACCAAGGGCGTGTCGTTCATGATCGTCACGCTGATGTTCGCGCAGGCGGGCTACCTGACCATCATCTACTTCACCCGCATCACGCGCGGTGAGGAGGGGCTGGTGCTGCCCGCCGCTGCCCGCCAGCTGCCGGGGCTCGATCTTTCCCAGGAGGCGCCGCGCTATATTTTCGCGCTCATCCTTCTGGGCGTGGCAATGCTGGCGGCCTACGCACTCGTGGCGAGCCGGTTCGGGCGGGTCATGGTGGCGATGCGCGAGAATGAAGAGCGCAGCCGCATGCTGGGCTACAACCCCTTCACCACCAAGCTCGCCGCCTTCACCGCGTCGGGCCTCATCTGCGGCGCGGCGGGGGCGGGGTGGGCGCTGAGCTTCGGCTATATCGGCGCGGGCTTCGCGGGCATCCAGTATTCCATCCTGCCGCTGCTCTACGTTCTGCTCGGCGGGGCCGGCACGTTGTTGGGGCCGTTCTTGGGCGCGCTCATCATGTTCTACCTCGTCGATCTCACCAGCGAGGTGACCGACGCCTATCTCTTCGTCGTCGGCGCGGCACTGGTGCTGCTGGTGCTCTTCGCGCCCAAGGGCCTCCTCGGCGCCGTCCGTGACAGGTGGGCGCCATGGTTGCGGTAAGCCACGTCCGCCAGACACCAGCCCCACTCCTGGAGGCGCGGGGCCTCGTGAAGAGCTTCGGTGGCGTCGAGGCGGTGGCGGGCGTCGATATCACCATCACGCCGGGCGAGATCCACGGGCTGATCGGGCCCAACGGGGCGGGCAAGACGACGCTGGTCTCGCTCCTCTCCGGCCGGCTCATGCCCGATGAGGGCTATATCGAGCTCGAAGGCGACCGCATCACCCGCCTGCCGGCCCATGCCAGGGTGCGGCGTGGCATCGCCTATACGTTCCAGATCACCTCGATCTACGCGGCCCTGACCTCGGGCGAGAACGTGGCGCTCGCCCTGCAATCCCGTCTCCGCAGCCGCCCGTCGAAAGCCCAGATCGCCGAAGTGCTGGCCCGCGTCGGCTTGCAGGGTGAGACAGGCGTGCGGGCCGGCGCGCTGAGTTACGGGCACCAGCGCCTGCTGGAGGTGGCCATGGGGCTGGCGCTGGCGCCGCGCCTTCTGATCCTCGACGAACCGACGCAGGGCCTCGCCGCCTCGGAAATCGCGGGGTTCAAGAAGGTGGTGCTCAGCTTGGCGCCGGAGACGACGGTGCTGCTCATTGAGCATAATATGGAGGTGGTGATGGAGCTGGCCGAGCGCATCACGGTGCTGAACCAGGGCAAGGTGCTGGCCCGTGGCACGCCGGCGGAGGTGCGCGCTGACCCGGCCGTGCAAGAGGCATATCTGGGCGGATGAGCGGGGCCGGGGCATATCGTCGGCCACCGGGCCTCGGAATTCGCGCGAATTCCGTGCACGATTTTCGAGCGAAAATCGGGGGAGCGGCGCCATGACGCTGGTTCTGGAGGGCATCGGCACGGGCTATGGCCAGGCGCGGGTGCTGGAGGGCGTCTCGCTCACCGTCGCGCCCGGCGAGGTGCTGGCGGTGATGGGCCGCAACGGCGTGGGCAAGACGACGCTTCTGCGCGCCATCATGGGTGTGCGGCCGCTCTGGGAGGGGCGGATGAGCCTGGAGGGCAAGGACCTCACCGAGCTCGGGCCGGAGGAGACCGCCCGCGCCGGCATCGCCTGGGTGCCGCAGGGGCGGCGGCTCTTCGGCGATCTGACCGTGGCAGAGAATATCGAGGTCGGGCTGATGACCCGACGCTCGCCGCGCTCGACCCGCGATGAAATCCTCACGCTCTTTCCCCGCCTGAAGGAGCGGCTCGGCCAGCGCGCCGGCACGCTTTCCGGCGGCGAACAGCAGATGCTGGCCATCGCGCGGGCGCTGGCGATCCGGCCCGCCGTGCTCCTGCTCGATGAGCCGACGGAGGGGCTGCAGCCGTCGATCATCGCGCAGATCCGCGAGGTCATCCTGCGGCTGAAGGGCGAGGGCGTGGCCGTTCTGCTGGTCGAGCAGCGGGTCGATTCCGTGCTGCAGGTGGCAGACAGGGTGGCATTCCTCTCTGGCGGCGGAGTGGGGGCACTGGAACCGCGCGCGGCGCTGGCGCCCGGCGCGCCGGCCTTCGCGCGCTACGTTGGCGTCTAGCCCCGCCGCTCGACCTGCACCTTGCCCTTCGGGCGGTAGCCGGGCGGGGGCTCTTCGCTGCCCCGGTTCGCGGCGATGCCGGCCATCAGGGCGGTCTCCATCTCGGCGTTGAGCTCGCGGGCGCGGGAGACGTATTCTTCGTTCTTCTCGACCGGTACGCCGGGCTTCCACAGCTCGGCCAGCTCGCGCAGGTTGGAGCGGTCGTGGTGGTAGAAGGTCATTTCGGCCTCCGAGGCCTCCCAGTCGCTCAGCCCCATCTGCTCCAGCACATAGCGCCCGGCGCGCAGCGAGCTGTCGAAGAGCTCGCGCACGATGTCATCCGCTCCGGCATGGTTGAGCTGGTAGGCATGCACCCGGTCATAGGCGCGCACCACGATATGCAGGTCGGGCCGCTGGCGGCGGGCGTGGCGCACCAGCCGCAGTGCCGCCGCCCTGTCATCTAGCGAGACGACCAGCACCCGCGCTTTCATCAGCCCTGCGGCGTTCAGCACTGAGGGCTGCGTGGGGTCGCCGAAATAGGTGCGCATGCCGAAGGTGCGCATCGTCTCGATGGCGGCGAGGTTGTTGTCGAGCACGACAGTGTCGAAGCCGGCCGAGCGCACCAGCCGGTTCACCACTTGCCCGAAGCGCCCGATGCCGGCGATGATGACGGGGCCTTCCTCGTCCACCTCGTCGGCCTCGCGGGAGACCTCGCCATGCATGCCATCCGCCAGGCGTTCGTAGAGGATGAAGAGCAGCGGCGTCATCAGCATCGACAGCGCGATGACCATGAGCAGCCGCTGCTCATAGACCGGCGGGATGACATTCTGCGCCAGGCTGAACGAGGTGAGGACGAAGCCGAACTCGCCGGCCTGCGCCAGCGACAGGGTGAAGAGCCAGCGGTCGCGGCTTTCCAGCCGGAAGATGCGGGCAAGCAGGTAGAGCACGGCGCCCTTCACGGCGATCAGCCCCAGCGTCAACCCGATGAGGAGCAGCGGCTCGGCCAGGAAGGCGTCGAAAGAGAAGCCGGCGCCGACGGTGATGAAGAAGAGCCCCAGCAGCAGCCCCTTGAACGGCTCGATGTCGCTTTCCAGTTCGTGCCGGAATTCGGAGGAGGCGAGCACGACGCCGGCCATGAAGGTGCCGAGGGCGGGCGACAGGCCGACGCTCTGCATCAGCACGGCGATGCCGAAGACGATGAGCAGCGCGAGGGCGGTGTACATCTCGGGCAGGCGGGCCTGGTGGATGTAGCGGAACACCGGCCGGGCCCCGTAGATGCCGGCCAGCAGGATGGCGGCGATGATGCCGAGCGTCAGCAGCGTCACGCCCCAGCCGGGCATGCCTTCGAGGAAATGGGCGGTGGTGTGCAGCTCCTCCACCTGGGCCGGCTCGATTGCGCCATTGGGCGCGAAGGACAGCTCGCGCATCATCAGAAGCGGCAGGAGGGCCAGCAGCGGGATGACCGCGATGTCCTGCGTCAGCAGCACCGAGAAGACGTTGCGGCCCCCCGCCGTCTGCATCAGGCTCTTCTCGTCGAGCGTCTGCAGCACGATGGCGGTGGACGAGAGCGACAGGATGAAGCCGATGGCCAGCCCCTGCTGCCACGGCAGGCCGAAGGCGATCATGGCGCCCGCGATCGCCGCCGCCGTGAGCCCGACCTGCAGGCCGCCGAGGCCGATCAGCTTGTGGCGCATGTCCCACAGCGCGCGCGGCTCCAGCTCCAGCCCGATGAGGAAGAGCATCATCACCACACCGAATTCGGCGATATGGCGCAGCCCTTCGCTTTCGGCCCCCACAAGGTGGAACACCGGCCCGATGAGGATGCCGGCGGTAATGTAGCCGAGCACGGAGCCGAGCCCGAGCCGCGCCGAGAGCGGCACAGCGATCACCGCGGCGGCGAGATAGATGACGGCCTGAAGAAGCATGGATTCCATGGGTGAGACTGTTACAGCGCCGGCGCGGCACGGCAACAGGCCATGGCGCCCGGCCACCTCTCGGCCAGGCGCGATGAGCGAAGATCAGGCGCCGGCGCCTTCAACCGCCGCGCGCTGCATCCGCCGCCGCGAAATGGGCGATCTGGTCGTCATAGGCCTTCCGGAAGGCCGGGCGGGCGGTGGCGCGCGCAAGGTAGTCACGGCAGGCGGGATGGCCGGCCAGCCCTTCCAGCCGGTTCACCAGGCGCAGCACGTCTGACATCAGGATGTCGGCCATCGTGAAGGGCCCGGCGAGCCAATCGCGGCCAGCTAGCACCGGCTCCAGCCTGTCGAGCCGGCCGGTGAGAAAGCTGTCCAGCCGTTCGCGGGCCGGCCCCTCGTCGATGCCGGAGAAGGCGAGGATCGACCAGGGCAGGCTCGCCGCTTCGACGGAGTTGAGCGCAGCGAGCACCCATTCCGTTGTAAGGCTGCGCCCGGCGGGATCCTGCGGCATCAGCTCCGGGCTGAGGCTGCCGAGGTGCAGGAGGATCGCTCCGCTTTCGAAGATCGACAGGTCGCCATCGGTCAGCCAGGGCACCTGGCCGAAGGGCTGGTGGACAAGATGCTCCGGCCCCCTGTCCTCGAAAGACGTGCTTTCCACCCGGTAGGGCAGGCCGGCCTCTTCGAGCGCCCAGCGGATGCGCAGATCGCGCACATAGCCGCGGGGGACGTCGGGAACCCAGTCGTAGGTGGTGAGGATGAGATCGGCCATGCTGCCCTCCAGTTAATGTTGATATCAACATAAGGCCGCAGCCTGCAGGAGGGAAGCGGAGAGTTGAAGGGCCCGTCAGCCCTCGGCGACCTGCAGTGAGAGGGTGCGCCCGCGCTTGACGTAGTTCAGCGCGCTGTCGCCAATCACGGTGACCTGTCCGCCGTCGAGGCTGTCGCCCACGCCGACGCGCAGGTAGCGCCCGTTGGGCATGCGGATCAGGGCGCGGCGGTCGCCGGGCCTGCCGTAGATGCCAATCAGGTTGATATCGCGCAGGTTGATCGCATCCTCGATCGTGGCCGCACTGGCGACAGAGCCCGGCACGGGGCCCGTGGGCCGAACGGCGGCGCTGGCAACTTGCGTGGGGGCAGAGGCGGCGGGGGCGGCGGGCTGCCGGGCCTGCTGCTGCGCAACGACGCGTGAGAAGTTGGCGGGCCGGCTGTCGGGCCGGCGGGCGACGGCGACAGCCTGCTGCGTGGCGCCGGCGAGCGGATTGGTGGAATTGGCGGTGATGTCGAGGAGGGCGCTGGCGAGGCTGGGGCTTTGCGCTGGCGCATCTTCGCCTTCGGTGCCCTCTGCCAGCTCTTCGCTGGTCGCTGGGGCCAGATCTTCGGGACGAACGCCGGGCACCGGGCCGTCCCAAGCGGTCAGGACCTGAGGCAGATCGTCCGGCGCCAGGCCCTCGGGGCGCTGGGCAGGCGTGGGGCCGTTCCAGGCGCTGAGAATCTCGGCAGGCGGCTCGTCAGCGGGCAGAGCGGCGGCCTCTTCCTCTTCGGGCGCCAGCCCCTCGGGCCGGTTGCGCGGCGCGGGGCCGGGCAGGGCGGTGAGGATCTCGGGCGGCGCCTCGTTGGAGGCAAGCTCGATGTCAGACGCCGCGCCCTCGGCCGCCTCGGCGATGGCCTCTCCCAGCGTTTCAGAGTTGGCGTCGTCTGCGGCGCCCAGCTGCGTACCCGGCTCCAGCAGGGCGCGGGCTTCGCTGCCGGCGGCATCATCGGGGCGCAGCTCGGGGGTGGCGCCTGTCCAGCCGTCGGCCGTGGCGGCGGGGAGGGCGGCGTCGCCCGTTTGCCCCGACTCCAGCGCATCCAGCCCCACCGCGCCGGGCGTGGCGCCATCGCTGGCCATGGCCGTCACGGGCAGGTTGGCTGGATCGTCCGGCACGTCTGCGCCTGCCACGGCGGCATCGGTTGCTTCGGGCTCCGCCGCCTCCGGTTCGGCGGGGGCGTCTTCGGCGGCCTCTTCCTCGCGCAGGGCGACCGCGGCGGCCTCGACGCTTTCGGGCCGGGCGCGCAGGCGCGTCTCCGGCGGCGACAGAGGCGCGTAGGTGACCGGGAAGACCGGCTCGTCGGGGGCGACGGTGCCGGGGCGCGTGGGCGGCATGATGTCGGGCCGGCCGGCGTAGATGAGCAGGCCCTGCGGCGTGAGCGTGCCCTCGTCGGTCGCCAGGAAGAAGCCGCGGGCGTCGCGCGGGAAGGTGGCGCCGGGCGGCGGCGGGTTCATCTGCGTCGGTAGGCGCGGGTCGGGGCTGGAGCGTGCAAGGCTGGGCGCCTCGGCCGTTTCCGGCGCCGTCTCGGCCAGGCCGACGGTCAGCTCGTCGAGGCTGGTGGTGCGCGGCTGCAGCGGCAGGCGCGGCGCGCGCAGCCAGACGCCGGTGGCGGCATAAAAGCGCTCGGCCTCTGCCGGGCTGGGCACCACGCCGCGCGGCTCCGCCACATTGGCCGTGGCTTCGGGCGGCAGCAGATTGCTCTCGTCGAAGCCTGGCACCTGGTCTTCGAGGGCGGCGAGCTCGGTTTCGTCGAGCGTCGTCTCCAGCTCGCCGGCGGCGCTGGAGATCATCGAGGAGGTCGCGGCGATGGCGCCATCCAGATCGCCGGGCGCAGCATCCTCCGGCGCGGCGGCGAGCTGCGTGTTCTCAACCGTATCGGACGGGCCGAAGAGCGCCGCGATAACGCGCGGCGCGGCAAAGGCGGCGACGGCGAACATGACGAGCACCAGAAGGACCGTGAGGATCAGCCAGAGGTATTTCGGCGCGGCACGCGGCGCGGCCTCGCGGGCGCCGAAGACGGTCATCCGCTCGCGCTCCTGCGCGCGGGCGCGCTCGTCGGCAGCCTGCGCGGCGCTCTGGGTCGATGGGGCCGCGACGGTGGTGGCCGCGGCTTCCTTGCGGGCGCGGCGCTTGCCGAGAAGGCCGGTCTTCGCCGGTTTCGCCGTCTCGAAACGCACGGGCGTGGCGCCATCGTCGACCGGCGCGGGGGCGGCGGTCGGCATCGCGCCGCTCGGGGCGGCGGTCTTCGGGCGGGCCGCGGGCGCTTTCGTGGCGGCCGGCTGCGGCGGCGTCACGGCGGGCGAGTTGCGGGGGGCTGAGACGGTGAGCGAGGTGTAGCTCTCGGCGCCCTCACTCTGGCTGCCGGCCTTGGCGCGCACGGCGGCGGCGAGGGCGGGCGGCATCTCGGTCTTCACCTTTCCGGCCGGTTTTGCCTCTGGCGACAGGCCGGTGATCGGCGGCGCAGCTGCACCCGGAGCCTCGGGCCGGAGCGGCCCGGCCTGGGCCGGCGATGCCGGGCGCACCCCGCCCGGGGCACGGCTCGGATCGGCTGCGAGCGCCGCGCTGGCGCCGGTGGGCATGAGCTTCGGCCTGTCCTTGGCGGCCGGGGCGGGGGCCTTCGGGGCAGGCGCGCGGACGGGCGCCTTCAACGGCGGTGGCTTGGCACTGGCCGGGGGCACCGGGCTGGCGGGCTTCGGGGTGTCGCTGCCCGGCGCCGCGAGCGGCGGCTCTGGCGCGCGCATCTGGGGCGCCTCGGGCGGCGCACTCGGCGCGAGCCCGGCGCGCGGCTCCGAGCCCCATTTGCGGGCGCGCGAGGCGAACATCGGCGTTGCGTCGGGCGACGGGGCCGGGGCGGGCTCTGCCGCAGCGCCAAGACGGCGGCGGCGGGTGGAGAAGCTGGCCGGCGGCTCTTCAGATTCGGGTGCAGGGTCGGTGGAGGCCGGCTCTTCCGGCGCGGGGGCGGGCGTTGGCTCGACGGTGGGCGCCGGCAGCTCTGCCTCTTCCGGCTCGGCCAGCGGGTCTGATGCCGGCTCGCCGAGGGGGGCCTCGTCGGGTGCGTCGTCGGCCAGGTCCACCGGCTCGGCCGGGGCGGGGGCCTCATCGAGCACCGGTGTCTCGACCGGCGGCTCGTCTTCGGCAGGCTCGGGAATCGGGTCGTTGTCCGGCAGCTCGGTCTCATGTTCGACCGCCACCTCGGGCGTTGCTTCCGCTTCGGTCTGGACACTCGGCTCAGGCGCGGTCTCCAGCTCCGGCACGTTCTCCGGCTCGGGCATGACCTGAGGCTCAGCCTCCGGTTCCGGCACGAATTCGACCTCCGGCTCGGAGGCGAGGCCCGGCCCGGCGGCGAGGGGCGGCGCCGGCATCTTGCCGGTCTTCTCCCAGGGCAGGCGGGCGCGGGGCGCGCGCAGCGTTTTGGGGTCCACCGGCTGGTCGTCACGCTCGGGGCTCTCACCGCCCGGCAGCAGCTCGGCCGCCGCGGCAGAGGCACCGAAGAAGGGCTCGCCGTTGAAGGTGAAGGGCTCGGGCGCGGCGGCGAAGCAGACGGGGGCGAAGCGATGCTCGACCGCGAAGGCCTCGGCCTCGTCCAGCGTCTCGCGGGCCACGGCGGCGATATAGGTGCGCCCGCCGCCGCGCGAGAAATCATAGGCCAGCTCGTCCACCGCATAGGGGGTGGCGCCGTCGAGCGCGGTTTCAACGTCCTCCACCGTCACGCGCGTTGTATCGAGTGCGATGTAGCGGATCTGGTCGTTGGGAATCAGCAGCTTGGTGCGCAGACCTTTTGGATCGAGCGCCAGCGCCGTCTTGCGCAGAGTCGCGAGATCGGCGGCGAGATCGGCCGTATCCAGCTTGACCTCGCCCACCAGGTGCCAGGTGCCGCCGGAGCGGTGCAGCAGGCGGATTCCCTCCACCGTGAGCGAGAGTGCAAATGCGGGCTTCATTGGACGGCCATTATCATCCTGCAGAGCGAGGCGGAAAGGGTCGCGACCACGCCGGGAGAGCTTAGAGCAACTTTCCGCCCGGATCAAAGGCCGGGGCGGCGGAGGGCGGCACACGATTATTTGCGGGGGTGCGCCAAGGCAGCGCTTGCGAGATGCGTCAGATGGTTAGACGTAACGCAGAACCTTCAGGAGTATCCCATGCGTTTGCCCCATTCTTTGCTTCGCCCCGTGCTGCTTTCCGCCGGCCTGCTGGCCCTGCCGGTCGCCGCGAGTGCCGAGCATCTGTTCACCGTGACCGGCGAGGGCGAGGCTGCCGCCAAGCCCGACATGGCGATCATCACCCTCGGTGTCGAACGCCGCGCCGATAGCGCCGAAGCCGCGCTCGATGCGGTCAGCGAAGCGCTGGCCCCGGTGATCGAGGCGCTGCGCGCCGATGGAATCGCCCCCGCCGACATTCAGACCAGCGGCCTGCGGCTGGATGCCGACATGAATTACGAGGTGAACCCGCCCGAGCAGGTCGGCTTCGTCGCCGGCTCGACGCTGAGCGTGCGGGTGCATGACGTTGAGGGCGTCGGCGAGCTGATCGACGGGCTGGTGGGTGAGGGTGCCAACCAGCTCTTCGGAATCAGCTTCGGCCTGTCGGACAATGCCGCCGCGCTGGAAGAGGCCCGCCGCGACGCCGTGGCCGATGCCCGCGCCACCGCCGAGCTCTATGCCGAGGCGGCGGGCATCACGCTCGGCCCCATCGCGGCCTTCACCGAGGGCGGCGGCATGGGCAACCCCGTGCCGATGAACGAGATGCGCATGATGGACAGCGCGGCGGGCGGCATGCCCGTGGCCGCCGGCGAGCTGAGCGTGACGGCACAGGTGACCATGTCCTGGGTGATCGCGGAGTAGGGTGCTTCCCTAACCGCTCCTCACCGCGCCCGGAGTCAAGCCGAAGGCGCCGGGCGAGCGCCGGCCCGTCCCCACGGGCTGGCGCTCTGGTGACGGCAGCGCTTAGCCCGCCGCTGGGAGGGGCGTGGCGAGCATAAAGCGCATAAGCGGAAAGGGTGCTGCGCCACCCCACGGGCCGGCGCTCGCCCGGCGCGGCACCGTTGGTGCGGTTGGCGAGGAGACATGCGCTCTGCAGCGCGTGCCGTCTCAACGCACCCAGTACCCCGCCTCCTTGATGGCCTTGCGGATCTCCGCTTCGTCCGCCGGCAGGGCCGCGCGATCGAACATCGCGCGCACCTCCGCCCCCTGGCCGCGGTAGACCATGCGGTGCAGCGGCGGGTGCTGCTTGAGGAGCTTCTTCACCCGGTTCGGCGCTGCCACCTCCTCCAGCACCTGCACCACGCGGTCGCTCTCGCGGGCGTAGAGCAGGGGGAACAGGCGGTAGTGGCAGGTGACATCGCCATCGAGCCCCGCCAGCTCAGGCCCCGGCCGGCCGCCGCCGAGGGAATGGATCACCAGCGGCAGCACCACCTGGTCCAGCCAAGGGTTCAGCGGCTGGATGACCAGCTCGGGCGGCGGATGGTCTCGCACCGCCACCGCCCAGTCGGCGAAGCGGCGGTGAAACTCCGCCGGGTCGGGGCCGAGGAACCAGCCGGCGTTGAAATAGAGGTAGCGCTCCCAATGCTCATCGGGCTGGGCGGGGTCGAGCGAGCCCTCGAACTCCAGCCCGAACTTGTCGTAGAGCGAGCGCCAGATCGCCGTGTAGCCGGGCCAATAGAGCTCCTCCACCGGCCAGGTGCCGGTGCGGCGCATCGAGGCCGTGGGGCGCGCGAAATCGAAGGGCACCTCCGCCAGCTCGCCCAGCACCAGCGTGTCACTGTCGAAGAAGACGAAGGGCTCGCCCTCGGGCAGCAGCGCCAGCGCCTCGATCTTATTGCCCTGCGGATAGGCCTGGCCAAAGAGCCGCGCCGTGAAGGGGCGGATCTCGGCGCCCAGCCGCTCCAGCTCGGCGTGGATGTCGGGGGCGATGGCCGTCTCTGCCTTCCACAGGCCCGCCTGCTGCGGCTCGGCGACGATGAGGCGGCCCGTGAAGCCTGGCGACATCGCCCGCAGCGAGGCGGCGAAGAGCAGCGCCTCGTATTGCAGCCGCCCCGCCTGGGCGACGATGAGAATGTTGAACGATTGGCCCTTGGCCGATTGCACCGACATGCCCATCCAAATGCCCGGCATTTGGGGCAAAGTTAAGGTATTTCGCCGCCCGCCGCGCCCCAGCGCCGCTCCCCTTGCATCATCGTTGCCGCATGGCCGCTTTGCCTGCTATTCTTCCCGGCAAAACAAACGAGATCGAGCAGGACATCCCAGAGTGACACGCCCCCATTCGGCGCGGCAGTGCGCCCTTGCCATCGCTGCCCTTGCCTCGCTCGCCGGCTGCGGGCTGTTTAATCGGCAGAGCGAACAGGAATGCATGGAGCGCGCCATGTATTTCGAATCCATTCGCTCCAGCCGCGATGGGATGATCGCCGTGGGCAGCGTCGTGATGAACCGAGTCGAATCGCCCAGCTATCCCGATACGGTCTGCGAGGTGGTCGGCCAGCGCGGCCAATTTGCGCCCGGCATCATGACGAGCCGCATGAACGACAGCTCGATGCCGCTGGTGCGCGAGGCGGCGGCCGCGGTGCTGCGGGGTGAGCGCCACCCCTTCATCGCGGATGCCCAATTCTTCCACGCCGCCAGTTATCACGCCGATTACAACAACATACACTACGTGCTGGTCGCTGGCGGCAATGCCTTCTACGAGCGGCGCCGGCCAGAGCTTGTGACACAGTCCACGCCGCCCCGTCAGATCGAGGGCATTACGCCCTGGTAGGGCAAAAGCGCACGCTCCCGGTTTTGTGTGGTCGGATTGTCGCAACTCGTGGTTGTCTTTTGACAAACACGAGAATAGGCCGCCGCGTCAAATTTCGAACAAACTGAAGCGAACTATAGTCTCCGGCAGCGGTTTTTACACCGTGCCGGGGATTGGCAATCGCCGTAATGGGCTGATGATCTGTCTCAGCCCGAAAGGATGGATGAGCATAACCTTGTTGCGCCTTCAGAACGAAGTGCTCGAAATGATCGCCACCGGCGAGAGCCTTGAGCGCACGACGGACCAGCTTTGCCGCGAGGTAGAGCGACTGGCGCCCGGGGTTCTGTGCTCGATGCTCTCCGTCGATCCCGAGGGTCGGTTGCATCCGCTGGCGGGGCCCAGCCTCGATCCCGACTATGCGGTGATGTTCGAAGGGCTGCAGATCGGGCCCGAAGTGGGCTCGTGCGGCACGGCGGCCTACACGCGCCAGGAAGTCGCGGTGACGGATATCGAGACGGATTACCGCTGGAAGGATTACAAGCATCTGGCCCTGCCGCTCGGCCTTCGGGCCTGCTGGTCGAGTCCGATCCTGGATGCCAGCGGCAATGCCATCGCGACCTTTGCCTTCTATTACGGCGAGCCGCGCGGCCCCACCGAGCTGGAGCGCGAGATCGTCAGGCAAAGCGTGCATCTCTGCGTCATCGCGCTCGAGCGCGAGATGCGCGACATCGAGGCCTCCCGCCGCGCCTTTGTCGATGCGCTCACCGGTCTGCCGAACCGCGCCGCCTTCGACGCGGCGCTGGCCGATCTCGATTGCGACACGCCGGGCGCCTGGGGGCTGCTGGCCATCGACGTCGACAACCTCAAGGTGGTGAACGACACCTTCGGCCATCACATCGGCGATTGCATGCTGGTGAAGGTGGGCCAGCTGATTGCCGAGCACACCGGCGCCGACCAGACCTACCGCATCGGCGGCGACGAGTTCGCCGTTCTGCTGAAATCGCAGGACGCGCTCGACGATCTCGACGGGCTGGCGGAGCGTCTGGTCACTGTGCTTTCGGCGCCTGCCAATTGCGGCAGCCATGTTCTGTCACCCAACGCCACGATCGGCGCCGCGATCCTGTCGGAGGACGACAATTCCCCCAGCCGGGTGCGCCAGAACGCCGATCTGGCCCTCTACCATGCCAAGGACACGCACCGCGGCGGCTTCGTGCTGTACTGGCCCGGCATCGGCACCAACATCACGCGCCGGCTCAAGGTCATCCAGGATGTGGATGCTGCCCTGAGCGAGGGGCGCATAGAAGCCCATTACCAGCCCATCGTGCGGCTCGATTCCCGCGAGATCGTCGGGCTGGAGGCGCTCTGCCGCATGCGTGTGGGCGACGAAATCGTCTCCGCCGCCGCCTTCCATGAGGCGACGACGGATGTGCACGTGGCCACCGCGCTGACCGAACGGATGATGTCGCTCGTGGCCGCCGATGTGCGCCACTGGCTCGATATGGGCATCGCCTTTCAGCATGTCGGCATCAACGTCTCGTCCGCCGATATGCAGGGCCATGTCGACAAGGTGCTAGAGGCGGCCTTCTCGGCCGAGAACGTGCCGCTGCAGCACGTGATCCTCGAGGTGACGGAATCCGTCTACATCGGGCATGGCGACCGCGGCGTTCAATCGGCCATCCGCAACCTGCGCGCCAAGGGCCTGCGCGTCGCGCTCGACGATTTCGGCACCGGTTTCGCCTCGCTGACCCATCTTCTCACGGTGCCGGTGGATATCATCAAGATCGACAAGAGCTTCGTTGACCACCTCGTCCCCGCCGATTCCGGAGCGGCCATCATCGAGGGGCTTCTCAGCATCGCGGCCAAGCTGGGTATGCGCGTCGTCGCCGAAGGGATCGAGACCGAAGAGCAGGCCCGCCGCCTGCTGGCCATCGGTGGCGTGCTCGGCCAGGGCTACCTCTTCTCCCGCGCCGTCGACCGCGATGCGATGACGGCCATGCTGCTGGATCGCGCGCAGAAGGCGGGGTGAGCGGCGGGGCCGTAGCGCCGCGCGTCGGATCACGGCCTGCCTGGCAGCGGAAAAGATGGGGGAGTGGTGGGCGACCCTGGGATGGGACAAGAAGAATCGGGAAAACAAAAGCTCACGAATGTGTCCCGCGATGCAAACCTGCGGGACACGTCGGTACCACTTGACGTCGTGCTAGCCATCGACATGTTTGAAGTTCAGCGTCAGTCACTGACGACGGCGAAAAATTAGTGCGCGCCCGACATAACGCGTGACTCATTCGAAACCTGCCGTCATTGTTCCTTCCCAGCAAGAAGGAGTCAGATTTGGAGCCTAGACACCATTGCCTGCACACGCGCTGGCCGGTAAACTTTAGCAGGTTCCGATGGATCTCAGCGACGACAAGCGCTATACTCTCGTCTATACCTGTAGGCGCGAGACCATGATAACCAAAGATCCTGTATTTGCACGAGACGCCGCTGCGTCCGGAGAGCCTTTCGTCATCTATAACGGCGACTGCCGAAACCTCATCAGCGCAATGCGGCCGGAGAGTGTCGATCTTATTCTGTCCTCTCCGCCGTACTTTATGGGGAAATCATATGACCGATCAGTTCGCCTCGAAGACTTCATATCAGATCACCAATCGCTCGCTCCTGAACTGGTTCGAATCCTGAAACTGAGCGGCAATCTTGCTTGGCAAGTAGGAAATTACGTTTTCAACGGTGAGCTGACTCCGCTGGATTTTGTCGCGCACGGGGTGTTCTCTAATCAAGCCGATCTGAAACTCAGGAATCGGATTGTTTGGACATTCGGACACGGAGCCCACGCCCAGAAGAGATTCAGTGGCCGACACGAGACGGTACTCTGGTACAGCAAGGGGAACGAAATTACCTTCAACCTCGACGAAGTGCGAGTGCCGCAAAAATATCCGGGGAAACGGCACTATAAAGGACCTAAAAAAGGGCAGTGGAGCGGAAATCCTTTAGGTAAGAACCCTGGGGACGTCTGGGACATTCCGAATGTCAAGGCAAACCACGTTGAAAAGACTGCGCACCCATGCCAATTCCCTGTGGCGCTGGCCGAGCGCCTCATTCGGGCTCTAACTCAAAACAATCAACTCGTATTTGATCCATTCTGCGGCGTTGCAAGCTCTGGTGTGGGTGCAGCTATATCAAATAGACGGTTCATTGGTGCGGAGCTTGATCCAAGCTATTGCAACATCGCGGAATCTAGATGGCGATCAGCGCAGGCGAATGAGCTGGCAATTAGGCCTTTGGAGAGGCCAGTGGCTCAGCCCGACAAAAAAAGCGCTGTGGCTCGGGATCCTTTTGACAGACGAGAGAAGACTGCATGACTGTTATCGCGGCGGCGCATCCTCAGAAACGCTTGTTTATTTCTCTCCTCACCCGTGACATTGGATTGGCTGACGCGTTTCTCGACATAATCGATAATTCTATTAATGCGGCGTTGCGTCAATTGGGCCTGGCCGACGATTCCTCCGAAGACTACTTGAAGATGCTCAATGAGGACCGCGTCCCAAAGCACTCAATATCGATAAATTTTGGCAGTAGTTCTGTCACGGTATCCGACGATTGCGGAGGGATCAGTGCCACAGATGCAGCCGAGAAAGTTTTCATATTCGGCGCCTCTGACGCTTCTCATCTCGAGGACAAGCTGAGCGTTTACGGTATCGGGCTTAAGCGCGCGATGTTCAAGTTAGGCAACAAAGTCAGAATGATATCCGATCACGCATCGGGGGGATTCGATCTAGATTTGGACGTCGCTGAGTGGGAGGCTAGGTCAGAAGATAGTTGGACGTTTGAAATCGAGACTCGACCTCCGGCAAAGGCAGGCAAGACTAAGCTTCAAATCGGAGAACTGTATGATAGCGTCAAGTCACGCCTCCAGAGCGCAGCCTTCGAAACTGAACTCGCGAATCGCATATCGCACGCCTATTCTTTCTTCTTGGGGCGGGTCGTTCGAGTCTTTCTGAACGATCAGGAGCTAGAAGGTGGCCTCCCTTCGATCGGATCGAACACAGCTGCAGAGTCTTTCAGTGAGTATGGTGTCTCGGTGGCTATATCGGCTGGTCTCGGTGAGCCCGGCGGCTCGAAGCGATACTCGTCGGAAACCGCAGGTTGGAACGTCTTCTGCAACGGGAGGGCCGTCATAGTTGCCGATAAGTCCGTTCTAACAGGTTGGGGGGTGGAGGGGTTGCTACCATCCTTCCAGCCTAAGCACAGACCCTTCGTTGGAAATGTGTTCTTCACGTCTGCGAATCCTGAGCTTCTTCCTTGGACGACTACCAAGCTTGGTGTGAATCCGGACAATCTTGTGTGGCAGCGCAGTGTTCGAAGGATGGCTGATATTGGAAGGCAAATAACTCGGTTCTTAGACTCTCGCTATCAGGAAGAAGGAACGGTGATAACGAAAGATGAGCTCTCGGATGCTATTGGGGAGAGTACTCTTCTGAGGCCGTCCATTGTTCTTGAGGCGCGGACATTCGCTGCTCCTGTAAGGAGCAAGTCTAGCTCCTTAACTTCAATTCAATTCAAGGTGGATAAGAAACTGCTCGCCAAGGTGAAGTCTGCTATTGGGAGAAGGAGCATGTCGAATGCCGAAGTTGGTCAGTATTTGCTGGACTATTTTGTCGAGAGTGAGATCGATCAATGACGGGTTCGACGGCAAGGTTTATCGCTTATGATATGCGCCCGGCAAAGCAGACGGAGCGACGTGGGCTAGTTGAGTATTTGACGGCCGCCCGAGCGGCCGGTCTTGATTTGCAGAACTATCGCTATCTTGGCTTCGGCGGCACAAAGTTCGTTGACTTCCAATTGATGAAGTATCATCTCGATTTTGAGAGTTACCAGAGTATTGAGAGTGACGAGGCACTCTTTAGGAGGTGCTATTTCAATCGCCCATTTCCTGAGATTTCGTTGTACCGCGGCCCCCTTTCGGAATTTCTTGCCGTTGACGAGTTTGAGGGCAATAGCGTATCTTGGCTAGACTATGAGGCTGGTCCGAACTCTGAGGTATACGAGGACCTAGTCACAGTGGCCAACAGGTCTAAATGCGGCGATATACTTGTAGTTTCTCTTTCCGGTGAAATGCCGCGGAAGATTGAGAATTCAAGTGATAAGAAGTCGGTGCTGCGCAGTCGTCTGCCCGCCTTGTCGTCGCTAATAAATCGGCTTCGTCCGATTGACTTTTCTGGGAAGCGTTACCCCGAGACTGTAGGAAAGCTCTTGTCAGGCATGCTTTCGACGGCTTTCGCGGTTAGAGCGCCTGATGGAAAATTTCGACCAAGGTTTCGCGTGATCTATCGAGACTCCACTTGGATGGTTACGGTGGGTGGCAGTTTTCTGCAGAGAGGGTCCCGGATCGGGCCAAGGTTCGATCGGTTGTTAGATGCGCAATTGAGTTCTATGTGCCCTGCTGGCAGGGATTCCTTCTACCGCATTCCAAATTTCAATTTCACTCAATTGGAGAGGATGCTGATGGAGAAGTCTGATACGAAGACTGGAGAAGGTTATGTTCGCAAGCTTAAGTCGATTGGTATTTCTGAGCAGGAGCTCGAGAATTTCGAAAGGATTTCTCGTTTTGTCCCAAGGTTTGCGGAGCTAGCTTTTTAGAAGAGAATGCGCTATTTGTGCCATTTGAGATGCGAGCGTGTCTTAGTGCCGTCGGTCGCAAGTAGCCTAAGGCCGGCGCAGTCTGTATATTCTTGGCTGGTTTTTGCCGTGTGGGCGCCAACACCACCTTGATCTGGTGCTGCGAACATCCGATCTCGGCCATCAGGTCTGTCACGGTCTTCCGCACACCGGACAAAGATCGCCTAGGGTTTCCAGCTTCGTAGCATCACAGTTGAACCTGAGCTCGGAGCGCCTCGCTGTATGTGAGCGGCTCGCCGTACACAGTAGGGATTCAGCTGACGCGAGCACCTTCGCCGCGAGCATTGCGCGAAGTGCGGCGGGAGCATCGGGACCGCGACGAATTCGCTCCCTCGTGTCGGAACTGCCATCCACTCCAGGCATAGCCGATCCGTGTGGCCTGCTAGCATCGGTCGAGCCGAGTGGCGTCCTTGGATTGTAGATGGCTCTAAGCGTAAAGCCAGGAGAAGTTCGTACTTATTGCTATTTAAGAATAATTAGTTCGGTCCAAGCCGACCATTTGTAAATACTGCTCGCGCAACTCGCGCACAACTTCGGTGTCACTATGGTTGCGGGCTCGCAGTCCGTCTCGCAGCCTGTCTGCAGCGTCAAGAACAACTGGTAGTAGATCGGGCGAGCTAAATAGCCCGCCTGTCATATCAATCATCCTCTGCACAATCCTTGGGATCATAGTTTCTAGCTGTGGACCTTCAGTAATTTCGCCTGCGGAGCCAGTGTAGGTTGCCGCCTCGTGGACGGCCTCGCTAAGCAGCATCGTTCGGACGTGAAACCCCTGGACAGTAGAATGACGCCCCTTGTCTAGGTCGGAGAAGCGCGATCCACTTGCGGCGAGGTGCGTCTCGACGTCTGTCCTACTGATCCGCGGCGCGGCATCGATTGCGTGGAAGTCGAGGAGGTCCATTTCGAAGCGCGCATGCCGCGACATAAAATTCGCTACAGAACCCAGAATGATGTCGCCCGAAGCTTCGGGGGATTGGCTGCCGTCCCTCGACGCCTCAAAGGCGAAAAGATCGCATCGTGCCTCTTCGATGAATTGCGGGTCCGCCAAGAGCTCACGGCGGCCGACGCCGTAGAACCGCTCAAACTCTGAGGACTTAAGGTAGAGAGCAAGTTCTTGAGCTAGATGCGGCTCTATCGGCAGCTCCGAAACCATATGTGCCAGATTGGTGTCTACAGATGCGGAGTCGAAGAAAACGCCAGGCTTCTGAGACAGCTTTCGTATGCGCTCATCTAGGCGCGCGGATGTATGATGATCAGTCTCTAGTAGCGTGTGAGCGGCTTCATGGCTGATCACAAAGGACCGCAACCTCTGCTCGAACCGCTGCCTGCGGCGTGGTTCAACGAACGCGGTGAGAGGGCTCTTTGAGCTCGAAAGCGATACCTCTCCTCCGCTTTCGACCATGCTCGCGGCCGCAAACGCTTCGTAGGTATGTCCTGTCACGAAAAGGGATCTGGACAGGCGCTTCAGGGCAACTTCTCGGAGAATATCACTGGTGTTATCATTCTCCAGTTCTGATGCGTGAACCGCGTCAAAGAGGTGCAGGGCATCTTCAAGAGCAGTGTTGTCAAGAAAGATGACCGGATGCCCGGAGAGCCGAGTCGTGAATGTCCGACCCTCAACGCTCCTTACCTCATATACGAAGATCGTCGGGGAGACATTGTCGCTTGTCGGCTCAACAATACCCAGCTCGACAATGCGTCGAGTGGAGCCGGTTAGACGAGTGGCTGGGCGCTTCGCGAGAAACGCCGTCGCTAGATCGTCAATGTTCGTCACGTGCGCTCTCTAAAATCCGAGCGACTTCCTCAGCTTCGTAGTTCTCGAAAACACGACGCTGGCCATCGAGAACGACGCGTCTCTTCCCTGTCGGCGACTTGGATCTTCCTGTCAAAAAGACGGCGATGATCGGTGTGGCGGCAGCCGAAAGTGTGACCACAAGGTCAACGACCTCCATCGGTCCCTGTATGTTGTGCGTCGAGATCAAACTTGGATTGAGAGCATTGAGCTCATCCACATCTTCTCTTGGGATTTCTAACGTGACTTGGTTCGCCATGTCTGCGCCTTTCAATTGGAAGTACTCTACCATTTTGAACATATTTCGTTTAACCTCCACGGAGCAAAATTCTGAATACTTTCAGGCATCAAGAACTTGGATATTGCCTTGGGAAGTTGCCAAACGATTCCTTCTTAGACGTCAGGAGTCTGCCAGCCGTGAGCTATTTGGTTATCGGGAGTTTGGCTTGAGGGTACTTACCATTCCAGCCCCACCAAAGTTCTCAACCCGTCTTCCGCGAGCCTGCGTCTGGCTACTCCTCTCGTATATACCTCGCTCGTCTTCGCCTGCGTATGCGCCATTACAGCCATGATCTGATGCTGGGAACATCCAGCCTCGGCCATCATCTCCGCGACAGCCTTCCGCACCCCGTGCGATGATCGCGCCGGAATCCCTGCGGCGGCGCACCACCGCTGTACCTGCACCCTCAACGCTTCGCTCGACGTGAAAGGCGCGCCTGTGCTCCGGAGGAGGTAGGTTGGCCCCACGACCTTCGCCGCCCGCGTCGCCGCCAAGAGCGGCGGCAGCATTGGGATCGCGACGAACGCGCTGCCTTTCTTTCGCGGCTGCCATTCTAGCCAGACCTGGCCGTTCCGTGTCACCTCCTGCTCCCGGCCAAGCCAGATGGCATCACCGATCCTGCAGGCTGTGAAAGCCTGAAGAGTGAGCCAAAGGTGCGCCGTCGTGCCTGGAGGGTGGTGTTCCTTGAACTTCCGGAGATCCGCAGGTGTCCACGGCTTGGCGCCGCCCTTCGGGCTGGTGTTGATCACGCCGATACCGGCAGCCGGGTTGTGGCCTATTTCGTCGCGCTCCATCGCCCACTTGTAGACCGCCCGCACCGACTTGATCAGATTGTCCGCGGCGCCGGGCCGACGCGCCCAGGCATCGCGGACGCGCACGAAGGCGCCAGCGGGAGCATCCATATCGAAGTCGCCATAGCGATCGCCATCTTCATCCTGGTGGTCGCAGAGGCGCGTCAGCACGCTCCTGCGCTGGCGCAACGTGGCGCCCGACATCTGGCCGGCGTCGACCATCGCTTCTAGGTACGCCAGGTACTGCTCGCAGAGCCAGTCGAGTGATCTCTCGACGGCTCTGGGGCGGGGCGGTGTCCAAACCTCGCCCGCGCGGCCAGCGTAGTAGTAGTTCGCGAAGTCGGGGTGATCGGGTGGCACCGGGATATGGATGCGTTCGTTCTTCCGACCCTCCACCCGCACGCGGTATCGGAGGCTGCCGTTTCGGTGCCGCTCGATGAGCAGGCCCGGGAAGTCGACGCGCATCTCGCTCACCTGATTTTCCACTGCTTCGGGCGAGGGTGCGCGACGTTGTCCGATTCGGAAACAAGTTTCGTCTCCGGCTGCTCTTGCGCGGGCGTCTCGATCTGAAAGGAGCCGTCCGCATTGACACGCAGCGTCCCGACCTGCAGGCCAGCCTCTGCCCACGCTGCGAGGGCATTGGTGAGGCGAGCTCTGGACGGAGTAGCCGACGGCATAAGCTCTACTCTTCGTTTCCGACGCGACGCAGTACGTAGGCATGGCAGGGTCCGGCGAGGGGACACGAGCAAGCTAGAGCTCTGGCGCGCAGTTCGCTCTGCGACCGGGCGCATTCAAGGCCTGCCCGGACGCTCTCACCGGTCAGCCTCGCTTGGATGGCGTGGTCGCCGACGCTTCCTTCGAAGGTGACGATGTTCCGATCGATGAGCTTCATGCTGCGGCTCCCTTTTTCATGAATTGGGCGGCGCGCCGCCGGGTGACCCAGTCTTCGCTGATTGAGAGGGCGAGCGTCGCCCAGCGACGCCGCATGTCGGGGTCGAGCTGGGCCAGTGGCGTACTTGCCAGCCATCTTAGCTGCGCCTGGCGAACGGTGAGGTTGCTCGCCGGCGCCTCGTAGCCGCCGATCGCGGTGCGGGCGACGCAACGCCATAGATCGGCAGCCTGCATGGGGGTGGGCGCGGTTGCGGTGAGCGCATGAAGGTGGAACTGCGCCATTGCCCGCACCTCTCCTGTCTCCAGCGCCTTGAAGTCGGCACGGGGAAAGTGGCCGCCCTGTTCAAGGATCTCGGTGACCAGCCGCTCGGGCATGTCCTTCACCGGCATCTGATCGAGTTCGTCGCAGAGGCGGGTCAGCGTGTCGAAGATCTTGTGCATCAGAAGAGCTCTCCCGTTGTGGGGGCCGCACCGGGCCGGATGACCTCGACCGCCTCGAGGAGGACGAAGGGCGCGTCATTCTGCTCGGCCAGGCGCGTGGCGGCGGCGAACGCATCGGCGCGCGAGCTGTAGCGCTGCCGGGGTTCGGTCTTGTCGCCCTGCCGGCGGGGCTGGCGGGCGATCATCCAGAAGCGGGCGAAGGCGGGCAGGTCTGCCATAGGGAGAACTCCTCTGCCGGCGGATGCCCGCGCCGGACGCGTGAGTGGTGGGCGGCGGGGTGGAGGAGACCCGGGCATCGCCGCAACTCGGAAGAGGTCACATGCCGAGCGAGGAGAGGTAGAGCTCCATGACGGATTCCTCTTCGGCGATGTCATCGGCGTCGCGCTTGCGGCGGGCGATGATCTTGCGGATGACCTTGGTGTTGAAACCGCGGCCCTTGGCTTCGGCCATCACCTCCTTCTGCGCATCCGCGATGTCCTTCTTCTCCGCGTCGAGCCGCTCATACCGCTCGATGAAGGCGCGCAGCTCGGCGCCGGTGGCGCTGATGACGGGCTTCTGAGCCGCGTCGAAGTCGGGGTCGGATTTCATCTGGCCGTCAGGCATGGGAGGCTCCTCGGGAGGGGTGAGAGAAGGGGGGGCGGGGCTCATTCATCGCTGGGCATGAAGAGGCCCTCGGGCGGCCCGCCTTGCTGCCGGGGTGCCCGCTGGACCGGCGCGCCGGCGACTTCACCGCCGAGGCCGGCATAGCCGGCTAGGTCGACCCAGTTGTCGCCATGGCCTGGGTTATTCCAGGCGCGCACGATCTTGAGCTGCGCGAGCATGAGCGCCACCTGGGCCGGGGTGATCGCGGCGCCGGTGAGGGCAGACCAGAGCGCGGCGAGCTGGCCGAAGCTCTGCTCGGCCGAGCCGTGCGTGGCGGCGCGATCCACGGTCACCGCGCGGTTGGCCTCGGCCAGGATGATGGTGCGAGGCTGGGTCATGCCGCGCCTGCATGGGACGCGCAGTAGAGGCGATCCACCCGCGCGCACCAATCGTCGATGGCGCCCGAGATGCTGTCACCCTGCGCGCCGATCGCGAGAAGGTCGATGATCTGCCAGCCGCCCTGAACCGGCGCGAGCATGGGCGGCGCGAGGTGGAGCCCGCGCGCGGCGGCAAGGTCGCGCAGCAGGCTCATCTCTGAGAGCAGGACCCGCTCGGCCGTGCCGATGCCATCTTGCAGGGCTTGCGCGGCAGTGAGGCGCATTTCGCGGAGCTGGACGCGCTCGGAGGGGGTGAACCCCTCGTTGGGGTCGTAGGGCTGGGCGCCGGTCATGCCCGCCCCCCTTCGATAACCCGCAGCTTCGGGCGCAGCTGGCGGCGGCGGGTGCCGTACCAGGTGGCCGTGACCAGCCGCGCCAGGGCGACAAGGGATGGGTGGTACTGATCGGGCGCCGCCAGAACGGCGCGCGCATCGATGACGGCGCGGGGCGGGTCGGCGCGGGTCATGCCAGCACCGCTAGTAGGATCGTGCAGAGCAGGACGGCAGCCGCGGGAACAATCGCGAGAGACATGGAGACCCAGCTCGGCATCTGCGGATGAAACCAACCGCCCTCCGGGTAGTAGGACGCGCCGCAGCGCGGGCAGTCAGCGATCTTTGCGAGGGTGTCGCGGCGCCAGACCATCTGGTGCCGGCAGAACAGCGCGCGGCTCCAGTGGTGGCGGATGCGAGGGCGGGCGGCGAGGCAAGGCATGTGAGGCTCCATCGGGTGGCCGATGAAGCTGCTAGCTAGTGACCATATCGGTCATAGTCAATCTAAAAAGTGACCCAAATGGTCATTTGAGGGGCGTCAATTCTAGCACTGGACGAACCCCATTCGGTTTTGTTTCTATTTTGTTCTCGAAGGGGAGTCGTGCCGTTGAGTTACTGGAGGGGGAACCTAAGGCTGTACAACTTGGCGCTGCGGGCGTCTCAGACCGGTGAGTCGCTAGATGAGCTGTTCTTCTCGTCCAGCGCGCGCATCTTCTGGGCTAGCCCAAGCGGCAAGCCTTCCCAGCGGCCCAGAATCAAAAAGTCGAGCGTGACCCCAAACCTCGCGACAAGCAGGGCGGCAACCGCGTCGGTTATCGCTCTCTTGCCGTTTTCGAAGCGAGACCAGTAGGTGCGTTCGATCCCGAGCATGTCGGACATTTCTGACGGGCGCAGTCCGTGGGCCTCTCGAAGCAGCTTGAGGCGCCTCCCGATCTGATCGGGCCGCATCGCTGTCTGTAGCTCTTGGGGGAGCCGTTGAGTGGGGAGGCCCGTCATGAGCGGAACCTCCTCTGTGACCGGAATGGCATCAATCACCGATTTGGCCCCTTGTAAAATGACCTAATTGGTCATAAAGCTGGGCGCTATGAGTGACCGCGACGTGATAGCACTTCTCGAAATGTGGCCTGATCGCCAAGCCATTCTGGCTGACGCTCGCGCGGCCAATCCCTCGCTCGGATTGGTTGCGATCCATCGCTGGTTTCAGCGGCGCAGCGTGCCTTCCGCGTACTGGTCTGTCCTGATTGCGGGTAGCGGAAGGCGAGGTCTGGACGTCACGGCTGATGATCTTGCCAACGCACACGCTCGCCAGCCGGATGCGCCCACCCTCACCGACTTCCGAGGCGAGAGGGCCGCATGATGGTCGGCTCGCTGTTCGGCGCAGGTGAGGGCGTAAGTTCGTGCGCAACAGCATGTGCCCATCACATCACCCCTTCGAGTCTCCGCGAAGGAAATCCGCTTTCGCATGAGATCGCGCCGGCCCTGGCCGACGGGCGGGCGCGCGGGCAGGGGGCGGAGCACCGGGCCGGAGAGCTCGGGCGCCGCCTCTGCCGGCCATCGCTCAACCTAAATCACTGTCAATCAAGGGATTAGCCATGGTCTCGGTCCCTCTGGCCCATGCCGCCATCTTTCGCGAACTGGTTGGCAGGCTTGGCGGCGCGGAAGCTGCCGCGGCTGTCTGCCAGGCCAGCGGTCACACCACGACCACTTCCACCATTAGCCGCATGGCCTCCGGCCAGATCGCGGTGTCAGTCGATGCACTAATCGTCGTTGAGGACGCGCTCGGGGAGTTCCCGTTCACGCGTCTGGCGGCTGGCCGACTGGACGACCCGCCGCCGTTCAAGCACCGGCGCGACGTCTCGCTGCCTCAGCTGATCGGCGACCTCGCCGTGCAGGGCGGAGGCGCCACGGCGGCGCTGATCGACGCCATCAATCCCAGGGGCCCGGGCGGGGCGACGCTGACGCCAGCCGAGCGCGCCGCCACCGCGGCCCGCCTGCGGACCCTTATCGACTGCGCCAGCCGCGCGGTTGCGATGGTGGAGGCGGGCGAATGATCCATGGGCGCAACGTGGTCCTGCGCGAGACGGCGCTCCAGGTGGCCAGCGCGGCACCGGAACGCCGCGATCCTCTTCGCGCGCTCTGGCTGGAGGTGCTGCGCGCGGGCATCGCCGACGCGTTTCGCTGTGAGCTGGGTGACGGCCATGTGGGGGCTTCGGGATGGCTCGGCTCGCGCGACTTCCACATGGTTGCGTCTCTGGCGGGGCTGGATGGCCCGGCGCTGATGGCGCGCCTGCGTAAGCTGCTCGCCTCGCCGGAGCAGGTGCGGGCGGCGCTGGCCGAGCTTGTTCCTCGGGGTGCGAGGTATCATTGATGACGGCCTCTCTGCCTCACCTCGCGGACCCCGAGAGTGGGCGCCCCGTCATTCCGGCGGCGGATCTGGACCCTGAGGCCTGCCGCCGTCTTTGGATCGCTGTCCTACGCGCCTGCATCACTGCGGTGGCCTACCGCGCCGCCGGGCGGACGATGACCACCCGGGCTCATGCGCTCGGAATTGACGGGGTCAGCCCGTCCTGGATCGGGAGCGGCGACTTCCATTTGGTTGCGTCGCTGGCCGGTCTCGACGGCAAAGCGCTGGCGGGGCGGCTCAAGGCGCAACTTGGCTGTCCCGGCGCAGCGGCGGCCCTCCTCGATGTGCTGCAGGAACCGCAGGATCGGAGGACCGCATGACCGGCACTCCGGCCCGGCCCACGCTCATCACCTCTGCCACCGATCTGCCGACCTACCCGATCCCCACCGGGCAGCGGCTGCCAGGGCAGTACTTCCTGCGCTTCGAGACACAGACCTATTTCAACAGCGAGTTCTACCTGCGGGCGGAGCGCGAGGTCCGGGCCTGCTACCTGGAGCTGATCTTCCATGCGCAGCACCAGTCGCCGCTCGGCACGCTGCCCGTCGATCCGCTGCAGCAGGCCCGGCTTCTGCGCATCGGTCTCGACGAATGGCAGGCGCTCTGCGCGCGCGATCCCTCGCCGCTCTGGCGATGGGAGCCCTGCATGAGCGACCGCGGTGACCGGCGGCTGATGCACGACAAGGTGCTCGATGTGCTGCTCGATCAGATCACGAAGCGAGAGGCGGCGGAGGTCGCCAAGGGCAACGATGCGGTGCGCAAGCGGCTCGACCGCGTTCGCTTCCGCATGCGCGAGTCCCGGCGCTTCGCCGAAGCCGAGATCGTCTCGGACACGCTCGTCGAGCGGATCGATGCCTGGCTCATCGGCAACGTGAAGGGGCGGCGCATGGCGCAGCACTTCGATGCCGCTTTCGACAAGGCCCAACGGGAAGGCTGGACGGATGGTCTGATGACAAGGCGCTGAGATTGCTCGTGAATTAGTGTCCGCTGGACAGTCCGGGACTGTCCAGGACGTTCCGCCGGACACTCCCGGACAGTCCGCTCCTAGAGTCAGAATCAGAAATGAGAATAAGACGTTCCGCTCCGGACACTGCGGGGAGCGAGAGCGGTGAGGTGGGACGGCTGAGAAAGGGGCAAGACATGGCTGAGACAGAATCCAACCGCGACCGGGTGCGGCGCCTGCTTTACGCGCCGCTCGGCTTCCGGACGAAGCGCGGCGAAGATGCCGAGGCGCATGGCCGCCTTCTCGACGGTCTGGCCGACGACCTGGCCTATCTGAGCGACGACGATCTGAAGACGCTGCGCCGGATGGTCGAGGTGCATGGCGATGGGGCCAAGCGCGACATCTGGCCCTCGATGGCCACCTTCCGGGGCCTGGCACAGATCGTCCGCCCCCGCCCGCTGGCCGAGCTGCCGGCCCTGCGCAGCTGGTTCGCCTCGGTTGAGGGGCCGCGCGCCCGGGCGGCGGGCACGCTCGTGGAGACGGCGCAGTTCTTCGAGCGCAAGCGCGTGCCGCCCTACAAGCCGGGCGACCGGCAGCTGATCCTGGAGCGGGCGCAGGAGAATGGCCGGCGCCTTGCCCTGATCGAAGAGCGCGAGGCGGGCGGCTGGTCGCTGACAGATGACGACGTGGCATGGGCCCGCGCCTACAAGGCGCAGCGCGCCTGGGCGGAGGCCCTGATCGACGAGCTGGCGAAACAGAAGGGGACTGCGGCGTGACGTGGTGGATCGGATATGCGCGGACCGGCCGCGAGCTGGATGTGGCGGCTGATCTGCGGGCGGCGGGCATCGATGCGCGGGTGCCGTGCGAGGTCCAGGCACGGCGGATCGGCAAGCGGCGCAGGCCTCAGCCGGTCAGCCGCCCGGTCTGGCCGAACTATGTGTTCCTGCCGGAGCTGCCCACAGAGACCTGGCGCACTGTGGTCGACCACCCTCTGATGGCATCCACGATGCTGGCGATCCCTCGGCGGGATGTCCCGCGGGTCGGACCGAAGCTGGCGCAGATCGAGCGCGACTTCACGGAGCGCATGAATGCGATCCGTGCGGGTGAGCGGGTGGATGAGTACCAGCCGGGTGACCTGCTCGACATCGTGGGAGGCAGCTTCGCCGGTTCCCTTGCCACCTTCCGTTGCCTCATCGATGCTGGAGAGGATCGGGACATGCGCCTTGTCGCCGAGGTCAAAATGCTCGGGCGCTCGGTTCCTGTCCGCCTTGATCCTCTGCATGCCCGTGCCGCCCGGGCTTGACATGAGGGCTACGGCGATGGAAACGTCCGACGTAGTGGTCGCACCAGGCCTAGATGCCGGTCGTGCCCGCAGCCTGCCTTCCCCCGATAGGGTCCCGGCAGCGCCAGTGCGTAAGCTATGTCCTGACATTCCGAATCGCGATCTGACCTGATGGGTCGGCTCAAGACGCTCAAGCCCGAGCTGCGCCGCGCGCCGGCGCGCCTGGGCTTTCTGCCGAGAGATGTGGAAGAGCGGCGGACCAACCCGCTGCGCCATCTCTACAAGACGGCCCGCTGGCAGCGTCTTCGCTGGAAGGTGCTGACCCGCGATCTCTTCACCTGCCGCCGGTGCCACAGACTGGAGGCGGACACCTCGCTCCTCGTCGCCGACCACGTCATCCCGCATCGGGGTGACGAGGCGCTGTTCTGGGATGAAGGCAACCTGCAATGCCTCTGCACGACCTGCCACGACGGGGCAAAGCAGAGGGAAGAGGCCGCCTCCCGCCGCCGCCGCTGAGGGGGAGGGGGGGCAAAAGTCCGGAGGGCCTTCCGGCCTAGACCGGCACCATTCCCCCACGCGGAGAATTTTTTCGAGCCATGACGAAGTTTTCGGACGATCGAGAGACCGACCTCTTCGGCAATCCCGTCAGGGACCGCCACGGCAAGCGTGGGCGGCCGGCTCTGGAGATCACCCCGGAAGACCGGGACATGGTGGAAGCAGCCCTGGTGCGGGGCTGGGCGAACGAGCGCATCGCAAAAGCGGTGGGGATCTCGGTGCCGTCGCTGAAGCGGTATTTTAGATCCACCCTCAAGATCCGCGACACAGCCCGAGAGCGGCTCGAACTTTCGATCTTCGCGAAGACGGCCCGGGCCGCGCTGGAGGAAGGTAGCGCCTCGCATATGCGCCAGCTCCGCGACATGCTCGACCGCGACGCCCGCCTCGCCGCCGATCGCAACATCGCCGAGCGCCAGGCCGAAGGCGAAGAGGAGGCGCCGGTGGCGCCGGGCAAGAAGGCGGCGCGCCTGGCGGAGGCCAAGTCCGCCGGCGGCGATGCCTGGGGCGATGATCTCCTCGGGCATCTCGGGCCCCAGGCGAAGCCGCACTGATGAGCGCGCCTGTCCGCTCCGCCGCCTGGGCCACCGCCGTCCCGGCCTGGCAAGACATGATCCGGGACCGGCGCACGCCGATGCCGGAGCTGCCGCTCTTCGACGCCGAGGCCGAGCGAGCGGTGCGGATCTTCAAGCGGCTGCGCATCCCCGATGTGCCGGGCATGCCGACCAATGGCGAGGCCTGCGAGCCTTGGGTCTTCGACCTGGTGCGGGCCATCTTCGGTTCCTACGACCGCGAGACCAAGCGGCGCATGCTGCGCGAGATTTTTCTCCTCGTGCCCAAGAAGAACGCCAAGAGCGCCATGGCGGCCGCGATCATCGTGACCGCGGCCATCCTCAACGAGCGGCCCGAGGCGGAGCTGCTGCTGATCGCGCCGACGATGACGATCGCCAAAATTGCCTTCAAGCAGGCCTGGGGCATCATCCGGGCCGATGCCGAGCTTGAAAAACTCTTCCATGTCCGCGAGCACATGCGGACGATCACCCACCTGGTGAGCCGCGCGGAAATTGCCATCAAGGCGGCGGACACCGACGCTATCACCGGGGGCAAGGCGACCTACACGCTGATCGATGAGACGCATGAGTTCGCCAAGAAGTCGAAGGCGGCGGATGTCTTCATCGAGATCCGCGGCGCGCTCGCCTCCCGGCCCGATGGCTTCCTGATGCAGATCACGACGCAGTCGAAGGAGCCGCCGGCGGGGGTCTTCAAGGCGGAGCTGACGCGGGCCCGGGCGGTGCGCGACGGAAAGATCGAGCTGCCGATCCTGCCGGTGCTCTACGAGCTGCCGCCGGACCTCGCCGAGGATTGGCGCAACCCCGAGACCTGGGGCCTCGTGAATCCCAATCTTGGCGTCTCTGTCGACGGGACCTTCCTGGCCGATCAACTCCGCGCCGCAACCGAAGACGGCCCCGCCGCCCTGGCGCTGCTCGCCTCGCAGCATTTTAATGTCGAGGTGGGCGTCGGCCTCAAGGGCGACAGCTGGATCGGGGCCGAGTACTGGGCCGGCGCGAGCTTCTGTGGCACAGGCCGAGGCCGTGCCGAGGATGCGCCGACGGGGCTCGCCGCCCTCGAAGCGCTCATCGCTCGCGTCGAGGTGGCGGTCGTGGGCATCGACGGCGGCGGCCTCGATGACCTCCTCGGCCTCTCTGTCTTCGGGCGCGATCGCGAGACCAGCGAATGGATCGCCTGGTTCCGGGCCTGGGCGCAGTCCGACGTGTTCGAACGGCGCAAAGAAATCTCCGCCCGCCTCCTCGATTTCGAAAAGGACGGCGACCTGGTCATACTCGGGCCGGACAATCCTGCCGGCGACATCGAGGAGATCGCCGAGATCGTGGGCCGGCTGCTCGATGCGGATCTGCTGCCCGAGAAGGCGGCGATCGGGCTCGACCCGGCGGGCGTCTCGGCCATCGTCGATGAGCTCGACGCCCTGGGCATCGCCGACGGCCAGATGGTCGCGATCGGGCAGGGCTACCGGCTCTCGCCCGCGATCTGGGGGATGGAGCGGGCCCTGAAGGCCAAAAAAGTCCGGCACTACGGGCAGCCGATGATGGACTGGGTGCTGGGCAATGCCAAAACCGAACAGAGGGGGTCGGCCGTCGTGGTGACCAAGGAAGCGGCCGGCAAGGCCAAGATCGACCCGCTCGTTGCGGGCTTCAACGCCTTCCAGCTGATGGCCCGCAATCCGGTGGGGAAGGGCCCCTCCGTCTACGACTCCCGCGGGATCCTGGTGGTCTGACGACGTGGGCTTCCTAGGTCTCTTCAAGTCTGCGCCCGCTCCAACAGCCGCAGCGCCCGGTGCCGGCCCGCGTGCCATGGCCGGCGAGGGCGGCGAGTTCATGAGCCTCGACGATCCGCGCTTGCTGGAGTTCATCCGTGGCGGGGCCGGGACCCAGACCCAATCCGGGGCCTCGGTCAACGCGAAGACGGCGCTGCGCAACACCACGGTCCTGCGCTGCGTCTCGCTCATCAGCTTCGCCGTCGGCATGCTGCCGCTGCACCTGCACCGCAAGGCGGATGCCGAGAAGGCGTCGGACCATCCGCTCTTCCGCCTCCTGCACCGCCGCCCCAACGCCTGGCAGACCGCCTTCGAGTTCCGCTCGCTGATGCAGCAGCGCGCCCTCATCGATGGGGACGCTTTTGCGCTGAAGGTGATGAGCGGGCCCCGTGTGATCCAGCTGGTGCCGATCGCCAATGCCCGCGTGACGGTCAAGCAGCGGCCCGACTGGAGCCTCGAATACCGCGTGCGCCGCGACGGGCAGGGCGAGGCGGTCTACTCGGGCCGCGACATCTTCCACCTGCGCTACGGGATGAGCGAGGACGGCATCACCGGCCTGTCGCTCGTGCGCCAGGCGGCCGAAGCCATCGGTCTTGCGCTTCAGGCGGAGCGCGCCTCGGCGCGGCTCTTCCGGCAGGGGGTGATTGCGGGCCAGGTGCTAAGGCACCCGGGCAAGCTCTCGCCCGAGGCCTTCGAGCGCCTGCGCGACAGCATGGCCGAGCACGAGGGCGCGTCGAACGCCCACCGGACCAAGATCCTCGAGGAGGGCATGGAGCTCGATGGGGGCGGGATGTCCGGCCGGGACAGTGAAGCCACCGCGCAGCGCAAGCTGCAGATCGAGGAGATCGCCCGGCCCTTCGGTGTGCCGCGTCCGCTGCTGGCCGTCGACGACACGTCCTGGGGCTCGGGCATCGATGTGCTCGGCCAGTTCTTCGTGCGCTACGGGCTCTCGCCCTGGTTCGAGGCCTGGCAGCAGGCCATCGAACGCGACCTGCTCACCGAGGACGAGCAGGAGATCTACGAGGCCAAGTTCAACGCCGGTGCGCTTCTGCGCGGCTCGATGAAGGACCAGGCCGATTTCTTCGCCAAGGGTCTCGGCGCCGGCGGGCACCAACCCTTCCTCGAAGTCGACGAGGTCCGCGGCTGGCTGGACCTGCCGCACAGCGACAACCTGCCGCCCCGCCTGAGCGCGGCCACCCTTCCCAAAGGAAATGACGATGAGCCTCCGCAAGCTGCCTGAGATCAAGGCGTTCCAGAAATCCGAGGCGCTGGTGTTCGAGGCACCGGAGGACACGGTGGATGCGTTCGATCCGACCGTCGTCGCGGCCGCCCGGGGCGATGACGCGGAGATCTCGATCTACGGTCAGATCGGTCTGGACCCGATGACCGCGACCGACAACACGGAGCGCCGGATCAGTGCCGCACTGCGGTCCATCGGCAAGCGCGACATTA